>NZ_JBXAQZ010000012.1:0-261573 GCF_058807755.1 Pseudomonas sp. GW821-FHT12A04
ATGTGAGAGTAGGTCATCGTCAAGATTAAATTCCGAAACCCCTATCTGCGTATGCAGGTAGGGGTTTTGTTTTTGTCCGCGGGAAAGTCACGGCTACTGGATTTCTATGCAATCGCTCGGTGCGTGGCTATCATGCGGGCCTCATTGTGAGGCGAGACCTGCATGCTGACGTTGTTAAAGCTTCTTAAAGATGGCCGATTCCATTCGGGTCAAGCATTGGGTGCTGCCCTGGGCGTCAGCCGTAGTGCTGTGTGGAAGCAGCTTCAGCATTTGGAAGCTGAGCTGGGTTTGTCTATTCATAAGGTTCGTGGGCGCGGCTATCAATTGTCCGCGCCATTGGCGCTGCTCGATCCTGCCGAGATAAGCGCTCAGGCGCTTTCTTGCAGCTGGCCCGTCCGGGTTTACGATTCAATCGACTCCACTAATGCCGAGGCGCTGCGCGCTATTGAGCGTGGGCAAGCGGCGCCGTTTGTGGTGGTTTCGGAGCGGCAGACAGCCGGGCGTGGGCGACGTGGTCGCAAGTGGGTTAGTCCATTCGCAGAAAACGTCTATTACAGCCTGGTGCTACGCATTGATGGTGGGATGCGTCAGTTGGAGGGCTTGAGTCTCGTCGTTGGGCTCGCTGTCTTGCAGACGTTGCGTGAACTCGGTATTGCAGCCGCTGGATTGAAATGGCCTAACGATGTCCTTGTAGGTCAGAAAAAAATCGCGGGGATACTGCTCGAGTTGGTTGGTGATCCTGCAGATGTGTGTCACGTGGTCCTGGGAGTGGGAATCAATGTGAACATGCAGTCCGCTGACGAAGTGGACCAGCAATGGACATCCCTGCGGCTCGAGTCAGGCAAATTGTTTGATCGCAACCAATTGGTCGCGGTGTTGGGGGAGATGCTGCAGCGATACCTGGCTCGTCACCAGGCGGGTGGTTTTTTGGCCATCCAGTCGGAGTGGGAGCAAAATCATCTGTGGCAGGGGCGAAGCGTGTCGTTGATTGCCGGTGTCAATCAAATTGATGGTGAGGTACTTGGTATCGATGGCCAAGGCGCCTTGCGCCTGAAGGTGGATGGTGTGGAGAAAGTCTTCAGTGGTGGTGAGTTGAGCCTGAGGTTGCGCGATGATTCTTGAGCTCGATTGTGGGAATAGTTTCATCAAGTGGCGTGTGCTTGCCGTTGATGCCGGGCAGGTGCTTGGTGAGGGAGTCGTCGATTCCAATCTCGCATTGCTGGAGGGGTTGGGGGGGCTCAAAGGGCTTACCCTCACGTTTTGCCGGCTGGTGAGCGTCAGGACCGCGGAGGAAACCGCTGCGCTTACGTCTTTGCTCAGGGATACCTTTGATGTGCCGGTTGTGTGCGCAACGCCAGCGCGCGAAATGTCAGGTGTGCGCAATGGGTATGAGGAGTTTGAGCGGCTGGGTCTGGACCGGTGGCTTGCAATGCTCGGAGGCTTTCATCTGGCTTCGGGTGCGTGCCTGGTGCTCGACTTCGGTACGGCGGTGACTGCTGACTTTATCGCGGCGGATGGAGAGCACCTGGGTGGTTTCATCTGTCCGGGGATGCCGTTGATGCGAAACCAATTGCGCACCCACACTCGCAAAATTCGTTATGGGGATCTGGCGGCCGAGCAGGCTCTGGAAAGTCTTGTCCCGGGGCGCGCGACTGTCGAGGCTGTAGAGCGTGGCTGTCTGTTGATGTTGCGCGGCTTCGTAATGACTCAGCTCGAGTTGGCGCGCAGCTATTGGGGTGAGGACTTTGTCGTATTCCTCACCGGGGGGGATGCGAGCCTGGTTACTGAGGCCGTGCCTCAGGCCAGGGTTGTTCCGGACTTGGTGTTTGTCGGATTGGCCATGGCCTGTCCCTTGTCCTGAGGTTTTTATGCGTTGGTTGTTTCTGCTGCTGCTTGTCCTCAATGGCTTCTACTACATCTGGCATCAACAAGAGGCTCCTCTGCGCGCGAAGGATGTCACGCCTTTGAGTCTGTATCGCGGGTCTCAACAAGATATCCGCTTGTTGAGCGAAGCAGGTGACGTCTCCAAGGATAAGGGTAAGGCTGTCTCGACAGACAATGGCTGCCTTTATCTGGGCGGCTATACGCGCCAGGAGGCCGCGCAGGCGGTTGAGCGTCGTTTGAGCGGGATGGAGGTCAAGTATCAGTCTCTGCCGAAAGCTGCGACCGAAGGGGCAGGGTATTGGGTGCGTATCGCGCCGGAAAGCCGGCGTTGGCTGGACGATTTGCAGCTGATAAACCTTTCTAAAGAATTCAATGAGTTAAAACATAAAATAATGCCGTGCGAGGGGGTTGCACCCATCGAATAGTTTGCATAGAATGGCGCCCGCTCCACAGCGAACACCGGAAACGGTTAGCGGTGTGAAGCGAGGTCAACGCAGCTAAGCTCAGGTTTTTAATGAGAAAAATGCTTGACAGAAGGCTGGCATGATGTAGAATGCCGGCTCGCTTAGGAGGGGTTCCCGAGCGGCCAAAGGGATCAGACTGTAAATCTGACGTCTACGACTTCGAAGGTTCGAATCCTTCCCCCTCCACCATTTTTAGCGAGAGCTGTAAGCCTCGCGGGTATAGTTTAGTGGTAGAACCTCAGCCTTCCAAGCTGATGATGCGGGTTCGATTCCCGCTACCCGCTCCAAGTTTACAGGTTTTGCGCAGTGTTACGCTCTTGTAGCTCAGTTGGTAGAGCACACCCTTGGTAAGGGTGAGGTCAGCGGTTCAAATCCGCTCAAGAGCTCCATATAACAAGGCAGATATGAAAATATCTGCCTTTGTTTTAGGTGGTAGTGGTTGCGCCTGATTGTGTTTCTGAAGGTTGCCGGTGTCGAGAATGCCGGTGTTGCAACCAGGATTGCCTGGTAAGTGTTGTAAAGTCTTTTTCGGGTCGGCATAATGGTCGGCCTGATTTTGTTTTAGGTCAGTAGCTCAATTGGCAGAGCGACGGTCTCCAAAACCGTAGGTTGGGGGTTCGATTCCCTCCTGACCTGCCAGATTCACTCGGTGTGTCTGGCTTTCTTTTCACAGGATCTTCATAGATGACTCCTAAAGCTGAAGCTCAAGGCTCTCGTTTCGACCTCCTCAAGTGGCTTGTAGTAGTCGCTCTGGTGGTTGTTGGCGTTGTTGGCAATCAGTACTTTTCTGCTTCGCCGATCCTGTACCGCGTACTCGCATTGCTTGCTATTGCTGCTGTAGCTGCCTTTGTAGGCCTGCAGACGGTCAAGGGCAAGTCTTTCTTTGTGCTGGTTAAGGAAGCGCGCACCGAAATTCGTAAAGTCGTTTGGCCAACTCGCCAAGAAACCACGCAGACCACGTTGATCGTTGTGGCTGTTGTCCTGGTTATGGCGTTGCTGTTGTGGGGGCTTGATTCCCTGCTCGGCTGGCTTGTTTCCTTGATTGTCGGCTAAGGGTGTCCCGTGGCTAAGCGTTGGTATGTTGTGCATGCTTACTCCGGTTACGAGAAGCATGTAATGCGCTCGCTGATCGAGCGCGTAAAGCTGGCCGGTATGGAAGATGGCTTCGGCGAGATTCTGGTTCCCACTGAAGAAGTGGTTGAAATGCGCAATGGCCAGAAGCGCAAAAGCGAACGCAAATTCTTCCCTGGCTATGTGCTGGTGCAGATGGATATGAACGAGGGTACTTGGCACTTGGTCAAGGATACTCCTCGGGTGATGGGTTTCATCGGCGGTACTGCTGATAAGCCTGCGCCAATCACCGATAAAGAAGCAGAAGCCATTCTGCGTCGCGTTGCCGATGGTAGCGACAAGCCGAAGCCGAAGACGTTGTTCGAGCCGGGTGAGTCGGTGCGCGTCAACGACGGTCCGTTTGCGGACTTTACCGGTGTTGTTGAAGAAGTTAACTACGAAAAGAGCCGGATTCAGGTCGCAGTGCTCATTTTCGGTCGCTCTACTCCGGTGGAGCTCGAGTTCAGCCAGGTCGAAAAGGTCTAGTTGAACAAAAATCCCAACCCCGCAGCCGTAGGCTGTGGGGTTTTGTCGTCACTGGGATAAACGCGCAAGTAACCGGGGAGCCTCTCGAGGCGTTCGAACCCGTAATTTGGAGTGCCTCATGGCCAAGAAGATTACCGCTTACATCAAGCTGCAAGTGAAGGCCGCTCAGGCTAACCCAAGCCCACCTGTTGGTCCTGCTCTGGGTCAGCACGGCGTGAACATCATGGAATTCTGCAAGGCTTTCAACGCCCGTACTCAGGGTCTTGAGCCAGGTCTGCCGACTCCAGTGATCATCACTGTCTACAGCGACCGTAGCTTCACTTTCGAAACCAAATCCACCCCTGCTTCGGTTCTGCTGAAGAAGGCGGCCGGTCTGACCAGCGGTTCCGCTCGTCCGAACACCGTTAAGGTTGGCACCGTGACCCGTGCTCAGCTGGAAGAAATCGCGAAAACCAAAAACGCGGATCTGACTGCAGCTGATATGGAAGCAGCCGTGCGTACCATCGCCGGTTCTGCTCGTAGCATGGGCCTTAACGTGGAGGGTGTGTAATGGCTAAGCTGACCAAGCGTCAAAAGGCTATCGCCGGCAAAATCGAAGCAGGCAAGGCCTACAACTTTGTAGACGCTGCTGCCCTGCTGGCCGAGCTGTCGACTGTCAAGTTCAGCGAGTCGTTCGACGTAGCTGTAAACCTGGGTGTTGACCCGCGTAAATCCGACCAGGTCGTTCGTAGCGCTACTGTGCTGCCACACGGCACTGGCAAGACCGTTCGCGTTGCTGTGTTCACCCAGGGTCCAGCTGCTGAAGCCGCTCTGGCTGCCGGCGCTGACCGCGTAGGCATGGACGACCTGGCTGCCGAAATGAAAGGCGGCGACCTGAACTATGACGTAGTGATCGCATCCCCGGATGCAATGCGCGTTGTAGGTCAGTTGGGTCAGATCCTCGGTCCACGTGGCCTGATGCCTAACCCTAAAGTCGGCACCGTAACCCCAGACGTAGCTACCGCGGTTAAAAACGCCAAGGCTGGTCAGGTTCGTTATCGCACCGACAAAAACGGCATCATCCACACTTCCGTTGGCAAGATCGGCTTCGACGCCGTCAAGCTGAAGGAAAACGTTGAAGCCCTGATCGCTGATCTGAAGCGTATCAAGCCAGCTTCCTCGAAAGGCATTTACGTCAAGCGCGTTACCCTGAGCACCACTATGGGCCCAGGTCTGGTCATCGACCAAAGCTCGCTCGACGCGTAAGACACAGATTGGTGCAAGCGATTGCGCCAATTGAAAAATTGGGGTCCCTGCCTGGCGGGGGCTATCCAAGACCGTAGGCGACGCAAGTCTTAAACCACAAGCCTACGCAGATGGTGCTCCCGGTTCCTTACCGAATCAGACACCAAAACGACATCCGGTTTCGACCAGATGAAACGGTAACAAGCAGGAGTTAAACCCGTGGCAATTAAACTCGAAGACAAGAAGGCCATCGTCGCTGAAGTCAACGAGGCTGCCAAAGTCGCTCTGTCCGCTGTCGTGGCTGATGCCCGTGGCGTAACAGTAGGCGCGATGACCGGACTCCGTAAAGAGGCTCGTGAAGCTGGCGTTTACGTACGTGTTGTACGTAACACCCTGCTCAAGCGCGCTGTTGCTGACACTGAATTCAGTGTCCTCAACGACGTGTTCACTGGCCCTACCCTGATTGCGTTCTCCAAAGAACATCCAGGCGCTGCTGCCCGGATCTTCAAGGAATTCGCAAAGGGTCAGGACAAGTTCGAGATCAAGGCAGCTGCGTTCGAGGGCAAGTTCCTCGCAGCTAACCAAATCGACGTACTGGCAACTCTGCCGACCCGTGACGAAGCAATTTCTCAGCTGATGAGCGTGATTCAAGGCGCTACCAGCAAGTTGGCTCGTACTCTGGCGGCAATTCGCGACCAGAAAGAAGCTGCTGCAGCCTAAGGCTCGTCAACTTCTCGCGTTTTTTGTTTTTTTCGATGGTCGCGTAGGCCGTCCCCAATATCAGGAATTAGATTCATGTCTATCTCTCAGAACGATATCCTTGAAGCAGTTGGCAACATGTCCGTAATGGAAGTTGTTGAGCTGATCAAAGCTTTCGAAGAAAAATTCGGCGTTACCGCTGCTGCTGCATCGGCTGGTCCAGCTGTTGCTGCTGCCGTTGCTGAAGAGCAAACCGAATTCAACGTCATGCTGACCGAAGCTGGCGAGAAGAAAGTTAACGTGATCAAGGCTGTACGTGAACTGACCGGTCTGGGCTTGAAAGAAGCCAAGGCTGTAGTTGACGGCGCACCTGCCATGGTTCTGGAAGCTGTTGCCAAAGACGCAGCTGACAAAGCCAAAGCAGCTCTGGAAGAAGCAGGCGCTAAAGTCGAGCTGAAGTAAGCATCGACTTTGCTCCTCCAGCCCGAGCGTTAAGCGACAGGCTGATGGCTGGTGGCTCTTGCCACCGGCCTTTTTCCGTTATTGGCAGCCGACTGGGTCGGTGCTGATAACGTGCTGTAACCACCCGATGCGGTGGCGCAAACCATGGGGTTTGCACGATTTTCTGGCTGCTCCCGTCGGGAGGGGCCAAACAAGCAGGTGACCAAGCTGGGGAACGCTGATGGCTTACTCATATACTGAGAAAAAACGTATCCGCAAGGACTTTAGCAAGTTGCCGGACGTCATGGATGTGCCGTACCTCCTGGCCATCCAGCTGGATTCGTATCGTGAATTCTTGCAAGCGGGAGCGACTAAAGATCAGTTCCGCGACGTGGGCCTGCATGCGGCCTTCAAATCCGTTTTCCCGATCATCAGCTACTCCGGCAATGCTGCGCTGGAGTACGTCGGTTATCGCCTGGGCGAACCGGCATTTGATGTCAAAGAATGCGTATTGCGCGGTGTAACTTACGCCGTACCTTTGCGGGTAAAAGTGCGCCTGATCATTTTCGACAAAGAGTCGTCGAACAAAGCGATCAAGGACATCAAAGAGCAAGAAGTCTACATGGGTGAAATCCCCCTGATGACTGAGAACGGTACCTTCGTAATCAACGGTACCGAGCGTGTAATCGTTTCCCAGCTGCACCGTTCGCCAGGCGTGTTCTTCGACCACGACCGTGGCAAGACGCACAGCTCCGGCAAACTGCTGTACTCCGCGCGCATCATCCCTTACCGCGGTTCGTGGCTGGACTTCGAGTTCGACCCGAAAGACTGCGTATTCGTGCGTATCGACCGTCGTCGCAAGCTGCCTGCCTCGGTACTGCTGCGCGCGCTGGGCTATACCACTGAAGAAGTGCTGGACGCGTTCTATACCACCAACGTATTCCACGTGAAGGGCGAGACCCTGAGCCTGGAGCTGGTGCCTCAGCGCCTGCGCGGTGAAATCGCTGTCCTCGATATTCAGGATGACAAAGGCAAGGTTATTGTCGAGCAGGGTCGTCGTATCACCGCTCGCCACATCAACCAGCTGGAAAAAGCCGGGATCAAAGAGCTGGATGTGCCTCTGGACTACGTCCTGGGTCGTACAACCGCCAAGGTCATCGTGCACCCGGCAACCGGCGAAATCCTGGCAGAGTGCAACACCGAGCTGAACACCGAGATCCTGGCCAAAATCGCCAAGGCTCAGGTTGTTCGCATCGAAACTCTGTACACCAACGATATCGACTGCGGTCCGTTCGTCTCCGACACCCTGAAGATCGACTCCACCAGCAACCAACTGGAAGCGCTGGTCGAGATCTATCGCATGATGCGTCCTGGCGAGCCGCCAACCAAGGACGCTGCCGAGACCCTGTTCAACAACCTGTTCTTCAGCCCTGAGCGCTATGACCTGTCTGCGGTCGGGCGGATGAAGTTCAACCGTCGTATCGGTCGTACCGAGATCGAAGGTTCGGGCGTGCTGTGCAAGGAAGACATCGTCGCGGTACTGAAGACCCTGGTCGACATCCGTAACGGTAAAGGCATCGTCGATGACATCGACCACCTGGGTAACCGTCGTGTTCGCTGCGTAGGCGAAATGGCCGAGAACCAGTTCCGCGTTGGCCTGGTACGTGTTGAGCGTGCGGTCAAAGAGCGTCTGTCGATGGCTGAAAGCGAAGGCCTGATGCCACAAGACCTGATCAACGCCAAGCCAGTGGCTGCGGCGGTGAAGGAGTTCTTCGGTTCCAGCCAGCTGTCCCAGTTCATGGACCAGAACAACCCGCTGTCCGAGATCACCCACAAGCGTCGTGTTTCTGCACTCGGCCCTGGCGGTCTGACTCGTGAGCGTGCCGGCTTTGAAGTGCGTGACGTACACCCGACTCACTACGGTCGTGTATGCCCGATTGAAACGCCGGAAGGTCCGAACATCGGTCTGATCAACTCCCTGGCCGCTTATGCGCGCACCAACCAGTACGGCTTCCTCGAGAGCCCGTACCGCGTGGTGAAAGACGCTCTGGTCACCGACGAGATCGTGTTCCTGTCCGCCATCGAAGAAGCCGATCACGTGATCGCTCAGGCCTCGGCCACGATGAACGACAAGAAAGTCCTGATCGACGAGCTGGTAGCTGTTCGTCACTTGAACGAATTCACCGTCAAGGCGCCGGAAGACGTCACCTTGATGGACGTATCGCCGAAGCAGGTAGTTTCGGTTGCTGCGTCGCTGATTCCGTTCCTCGAGCACGACGACGCCAACCGTGCGTTGATGGGTTCGAACATGCAGCGTCAAGCTGTACCAACCCTGCGCGCTGACAAGCCGCTGGTAGGTACCGGCATGGAGCGTAACGTAGCCCGTGACTCCGGCGTTTGCGTCGTGGCTCGTCGTGGCGGCGTGATCGACTCCGTCGACGCCAGCCGTATCGTGGTTCGTGTTGCCGATGACGAAGTTGAAACCGGTGAAGCCGGTGTCGACATCTACAACCTGACCAAGTACACCCGCTCCAACCAGAACACCTGCATCAACCAGCGTCCGCTGGTGCGTAAGGGTGATCGGGTTCAGCGTAGCGACATCATGGCCGACGGCCCGTCCACCGACATGGGTGAACTGGCACTGGGTCAGAACATGCGCATCGCGTTCATGGCATGGAACGGCTTCAACTTCGAAGACTCCATCTGCCTGTCCGAGCGTGTGGTTCAGGAAGACCGTTTCACCACGATCCACATCCAGGAACTGACCTGTGTGGCCCGTGACACCAAGCTTGGCCCAGAGGAAATCACTGCCGACATCCCGAACGTGGGTGAAGCGGCTCTGAACAAGCTGGACGAAGCCGGTATCGTTTACGTAGGTGCTGAAGTTGGCGCAGGCGACATCCTGGTCGGTAAGGTCACTCCGAAAGGCGAGACCCAGCTGACTCCGGAAGAAAAACTGCTGCGTGCGATCTTCGGTGAAAAAGCCAGCGACGTTAAAGACACTTCCCTGCGTGTACCTACCGGTACCAAAGGTACTGTCATCGACGTACAGGTCTTCACCCGCGACGGCGTTGAGCGTGATGCTCGTGCCCTGTCGATCGAGAAGTCCCAGCTGGACGAGATCCGCAAGGACCTGAACGAAGAGTTCCGCATCGTTGAAGGTGCTACTTTCGAACGTCTGCGTTCCGCTCTGGTCGGCCACAAAGCCGAAGGCGGCGCCGGTCTGAAGAAAGGCCAGGACATCACCGACGAAGTTCTCGACGGTCTTGAGCACGGCCAGTGGTTCAAACTGCGCATGACTGAAGATGCTCTGAACGAGCAGCTCGAGAAGGCTCAGGCCTACATCGTTGATCGTCGCCGTCTGCTGGACGACAAGTTCGAAGACAAGAAGCGCAAACTGCAGCAGGGCGATGACCTGGCTCCAGGCGTGCTGAAAATCGTCAAGGTTTACCTGGCAATCCGTCGTCGCATCCAGCCGGGCGACAAGATGGCCGGTCGTCACGGTAACAAAGGTGTGGTCTCCGTGATCATGCCGGTTGAAGACATGCCGCACGATGCCAATGGCACCCCGGTCGACGTCGTCCTCAACCCGTTGGGCGTACCTTCGCGTATGAACGTTGGTCAGATCCTTGAAACCCACCTGGGCCTCGCGGCCAAAGGTCTGGGCGAGAAGATCAACCGCATGGTTGAAGAGCAGCGCAAGGTCGCCGAGCTTCGCAAGTTCCTGCACGAGATCTATAACGAGATCGGCGGTCGTCAGGAAAGCCTCGATGACTTCTCGGACCAGGAAATCCTGGATCTGGCTCAAAACCTGCGTGGCGGCGTTCCAATGGCCACTCCAGTGTTCGACGGTGCCAAGGAAAGCGAAATCAAGGCCATGCTGAAACTGGCGGACCTGCCAGAAAGCGGCCAGATGCAGCTGACCGACGGCCGTACCGGCAACAAGTTCGAGCGCCCGGTTACCGTTGGCTACATGTACATGCTGAAGCTGAACCACTTGGTAGACGACAAGATGCACGCTCGTTCTACCGGTTCGTACAGCCTGGTTACCCAGCAGCCGCTGGGTGGTAAGGCGCAGTTCGGTGGTCAGCGTTTCGGGGAGATGGAGGTCTGGGCACTGGAAGCATACGGTGCCGCTTACACTCTGCAAGAAATGCTCACAGTGAAGTCGGACGATGTGAACGGCCGTACCAAGATGTACAAGAACATCGTGGATGGCGATCACCGTATGGAGCCGGGCATGCCCGAGTCCTTCAACGTGTTGATCAAGGAAATTCGTTCCCTCGGCATCGATATCGATCTGGAAACCGAATAACACGTGACGCGAATCGAGAGCGGGGCAGGATTGCCCGCTCTCTGCTCCGCCAGGAGGAAAGGCCTTGAAAGACCTACTGAATTTGCTGAAAAACCAGGGTCAAGTCGAAGAGTTCGACGCCATCCGTATCGGATTGGCATCGCCTGAGATGATCCGTTCGTGGTCGTTCGGTGAAGTTAAAAAGCCGGAAACCATCAACTACCGTACGTTCAAACCTGAGCGTGACGGCCTGTTCTGCGCCAAGATCTTTGGCCCGGTAAAGGATTACGAGTGCCTGTGCGGTAAGTACAAGCGCTTGAAGCACCGTGGTGTGATCTGCGAGAAGTGCGGCGTTGAAGTCGCGCTGGCAAAAGTTCGTCGTGAGCGCATGGCGCACATCGAACTGGCCTCGCCAGTTGCCCACATCTGGTTCCTGAAATCGCTGCCGTCCCGTATCGGCTTGCTGATGGACATGACCCTGCGTGATATCGAACGCGTTCTCTACTTCGAGAGCTATGTCGTTATCGATCCAGGCATGACCACCCTTGAAAAAGGTCAGCTGCTCAACGACGAGCAGTACTTCGAAGCGCTGGAAGAGTTCGGCGACGATTTCGATGCCCGCATGGGTGCCGAAGCTGTCCGCGAACTGCTGCACGCTATCGACCTGGAGCACGAGATTGGCCGTCTGCGTGAAGAGATTCCGCAAACCAACTCCGAAACCAAGATCAAGAAGCTGTCCAAGCGTCTGAAGTTGATGGAAGCCTTCCAGGGTTCCGGCAACCTGCCAGAGTGGATGGTGCTGACCGTTCTGCCGGTTCTGCCGCCAGATCTGCGTCCACTGGTCCCGCTGGATGGCGGTCGCTTCGCGACTTCCGACCTCAACGATCTGTATCGTCGAGTGATCAACCGTAACAACCGCTTGAAGCGCCTGCTGGATCTGTCCGCTCCGGACATCATCGTGCGCAACGAAAAGCGTATGTTGCAGGAAGCCGTCGACGCACTGCTCGACAACGGTCGTCGTGGCCGCGCTATCACCGGTTCCAACAAGCGTCCTCTGAAATCCCTGGCTGACATGATCAAGGGTAAACAGGGTCGTTTCCGTCAGAACTTGCTCGGTAAGCGTGTTGACTACTCCGGCCGTTCGGTAATTACCGTAGGTCCGACCCTGCGTCTGCACCAGTGCGGTCTGCCGAAGAAAATGGCTCTCGAGCTGTTCAAGCCGTTCATTTTCGGCAAGCTTGAAATGCGTGGTCTCGCTACCACCATCAAGGCTGCCAAGAAGATGGTCGAGCGCGAACTGCCAGAGGTTTGGGACGTTCTCGCTGAAGTGATTCGCGAACACCCGGTTCTTCTCAACCGTGCACCGACTCTTCACCGTCTGGGTATCCAGGCGTTTGAACCGGTACTGATCGAAGGTAAGGCTATCCAGCTGCACCCTCTGGTCTGCGCCGCGTACAACGCCGACTTCGACGGCGACCAAATGGCCGTGCACGTACCGCTGACGCTGGAAGCCCAGCTCGAAGCGCGTGCGTTGATGATGTCGACCAACAACATTCTGTCGCCAGCCAACGGTGAGCCAATCATCGTTCCGTCGCAGGACGTTGTATTGGGTCTGTACTACATGACTCGTGAAGCGATCAACGCCAAGGGCGAAGGTCGTGTGTTCGCGGATCTGCAGGAAGTTGACCGTGTGTTCCGTGCCGGCGAAGCCGCACTGCACGCCAAGGTCAAGGTGCGGATCAACGAAACCGTCAACGACCGTGATGGCGGCAGCGTGACCAACACCCGTATCGTCGACACCACTGTCGGCCGTGCGCTGCTGTTCCAGGTTGTGCCAAAAGGTCTGTCGTACGACGTCGTCAACCTGCCGATGAAGAAAAAGGCGATCTCCAAGCTGATCAACCAGTGCTACCGCGTGGTTGGTCTGAAAGAGACCGTGATCTTCGCTGACCAGTTGATGTACACCGGTTTTGCCTATTCGACCATTTCCGGCGTTTCCATCGGTGTTAACGACTTCGTTATCCCGGACGAAAAAGCCCGCATCATCGGTGCAGCCACCGACGAAGTGAAAGAGATCGAAAGTCAGTACGCCTCCGGCCTGGTAACCCAGGGCGAGAAGTACAACAAAGTGATCGACCTTTGGTCCAAGGCGAACGACGAAGTTTCCAAGGCGATGATGGCTAACCTCTCGAAAGAGAAAGTCATCGACCGTCATGGCGTCGAAGTCGACCAAGAGTCTTTCAACTCGATGTACATGATGGCCGACTCGGGTGCGCGGGGTTCCGCAGCACAGATTCGTCAGCTGGCCGGTATGCGTGGCCTGATGGCCAAGCCGGACGGTTCCATCATTGAAACGCCGATTACTGCGAACTTCCGTGAAGGTTTGAGCGTACTCCAGTACTTCATCTCCACTCACGGTGCTCGTAAAGGTCTGGCGGATACCGCGTTGAAAACGGCGAACTCGGGTTATCTGACTCGTCGTCTGGTAGACGTGGCGCAGGATCTGGTTGTAACCGAGATCGATTGCGGCACCGAACACGGTCTGCTGATGACTCCGCACATTGAAGGCGGTGACGTTGTAGAGCCGCTGGGTGAGCGCGTATTGGGTCGAGTTATCGCCCGTGACGTATTCAAGCCAGGTACCGAGGACGTCATCGTTCCTGCCGGCACCCTGGTAGACGAGAAGTGGGTCGAGTTCATCGAGCTGAACAGCATCGACGAAGTGATCGTGCGTTCGCCGATCAGCTGCGAAACCCGTTTCGGTATTTGCGCCAAGTGCTACGGTCGCGATCTGGCTCGTGGTCACCAGGTGAACATCGGTGAAGCGGTCGGCGTTATCGCTGCCCAGTCCATCGGTGAGCCGGGTACCCAGCTGACGATGCGTACGTTCCACATCGGTGGTGCGGCAAGCCGGACCTCCGCGGCCGACAGCGTTCAGGTGAAGAATGGCGGTACCGTCCGTCTGCACAACCTGAAGCATGTTGAGCGAGTGGATGGTCACCTGGTTGCCGTGTCCCGTTCCGGTGAGCTGGCTATCGCTGATGACTTCGGTCGTGAGCGTGAGCGTTACAAGCTGCCGTACGGTGCCGTGATTTCGGTTAAAGAAGGTGACAAGGTCGAAGCTGGCGCCATCGTGGCCAAGTGGGATCCGCACACTCACCCGATCGTTACCGAAATGAAAGGTACCGTGACCTACGTGGGCATGGAAGAAGGCATCACGATCAAGCGTCAGACTGACGAATTGACCGGTATGACCAACATTGAAGTACTCGACGCCAAAGATCGTCCAGCTGCCGGTAAAGACATCCGTCCTGCCGTGAAGATGGTCGACGACAACGGCAAGGATCTGTTGCTGCCAGGCACTGACGTTATCGCTCAGTACTTCCTGCCAGCCAACGCCTTGGTCGGTGTAGCGGATGGTGCGAAGATCGCGATCGGTGATGTTATCGCTCGTATCCCGCAAGAGACTTCGAAAACTCGAGACATCACCGGTGGTCTGCCGCGTGTTGCCGACTTGTTCGAAGCCCGTCGTCCGAAAGAAGCGTCGATTCTGGCTGAAGTCAGCGGCACCATCGCGTTCGGTAAAGAGACCAAGGGCAAGCGCCGTCTGGTTATCACCCCGAACGACGGTAGCGATCCGTACGAAGAGCTGATTCCGAAGTGGCGTCACCTGAACGTGTTCGAAGGCGAACAGGTAAACCGCGGCGAAGTTATCTCCGACGGTCCGAGCGATCCACACGACATCCTGCGTCTGCTGGGTGTGAGTGCGCTGGCCAAGTACATCGTCAACGAGATCCAGGACGTTTACCGTCTGCAAGGCGTGAAGATCAACGACAAGCACATCGAGACCATCCTGCGTCAGATGCTGCGTAAAGTTGAGATCGCTGAATCCGGCGATTCCAGTTTCATCAAGGGCGACCAGATGGAATTGACTCACGTACTGGTAGAGAACGAGCGTCTGAGCGGCGAAGACAAGTTTGTCTCCAAGTTCACTCGTGTTCTGCTGGGTATCACCAAGGCGTCGTTGTCCACCGAATCGTTCATCTCGGCGGCTTCCTTCCAGGAAACCACTCGCGTACTGACCGAAGCGGCGGTAACCGGCAAGCGCGATTACCTGCGCGGCCTGAAAGAAAACGTGGTCGTGGGTCGTCTGATCCCGGCTGGTACCGGCCTGGCTTATCACAGCGAGCGTAAGCGCCGCCGTGATGCAGACAAGCCGTTGCGCGTAAGCGCCAGTGAAGTGGAAGCTGCACTGACCGAAGCGCTGAACTCGAGCGGTAACTGAGTTCTGCGGTAAATGAGTGTGAGGCCCTGGTCACTCCGTTCATCGAATCGAGACAAATTGTCGAGATTGGATGAGCGGGGAGGGCGGGGCCTTGCCTTGACTGGGGACAAGATCCTCTTTAGACTCTTGTACCCCTAAATTTGGCGGGAACTCGTTCCTGCCATTTTGCTTTTCTTGCAAGACAATAGCGTCGCAAGACAACAGTGGAGCTAGTAGATGGCAACTATCAACCAGCTGGTACGTCAGCCGCGTAAGCGTATCGTCGAGAAATCCGACGTGCCTGCGCTGCAGAACTGCCCGCAACGCCGTGGCGTGTGCACCCGTGTGTACACCACCACGCCGAAAAAACCTAACTCGGCACTGCGTAAAGTATGCCGTGTGCGCCTGACCAACGGTTTCGAGGTTTCCTCGTACATCGGCGGTGAAGGCCACAACCTGCAAGAGCACAGCGTGGTACTGATCCGCGGCGGTCGTGTAAAAGACTTGCCAGGTGTTCGTTACCACACCGTTCGCGGTTCGTTGGATACTTCCGGTGTTAAAGGTCGTAACCAGGGTCGTTCGAAGTACGGTACCAAGCGTCCGAAGTAATCGGCCGTTTTGCAGTTTTTCATTTTATTGAGTCGATAAGAGTAAGGTCGGGCACGCATCCATAGGAGCTGTCCCGGGCTAACCTGAAGACCGTTTGAGGGCTTATCAATGCCAAGACGTCGCGTAGCAGCCAAGCGTGAGATTCTGGACGATCCGAAATACGGAAGCCAAATCCTCGCCAAATTCATGAACCACGTAATGGAAAGCGGCAAGAAAGCCGTTGCCGAGCGTATCGTTTATGGTGCCCTGGATACCGTGAAGGCTCGTAAGGCCGGCACCGATCCCCTGGAACTCTTCGAAAAAGCACTCGACGCCATCGCTCCGCTGGTCGAAGTGAAGTCGCGCCGCGTTGGTGGTGCTACTTACCAGGTTCCGGTCGAGGTTCGTCCTTCCCGTCGTAACGCTCTGGCAATGCGCTGGTTGGTAGACTACGCCCGCAAGCGCGGCGAGAAGTCTATGGCTCTGCGTTTGGCTGGCGAACTGTTGGACGCTGCCGAAGGTAAAGGTGCTGCAGTTAAGAAGCGTGAAGACGTTCACCGTATGGCTGAAGCCAACAAGGCTTTCTCGCACTACCGCTTCTAATTTTAGCGTCACTAATTTTGCGAGGGCTTTATGGCTCGTACAACACCGATTAATCGCTACCGTAACATTGGTATCGTTGCACACGTGGATGCTGGTAAAACCACCACCACTGAGCGCGTCCTTTTTTACACTGGCAAAAGTCACAAAATGGGCGAGGTGCATGACGGCGCCGCGACCACAGACTGGATGGTGCAGGAGCAGGAGCGTGGTATTACCATTACTTCTGCTGCCATTACCGCCTTCTGGCAGGGTTCCGCCAAGCAGCACAAAGACCAGTACCGTTTCAACGTCATCGATACCCCGGGCCACGTAGACTTCACCATTGAAGTTGAACGTTCCCTGCGTGTACTCGACGGCGCGGTCGTTGTGTTCTGCGGTACTTCCGGCGTTGAGCCTCAGTCCGAAACCGTATGGCGTCAAGCCAACAAGTACGGTGTTCCACGTATCGTTTACGTGAACAAGATGGACCGTGCCGGTGCGAACTTCCTGCGCGTGATCGCTCAGATCAAGCAGCGTCTGGGTCACACTCCGGTGCCTATCCAGCTGGCTATCGGTTCCGAAGACAACTTCCAGGGTCAGATCGATCTGATGACCATGGAAGCCGTTTACTGGAACGATGCCGACAAGGGTATGACTCCTCGTCGTGAAGCCATCCCTGCTGAACTGCAGGAACTGGCTGAAGAGTGGCGCAACAACATGGTTGAGGCTGCGGCCGAAGCCAGCGAAGAACTGATGAACAAGTACCTTGAAGGTGAAGAACTCACCGTCGAGGAAATCAAGGGTGCTCTGCGTCAGCGTACTATCGCTGGTGAGATCGTTCTGGCTGTTTGCGGTTCTTCCTTCAAGAACAAGGGTGTTCCCCTGGTTCTCGACGCCGTTATCGACTACCTGCCGGCTCCAACCGACATTCCTGCCATCAAGGGTACTGACCCGGATGACGAGGAAAAGCAGATGGAGCGTCATGCAGACGACAACGAGCCGTTCTCGGCTCTGGCGTTCAAGATCGCTACCGACCCATTCGTGGGTACCTTGACTTTCGTCCGTGTTTACTCGGGCGTGTTGGCCTCCGGCGACGGCGTGATCAACTCGGTCAAAGGCAAGAAAGAGCGCGTGGGTCGTATGGTGCAAATGCACGCAAACGCCCGTGAAGAGATCAAGGAAGTACGCGCTGGTGACATCGCGGCCCTGATCGGCATGAAGGACGTCACCACTGGTGAAACCTTGTGCAACGCTGACAAGCCAATCATCCTGGTTCGCATGGACTTCCCGGAGCCGGTTATTTCGGTTGCCGTAGAGCCTAAGACCAAGGATGACCAGGAAAAAATGGGTATCGCTCTGGGCAAACTTGCTCAGGAAGACCCGTCTTTCCGCGTCAAGACTGATGAAGAGACTGGTCAAACGATCATCTCTGGCATGGGCGAGTTGCACCTGGACATCCTGGTTGACCGGATGCGCCGTGAGTTCAACGTCGAAGCCAACATCGGTAAGCCTCAGGTTTCGTATCGTGAGCGCATCACGAAGAATTGCGAAATCGAAGGCAAGTTCGTTCGTCAGTCCGGCGGTCGTGGCCAGTTCGGCCATTGCTGGATCCGTTTTGCTCCTGCTGACGAAGGTCAGGAAGGTCTGCAATTCGTGAACGAAGTAGTGGGTGGTGTGGTTCCTAAGGAATACATCCCGGCTATCCAGAAGGGTATCGAAGAGCAGATGAAGAACGGCGTAGTTGCCGGCTATCCGCTGATCGGCCTGAAGGCTACCGTGTTTGATGGTTCTTACCACGACGTCGACTCGAACGAGATGGCGTTTAAGGTGGCTGCTTCCATGGCGACCAAGCAACTAGCCCAGAAGGGCGGTGGTGAGTTGCTCGAGCCGATCATGGCGGTAGAGGTTGTTACGCCTGAAGACTATATGGGTGACGTGATGGGCGACCTTAACCGTCGTCGCGGCATGATTCTGGGTATGGAAGACACGGTCTCCGGTAAAGTGATCCGTGCTGAAGTTCCGTTGGGCGAGATGTTCGGTTATGCGACCGACGTTCGTTCGATGTCCCAGGGTCGCGCAAGCTACTCTATGGAATTCAAAAAATACAATACAGCTCCGTCGCACATCGTCGAAACTGTAACCAAAAAACAAGGCTGATTCAGTCCTTTAGGCAAGGAGTTAATTGTCGTGGCTAAAGAAAAATTTGATCGTTCCCTACCGCACGTCAACGTTGGCACCATCGGTCACGTTGACCACGGTAAAACCACTCTGACCGCAGCTCTGACTCGCGTTTGCTCCGAAGTTTTCGGTTCCGCAATCGTTGATTTCGATAAAATCGACAGCGCGCCAGAAGAAAAAGCTCGTGGTATCACCATCAACACCGCGCACGTCGAGTACAACTCGAAGATCCGTCACTACGCTCACGTTGACTGCCCAGGTCACGCTGACTATGTGAAGAACATGATCACCGGTGCTGCCCAGATGGACGGCGCGATCCTGGTTTGCTCGGCCGCTGATGGTCCGATGCCACAAACCCGTGAGCACATCCTGCTGTCCCGTCAGGTAGGCGTTCCGTACATCGTGGTTTTCCTGAACAAGGCTGACCTGGTAGACGACGCTGAGCTGCTGGAACTGGTCGAGATGGAAGTTCGCGACCTGCTGTCCACCTACGACTTCCCGGGCGATGACACTCCAATCATCATCGGTTCGGCTCGTATGGCGCTGGAAGGCAAAGACGACAACGAAATGGGCACCACTGCCGTTCGTAAACTGGTTGAAACCCTGGACAGCTACATCCCAGAACCAGAGCGTGCTATCGACAAGCCATTCCTGATGCCAATCGAAGACGTATTCTCGATCTCGGGTCGTGGTACTGTTGTGACTGGTCGTATCGAGCGCGGTATCGTTCGCGTTCAAGATGCACTGGAAATCGTTGGTCTGCGTGACACCACCACCACCACCTGCACCGGTGTTGAAATGTTCCGCAAGCTGCTCGACGAAGGTCGTGCTGGCGAGAACTGCGGCGTTCTGCTGCGTGGTACCAAGCGTGACGACGTTGAGCGTGGCCAGGTTCTGGTTAAGCCGGGTTCGGTTAAGCCGCACACCAAGTTCACCGCAGAAGTTTACGTTCTGAGCAAGGAAGAAGGCGGTCGTCACACTCCGTTCTTCAAAGGCTACCGTCCACAGTTCTACTTCCGTACTACTGACGTGACTGGTAACTGCCAGCTGCCAGAAGGCGTTGAAATGGTAATGCCAGGTGACAACATCCAGATGGAAGTTACCCTGATCAAGACCATCGCAATGGAAGACGGCCTGCGTTTCGCTATCCGTGAAGGCGGTCGTACCGTCGGCGCTGGCGTCGTAGCCAAAATCATCGAGTAAGCATCTCTTTTGAGATAGCTTCGATGCTTTGAAAGGCCCCCGCTCAGCGGGGGCTTTTTTATTGGGTTGACACCCATCTGGGGCGTCTATAGAATTGCGCCTCCTTTTAACGGGCGTATTGCGCCCGGTGGGAATAGCAGCCGGAGTCTGAAATCCAATGCAAAATCAGCAAATCCGTATCAGGTTGAAGGCTTTCGACCATCGCCTGATCGACCAATCAACCCAGGAAATCGTGGAAACCGCGAAACGTACTGGTGCTCAAGTGCGTGGTCCAATTCCACTGCCTACCCGTAAAGAGCGGTTCACCGTTCTGGTCTCCCCGCACGTCAACAAAGACGCGCGTGACCAGTACGAGATCCGTACTCATAAGCGTGTTCTGGACATCGTCCAGCCAACGGATAAAACCGTTGATGCTCTTATGAAGCTTGATCTTGCGGCCGGTGTGGAAGTGCAGATCAGCCTCGGCTAAGACTCGGTCTTAGTCGTGTAACGCTCTGAAATGGGCGGCCATAGCGGGTGAAAGCCCCGTACACTCATGAGGTTTACAACATGACTATTGGTGTAGTCGGTCGTAAAGCGGGTATGACCCGTATTTTCACCGAAGAAGGTGTCTCCATTCCGGTCACGGTCATTGAGATCGAACCGAATCGCGTCACCCAGTTCAAAACTGAAGAGACCGATGGCTATCGTGCAGTGCAAGTCACTGTCGGCGAGCGTCGTGCTTCGCGTGTAACAGCAGCTCAGGCTGGCCACTTCGCTAAAGCGAACGTTGCCGCTGGTCGTACCGTAATGGAATTCCGCCTTGAAGAAGGCGAGTACCAGGCCGGCGATCTGATCAACGCTGAAATCTTCGCCGCTGGTCAACTGGTTGATGTAACCGGTCAGTCCAAGGGTAAAGGCTTCCAGGGTACGATCAAGCGTTGGAATTTCCGCGGGCAAGATAACACCCACGGTAACTCCGTATCCCACCGCGTTCCAGGCTCTATCGGCCAGTGCCAGACTCCTGGTCGTGTATTCAAGGGCAAAAAAATGTCCGGTCATATGGGCGCTGAGCGCGTGACCGTGCAGTCCCTCGAAGTAGTGCGCGTGGACGCTGAACGCAATCTGTTGTTGGTCAAGGGCGCTGTTCCTGGCGCTACTGGCGGCAACTTGGTTGTACGTCCAGCAGCCAAGGCTCGCGGTTAAGGGGAAGCTGACATGCAATTAAATGTAAATGACGCTCAAGCGATCGAAGTTTCCGAACTGACATTTGGCGGCGAATTCAACGAGACGCTGGTTCACCAAGCAGTCGTAGCCTACATGGCTGGCGGTCGTCAGGGTTCCAAGCAGCAAAAGACCCGTTCCGACGTTCGTGGTGGCGGTAAGCGCCCATGGCGTCAGAAAGGTACTGGCCGTGCTCGTGCCGGTACTATCCGTAGCCCAATCTGGCGTGGCGGCGGTACCACTTTCGCAGCTCGTCCTCAGGATCACTCCCAGAAGCTGAACAAGAAGATGTACCGCGCAGCAATGCGTTCCATCCTTGCTGAGCTGGTGCGTACTGATCGTCTGGTCGTGGTTCAGGATTTCGCCGTTGAAACGCCGAAAACCAAAGACCTGCTGGGCAAACTGAACAACATGAGCCTGACCGACGTTCTGATCGTGTCCGACGCTGTTGATCAGAACCTGTACCTGGCTGCTCGTAACCTGCCACACGTAGATGTACGTGACGTGCAAGGTTCCGATCCAGTTAGTCTGATCGCATACGACAAGGTGTTGATCACCGTGTCGGCCGTGAAGAAATTCGAGGAGCTGCTGGGATGAACCAGGAACGCGTATTTAAAGTTCTGCTTGGCCCGCACGTTTCCGAGAAGGCTACGGTTCTGGCAGACAAGAAAGGCCAGTTCGTTTTCAAGGTTGCTACCGACGCAACCAAGCTGGAAATCAAGAAGGCCGTCGAAAGCCTGTTCAGCGTGAAAGTAGAGCGTGTTACTACCCTGAATGTTCTGGGTAAGAGCAAGCGCACTGCTCGCGGTCTGGGCAAGCGTAATGACTGGAAGAAGGCGGTTATCTCCCTTCAGCCAGGCCAAGATCTCGATTTCAGCAGCAGTGCTGAGTAAGGAAGGGGTGCATCATGGCAATCGTTAAATGCAAACCGACTTCCCCTGGCCGCCGTTTTGTGGTCAAGGTGGTCAACCAGGAGCTGCATAAAGGCGCTCCTCACGCACCGTTGCTCGAGAAGAAATCGAAGACTGGTGGTCGTAACAACAATGGCCGTATTACCACTCGTCACATCGGTGGTGGTCATAAGCAGCATTACCGTATGGTCGATTTCCGTCGCAACGACAAAGATGGCATCGTCGCCACTGTCGAGCGTATCGAATACGATCCAAACCGTACTGCTCACATCGCACTGCTCTGCTACGCAGACGGCGAGCGCCGCTACATCATCGCCCCTAAAGGCGTGAGTGCTGGCGACACGCTGATCGCAGGCGCTCTGGCTCCAATCAAGCCAGGTAACGCTCTGCAACTGCGCAACATTCCAGTCGGTTCTACCGTACACGGCATCGAACTGAAGCCAGGTAAAGGCGCACAGATCGCTCGTTCCGCTGGTGCTTCGGCTCAGCTGATCGCTCGTGAAGGTGTGTACGTTACCCTGCGTCTGCGTTCCGGTGAAATGCGTAAAGTCCTGGCTGAATGCCGTGCGACCCTGGGCGAAGTCTCGAACTCCGAGCACAGCCTGCGTTCGCTGGGTAAAGCTGGTGCCAAACGCTGGCGTGGCGTTCGCCCAACCGTTCGTGGTGTTGCCATGAACCCGGTTGACCACCCACATGGTGGTGGTGAAGGTCGTACCTCTGGTGGTCGTCATCCGGTATCGCCATGGGGCTTCCCGACTAAGGGCGCGAAGACTCGTGGTAATAAGCGTACCGACAAAATGATCGTCCGTCGTCGCAAGTAAATAGAGGGATACGACAGTGCCACGTTCTCTGAAAAAAGGTCCTTTTATCGATCTTCACCTACTGAAGAAGATCGAAGTGGCGGCGGAAAAGAACGATCGCAAACCGGTGAAAACCTGGTCGCGTCGTTCGATGATCCTGCCACAAATGGTCGGTCTGACCATCGCAGTACACAACGGTCGTCAGCACGTCCCAGTTCTCGTGAACGAAGACATGGTCGGCCACAAACTGGGCGAGTTCGCCGGTACCCGCACTTATCGCGGGCACGTGGCAGACAAGAAAGCCAAGCGTTAAGGGGTTAGGAAATGGAAGTAGCCGCTAAGTTGTCGGGCGCTCGAATCTCCGCCCAGAAAGCCCGCTTGGTCGCCGACCAGATCCGCGGGAAGAAGGTGGGCGAAGCGCTCAACCTGTTGGCTTTCAGCAGTAAGAAAGCCGCCGAGATCATGAAGAAAGTGCTGGAGTCGGCCGTAGCCAACGCCGAGCATAACGAAGGCGCAGACGTTGATGACCTGAAGGTCAGCACTGTTTTCGTCAACGAAGGGCGTTCGCTGAAGCGCATCATGCCACGTGCCAAAGGCCGTGCTGATCGCATCGTCAAGCGGTCTTGCCATATCACTGTCAAGGTTGCTGACAAGTAACGGAGTCGAAGAGATGGGTCAGAAAGTACATCCCATTGGCATTCGCCTGGGAATCGTCAAGGAGCACACCTCCGTCTGGTACGCAGACGGTCGGACTTATGCGGACTATTTGCTCGCAGATCTGAATGTGCGTGAGTACCTCCAAGACAAACTAAAAAGCGCGTCCGTAAGCCGTATCGATATCCATCGTCCGGCCCAAACTGCACGCATCACCATCCACACCGCTCGTCCAGGTATCGTTATCGGGAAGAAAGGTGAAGATGTTGAGAAACTGCGTCAGGACCTGACCAAGCAAATGGGTGTGCCTGTGCACATCAATATCGAAGAGATCCGCAAGCCGGAGCTCGACGGTATGCTGGTTGCGCAGAGCGTAGCTCAGCAGCTGGAGCGTCGCGTAATGTTCCGTCGCGCTATGAAGCGCGCAGTACAGAACGCCATGCGCATTGGTGCCAAAGGCATCAAAATCCAAGTGAGCGGTCGTCTCGGCGGTGCTGAAATCGCACGTACTGAATGGTATCGCGAAGGTCGTGTGCCATTGCACACCCTGCGTGCCGACATCGACTATGCCAACTACGAAGCTCACACCACTTACGGTGTGATCGGTGTAAAGGTTTGGATCTTCAAAGGCGAAGTAATTGGTGGTCGCCAAGAAGAACTGAAACCACAAGCACCAGCGCCTCGTAAAAAAGCTGCTAAGTAAGGGGTACGCCAAATGTTGCAACCAAAGCGTACGAAGTTCCGCAAGCAGATGACTGGTCACAACCGTGGCCTGGCATTGCGCGGTAGCAAAGTCAGCTTCGGCGAGTTCGCGCTGAAGTCTGTTGCTCGTGGTCGTCTCACCGCTCGTCAGATCGAGTCAGCGCGTCGTGCTCTGACCCGTCACGTAAAACGTGGCGGCAAGATCTGGATCCGTGTATTCCCGGACAAGCCGATCTCCAAAAAACCTCTCGAGGTTCGGATGGGTAAAGGTAAGGGTAACGTGGAATACTGGGTTGCCCAGATTCAGCCAGGCAAAGTCCTGTATGAAATCGAGGGTGTTTCTGAAGAGCTGGCGCGTGAGGCTTTCGCCCTGGCTGCTGCAAAGCTGCCGCTCGCCACCTCCTTTGTTAAACGGACGGTGATGTGATGAAAGCGAATGAACTTCGTGAAAAATCCGCACAGCAGCTGAACGAGCAACTGCTCGGCCTGCTGCGCGACCAGTTCAATCTGCGTATGCAGAAAGCAACTGGCCAGTTGGGGCAGTCTCATCTGCTCTCGCAAGTTAAGCGTGACATCGCTCGCGTGAAGACTGTGCTCAACCAGCAGGCAGGTAAGTAATCATGGCTGAAGCCGAAAAAACTGTCCGTACGCTGACTGGCCGTGTTGTCAGCGACAAGATGGACAAAACCATCACCGTTCTGATCGAGCGTCGCGTTAAGCACCCGATCTACGGTAAATACGTTAAGCGTTCGACTAAGCTGCACGCGCACGACGAAACCAATCAGTGCCACATCGGCGACAAAGTCACTATTCGTGAAACTCGTCCTTTGGCCAAGACCAAGTCTTGGGCGCTGGTTGATGTTCTCGAACGCGCTGTGGAAGTCTAAGGACTAGGGGTCGGAGAAATTATATGATTCAGACTCAATCCATGCTCGATGTGGCCGATAACAGCGGCGCTCGCCGCGTTATGTGCATCAAGGTGCTGGGTGGCTCCCATCGTCGTTACGCTGGTATCGGTGACATCATCAAGGTTACCGTCAAGGAAGCAATTCCTCGCGGTAAAGTGAAAAAAGGCCAAGTGATGACTGCTGTTGTAGTCCGCACTCGTCACGGCGTACGTCGTGCTGATGGCTCCATTATCCGCTTTGATGGCAACGCTGCTGTTCTGTTGAACAACAAGCAAGAGCCGATCGGCACCCGTATCTTTGGGCCAGTGACCCGTGAACTTCGTACTGAGAAGTTCATGAAGATCGTCTCGCTCGCCCCAGAAGTGCTGTAAGGAGATCCGACATGCAAAAGATTCGTCGTGACGACGAGATCATCGTGATCGCCGGCAAAGACAAAGGTAAGCGCGGTAAGGTGCTTAAGGTTCTCGCTAACAACCGTTTGGTTATTGGTGGTCTGAACCTGGTCAAGCGTCATACCAAGCCTAACCCTATGTCGGGCGTGCAGGGCGGTATCGTCGAAAAAGAAGCTCCACTGGATGCTTCTAACGTCGCCATTTTCAACGGCGAAACCAACAAGGCTGACCGCGTTGGTTTCAAAGTAGAAGACGGCAAGAAAATTCGTGTCTTCAAGTCGACCCAAAAAGCGGTTGATGCTTGAACACTGCTAGGTAGATGAGACCATGGCACGACTAAAAGAGATTTACCGGAAGGAAATTGCTCCGAAACTTAAGGAAGAACTTAAGCTTTCGAACGTGATGGAAGTTCCGCGCGTTACCAAAATCACCCTGAACATGGGTCTGGGCGAAGCGATCGGCGACAAAAAAGTCATCGAGCACGCTGTTGCTGACCTGGAAAAGATCACCGGCCAGAAAGTCGTTGTGACCTACGCTCGCAAATCCATCGCAGGCTTTAAAGTCCGTGAAGGTTGGCCGATCGGCGTCAAAGTGACCCTGCGCCGTGAGCGTATGTACGAGTTCCTGGATCGTCTGCTGTCGATCTCCCTGCCTCGGGTTCGCGACTTCCGCGGCCTGAATGCCAAGTCCTTCGATGGTCGTGGCAACTACAGCATGGGCGTGAAAGAGCAGATCATCTTCCCGGAAATCGACTACGACAAGATCGATGCTCTCCGCGGTCTGGACATCACCCTGACCACCACTGCCAAGAACGATGATGAAGGCCGCGCTCTGCTGCGTGCGTTCAAATTCCCGTTCCGCAACTGATTGGAGTAGGACCATGGCCAAGATGAGCATGAAAAACCGCGAGCTGAAGCGTCAGCTCACGGTTGCCAAGTACGCCAAGAAGCGTGCAGCACTGAAAGCTATCATCGTTGATCTGAACGCAAGTCCAGAAGCGCGTTGGGAAGCTACAGTAGCCCTGCAGAAGCAGCCACGTGACGCAAGCGCTTCGCGCATGCGTAACCGCTGCCGCTTGACCGGTCGTCCACACGGCGTTTACCGCAAGTTCGGCCTCGGCCGTAACAAGCTGCGTGAAGCTGCCATGCGTGGTGACGTACCGGGTCTGGTTAAAGCCAGCTGGTAAGTACTGTCAAAGTCTCGGTGTCTAGGATCGCAAGATCCTGACCACCGGTGGCCTTGAATCTGGATCAAGCCCCTTTTGGGGCTTGATTCATTTCCGGGGTGTGTCTAGAATACCCGGCTCGCCTGAGCCCGTGTTTTTCATGCTCGGAGATTCTCGGCGACACGTAATAGCCGCAAGGCTAATTTTTTTGTATTAGGAGCGTCTAGCCCATGAGTATGCAGGACCCGTTAGCGGACATGCTAACTCGTATCCGTAATGCCCAGATGGCTGAAAAGTCCGTCGTAAGCATGCCATCTTCCACGTTGAAGGTAGCTGTTGCCAAAGTCCTGAAGGACGAAGGTTACATTGCGGGTTATCAGATCAGCAGCGAAATCAAACCACTGCTGTCCATCGAGCTGAAGTACTTCGAAGGCCGTCCGGTTATCGAAGAAGTGAAGCGCGTTAGCCGTCCAGGCCTGCGTCAGTACAAGTCCGTCGATGATCTGCCAAAAGTTCGTGGCGGTCTCGGTGTGTCTATCGTCTCCACCAACAAGGGTGTGATGACTGATCGTGCTGCGCGCGCTGCCGGTGTCGGCGGCGAAGTTCTTTGCACTGTGTTCTAAGGGGGGATAAGCATGTCTCGCGTCGCTAAGAACCCCGTTAAGCTGCCAGCCGGTGTCGAAGTAAAATTCGCAGGCCAACAGCTTTCGGTGAAGGGTGCCAAGGGCACTCTCGAACTGAACATCCACTCGTCCGTTGAGATCGTTGAAGAAGCTGGTGAGCTGCGTTTCGCTGCTCGCAATGGCGATCAACAGACTCGCGCGATGGCTGGTACCACTCGTGCGTTGGTAAACAACATGGTCCAGGGCGTAAGCCAAGGCTTCGAGCGCAAGCTCCAGCTGGTCGGTGTTGGTTACAAAGCGCAAGCAAAAGGCACAGTGCTGAACCTGGCTCTTGGCTTCTCGCACCCAGTGGATTACGAACTGCCGGAAGGCATCACCGCTGAGACTCCTAGCCAGACCGATATCCTGATCAAGGGCATCGACAAGCAGCTGGTAGGTCAAGTGGCCGCCGAGATCCGCGACTTCCGTCCACCAGAGCCGTACAAAGGCAAAGGTGTGCGCTACGCGGACGAAGTCGTCCGTCGTAAAGAAGCCAAGAAGAAGTAGGGCATAGCAAATGACCGACAAAAAAGTTACTCGACTGCGTCGCGCTCGCAAAGCACGCCTGAAAATGCACGAACTCGAAGTCGTGCGTCTCTGCGTGTTCCGCTCTTCGCAGCACATCTACGCCCAGGTCATTTCGGCCGACGGCAACAAAGTCCTGGCAAGCGCCTCGACTTTGGATAAAGAACTGCGTGATGGTGCCACCGGCAACATCGACGCGGCCACTAAGGTTGGCCAGCTGGTCGCTACGCGTGCTAAGGCCGCTGGCGTCTCGCAAGTGGCTTTCGACCGCTCTGGCTTCAAGTACCACGGCCGCGTTAAAGCGCTGGCTGATGCTGCTCGTGAAGCTGGGCTGGAGTTCTAAGTTATGTCAAATAACGACCAAAAGCGCGACGAAGGCTACATCGAGAAGCTGGTTCAAGTTAACCGCGTAGCCAAAACCGTTAAAGGTGGCCGTATCTTCACCTTCACCGCGTTGACCGTGGTTGGTGATGGTAAGGGCCGTGTTGGCTTCGGCCGTGGCAAGTCGCGTGAAGTGCCTGCTGCGATCCAGAAGGCAATGGAAGCTGCTCGCCGCAACATGATCCAGGTTGATCTGAACGGCACCACCCTGCAGTACGCAATGAAGTCCGCTCACGGCGCTTCGAAGGTGTACATGCAGCCTGCTTCTGAAGGTACCGGTATCATCGCTGGCGGCGCTATGCGTGCTGTCCTCGAAGTTGCTGGCGTTCAGAACGTTCTGGCCAAGTGCTACGGCTCGACTAACCCTGTAAACGTGGTTCACGCCACTTTCAAGGGTTTGAAAGCAATGCAGTCTCCTGAATCCATTGCCGCCAAGCGTGGCAAAAGCGTCAAGGAGATCTTCTGATCATGGCTACCGTAAAAGTAACGCTGATCAAAAGCATGACCGGCCGCATCCCTAACCACAAACTGTGCGTTAAGGGTCTGGGTCTGCGTCGCATCGGTCACACTGTAGAAGTCCAGGATACTCCCGAGAATCGCGGGATGATCAACAAGGCTTACTACATGCTGCGTGTCGAGGGTTAATCGATGAAACTCAATGATCTGAGTCCAGCGCCGGGTTCCCGTCGCGAAAAGCATCGTCCGGGCCGTGGTATCGGTAGCGGTTTGGGTAAGACTGGTGGCCGTGGTCACAAAGGTCAGACCTCCCGCTCCGGTGGCACCATTGCTCCAGGCTTTGAAGGCGGTCAACAGCCGCTGCATCGTCGCCTGCCGAAGTTCGGTTTCGTTTCCCTGAAAGCCATGGATCGCGCAGAAGTGCGTTTGTCCGAGCTGGCTAAAGTGGAAGGCGACATCGTCACCGTGCAGTCCCTGAAAGATGCCAACGTGATCAATGTCAACGTACAGCGTGTGAAAATCATGCTGTCCGGTGAAGTGACTCGCGCTGTCACTATCGGCAAGGGAATCGGCGCCACCAAGGGTGCGCGTGCGGCTATCGAAGCAGCTGGCGGCAAGTTCGAGGAATAAATGGCTAAGCAAGGTGCTCTCTCTGCGCTCGGCAAAGGCGGTATGTCTGAACTCTGGGCTCGTCTGCGTTTTCTGTTCCTGGCGATTATCGTCTACCGAATAGGCGCACACATCCCGGTTCCAGGTATCAACCCGGACCGACTCGCGGACCTGTTTCGACAGAATGAGGGGACCATTCTTAGCTTGTTCAACATGTTTTCCGGCGGCGCGCTGGAGCGGATGAGCATCTTTGCACTGGGGATCATGCCGTACATCTCGGCATCGATCATCATGCAACTGATGACCGCCGTCAGCCCGCAGCTGGAGCAGTTGAAGAAGGAAGGTGAAGCTGGCCGTCGCAAGATCAGCCAGTACACCCGCTACGGCACTGTCATCCTCGCCCTTGTTCAGGCTATCGGCATGTCCGTTGGCCTGGCGGGGCAGGGTGTTGCGTTCACTGGTGACTTTGGCTTCCATTTCGTCGCGGTATCCACGTTTGTGGCTGGTGCGATGTTCATGATGTGGCTGGGTGAGCAGATTACTGAGCGTGGTGTTGGCAACGGTATCTCGATGTTGATTTTCGCAGGTATCGTCGCCGGTCTTCCGAGAGCGATCGGGCAGTCTTTCGAGTCTGCACGTCAGGGTGATATCAACATCTTCGCCCTGGTTGCCATCGGTTTGCTGGCAGTAGCGATTATCGGTTTCGTGGTGTTCATTGAGCGTGGTCAGCGTCGTATTGCTGTTCACTACGCCAAGCGTCAGCAGGGCCGCAAGGTCTTCGCTGCGCAGACCAGCCACTTGCCGCTGAAGGTGAACATGGCCGGTGTTATTCCGGCTATTTTCGCGAGCAGCATTTTGCTGTTCCCGGCTTCGTTGGGTGCCTGGTTCGGTCAGTCTGAAGGTATGGGCTGGTTGCAGGACATCTCGCAGTCGATCGCTCCTGGTCAGCCGTTGAATATTCTGCTGTTTAGTGCAGGGATTATTTTCTTCTGCTTCTTCTATACGGCGTTGATGTTCAATCCGAAAGACGTAGCGGAAAACCTGAAGAAGTCCGGTGCCTTTATTCCGGGCATCCGTCCAGGTGAGCAGTCTGCGCGCTACATTGATGGCGTTCTGACTCGCTTGACCATGTTCGGTGCTCTTTACATGACGGCCGTCTGCCTGTTGCCCCAGTTCCTGGTGGTTGCAGCCAACGTACCGTTCTACCTTGGCGGGACCTCGTTGCTGATCGTCGTCGTGGTTGTGATGGACTTCATGTCCCAAGTACAATCGCACCTCGTTTCGCACCAGTACGAATCCCTGATGAAGAAAGCCAACCTGAAGGGTTACGGCAGCGGCATGCTGCGCTGACCCATAAGGTTCGAGGAGTTGGTGATGAAAGTTCGTGCATCGGTGAAAAAGCTGTGCCGTAACTGCAAGATTATTCGCCGCGAAGGTGTTGTTCGAGTAATTTGCAGCGCGGAACCGCGTCACAAACAGCGCCAAGGCTGAGTGTGATTGTGCTTCAAGCCCGGCAGCTAGTGCGCTGCCGGGTTGATTATTTGTTATTACAGCGATATTATCTCGCGCCCTATTTCTTGGCTTCCGGGGCGTAGGTAGCTGTCAATTGGAGTCCCACTGAATGGCCCGTATTGCAGGCGTTAACATTCCAGATAACAAGCATACTGTTATCTCGCTGACCTACATCTATGGTGTTGGTCGCACTACTGCACAGAAAATTTGTGCAGAGACTGGGGTAAACCCAGCAGCAAAGATCAAAGATCTGAGCGACGAGCAAATTGAACAGCTGCGTGGCGAAGTGGCGAAGTTCACCACTGAAGGTGACCTGCGTCGCGAAATCAACATGAAAATCAAGCGCTTGATGGACCTCGGTTGCTATCGCGGTCTGCGTCATCGTCGCGGTCTTCCAGTGCGCGGTCAGCGTACCAAGACCAACGCGCGTACCCGTAAAGGTCCGCGTAAGCCGATCCGCAAGTAATCGCCCCAGCGAATCGACAGGAATTTAATCATGGCAAAACCTGCTGCTCGTCCTCGTAAAAAAGTTAAAAAGACAGTGGTTGATGGCATCGCCCACATCCATGCATCTTTTAACAACACCATCGTGACCATCACCGACCGTCAAGGTAACGCTCTTTCCTGGGCTACCTCCGGTGGTTCGGGTTTCCGCGGTTCCCGCAAGTCCACCCCGTTTGCTGCTCAAGTAGCTGCTGAACGTGCTGGTCAAGCTGCGCTGGAATACGGCCTGAAAAACCTCGACGTCAACGTCAAAGGTCCAGGTCCAGGTCGTGAATCCGCAGTCCGCGCTTTGAACGGCTGTGGCTACAAGATCGCCAGCATCACCGACGTGACGCCAATCCCGCACAACGGGTGCCGTCCGCCGAAGAAGCGCCGCGTGTAATCCAGGAGATTGTAAAGAATGGCTCGTTACATTGGTCCAAAATGCAAACTCGCTCGTCGCGAAGGCACCGATCTCTTCCTGAAGAGCGGCGTGCGCGCGATCGAATCGAAGTGCAACATTGAAGCAGCACCTGGTATCCACGGCCAACGCCGCGGTCGCCAGTCCGACTACGGCACCCAACTGCGTGAAAAGCAGAAGGTCCGTCGTATCTACGGCGTTCTCGAGCGTCAATTCAGCGGCTACTACAAAGAAGCTGCTGGCAAGAAAGGTGCAACCGGTGAAAACCTGCTGCAACTGCTCGAATGCCGTCTGGACAACGTTGTATACCGTATGGGCTTTGGTTCGACTCGTGCCGAATCCCGTCAGCTGGTATCGCACAAGTCGATCAGCGTAAACGGTCAGACCGTTAACGTTCCGTCCTACCAGGTTCGTGCTGGTGACGTGGTTGCTGTTCGCGAGAAAGCAAAAAATCAACTTCGCATTGTCCAAGCTCTCGATCTGTGTGCCCAACGTGGCCGCGTAGAATGGGTAGAAGTAGACACTGAGAAGAAGTCGGGCGTTTTCAAGAACGTTCCAGCTCGCAGTGATCTGTCCGCCGACATCAACGAAAGCCTGATTGTCGAGCTCTACTCCAAGTAAGGGCTAGAAAATAGGTGCATCCATGCAGATTTCGGTAAATGAGTTCCTGACACCCCGCCACATTGATGTGCAGGTTGTCAGTCCAACCCGCGCCAAGATCACTCTCGAGCCTCTCGAGCGTGGCTTTGGCCATACCCTGGGCAACGCGCTGCGCCGCATCCTGTTGTCCTCAATGCCCGGCTGTGCAGTAGTCGAGGCCGAGATTGACGGTGTGCTCCACGAGTACAGCGCCATCGAAGGTGTACAGGAAGACGTAATTGAAATCCTGTTGAACCTTAAAGGTCTGGCTATCAAGCTGCACGGTCGTGACGAAGTTACGCTGACCTTGTCGAAGAAGGGTTCGGGGGTGGTTACCGCTGCCGATATTCAGCTGGATCATGATGTCGAGATCGTTAATCCCGATCACGTAATCGCTAACCTGGCGTCTAACGGCGCCCTGAACATGAAGCTCGTAGTAGCTCGTGGTCGTGGTTATGAACCGGCAGACTCGCGTCAGAGCGATGAAGACGAAAGCCGCAGCATCGGTCGCTTGCAGCTTGACTCTTCGTTCAGCCCGGTTCGCCGTATCGCATACGTGGTGGAAAACGCCCGTGTCGAGCAGCGTACTAACCTGGACAAGCTGGTTATTGATCTGGAAACCAACGGTACTCTGGATCCTGAAGAGGCAATTCGCCGCGCTGCAACCATCCTGCAACAGCAGTTGGCTGCGTTCGTCGACCTCAAGGGTGACAGTGAGCCAGTGGTTGTCGAGCAGGAAGACGAGATCGATCCGATCCTGCTTCGCCCGGTTGACGATCTGGAACTGACTGTACGTTCGGCTAACTGCCTTAAGGCGGAAAACATCTACTACATCGGTGACCTGATTCAGCGTACCGAAGTAGAGCTGTTGAAGACTCCGAACCTGGGCAAGAAATCCTTGACTGAAATCAAGGACGTTCTGGCCTCCCGCGGTCTGTCCCTCGGCATGCGCCTCGACAACTGGCCGCCTGCAAGTCTTAAGAAGGACGACAAGGCGACTGCCTGATCGTCGTAATCACCGAACGTAGTGTTTGGTAAGGAATGAACCATGCGTCATCGTAAAAGTGGTCGTCACCTGAGCCGCACCAGCTCGCACCGCAAGGCCATGTTCCAAAACATGGCGGTGTCGCTGTTCGAGCACGAGCTGATCAAAACTACTCTGCCAAAAGCTAAAGAACTGCGCCGCGTTGCCGAGCCGCTGATCACTTTGGCCAAGACAGATAGCGTTGCTAACCGCCGTCTGGCTTTCGACCGTACTCGTTCGAAAGCTATCGTTGGTAAGCTCTTCAACGACCTGGGCAAGCGTTACGCTACCCGTGAGGGTGGCTACCTGCGCATCCTCAAGTGCGGTTTCCGCGCTGGCGACAACGCGCCTATGGCGTACGTCGAGTTGGTTGATCGTGCTACTGCTGGCGAAGCTGTATCTGCCGAGTAAGACGTCAGTCTGAAACAAAGAACCGGGCCTAGTGCCCGGTTTTTTGTGCCTGTAAGAAACGCGCCCTCTGTACAAGCGTCTCCCGCGTCCACGTCGTCATTATGTGATGGGGATGATCATTAGTTTTTCTCTATCGATGTCTACAGGTTAATGAATTTGTAGCTGTCATATTGATGATCAATACTCCCTCTCAGCCGATAGCCGGCAGTTCAAGACCGACAGAGGAAGGAAGATCGCATGAGCCAAAACAAAACGCTTACCACCGCCAGTGGCGCTCCTGTTGCCGATAACCAGAATTCCCGTTCCGCCGGCCCTCGTGGCCCGCTGCTGCTCGACGACTTTCACCTGATCGAGAAGCTTGCCCACTTCAACCGTGAAAACATCCCTGAGCGCCGTGTACACGCCAAAGGCTCGGGTGCCTACGGTACGTTCACCGTGACGCGCGATATCACTCAATACACCAGCGCGAAGCTGTTTGAGACAGTCGGCAAGCAAACCCCGACTTTCCTGCGGTTTTCCACCGTGGGTGGTGAGCGGGGGGCGGCTGATACCGAGCGTGATCCGCGCGGGTTCGCCTTGAAGTTTTATACCGAGGAAGGCAACTGGGACATCGTCGGCAACAACACCCCCGTGTTCTTCATTCGCGATCCACTGAAGTTCCCGGACTTTATCCACACCCAGAAGCGTTTGCCGCAAAGCAACCTGAAGAGTGCCCAGGCGATGTGGGACTTCTGGTCGCATTCGCCCGAGGCGCTGCATCAGGTCACCATCCTGTTCTCCGACCGGGGTATCCCTGATGGATACCGTCACATGCATGGTTTTGGCAGCCACACTTACAGCCTCATCAACGCTCAAGGTGAGCGTCACTGGGTGAAGTGGCACTACAAGACCAAGCAGGGGATCAAGAACCTTGCTCCAGCGGAGGCTGCGCGCCTGGCGGGCACTGATCCGGATTACGCCCAGCGCGACCTGTTCAATGCCATCGAACAGGGTGATTTCCCGAAATGGCGCGTATGCATCCAGATCATGAGCGAAGCTCAGGCAGCGGCGCACTACGAGAACCCCTTTGATGTCACCAAGACCTGGTCGCAGAAAGAGTTTCCACTGATTGAAGTCGGAGAGCTGGAGCTCAATCGCAATCCGCTGAACTACTTTGCTGAAGTCGAGCAAGCGGCATTCGGTCCCAGCAACATGGTCCCAGGTGTTGGCTTATCGCCTGACCGCATGCTGCAAGGTCGAGTATTCGCTTACGCGGATGCTCACCGCTACCGTGTTGGCACCAATCACCAGCAATTGCCGGTTAATGCGCCTCGCAGTCCGGTGAACAGCTACCAGCGTGATGGTTCGATGGCGTTTGGCAGTAACGGCGGTGCGGCACCAAACTACGAGCCGAACAGCTACGTTGAGTCGCCGAAGCAAGCGCCTCGCTATGCAGAGCCGCCATTGGCACTGAGCGGTGCGGCTGATCGTTACGATCACCGCGAGGATACCGACTACTACAGCCACGCCGGCGCGTTGTTCCGCTTGATGACTGGGGAGCAGCAATCATTGCTGGTTAGCAACATCGCCGGTTCGATGGCGGGTGTATCGAGTGATGTGGTTGATCGCCAGTTGCAGCATTTCTACAAGGCTGACCCGGCGTATGGAGAAGCAATCGCAAAGCTGCTCAACGTACAGCTTAACGAAGTCTAAATGAGAAGCAGAACCGCCCTTGTTTGGGCGGTTTTTGCGTTATTTCAGCCGGTTTTCTCAGAATATCTTCGCTTTTATTGCGTCTTGCGAGTGACGATAAGGGCATGTTGGTTCAAACTACAACTTTAAAGCAGGGAGATGTAGGGCGATGCAAGGCCACCCAGATGTGATCGATTACCTCAACACGTTGCTGACCGGCGAACTGGCCGCGCGTGATCAATATTTCGTCCACTCGCGGATGTATGAGGACTGGGGTTTCACCAAGCTCTACGAACGAATCAACCACGAGATGGAAGAGGAAGCAGGGCACGCTGATGCCCTGATGCGCCGGATTCTGATGCTCGAAGGCACGCCGCGCATGCGTCCGGACGATCTCGACGTCGGCACCACGGTGACAGAGATGCTCGAAGCGGATTTGCGCCTGGAATACAAAGTACGGGCTGCGTTGTGCAAGGGCATCAAGCTCTGCGAACAACACAAGGACTACGTCAGCCGCGAAATGCTGCGGGTTCAATTGCATGACACCGAAGAAGATCACACCTACTGGCTCGAGAAGCAGTTGGGTCTGATCAAGTTGATCGGGCTAGAGAACTACCTGCAATCCCACACCTGATTGCTGCGAATACAAAAAAGCCCCTGTCACTGATGAAGTGACAGGGGCTTTTTCATGGGGGGGGCGGTCAAGCCCGATCGCGCTCCAGCAGCGGCTTGAGGTAATAACCGGTATGGGATTGCTTCATCTCTGACACTTCTTCCGGGGTGCCGACGGCAATGATCTGCCCGCCCTTGGAACCACCCTCCGGCCCCAGGTCCACCAGCCAGTCAGCGGTCTTGATCACGTCCAGGTTGTGTTCGATCACCACCACGGTGTTGCCGTGGTCGCGCAGGCGATGCAACACGTCCAGCAGTTGCTGGATATCCGCGAAGTGCAGACCGGTGGTGGGTTCGTCCAGGATGTACAGGGTCTTGCCGGTATCGCGCTTGGACAGCTCGCGGGACAGTTTCACCCGTTGGGCTTCACCGCCGGACAGCGTGGTCGCCGATTGCCCCAGCTTGATGTACGACAGGCCGACGTCCATCAATGTTTGCAGCTTGCGCGCCAGGGCCGGTACGGCATCGAAGAACACCCGTGCTTCCTCGATCGTCATCTCGAGGGTTTCGTGGATGCTCTTGCCCTTGTACTTGATCTCAAGGGTTTCGCGGTTGTATCGCTTGCTCTTGCACACGTCGCAGGGCACGTAGATGTCCGGCAGGAAGTGCATCTCGACCTTGATCAGGCCGTCGCCCTGACAAGCTTCGCAGCGGCCGCCCTTGACGTTGAAGGAGAAGCGCCCCGGACCATAGCCTCGGGAGCGGGACTCCGGTACGCCGGCGAACAACTCGCGGATCGGCGTGAACAAACCGGTGTAGGTCGCCGGGTTGGAGCGCGGTGTACGGCCGATCGGGCTCTGGTCGATGTCGACGACCTTGTCCAGGTGCTCCAGGCCCTTGATGCTGTCGTGGGCGGACGCTTCGAGGGTAGTGGCGCCATTCAGCGCCGTGGCGCTCAAAGGGAACAGGGTGTTGTTGATCAGCGTCGACTTGCCGGAGCCGGACACGCCGGTCACACAGGTCAGCAGGCCGATCGGAATCTCCAGGTCGACATTGCGCAGGTTGTTGCCGCGCGCGCCCTTGAGCGACAGCGTCAGCTTCTTGTTGCGCGGTGTACGTTTGGCCGGGACTTCGATCTTCACCCGGCCCGACAGGTATTTACCCGTCAGCGAGTCCGGGTGAGCCATGACCTCGGCCGGTGTGCCTTCAGCAACGATATGCCCGCCGTGCACGCCAGCGCCCGGGCCGATGTCCACCACGTAGTCGGCCAGGCGGATCGCGTCTTCATCGTGCTCGACCACGATCACCGTGTTACCGATATCGCGCAGGTGCTTGAGGGTGCCCAGCAGCCGGTCGTTATCGCGCTGATGCAGGCCGATGGAGGGTTCGTCGAGGATGTACAGGACGCCCACCAGGCCGGCGCCAATCTGGCTGGCCAGACGAATACGCTGGGCCTCGCCACCGGACAAGGTGTCCGCGCTGCGATCCAGCGACAAGTAGTCGAGGCCGACGTTGACCAGGAACTGCAGGCGCTCGCGGATTTCCTTGAGGATCTTGTCGGCGATTTCGCCGCGTCGTCCGGTGAGCTTGAGCCCGCCAAAATAATCGGACGCATCGCCGATCGGCAGGTTGGTCACTGCCGGCAGGGTTTTTTCGCCGACCCACACATGCCGCGCTTCACGCCGCAGGCGGGTGCCACGGCAATCCGGGCACGACTGGGTGCTGAGGAACTTGGCCAGTTCTTCGCGCACCGATGCCGATTCGGTTTCGCGGTAACGGCGTTCCAGGTTCGGCACGATGCCTTCGAACGGGTGCGAGCGTTTGACGATATCGCCACGGTCGTTCAGGTATTTGAAGTCGACGTTTTGCGAACCGCTGCCGTGCAGGATGAATTTCTGCTGATCGGCCGGCAATTCGTTGAACGGAACTTCCAGACTGAACTTGTAGTGCGAGGCCAGCGAGCCGAGCATCTGGAAGTAATAGACGTTACGCCTGTCCCAGCCACGAATCGCCCCTTCGGCCAGGGTCAGTTCGCCATTGACCAGGCGCTTGATGTCGAAGAACTGCTTCACCCCCAGACCATCGCAGGTCGGGCAAGCGCCGGCCGGGTTGTTGAAGGAGAACAGCTTGGGTTCCAGTTCGCTGATCGCGTGGCCGCAGATCGGGCAGGCGAAGCGTGCGGAGAAGATCATCTCTTCACCCGGCTCGTCGTCCATCGGCGCCACCAGGGCGATGCCGTCCGCCAGTTTCAGCGCGGTCTCGAAGGATTCGGCCAGGCGTTGTTGCAGGTCGGCGCGAACCTTGAAGCGGTCGACCACGACATCGATGGTATGTTTTTTCTGCTTGTCGAGCTTGGGAGCTTCGTCCAGCTCATAGAGCTTTCCATTGATTCTGGCGCGGACAAAACCCTGCGCGCGCAGCTCTTCGAAAACCGACAGGTGCTCGCCTTTGCGCTCGCGGATGACCGGCGCCAACAGCATCAGCTTGCTGCCCTCCGGTTCGGCGAGGACCAGGTCGACCATCTGGCTGACGGTCTGCGCTTCAAGCGGGATGTCGTGATCCGGGCAACGGGGAATACCCACACGTGCATAAAGCAGGCGCAGGTAGTCGTAGATTTCGGTGATAGTGCCGACCGTCGAGCGCGGGTTGTGCGAGGTCGACTTCTGTTCGATGGAGATCGCCGGCGACAGGCCTTCGATGGTGTCGACGTCGGGCTTTTCCATCATCGACAGGAACTGCCGGGCGTAGGCCGACAGCGATTCGACGTAGCGGCGCTGACCTTCGGCGTACAGGGTATCGAAAGCCAGGGACGACTTGCCGGAGCCGGACAGGCCGGTGATGACGATCAGCTTGTCCCGTGGCAGGGTCAGGTCGATGTTCTTCAGGTTGTGGGTTCGAGCCCCACGAATCAGGATCTTGTCCAAGGTGGCCTCGCTCGGCGGGCGTCGAAAACGTAGGAGTATACGGCCAAATACTGGATGGATGCACACTATCGAATGCTGCTATTGCTGCCTTGCATGAAAGCTCTGTCATCTACACGCGTCAAAGCGTCGCGATATACCCTGCCAATCGATGGGACTGGTAGAATCGCCGCCGGTTCACATGAGGTTTTTCCATGCACGATCCCCACAGCGAGCGCATGAGCGGCAGCGAGACCCGCGCGGCAAGCGGTCTGGCCCTGGTGTTCGCCTTCCGTATGCTTGGCATGTTCATGGTGTTGCCGGTTTTGGCGACCTATGGGATGGACCTGGCCGGAGCCACGCCGGCCCTGATCGGTCTGGCGATTGGCGCTTATGGCCTGACCCAGGCAGTTTTCCAGATTCCTTTCGGTTTCATTTCCGACAGGATCGGTCGCCGCCCGGTGATTTACCTGGGCCTGATCGTGTTTGCCCTCGGCAGTCTGCTGGCGGCCAATGCCGATTCGATCTGGGGCGTGATCGCCGGGCGAATCCTGCAAGGTGCCGGGGCGATTTCAGCCGCGGTCATGGCCTTGTTGTCAGACCTGACCCGGGAGCAGCATCGGACCAAAGCCATGGCCATGATCGGCATGACCATCGGTCTGTCGTTCGCCGTCGCCATGGTGGTCGGCCCGTTGCTGACCCGCGCTTTTGGTCTGTCCGGGTTGTTCCTCGCCACGGGCGGCATGGCGCTGCTCGGCATTGTGATCGTCATGTTCATGGTGCCGCGCTCTACCGGGACATTGCAGCATCGCGAGTCCGGTGTTGCGCGCCAGGCATTGATGCCGACGCTCAAGCACCCGGACCTGCTACGGCTGGACCTGGGTATTTTTGTGTTGCACGCGATGTTGATGTCCAGCTTCGTCGCCTTGCCGCTGGCGCTGGTCGAGAAAGCCGGGCTGCCCAAAGAGCAGCACTGGTGGGTGTACCTGACCGCGTTGCTGATTTCTTTCTTCGCCATGATCCCGTTCATTATCTACGGCGAGAAGAAACGCAAAATGAAACGAGTTTTACTCGGTGCCGTCGTGACGCTGATGTTCACTGAGCTATTCTTCTGGCAGTTCGGCGACAGCTTGCGGGCTCTGGTGATCGGTACGGTGGTGTTCTTCACCGCGTTCAATCTGCTGGAAGCTTCGTTGCCATCGCTGATCAGCAAGGTTTCACCGGCCGGCGGCAAGGGCACGGCGATGGGGGTTTATTCCACCAGCCAGTTCCTCGGGTCGGCATTGGGCGGCATTCTTGGCGGTTGGCTGTTCCAGCATGGCGGTCTGTCGGTTGTGTTCCTCGGATGCGCCGGTCTGGCTGCCCTCTGGCTGGCCTTTGCTGTTACCATGCGCGAACCTCCCTACGTCACGAGCCTGCGCTTGCCGTTGTCGCCCGAGGCGATCCGCGAAGCGGGTCTGGTCGAGCGCCTGAAGGCGGTCGTAGGGGTAACAGATGCAGTCATCGTCGCAGAAGAGGCGGCGATTTACATCAAACTGGACACCGAACTATTGGATCGCACCACCCTTGAGCGCCTGGTGAACAACCCGGCCGGGGCAGCGTGCGTAGCCTAGGAGAACGTTATGGCCCGTGGGGTTAACAAAGTCATATTGGTCGGCACTTGCGGCCAGGATCCCGAAGTTCGCTACTTGCCTAACGGTAACGCCGTGACCAACCTGAGTCTGGCGACCAGCGAACAGTGGACCGACAAGCAAACCGGTCAGAAAGTTGAAAAGACCGAATGGCACCGTGTGTCGATGTTCGGCAAGGTTGCAGAAATCGCTGGCGAATACCTGCGTAAAGGTTCTCAGGTCTACATCGAAGGCAAGCTGCAGACCCGCGAGTGGGAAAAAGACGGTATCAAGCGTTACACCACCGAAATCGTGGTCGACATGCAAGGCACCATGCAACTGCTGGGCGGCCGTCCACAGGGCGACCAGCAGGGCCAGGGCGGTGGTAACAACTACCAGCAGTCCGCGCCACGCCAGCAGGCTCCACGTCCACAGCAGTCGGCGCCGCAACAGTCGCGCCCGGCTCCACAGCAGGCCGCTCCTCAGCCGGCTCCGGATTTCGACAGCTTTGATGACGATATCCCGTTCTGATTCTTTCACCAAAGAATAGAACCTGAAAAAGCCCGGCCTCCCTTTGGATGCCGGGCTTTTTGCATTTTTACCAGGGCATTCCTCGCCGGATCGAGGATCGTCCAGCGGTCAGCGCGCAGTGATACTCTGCTATGGGTCCAGACCCTGTGCAGAGTTGCCCTATGGATCGCCTGTCTACGTTGTTGTCACAGTTCGGCGTGCGCGCGAACCTGTTTTACAGCGGCATGCTTTGCGGCGTGGCGGCCTACGATGGCGCCGACCAGCGCGGTCATATTCACCTGCTGCAGGCCGGCTCTGTCACTTTGAAAGGCCCAGGGAGGAGTGAGTTGTTGATCACTCGCCCCAGCCTGATTTTCCTGCCACGCCCCAGTCGACATCAGCTCATCGCCAGTGAGACTGAAGGTGCTCAGCTGTTATGTGCGTCGATGCTGTTCGATGGCGGCGCCAGTAATCCGATATCTGCTTCGCTCCCCGATCTTCTGGTGTTGCCCCTGGATGAGCTGCCGTTGCTGGCCGACACCCTGAGATGGCTGTTCGGTGAAGCTGGCGCCGGGCATTGCGGCAGGGAGGCCGTGCTTGATCGTTTGTTCGAACTGTTGATCATCCTGCTGTTCCGGCATTTGCTCGACCACCATCAGTTGAGCACCGGCATGATGGCCGGGTTGGCCGATGTGCGGCTGTCGCGCTCGCTGATACAGATGCACAACCAACCTCAGCGGGCCTGGTCAGTGGCCGAGTTGGCAAATGAATCGAACATGTCCCGCGCCGCTTATGCGGTGCATTTCCGCGCGGTCCTGGGGCAAACACCGTTGGATTATCTTCTGAGCTGGCGGATCAGTCTGGCGCAGAAGCGCCTGCGGGAGGGGCGGCCGATTACGCTGATCGCCGATGAGGTGGGCTATGAAAGTCCGTCGGCTCTTGCCCGTGCGTTTCGCCGCAAGACCGGCTGCAGTCCACGGGACTGGATGAAATCCCTGGCCCTTGAGGGCCGCGTACTGGCGGGTGATGGCGATGACCTGAATGCATCGAGCTGATTCAGGCCATCGGCGGGTGAAGTTGTCAGCTCAAGGGGTTTCCAGTCGGGTCAGCGAATGGCCCGCCACGAACAGGGAGGCGGCAAGCAAGCCGATGTCCTTGAGCAGGAACTGGCCTGGCGCGACCGAAATGGCCGGGAAACCAAGGCCGGGCTCAATCACGCCGGGGGTCGAGAACATAAAGCTCAAGGTGGTGAAAAACAGCCCGGCCGACAAGGCGCCTCCGATCAAGGAAAGCTTTGGCGACAGCAGGCGACCCGCAATCAGTACACCGATGGAGATCTCCAGAACGCCAAGCAAACTGGAAAACAGATCGACACTGAAAATGTTATAGACCCATCCCAGGAAGGGACTGTTGCTCACCAGCGGCACCAGCCCCTCTGCTTCATAGTGGGTGAATTTCATTCCCCCGAACCAGAAGTAGATAACGGCGAGGGCGAAGTAAATGCCGTAGGTCCCTAGCGCCATGGTGGTGAGTCCGAGGGATGTTTTTTTCGACAGGCTGTCAGTGCTGATATTCATGCTGTTCATTGTTCAGTCTTCCAGTGAGTTATCCAGAAAGTGGCATGGGTGAAAGCAACATCCCCCGCGTATGCGTTGGGAGTGGAGTGATTGTTGGCTTTGGCATGACTTTTCAGGATTCTGGCGGTATTGCGTTTGATGCAGATCGTCCAGACTCACTGGCAATAAAAAGCCCATGGCAGGTGAGGCCATGGGCTTTTTCATTTTCGCTGTCTTGTCCTGAATAAGGTTTACACCTTCCGGCTTCTTGTCAGGTACTCGTTGGTCGAAACCACGCTGGCATAGGCAAACGCCAGGGCCGCCATGAACGCCGCATGAACTTGCGCCGCCGGAACCGTCAGGCCATTGAACTCCAGGTCACGGGTGGCGCAGGCGTCGTGGATCACAGTGACCGTATAGCCAAAATCCGCCGCCGCCCGAGTGATGCCGTCGACGCACATGTGGCTCATGCTGCCCACGACCACCAGTTCCTTGATGCCTTGTTCGTCGAGGATCGATTGCAGTTCGGTTTCGCGGAACGAGTTGACGAAGTGTTTGAGCACCACCGGTTCGTCGGCACGGTTGAGCACTTTCGGGTGCAACTTCGCGCCCTCGGAGTTCGGGGTGAAAAACGGCGCATCTTCAGAGGTGAATTCGTGGCGAATGTGCACCACTGAATCCCCTGCGTCGCGGAAGGCCTTGATCAGGCGGACGGCGTTGTCGGCGGCGGCGTCGGCACCGACCAGCGGCCACTTGCCTTGGGGGAAGTAGTCGTTCTGGATATCGACTACGATGAGCGCTTGCTTGACCATGACTGTTTCCTCGAAGTGTGTGTTGGTGTGGAATGAAGTATTGGCTCTGGCAGGCGATCCGAGGATTGGCCGCACCGACAATAGAAGGGGGAAAACTGACAATGGACGCAGAAAGGGCAATCGCCGAACTCGGTGTACTGATCTATCCCGGCGCGCAGATGGCGGCGGTGCATGGTTTGACGGATTTGTTCGGGGTGGCCAACCGGATCGCCGCCGAACATCAGTCTGCGCAGTTGCCGCTGTTGCGGGTCAGCCATTGGCAGGTCGAGGGTAATCAGGCGCCGGTTCGGGTCTTCGACAGCCATCCTGGCCCGGAGCGCGCCCTGGTGGCCGTGTTGATTCCGCCGTCGATCGGCGGTTTTTCCGAGGGCCAGGCGCCACAGGGATTGATTCGCTGGTTGCGTGAGCAACATGCCAGCGGCGCGACACTGGGCGGGGTTTGCGTGGGCTCTATCCTGTTGGCCGAAAGCGGTCTGCTCGACGGTCGTAGCGCCACCACTCACTGGACCTCGGCCAAAGCTTTCGCCGAACGTTATCCGGCGATCCGGCTCAAGGCCGATACGCCGATTGTCGATGACGGCGACCTGATTACCACCGCCGGGCTGATGGCCTGGTCGGAACTGGGTCTGCGCCTGGTCAACCGGTTGCTGGGGCCGAGCATCGCCACCAACACCGCGCGTTTTCTGGTGGTGGAACACAGCGATAGCGCCAGTGAGTGCGGCAGCAACTTTGCGCCGATCCTCAGTCATGGCGATGCGACGATCCTCAAGGTGCAACACTGGCTGCAAAGCACCGGAGCGACCGATGTGTCGCTGGCGGCGATGGCCGAAAAGGCAGGGCTGGAAGAACGCACCTTCCTGCGACGCTTTCGCGCGGCCACCGGGCTCAAACCCACCGAATACTGCCAGCACCTGCGAGTTGGCAAGGCCCGGGAAATGCTTGAGTTCACCAACGGCACCATCGACCACATCGCCTGGACCGTGGGTTATCAGGACCCCGGGGCGTTTCGCGCAACGTTCAGGAAAATCACCGGGTTGGCGCCGAGTGATTATCGGACACGGTTTGGGGTGAACTCTGGATCGGTCGCACGCTAGTCGCATCACCTCGATTCCCTGTGGGAGCGAGCTTGCTCGCGATAGCTGTGTGTCTGCTACATAAATGTTGAATGTCATTCCCTCATCGCGAGCAAGCTCGCTCCCACAGGGTCGGGCGTGTGGGCTGGAATCGTGCAAAATGCCGGAGTATCAAAGGGCGTCGTGCAGAATAAAACAGGCCACATGCCATCACTTCCTGCGCAACGGGCTGATTTAAAAACCCTTTTTCCTCAACGGGCCTTGGCCTGATCTCTGCACCCCTTCAGCTACATTCATCAAACGTCGATTGAAGGGGGATGCATGACCCCGGCAAACCGCAGGAAACTGGTGGTCGCCCATTCGGTGCTCGCCGACGCGCCAGTGCATGAAGTTGAAACCAACCGCGCACTGGCCCGCTGGCTGGCGCAGATACTGGGGCTCAACTACGGCGGCAGCTACGACCCGCAACTGCATGCAGGGCGAGACCTCTACCTGTTGCCGACCCAGACCCTTGTGGGCGCTGCGGCTGCCCGGCAACTGGGGGTCAAGGGCCCGGAGGATTTGTGGGGCGGTTATGTCGACCACGACTTCATCTGCACCAAAGCCATCAGTCACGGATTGCTCAACCACCATGCCCATGCGCCGCGAGGCTGGGCTCCGTTGTTTTCCGAGCGGGTGCGCAGCGTGGTGCTCGACGGTCTCAGCGTGTTCTCCCTGAAGGATGCGCGCCCGGCGGCGGAGCATTTGCTGTACACCGGGCCGATCCGCCTGAAACCGATTCATGCCTGTGCCGGACGTGGTCAGGAAGTGATCAAAAGCCTCGACGAGTTCGATGAGCTGCTTGCCCAGCCCGAGGCCGAGGCGATGTTCACCGAAGGCGTGGTGCTCGAACAGGACCTGGACCAGGTGATCACCCACAGCGTCGGCCAGAGTTTTATCGGCGCAAAGGTACTCAGTTACTGCGGTGATCAATACTTGACCGAGGACGCTCAGGGTGAACAGGTTTATGGCGGGTCCAACCTGCTGGTGGTGCCAGGCGGCTATGACGAATTGTTGAAGCTGGATCTGCCGGAAGACGTGCAACTGGCGATCCGCCAGGCACAGGTGTTCGACAGCGCGGCGGATGAAGCCTACCCAGGTTTCTATGCCTCGCGGCGCAACTACGACATCGCCCAGGGCATCGGCAGCGATGGCCGACCACGCAGCGGTGTGCTCGAACAATCCTGGCGCATGGGCGGCGCCAGCAGCGCCGAGGTCGCGGCCTTGCAGAGTTTCGTCAACGATCCGGGGATGTGCGCGATTCGTGTGTCTTCGGTGGAAACCTACATCGACCAGCCGCTGCCGGCGGACGCCATCGAGGTGTACCGCGGGCCGGCGCAGGCCAGTGACTTTCTCCTCAAGTACGTGACGGTTAAACCCTATGACGGCTAGAAGCGAATCCATTCAGATCGACATCGACGACGAACAGATGAGCGGGACCTTCCTGAGTCCCAAATCGAAAGTCCCCGGCGTGCTCTTTGTGCACGGTTGGGGCGGCAGCCAGGAGCGGGATCTGGAACGCGCCAAAGGTATCGCCGGGTTGGGGTGCGTGTGCCTGACCTTTGACCTGCGCGGGCACACCGGTGGCACCGGCATTCCATTGTCCCGGGTGACCCGGGAAGACAATTTGCGCGACCTGCTGGCGGCCTATGACCGCTTGCTCGCACACCCGGCCCTCGATACCTCGGCGATTGCCGTGGTCGGCACCAGTTACGGGGGGTATCTGGCCTCGATTCTGACCTCGCTGAGGCCCGTGCGCTGGCTGGCGCTGCGGGTGCCGGCGCTGTATCGCGACGAGCAATGGCACGCGCCGAAACGCGACCTGGACAAGCTGGATCTGCGTGATTACCGAAGCACCCTGGTGCGTGCCGACAGCAATCGTGCCTTGCACGCCTGCTCGCAATTCACCGGGGATGTCCTGTTGGTGCAGTCCGAGACCGACGACTACGTGCCCCATTCAACGATCATGAGTTACCGCGCGGCGTGCCAGCAGACTCACTCGCTGACCCATCGCATTATCGATGGCGCCGACCATGCGCTGAGCGACCCGGTTTCGCAGCAGGCCTACACCTCGATCCTTGTCGGCTGGATTACCGAGATGGTGGTGGGGGAGCGTTTGAGCATTATTCAATCATCCTGATATTGGGGTGTTCTTGCGGGCCCCTTCGCGGGCAAGCCCGCTCCCACAAGGATCGAGGGTGTACATGGAATCTGCATCCACCAACAGACACTGTGGGAGCGGGCTTGCCCGCGAAGGCGTCCTCACAACCGGCACAAAATCACTTGGGTTTCTTCGAAATCCGCAATGACTTGGCCTTGGCTTCCACCAGCAGGTACATCACCAGGGCAATCAACAACGGCAGGATGAAATAAATCGCCCGATAGGCCAGCAGTCCAGCCACCAGGCTGCCCCGCGAAGCCTCGTGTTGCAGCAGCGCCACAAACACGGCTTCCAGCACGCCGAGCCCGGCCGGGATGTGAGTGATGACCCCGGCGATGGCGCTGATCAACAGCACGCCCAGCACCAGTGGATAGTCCAGTTTGTTCGGTAGCAAGGTGAAGATCACCGCTGCCATCAGCGACCAGTTCAGGGCACCGAGGGCCAGTTGCAGCACGGCCATGCGCGGCGACGGCAGGTCAATCTCCACACCACGAATCACCCACTCCCGACGTTTGGCAAACCGGCACGCCACCAGGTATCCGGCGCTCAGCAGCAATAACAAAACCCCCACGCCTTGCAGCGCGCTACTGCTGAGCTTCCAGCCCGGCGGCATGCGTACCAGCCCGCTGCTGAACATGGTGCCGGCAATGACCATGTAACCGAACCAGTTGGTCGCTAGGCTCAGACCGAGGATTTTCGCGATGTTGCTCTTGCTGACCCCGAGCCGCGAATACAACCGGTATCGCATGGCGATGCCACCGACCCAGGCGCTCAGGTTCAGGTTGAAGGCGTAGCTGATGATCCCCACGGGCAGAATCTGCTTCCAGGTCAGGTTCTGGCGGATGTAGGTGCGGCCGATCAGGTCGAAGCAGGCGTACACCAGAAAACTCACCAGGGTCAGCCCCGAGGCAATGATCAGTGTGCGCACCTTGAAATCGGCCAGGGTATCGAACACTTCGTTCCATTCGATGCGTTGGGCGAGCATCGTGAACAGCACGATCAGCATCAGGAAAAACAGCATCGTCAGCGGTCGTTTCCAGCGGTTCCAGTGCGACTTGCCAGAGCTTTTGGCGTGAGTTGCCGTGTGGGGCTCAGTGCGGTTCATGGTCAGCGGCCCCGGTCGGAGGAGGAATGTGTTTCAGGCGAGGTTTATGCGCCGGCAACCAACCGGCCCACGCCGGGAAATGCCGCAGGCAGTGAAACACCAGAAATCCGACGGTCATGTGCCAGACACGCCCGCGTGGCGCGATGTCGTGAGACATGACCTTGCAATGGTTGTCGCTGAGGTCTTCCAGGCGATCGAACAGAACTCGATTGAAGCCACGGTCGCGGATCAGCACGTTGGCTTCCAGGTTCATCGACAGGCTCAACGGGTCGAGGTTACTGGAGCCTACGGTGCTCCAGTCTTCATCCACCAGTGCGACCTTGCCGTGCAGCGGACGGTCGCAATATTCGTAGATCTTCACACCGGATTTGAGCAGGTAATCGTAGGTCATGCGCGCCGCAAGCCTGGCCACCCGCATGTCTGGCTGGCCCTGCAGGATCAGCCGCACATCCACCCCTCTGCGGGCCGCGTTGCGGATCTCGCGCAGCAAGCGGAACCCGGGAAAGAAGTAGGCGTTGGCGATCACCACCCGGCGCTGCGCCTGGCGCAATACCTGGCGGTAAACCTCCTCGATGTCGGTCTGGTGTTCCCCGTTGTCGCGGTACACCAGCCGCACCTGGCCATCGTGATCGCTGAAGGCCAGTTCCGAACGCCGCTGCCGACGGCGGTGCCACCAGTATTTGGCGTGCGCCGGGCGACCGCATTGCAGCAGGGCAAAGTGATGGATGTCGGCAACGGCCGGACCCTGAACTTCCACGGAATAATCCTGTTTGGCCTCGGGGCCGAAGTCGGCCAGATGATCGGCGGAAAAATTGATCCCGCCGACGAACGCGACGGTGCCATCGACCACCACGATCTTGCGGTGCAGGCGCCGGAACCAGTTGGTGCGGATGCCCAGGCGTTTCGGTGCCGGATCGAACATTTGCAGGTGCACGCCGGCCGCGGTCAGGGCGTTCAGGAACCCGGTACTCAGTTCGCCGCAGCCGAAGCCGTCGAGGCTGACGGTGGTGCGCACACCACGATGGGCGGCTTCGATCAGAATCTGTTGCAGCTCATTGCCGACCTTGTCCTCGAACAGAATGAAGGTCTCCAACAGGATTTCATTTTGCGCCCGGCGCAGGGCTTCAAACACCCGGGGAAAATACGCCTCGCCATTTTCCAGCAACTCGACCCGATTGCTGCCTTGCCAGCCGTATTCGACATCGACCGCTGTCGGCTCGCGGGTGGGCGGAGCGGGGATGTGTTCCAGCGTGTTTTTTTCCATCAACTGGCTGCTCATAGCTCGATCTCCACCGACAGCGGGGCGTGGTCGGAAAGGTGCGACCAGGGCCGGGAGGTCAGCACTTGCGGATGGCTGGCCTTGAGGTTGCGTACGTAGATGCGGTCCAGGCGCAATGCCGGCAAGCGCGCGGGGAAACTGCGCGCCGGTTTGCCATGGTGCTCGGCGAAGACTTCGCGCAAACCGCTGGGTGTGAGCAATGCATCGGCGCGCTGGCGCCAATCGTTGAAGTCCCCGGCGACAATCACCGGGGCGTCGCCGGGCAGGGCGTCCAGGCGCTGGGCGAGCAGCTTCAGTTGCGCGGTGCGATGGGTTTCGCGCAGCCCCAGATGCACGCAAATCGCATGCACCTCCTGGCCGTCGCCGGGCAAGCGCAATACGCAATGCAAAAGCCCGCGGTTCTCGTGGCCGCTGATGGACACGTCGAGGTTGTCGTGGCGGATGATCTGGAACTTCGACAGCAGCGCATTGCCGTGATCGCCCGCCGGATACACCGCATTGCGGCCATAGGCGAACTGCGGCCACAGGCTGTCGGCGAGGAATTCGTATTGCGGCATCGCCGGCCAGTTGGTGTAGCGCCTGGGGTGCTGTTCGTGGGTGCCGTGGACTTCCTGCAAAAACACCACATCGGCAGACACGCTGCGCACCGCTTCACGCAGTTCCGGCAGGATGAAACGCCGGTTGAGCGCGGTGAAACCTTTATGGGTGTTGACCGTCAGCACGGTGAAGCGCTGCACTGTCGTGTTGATGGGGGTCTGCTCGTCCGTGACGCCGACCGGCTCTGGAATGCTCATGGCAACACGCTCTCGGCCGCAGGCTCACCGGGGACGGTGGCGAGGTTTTTTTCGAGGTGCAGGCGTTGCAGCAAGTGGCGTGCATCAAAGGGGGCGCGGACTTTGACGTCGTTATCGAAATAGCAGAACACCTCCCGGGATTTGCACGCCTTTGGCTTCTGCCGGGGCGCGATCAATTGTGGATTATCCGGTTGCTGGCCGTGATGCCAGGCTTCGATTCGTTCGCCCAAGCGTTTTAGTGCCTGCGGGGTGTAACCGCTGGCATAGAGTGCTTCGGCGCCATGCAGACGCAGGCAGACGAAATCGCTGGTGATGTCTTCGCGATACGGCCATTTACCTGCGGTGTCGGCGATGACCAGGGCCGTGTTGTAGCGCTTGAGCAAGCGGACGAACAGCGGATCGACAAAGCTGTCATGGCGGATTTCCACGGCATAGCGTTCGGGGCGCTGCAGTGCGTAGAACGATCCATTGATTTCGATGCTGTTGACCGCCCGCGAGGCGAATTGCAATTCGCGTTTGTGGGTCAGGCCAATGGGGTAGAAGTCTCCCCGCCAGGGCGTGTAGCGCCAGCCTGAAATACCGATATGAATCGCCGCCATGTCGCCTCCGGACTACCTACCCATGTCTTTGGGTGACTGCGCTGCGGCGGCAAAAGTTTCGATGGGGCTACGGACGGTAAATTTTCTACGGAACAACACCGAACAAGTGTGGGAGCGAGCTTGCTCGCGATGGCGGTTTATCAGTCACATCCATGTTGAATGGACCGCCGTCATCGCGAGCAAGCTCGCTCCCACAGGGGTTATCAGTGAGCAGTAATAACGCGGGCAGAGTCCTCAGCTGGTTCGGCGAACACTGGGCCGAGGCGATCAAGACGTCCACTCCACGCGGTCAATGCCAGCGCCACCAACACCACCAGGCCACCGATCCATGCAGTGTGAATCAACCCCATGTGGGCGACGATCAGGCCACCGCCCCACGCGCCACCGGCAATGCCGAGGTTGAACGCTGCGATGTTCAGGCCGGACGCCACGTCCACCGCTTGCGGGGTGTGATGCTCAGCCTGACGCACCACATACACCTGCAACCCCGGCACGTTGCCGAATGCCACGGCGCCCCAGATCAGCACGGTGGCCAGCGCGAGCCAAGGATTACCGGCGGTGAAAGTCAGCACGAACAACACGGCGGCGAGCAGGGCAAAGATGATTTTCAGGGCGCTGATCGGGCCGCGCTTGTCCGCCAGTTTTCCGCCCCAGATGTTGCCGACGGCCACGGAGATGCCGTAGACCAGCAACACCAGGCTGACGGTGCTGGCGCTGAAGCCGGAGAGGTCCTGAAGAATCGGCGCGAGGAAGGTAAAGGCAATGAACGAGCCGCCGTAGCCGACGGCCGTCATCGCATACACCAGCAGCAGGCGTGGTTGCTTGAGCACCTGCAATTGCTGCAACAGCGATGCGGGTTTGCTGTGGGCGATGTTTTTCGGCACGTAGATCAAGCTGCCGATGAAGGCGATCACGCCCAAGGCCGAAACGGCGAGGAAGGTTTCACGCCAGCCGAAATGCTGGCCGATGAATGTCCCCAGCGGCACGCCGGTGACCAGCGCCACGGTCAGGCCGGTGAACATGATGGCAATCGCGCTGGCGGCTTTTTCCTTCGGCACTAGACTGGTGGCGATGGTCGAGCCGATCGAGAAAAACACCCCGTGGGCCAGGCCGGTGACGATCCGTGCGAGGATCAACGACTCGTAACTCGGTGCTTGCCACGCCAGCAGGTTACCGAGGGTGAACAGCACCATCAGCGACAACAGCAGCAATTTGCGCGGAACCTTGCCGGTGAGGGCGGTCAGCACCGGGGCGCCGACGGCAACGCCAAGGGCATACAGGCTGACCAGCAGGCCGGCGGATGGCAGACTGACGCCGAGGTCGGCGCCGATGGTGGGTAACAGGCCAACGATGACGAACTCGGTCGTCCCGATGGCAAAGGCGCTGAGGGTCAGCGCGAGCAAGGCAATGGGCATGGCTGCAACTCCGGTGGATTCATTCGATGGAGCGCAGTGTCGTGGTTCGGGTCGTGCGGAAAAATACAGGGACGAGCATTTGATATTTGCCTTGGGCGCAAAGATCGCGAGCGCGAGTGTTAGTCTGTGGCACAGGAAGGCATCGCCGTCCTGCTATCTGCGGGCAATATCCGAACTTGCCCGACATTTCTCGATCAGTTCCTTACCGACACAGCCAAAGGAGCGGGTGTTTTGATCAGGCTCAAGACCGCGATACTGCTGGGAGCGTTGCTGTTTGTGGGTAGCGAGCAACTGGAAGCCGCCGCGATACCGGGGCTGCCGACCACCGCGACCGCCGCGACTCCGCCGGCCCATCCCGAACCGCTGGTGCAAGGCGGATTACTGGGAGCCATCAGTTCAAGCATCGACGAGGTCCAGACCAAACTCGATCTCAACGAAAACCTCTTTGACGTCTGGCGCCTGCGTGCCGACCTCGCGGCCGATGAAGTGGATCAGTTGGTCAATAAGCCATCGGCCCGTTCGCCCTGGCGCGTCGCCGGCGATTTCCTGCTGCTGACCTGCGTGTGGGCGGCCGTGTTTGCCTGTCTTTGGCTGCTTGGGCGGATGGTCGCCAGGCGCCTGTGCGAGCACCGTCTGCTGCTCAGTCGCGAACGGGGCCAGGCGTTGCTCGGTTACGTGTTGCCCTACACCCTTCCGGCGGTGATCAGTTTGCCGTTGACGATTTATGCCAGCCAGCTTTTGCCGATATCGGCGGGACGGGCGCTGGCGTTGTGTTTTGCCTATGCCACCAGTGCCGGGATCTTTGCCGCGTCATTGGTGCTGTCGCTGGTGGTGATGTTCAATGCCGGACACAAGCGGCGGGCGGTGCAGATTATTCGACAACACAGCCCACGACCGCTGTTCGGCATCGGTTTTCTGGTGGCCCTGAGCGATGCCCTGACCAGCCCGCAGATCGCCCATCAACTGGGCAGTAATCTCACCAGCAGCATCGCCGTGTTCACTGGATTGGCAGCGTCGATTTCCTTCGGCTTGCTGGTGATCCGCATGCGTCGCCCGGTCGCCCATGTGATCCGCATCCTGCCGCTGGCCCAGCGCCTCAGCCAGCCGGCGTTGCGTGAAACCCTGCGGATATTTTCCGGGCTCTGGTATTGGCCGATTCTGTTGATGGTCCTGGTTTCGATCATCAACCTGATCGGCGCCGGGGTGGACAACCAGAGAGTGCTGCGCAGCGCCTTGTTCACCACGGTGCTGCTGATCGCTACGGTGTTTCTCAGCACCACGCTGCATCATCTGTTCAAGACGCGCAGCGAAGCGGACCTGCGCCGCGGCAGCGCCTACAAGGAGCGCTTTCTCAATTTGTCACATGCCTTGTTGCGCATCGCCATGGCCATCGTGTTCATCGATATCCTCGGGCGGATCTGGGGCGTGTCGCTGTTCGAATTCGCGGTGACCAATGCCGTGGGCCGGGCGATCAGTGATTCCCTGGGCCACATCGGTCTGATCCTGCTGGTGACCTGGATGGTCTGGGTGGTGCTCGACACGGCGATTCAGGAAGCCCTGAAACCGCCAACCAACAAGCGCTCGGCGCGCCAGCCGAGTACGCGGGTGAAAACCATCCTGCCGCTGCTGCGCAACGCGATCAAAATCATCCTGGTGGTGATTTGCGCGATCACCACCATGGCCAACCTGGGGATCAACGTCGCGCCATTCCTGGCAGGTGCCGGGGTCATCGGCCTGGCGATCGGTTTCGGCTCCCAGCAACTGGTGCAGGACGTGATTACCGGGCTGTTCATCATCATCGAAGACACCCTGTCCATCGGTGACTGGGTGGTGCTCGATTCCGGGCATGCCGGCACCGTCGAAGGCCTGACCATCCGTACCTTGCGCCTGCGCGATGGCAAGGGCTTCGTGCACTCGGTGCCGTTCGGGCAGATCAAGGCCGTGACTAACCAATCGCGGCAATTCGCCTATGCGTTTTTCTCGGTGCAGTTCACCTACGACACCGATGTCGACAAGGCCATCGAACTGATCCGCGAGGCCGGGCACTCCATCAGCAACGACCCGTTCCTGCGCTACAACCTGCAAGGGCCGCTGGATGTGTTTGGCGTCGACAAGATGGACCTCAACGGTGTGGTGCTGACCGCGCAATTCCGTACGGTGTCCGGTGGTCAATACGCGGTGAGCCGGGCTTTCAACCAGCGTTTGAAAAAGCTTGTGGATAACTGCCCGTGGGTGAACTTCGCGCAAACTTATCCACAGCAGGCATTGGTGCCCAGGCATGCTGTCGAGCCACTGAAGGAGGGAGATGCCGCACCGGAGCATTCGGCGGTGTTGATGCCGGAGCGGCCGCGGTCTCAATAGTCAGTTTTGTACTTGAGGCTTTCAGTGGCTGGTCTGGCCCCATCGCGAGCAAGCTCGCTCCCACAGGGGATCTTCTGTGATTACAAATTTTCGGCACAACAGAGATCACTGTGGGAGCGAGCTTGCTCGCGATGGGGCCGGTCCAGACGACATTAATGCCGGATAAGCTTACTACGCACTTCAGCCATCGCCCGTTCATCCAGCTCCAACCAGAACTGCTGCTTGCCGGCAATCTCGGCAGCAACCGCCAACCCGTCGCGATATACCAGCCGATTGCTCGCCAGTGCCGGGACTTTCGCGCCGGGCAATAGCGTGCCGGCGAGGTTCAGCGGATCGACCCCGCACACCGCGACCAGGCTGCCGTCATGAGGCCGACGCCGCACCTCCCGCAACAAGGGGATCGCCTCGGGCAGGGCGAATTGCTCGCCCGCCAGGCCACTGACAAAACGCCCGCCACGAATCTCGCCGCGAGCCTCCAGGCGATGGAAAGTACGCAGCAGTTCGCGCCAGCTCGGCAGCCAGTCCGCTTCACGCTCCAGCAAACGCCAGAACACCACGCCGTAACGGCGCAGCAAGGTCATGGCGATGTGCTCAAGGGTATCGGCAGGTGTCGGCGCGGGGCGCTGGTTTTGCACCACCGGCGCGACAGGCGTGCGTCGCAACAAGGCCCAGCGCCCGGCGTCGTCCATGCCACCAATAAATGCCCCGCGCCCGCGTCGACTGTTGCGAGGCTGGCGCTTGCTGGCCGGGGTGATCAGTGCGCGCAATCCGGCGAAGCTGTCGGCATTCACCAGCCCCGCGCCCACCAGTTCCTGCAAGGCGATTTCCAGCTCCGAACGCAGCAGATGGGCCTCATGGATCAGCTCATCGAAAAACAGCGCGCCGTGCTGGCTGAGGGCGGCGTGGACCTTTTGTGTTTTCGGCGACAGTTCGCTGACGGGCGTCTGTTCGGTCAAGCCGCTCCAGAGGCCGACCCGGTTGCGAGGCAGCAACACAATCGGCGTGCTGCGCAGCGCGGTGCTGACGCTTTTGTTGTGCGCAGTCAGGCGCGTCCACACCAGTCTGCCGCTGCGGCACAGCTCATCGAGCCAGGTCGCTGAGTAGTCCTTGATCCGCGCCAGCAGGATGTCGCTGTCCCAGGCTGAAGCGGCAGCAGGGTAGCCTTCCAATTGCGCGACGACGGCTGGCAGTACCGCGGCGCCCTGACCCTGGCTTGCGCTCGACACATGCTGCCAGTCGAACAGGAATCGCATGAAATCCTGCAACGCCACCGGTTCGATTTCCCGGCGCAGGCGCTTGACCGTATAGCGGTGAATCCGCGCCAGCAAATGCCGCTCGCACCATTCTTCCCGGGTGGCACCCGGGGTAAAGCGACCGCGCAGCACATAGCCTTCGCGTTCCAGTTGCGCCAGGGCCTGGTTGACCTGCGCAGCGGGTAAGCCGAGTGGTTCGGCAATGCGATCGAGCGCCAGCGGCCCGAAGGCACTGAGCCGCGCGCGGATCAGTTCGAGGATGGCGTCGTCGGCTTCCCAGACCTCGTCGAAGTCCGGCAGCGCTTGCAGCGATGGCGTCAATTCGGCCTGGGGATAAATCGCCTGCAGGCAGGTCAGGCGCTCCAGCGCCAGCCACAGCGATTGCCCGGCGTTGATCTGCAAACGGCTCGCGCGGCCGCTGTCGGCCAGGGTCTTGAGCCAGTCGAACCACTGCGGATTGGCGCCGGCCTCGGTATCGGTGATGCACGCCAGGCTCATCAAGGCCTCGTGCATTTCGTCGACCCCGCAGGGCGCCGGCCAGGCTTCGTTGCGCACGGCGGCAATCGCCTCGGCGTCCAGGGCGCCGAGGTCGTCGGTGGATTGCGGGTCGCTCCAGCGCCGATTGAGCACTGCCTGGGTTCTACGTTCCTCCAGCGGTGCATCGTCGAGAAAGGTATAGGGCCGGGCGCTGAGAATCTCCGCCGCCAGCGGTGAAGGCGCCGGCAAGTCGCGGCTGATCAGGCGAATGTCGCCGCGTTCCATGCGCCGCAACAAGGCCAGCCAGCCTTGGCTGTCCATGGCTTCGTGCAGGCAATCGTCGAGGGTCTGTTCCACCAGCGGATGGTCGGGAATCTCCCGTTCGCCGGCGAGGTTTTCCACGCAGGCGATCTGATCGGGAAACACGCTGGCGATCAGGTCTTCGCTTTTCATCCGCTGGATCTGCGGCGGGACTTTACGCCCGCCGCTGTAGCGCGGCAGCGCCAGGGCCACCCCGGCATTCCAGCGCCAGCGCACGCCGAACAGCGGCGCGTCGAGCACGGCTTGAATCAGGATGTGTTCGGCACTGTTGCTGTGCAAGTAGCGCCAGACGTCGTCCAGTTCAAAACTGTGGCTGGTGGACAGCGACAGCACGATGGCGTCTTCGCTGGCGGCGGCCTGCAATTCGAAATTGAAGGTGCGACAGAAACGCTTGCGCAGGGCCAGGCCCCAGGCGCGGTTGATGCGGCTGCCGAACGGCGTGTGAATGACCAGTTGCGTGCCGCCGGACTCGTCGAAAAAGCGCTCCATCAGCAGCGTGTCTTGGGATGGCAGGGCACCCAGCGTTTGCCGCGCACGGGCTAGGTAATCCACCAGTTGTCCGGCGCTGGCGATGTTCAAACCCAGGGTCTCGGTCAGCCAGTCGAGCGCTGGCTGCAAGTTACCTGGCGCAGCCCCCAGCAGGTCATCGAGTTGTGCCTGCAAGCGCGCCACCGCCGAGGACAATTCGGCACTGCGCCCCGGTGCTTCACCGAGCCAGAACGGAATGGTCGGCGGCTGGCCCTGGGCATCCTCGACCCGGACTTTGCCGGTTTCCACCCGCAGGATCCGATAGGACGTGTTGCCTAACTGGAAGATATCCCCGGCAATGCTTTCCACGGCGAAGTCTTCATTGATGGTGCCGATGTTCAGCCCTTGAGGCTCCAGCAGCACGCTGTAGTCGGCGTTGTCCGGAATGGTCCCGCCACTGGTCACCGCCGTCAGTTTCGCGCCCCGGCGGCCGCGCAGGGTGCGGCTCACAGCGTCGCGATGCAGGTAGGCGCTACGGATGCCCTGACGACCGTTGTAACCCTCGGCGAGCATGTTCAGCAGCGCCTGATAGTGTTTGTCGTCGAGTCCGGCGTAGGGCGAGGCGCGGCGCAGCATCTCCAGTAGCGCTTGTTCCGGCCACTCCTGGCAACTGACCTCGGCGATGATCTGCTGCGCCAGCACGTCCAGCGGCGCTTGCGGGATCAGCAAGGTATCGAGTTCGCCCCGGCGCACGCAGTCGAGCAGCGCGGCGCATTCGATCAGGTCGTCCCGGGTGGTGGCGAACAAACGGCCCTTGGGCGTGCCGCCGACCTGGTGCCCGGAGCGGCCGACCCGCTGCAGAAACCCGGCAATCGAACGCGGCGAGGCGATCTGGCACACCAGGTCGACGTCACCGATGTCGATCCCCAGTTCCAGCGACGCCGTGGCAATCAGCACTTGCAGGTCGCCGCGCTTGAGTCGCTGCTCGGCATCCAGGCGAAATTCCTTGGCCAGGCTGCCGTGGTGGGCGGCGACGGCATCCTTGCCCAGGCGCTCGCTCAGGTGCCGGCTCAGGCGTTCGGCCAGACGTCGGGTGTTGACGAAGATCAGCGTGGTCCGGTGTTCCCGGGCGAGGGCGGCGAGGCGGTCGTAGACCAACTCCCAGACATCGTTGGCCATCACGGCCGATAGCGGCACGGGCGGTACTTCGATGTTCAGGTCGCGGGGGCGGGCGTGGCCGATGTCGACGATCTCGCACGGGCGGTCGCGACCGACAAGGAAGCGCGAGACGGCTTCGATGGGCTTTTGCGTGGCCGACAGACCGATGCGCAGTAGTGGTTCCGGGCAGAGGGCTTGCAGGCGTTCAAGGCTCAGTGCCAGGTGGCTGCCACGTTTGCTGGCAGCCATGGCGTGGATCTCGTCGACGATCACCGTTTGTGCGGTGCCGAGCATCTGCCGGCCAGAGTCGGAACCGAGCAGCACATACAGGGATTCCGGCGTGGTCACCAGAATGTGCGGTGCGGTCTTGCGCATTGCCGAACGATCTTTTTGCGGTGTATCGCCGGTACGCACGGCGGTGCTGATCTGCAGTTCGGGCAGGCCCATCACGCGCAATTGCTCGGTAATGCCGGCCAGCGGGTTTTGCAGGTTGATCTGGATGTCGTTGGACAGTGCCTTGAGGGGCGAGACGTAGACCACCAGGGTTGCGTCGGGCAAGCCTTCGGGGCTTTCCAGGCCGCGGTGCACCAGGTCATCGATGACGGCGAGAAAGGCGGTGAGGGTTTTGCCGGAACCGGTGGGCGCGGCGACCAGGGTCGAGCGGCGCTGGCGGATCAACGGCCACGCCCGGGCCTGGGCGGCGGTGACCGCCGGGAACGTGTGGCTGAACCAGGCGCTGACGGCAGGGTGGAAGCCGCTCAGGGCACTGTCTGCGGGAATGGGCAGGTTCATGCAGCAAGTTATGCGGGTGGGTGGGCCAAGATGCAAGTACCGCTTGGGGATCTCTGTTGACTGACAGGACCCCATCGCGAGCAAGCTCGCTCCCACAGAGGGGCGGCTTACACAAAACCATTGTGGGAGCTAGCTTGCTCCCACAGGGGGGCGGTTTACACAAAGCCATTGTGGGAGCGAGCTTGCTCGCGATGAGGCCAGTGACAGCACCACAAATCCCCCGGATCTACACTTTACGGGTGACGGTTGCGCACTAAACCCGCAAAATGCAACGATTCCGGCAATTATCAACGACATCGCCTGGGCGCGATGTCGATAAAGCCATCGTTTCAATCAGACTGGGCCTGCTGACTCTATGCGAATGCGCCTTATGTTACTGGGCGGCGGAAATGCCCTTGGGCAGGCGCTGATTCGCCTCGGTGCGGAGGAAGACATCGGTTTCCTCGCCCCCCGCCCGCCCGAAGACGGCTGGGATGCCGCGAGCCTGACACAACTGCTCGACGACACCCGTCCCGATGCATTGATCAACCTTGCCTACTACTTCGACTGGTTTCAGGCCGAGGCGGTGAGCGAATCGCGCCTGGCCGGCCAGGAGCGCGCGATCGAGCGTCTGGCGGAACTGTGCCAGCACCACAACATCGTCCTGCTGCAACCCTCCAGCTATCGCGTGTTCGACGGCTCCCGTGCCACCGCCTACAGCGAAAAAGACGAACCGGTGCCCCTGGGCCTGCGGGGTCAGGCGTTGTGGCGGATCGAGCAAAGCGTGCGCGCCACCTGCCCGCAACACGTGCTGCTGCGTTTCGGCTGGCTGCTGGACGACAGCCCGGACGGTGCCCTTGGCCGCTTCCTCGCCCGTGCAGAACAACCCGAAGAGCTGCTGATGGCCGACGACCGACGGGGCAATCCGACGCCGGTCGACGATGCCGCCCGCGTGATCATTTCAGTGCTCAAGCAACTCGATTGCGCCGCGCCGCTGTGGGGCACCTACCACTACGCCGGGCATGAGGCGACCACGCCGCTGGCGCTGGGGCAGGCGATTCTGACCGAAGCCCGCAGCCTGCATCCGCTGGCCATCGAAGCCCCGACCGCCCAGGCCCACGCCGCGCGTCCGGATGCCGCCGAAGAACCGCAACACGCGGTACTGGCCTGCAAAAAAATTCTGCACACCTTTGGAATCAAACCACGCGCCTGGCGTGCGGCGCTTCCCGGTCTACTGGACAGGTTCTATCGCCATGGCTGACAGCCCCGTTTTGATCACCGGTGGTGCCGGTTTCATTGGTTCACACCTGACTGACGCCCTGCTTGCCAGGGGCCATGCGGTGCGGATTCTCGATGACCTGTCCACCGGCAAGCACAGCAATCTGCCGCTGGATAATCCCAGGGTCGAACTGATCGTCGGCGACGTGGCCGATGCGGCTTTGGTTGCCCAGGCGATGGCCGGATGCAGCGCTGTGGCGCACCTGGCCGCCGTGGCTTCGGTGCAGGCCTCTGTGGACGATCCGGTGCGCACACACCAGAGCAACTTCATCGGCACGCTGAACGTCTGCGAAGCCATGCGCCAGACCGGGGTCAAACGCGTGCTGTTTGCCTCCAGTGCGGCGGTGTATGGCAACAATGGCGAAGGTGAGTCGATCGACGAAGACACGCCCAAGGCGCCGTTGACGCCTTATGCGGTGGACAAGCTGGCCAGCGAGCAATACTTCGACTTCTACCATCGCCAGCATGGGCTGGAACCGGTGATTTTCCGCTTCTTCAACATCTACGGCCCGCGCCAGGATCCGTCCTCGCCGTACTCCGGGGTGATCAGCATTTTCAGCGAGCGCGCGTTGAAGGGCTTGCCGATCACGGTGTTCGGCGATGGCGAGCAGACCCGGGATTTTGTCTACGTCGAAGACCTGGTCGACTTGCTGGTGCAGGCCATCGAAATGCCCCGGGTCGAAGTCGGTGCGGTCAACGTTGGCTGGAACCAGGCGACGACCCTCAAGCAAATGCTCGAAGCGCTCGAAGCCGTGGTCGGCAATTTGCCACCGGTGAGCTACGGCCCGGCACGCTCCGGTGACATTCGTCATTCCCGGGCGAACAACCGGCGCCTGTTGGAACGCTTCACGACCTCGGAGCAGACACCGATGCGTGTAGGGCTGGCGCGGTTGCTGGGGCGATAGATCGCTTCCATGCGGACATGAAAAAGGCGCCTTTTTACAGGCGCCTTTTTCACGGCCGGAATTTACTTACAGCTTGTGTAATTCCTGTGGCGAGGGGGCTCGTCGGATCGCCGCATCGCCCCGTTCGACTGCGCAGCAGTCGCCGTCATTTTTAAGTCTGCTCACCACCAAGCCTCATTCACCACCACGTGAACGTTCTTTAGAACTTGTAACCCAGACCCACCATGTAGATGAACGGGTCTACATCGACGTCCACCCGTGCCCGGGTGCCTGGTGCGATCGAGTTGTTCTCGACGGTGGCGCGGGTATCGATGTCGATGTAGCGCACCTGGGCGTTGATCATGATGTTATCGGTCAGCATGTAGTCAGCACCGACCTGCCACGCCAGACCCCAGGAGTTTTCCGCCTTGAAGTTGCTGAAACCGGCGGACTGGGCCTGGCTGCCAACGTGTTCGTCGTAGATATAGGTGTAGTTGATGCCGCCGCCGACGTACGGCTGGAAGGCCGACTTCGGATCCAGCGGGTAGTACACCAGGCTCAAGGTCGGTGGCAGGTGCTTGAGGGTGCCGAGTTTGCCGTTGGCCGCGCTCAGGGCCGTGCCCTTGAGTTTCACGTCATGCTCGAACGGTGTGGCCGCCAGCAGCTCGATACCCAGGTGGTTGGTGAGCATGTAGGCGAAGTTCAAGCCCAGTTGCGTGTCGCTGCTCATGGTCGCCTTGCCGCCCAGGTCGGCGCCCGCCAGCGGGCCTTGATCGACCTTGACGCTGGAGCTGTCGGCTTCCGGGTTGACGGTGATTGCACCGGCGCGAAGGAGGATGTCACCGGCTTCGAAGGCATTGGCGAGCGGGGCTGCGAGCGCAAGGGCAACCAGCGAAGCGCTGAGCATGGACTTGTTCATGGGGGCTCCAGAGGACGTTAAAAATGTTCGATGTCCAATGGTAAGCCGGCTAACTATTCGGTCTTTTGATGCAGCTCAATGAAAGTGGCAAGGACTGGAATTTGTGATGTTTCTGATGGCCTCATCGCGAGCAAGCTCGCTCCCACAGGAGGCATGTGATCCCCTGTGGGAGCGAGCTTGCTCGCGATGGCGGACTGACAGTCGACACAAAACGACCTGATTCACTCCGGCAGTTCATACAGATAAATCTTGTCCGCCTCCATCTGATACCCGGCATCCGCCAACTCGCTGGTGGAGGCCTTGACCTGCAGCGCGCCTTCGATCCAGTAAGGCTGATACAGCTCGTCCAGCTTCACGCCGACTTCGCTCTTGACGTGCACGATCTGGTTCGATGGCGGTGGCGGCACATGGATGCAGGCGCCGAAATACGGCACCAGCAGAAACTCCGTGGTACGGCCTTCCTCGCTCACTTCCAGCGGCACGATGTAACCCGGCAGGCGAATATTCTGGCCGTCGAGGGTCTTGACCACCGGTGCGTTGGGCATGTCCTGCTTGGCTGCTGGCGCCGACTCTGCAGAGAGCGTGCTGCTCATCTGCGACAGATCATGCAACGGCGTCATGTTCGGCACTTCTTTCGGCGCGTCGGGCGGGATCATCTCCGACCAGGTCAGGTCTTTTGGCTGGGCCGCCCACAGGGGCAGGGCGACCAGCATCAACAGCGCAAGTACAGCGCGGGGCATTTTCAACGTCCTCATAAACGGATCGACAAGCCATCGGCCAGGGATTGGCGATAGACGCGCCAGGCCGGCACGCTGCCCATCAGCAACGCGGCGATCAGGATGCCACCGAGCAGCGTCCATTCATACTCGCTCGGCCAGGACAGCGGCAGGAACAGGCCGTAGTTGGCTTGCACATAACCTTGGGCCGCCGCGATGCACACATACAGCAACGCCACGCCGGCGATCACGCCCGACAGCGCCAGGGCAAAGGCTTCGAGTACCAACAGCGTCGCGATGTGCCAGGGGCGTGCGCCCACCGAGCGCAGGATCGCCATTTCCCGACGGCGCTCGTTGAGGCTGGTGAGAATCGCTGTGAGCATGCCGATCAACCCGGTCAGCACCACAAACAGCGATACCACGAACAAGGCTTTTTCCGCGGTGCCCATCAGACTCCACAGCTCTTGCAACGCTACGCCTGGCAGGATCGCCAGCATCGGTTCGCCACGGAATTCGTTGATTTCCCGTTGCAGGGCAAAGGTCGAAATCTTGTTGTTGAGGCCGAGCATGAACGCGGTGATCGCTTGCGGCGTGAGGTCCATGTTGCGCGCCTGATCAGCCGTGATGCGGCCCTCGCCCCGGGCCGGCACGCCGTTATGCCAGTCGATGTGAATCGCTTCCATGCCACCGAGGCTGATGTGCAGTGTGCGGTCCACCGGTGTGCCGGTGCGCTTGAGAATGCCGACCACAGTGAACGGTTTGTCGTCGTGCTTGACCAGGCTGATCGCCGCCACGCCGTGGGCCAGCACCAGTTTGTCACCGAGTTTGTAGTGCAGTGCATCGGCCACTTCGGCACCGAGCACCACTTCGAACGGGTCAGTGGCAAAGGCGCGGCCATCGCTCAGTTGCAGGTGTTGCTGGCGCCCGTACTGGTAATGCTCGAAGTAGGCTTCGGTGGTGCCCATCACCCGGTAGCCGCGATGGGAGTCGCCGAGGGACATCGGGATCGCCCACTTCACTTTCGGGTTGCTGGCGAAGTGTTCGAAGCTGTCCCAGCGGATGTTGTTGGTGGCGTTGCCGATGCGGAACACCGAGTACAGCAGCAGGTTCACCGAGCCTGAGCGGGCGCCGACGATCAGGTCGGTGCCGCTTATTGTGCTGGCGAAACTGGCCTTGGCTTCGGTGCGCACGCGCTCCACTGCCAGCAACAGGCACACCGACAGGGCGATGGCGAACGCGGTGAGGATCGCAGTGAAACGACGGTTAGCCAGGCTGGCCATGGCTAGACGAAACAGATACATCTCAGACCTCGGACGGGGTAGCGGCGCGATTGAGTTCGGCCAGCGACAGGTTGTGGTCGAACAGCGGCGCCAGGCTCTGGTCGTGGCTGACGAACAACAGGCTCGAGCCGGCTTCGCGGCACTCGGCGAACAGCAGGCGAATGAAGTTCTCGCGGGCGTCGTAATCGAGGGCTGAGGTCGGTTCGTCGGCGATCACCAGTTCCGGTTGGCCGATCAGTGCGCGGGCGGCGGCGACCCGTTGCTGCTGGCCGATGGACAACGAATCAGCGCGGCGACCGAGGATGTTTTCATCCTTCAAACCCAGATGGGCGAGCAGTGTGGCGGCGGCTTTGTCGACGCTGCCGTGACGTTGTTTCGCCCGTTCGGCGCGCAGTTTCGAGAAGTGGCAGGGCAGTTCGACGTTTTCACGCACCGACAGAAACGGCAGCAGGTTGAACTGCTGAAAGATGTAGCCGGTGTGATCGACGCGGAAGTGGTCGCGGGCGCCGGCCGAGAGTTGCGTCAGCTCCTGGCCGAGCAGGCGGATGCTGCCGCGATCAGGCTTTTGCACGCCGCCGAGCAGACCGAGCAGGGTGGTCTTGCCGCTGCCGCTCGGGCCTTTGAGGAACAGGGTTTCGCCGCGCTCCAGGCGAAACGCGGGGATGTCCAGCAGCGGCGGGTGACCGGGCCAGCTGAAGCCCAGGTCGGACAGTTCGATGAGTGCTTGGGTCATGTGAAACCGGTCTGGTTGGTGGTGAACCCTTGTAGGAGCGAGCCTGCTCGCGAAAAACCTGAGAACACCGAGGTGAATCAGGTTGCCCGCGTTATCGTTGGCGTCCATCGCGAGCAAGCTCGATCCTACAGTGGGTCAGAATTTCAGCGCGGCAGCCTTGTCCGTCACTTCAACGCCTTGCTGCCCGCCCGGGCCGATCAGTTGTACCTGAATTTTCCGGGTGGCCGGGAAGCGGGTGAAAATATTCGCCAGGTCCAGTGACTTCAGTGCCGCTGGCGTGGCGCAAGTGAACTGATAGTGAGCGTGGATTTCGCTGTGATCATGGTGATGTTCGTGGCCGTCTTCGTCCTTGGCGCCTTCATCGTGATCATCGTCGGCATCGGGCTTGTCGCCGAACAATGGACTTTCCAGTTCCTGGTTTTCCACCACGCAACCAGCGGCTGTTGGAAGGTTGAATAGCGCCAGTGGTTTTTCGAGCTGAGCGCGGACAGCGGCGACTTTAGCCTTGTCGGCATCGCTGGTGGCGACGTGCTCGAACCCCACCAGGTTCATGGCCGGGCTTTCCAGTTCCAGCTCCAGGGTCTTGCCGTCCAGCGCCGCATTCAGGCGTCCCACGCCATGTTCGTGGGCACCCAGGCTGCCATGCTCGTGATCGTGTTCGTCGGCGGCATGGGCGACAGCCAGCGGCAACATGGCAAACGGCAGGGCGAGAAGCAGACGACGCATGACGAGTCTCCGAAAAGTAAAATGAAGAAAATGTTATGTAATCTTATAACGTGATTGCGGAGAGTTTGACTGTCTGCTTGGCGTTGCACAAGTCCCATGGGAGCATGCCGGGAAGAAATGTGCGGGAGCAGACCTATGTTGCGAATTCGCGGAAGCATCGGCGACTGGCCGGTGGATTTGACCCTGGAGATGGACGACGCGGACTGGGCGCGACTAGGGGCGCAGTTGCAGGTGGAAAAAACCCCGGTCAGCGTGCCAGCGGCGAAACCGCTGAATCAGGATGATGCGCTGTGGCAGATCGCCAGGGATTTGCTGCGCAAGGCCGGGCAGCTCAGTGGCCCGGACCTGCTCGATCAACTGGAAGGACTGACTGGCAGCGCGGCGGCGGGCAAGCGTCTGTTGGTGCGCCTGCGCCACAGTTCGGATGTGAAGGTGGAAAGCGGCGGGGATACACCGCTGTATCGCTGGTTGGTGTAGGAGCGAGCTTGCTCGCGATGGGCGTCAACGATAACGCGGGAAACCTGATTCACCTCGGTGCTCTCAGGTTTTTCGCGAGCAAGCTCGCTCCTACAGGGTTGGCTTAGTACAGCGCGGCAAACAACTTGCGGCGGTACGTGCTGACCAACGGATGATCGTTGCCCAGCAATTCGAACACCTGCAACAAGGTCTTGTGCGGCAAGCCTTCGCTGTAGCTGCGGTTGCGGGTGAACAACTTCAGCAATGCATCCAGCGCGGCGTCGTACTGCTGACGGGCCAGTTGCTGGATCGCCAGTTGATAGACCGCCTCATCGTCCAGCGGGTCTTTCGCCAGTCGGGCCTTCAGGTCGGCGGCATCCGGCAAGTCCCTGGCCAGACCGAGAAACTTGATCTGTGCCTTGGCGCCGGCCAGCGCGGCCTTGTGCTCGTCGCTCTTGACCGCATCCAGCACGGTTTGCGCTTCGCCCAGTTCACCGCGCTCGGTCAGGCAGCGGGCGTACAGGATCAGTGCCTTGGCGTTGGTGTTGTCTTCACCCAGGATCACTTTGAGCTGCGCTTCGGCATCGGCAAAACGGCTGTCGTCGAACAGCGCCTGGGCCAGTTCGAACGGATCGGCGGCGGCCGGTGGCGGCATCTGCACATGGGGTTCGAGCAGGGCACGCACGGCCGACTCCGGCTGCGCACCGGCAAAGCCATCGACAGGCTGGCCGTCCTTGAACAGCACCACGGTCGGCAGGCTGCGGATGCCGAAGCGGGCGACGATGTCTTGTTCGATGTCACAGTTGACCTTGGCCAGCAGCAACTCACCCTGATAGCTCTCGGCAATGCTCTGCAGCATCGGCATCAGCACTTTGCAGGGCGCGCACCATTCGGCCCAGAAATCCACCAGCACTGGTTTGTGGAAGGAGTTCTCGATCACCGACTGGTCGAAATCGGCAGTCGTGGCGTCGAAGATGTACGGCGTTTCCTGACTCATGGGCAATCTCGTAAAAGCGTGAATGGGGCAACTATACGACTTGGTGGGGGCGCGCCGGAAGCGGGGTGGCCGTTAGAGATGTTTCGTCTGACAGGACGTCATCGCGAGCAAGCTCGCTCCCACAGGGGATTTGTGGACGACGCGGGTCCAGTGCAGGAGCGAGCTTGCTCGCGATGCTTTTAGCTAGCGCTGCGCGTGGTACAGGCTCACATGCCGAAACTCGTGGGGCTCGGCCAGATCCGGCAGGGTCATGGCTTCGAGCATTTCGATGCGCCGGTACAACGGATGACGGAAATCCCTGACGCGTGAATCCGCCACCAGCGCCTCTCGGCCGCGACTGAGGAACTGGTCGAGCAGCGGCAGGTTGGCCCGGTCGTACAGTACATCCGCCACCAGAATCAGATCGAAGCGATCGGCCTCGGCGAAAAAGTCCATCGAGTAATTGAGCTGTACGTTATTGAGCTCGGCATTGGCCCGACACGCGGCAATCGCCAGCGGGTCAAGGTCGCAGGCCAGTACTTCGAGCGCCCCGGCCTTCGCCGCCGCAATCCCCGCCACCCCGGAGCCGGCACCGAAATCCAGTACCCGCTTGCCTTCGACCCAATGGGGGTTTTCGGCCAGATAGCGGGCCACGGCCAGGCCGCTGGCCCAGCAGAAACTCCAGTACGGCGGCTCATGCAGGATGCGCCGGGTCTCTTCCGGGCTGAAGGCGCGGTCCATGTTGTCGCCGTCGATCAGCCACAACTTCAGGTCGGTCCCTGGTAACTCACAGGCGACCAATTGCGCATCACCGAGCAGTTCACCCAACGCCTTTTGCAGGTCGAACGGTGCACTCATGGGGCTTTGACGAATTGCAGTTGGCCCAGGGCCTGGGTGGTCGGCTGGGTAATCAGTTGCGACGGCAGGTGCAGGATCAACTGCCCGGACTGACTGGCGCGGCCTCGCAGTTCAACGCGGGCCCCGGCCGGGAAGGATTCCGGATTGAAGCGCAGGTGAAACGGCAGAACCTGGTTGTTGCCGATCAGGCTGGAGCTGGCGAGCAATTGTTGCGGGCGGTCCTTATCGTCGATCACCAGCAATGCCAGTTCGACTTCAGCGCCAGCTGGAACGCCTTGCAAGGTGCCGCTCAGTTCACGCTGATGGGCGGGCAGAGGGCCGAGTGCGGCGGCCTCCCGGGCTTTCTTCTGCGCTTGCTGCGGCACCGGGCCAGGCGTTGGCGGCTGGGGCTTGGGTGCATCGCTGCTGCAGGCCACCAGCAGGCTGAAAACACTGAGCAAAATGAGCGGACGTAACGACATTGGTGGCTCCATAACGCTGAATTCCATGGATCAAGTGATCATCCCGTCTGTATACCGCAAACCCTATGGCTTGTCTTGCCACGGGGATGCGCTACCATGGCCCTCCCTTTTTTTGTTGCCTGCCACCATGCACTGTCCCTTCTGCGGTGCCAACGACACCAAGGTCATCGACTCGCGTCTGGTCGCCGAGGGCGAACAGGTGCGCCGCCGGCGTGAATGCCTGGCCTGCGGCGAGCGTTTCACGACGTTCGAGACGGCTGAACTGGTGTTGCCGCGCCTGATCAAAACCGACGGCAGTCGCCAGCCGTTCGACGAAGAAAAACTCCGCGCCGGCATGCAGCGCGCGCTGGAAAAGCGCCCGGTGAGTGTCGAGCGCCTCGAGTCGTCGCTGGTGCACATCAAACACAAACTGCGCGCCACCGGCGAACGCGAGGTCAAATCCCTCGTGGTCGGCGAACTGGTGATGGCCGAGCTGCAGAAGCTCGACGAAGTCGCCTACATCCGCTTCGCTTCGGTGTATCGCCGCTTCCAGGACCTCAACGAGTTCCGCGAAGAGATCGATCGCCTGGCCCGTGAACCGGTGAAAGAATGACCACTTGCGCCGAACAAGCCATCCTCGACGCCCATTTCATGGCCCGTGCCCTGGAACTGGCGCGCAAGGGGCATTACACGACGCACCCCAATCCGCGGGTCGGTTGCGTGATCGTGCAGGGCGGGCAGATTGTCGGCGAAGGCTGGCACGAGCGCGCCGGCGAGCCCCACGCTGAAGTCCACGCCCTGCGCGCGGCTGGTGAGCAGGCTCGTGGCGCCACCGCTTACGTGACGCTTGAACCTTGCAGTCATCACGGCCGTACGCCGCCCTGTGCCGATGCACTGGTCAATGCCGGTGTGGCCCGCGTGGTCGCGGCGATGCAGGACCCGAACCCGGAAGTCGCCGGTCGCGGTCTGCAACGCCTGACACAGGCCGGTATCGCCACCGAAAGCGGCGTGCTGGAAGGCGAGGCGCGCAAGCTTAATCAAGGCTTTCTGAAACGCATGGAACACGGCTTGCCGTTCGTGCGGGTCAAGTTGGCCATGAGCCTCGACGGGCGAACCGCCATGGAAAGCGGCGAAAGCCAGTGGATCACCGGCCCGGCGGCGCGCTCGGCAGTGCAGCGTCTGCGCGCGCAAGCCAGTGTGGTACTGACCGGTGCCGATACGGTGCTGGCGGACAACGCACGGTTGACCGTGCGTGCCGATGAGTTGGGGCTGGATGCAGAGCAAACAGCCTTGGCCATGAGCCGTCCGCCGCTGCGGGTGTTGGTCGACGGCCGCCTGCGGGTGCCGCTGGATGCACCGTTCTTCAAGGCAGGCCCGGCGCTGGTCGCCACCTGCGTGGCGGTTGAAGAGCAATATGCCAACGGTCCAGAGTGCCTGATCGTGCCGGGCTATGACGGTCAGGTCGATCTGCGTCAACTATTGGTTGAACTCGCAACCCGTGGCGTCAACGAAGTGCTGGTCGAGGCCGGCCCGCGCCTGGCAGGTGCCTTTGCCCAACTCGGTCTGGTGGACGAGTTCCAGATTTTCATTGCCGGCAAGTTCCTGGGTTCCTCGGCGCGGCCGCTGCTGGACTGGCCGCTCGTGCAAATGAAGGATGCGCCCGAGCTCAAAATCATCGAAATTCGTGCCGTTGGCGATGACTGGCGAGTCATTGCGATTCCTTCGCCAGCCGCGAGCGTATAATTTCTGGCCATCGCTATAGCGCTGGCTTTGTTCTCGAGGAGAACCTCATGTTTACCGGCATCATCGAATCCATCGGCAGTATTCGTGCATTGACCCCAAAGGGCGGTGATGTGCGGGTTCACGTCGAAACCGGCAAGCTCGACCTGAGCGATGTCAAACTGGGCGACAGTATCGCGGTCAACGGCGTGTGCCTGACTGCCGTTGAATTGCCGGGCAATGGCTTTGCGGCGGACGTCAGTCGCGAAACCCTCGACTGCACCGCCATGAACGACCTGAAAAGCGGCAGCCCGGTCAATCTGGAAAAAGCCCTGACCCCGACCACTCGCCTCGGCGGGCATCTGGTCAGCGGTCACGTCGACGGCGTGGGCGAAGTGGTTGCCCGTACCGAAAATGCGCGCGCCGTGGAATTCCGCATCCGCGCGCCAAAGGACCTGGCCAAGTACATCGCCCATAAAGGCTCGATCACCGTCGACGGCACCAGCCTCACCGTGAACGCAGTCGATGGCGCCGAGTTCCTGCTGACCATCATTCCCCACACCCTGAGCGAAACCATCATGGCGTCGTACCAGCCAGGCCGCCGGGTGAACCTGGAAGTGGACTTGCTGGCCCGTTACCTGGAGCGTCTGCTACTGGGCGACAAGGCTGCGGAGCCAACTTCCAGTAACATCACTGAAAGCTTTCTGGCCGCCAACGGCTACCTCAAATCCTGACCCAAGGGGGTGCCTTGTGGCGCTCAATAGCATCGAAGAACTGGTTGAAGACATCCGCCAAGGCAAGATGGTCATCCTCATGGATGACGAAGACCGCGAGAACGAAGGCGACCTGATCATGGCCGCCGAGTGCTGCAAGCCCGAGCACATCAACTTCATGGCCAAGCACGCCCGTGGCCTGATCTGCATGCCGATGAGCCGCGAGCGCTGCGAACTGCTCAAGCTGCCGTTGATGGCGCCGCGCAACGGGTCCGGTTTCGGCACCAAGTTCACCGTATCGATCGAAGCGGCCACCGGCGTGACCACCGGCATCTCCGCCGCAGACCGTGCGCGCACCGTGCAGGCCGCCGCCGCCCGTGATGCCAAGGCTGAAGACATCGTCAGCCCGGGCCACATCTTCCCGCTGATGGCTCAGGCCGGCGGCACCCTGGCCCGTGCCGGCCACACCGAAGCGGCGTGCGACCTGGCGCGCATGGCCGGTTACGAGCCTAGCGGGGTGATCTGCGAAGTGATGAACGACGACGGCACCATGTCCCGTCGCGCCGAGCTGGAAGCCTTTGCCGCCGAACACGACATCAAGATCGGCACCATCGCCGACCTGATTCACTACCGGATGATCCACGAACGTACCGTTCAGCGGATTGCCGAGCAGCCACTGGACAGCGAACTGGGCCAATTCAACCTGGTGACCTATCGTGATTCCGTGGAAGGCGACGTGCACATGGCACTGACCCTGGGCAACGTGTGTGCCGAAGAGCCGACCCTGGTTCGAGTGCACAACATGGACCCGCTGCGTGACCTGCTGATGGTCAAGCAACCGGGCCGCTGGAGCCTGCGCGCCGCCATGTCCGCGGTTGCCGAGGCTGGTAGCGGCGTGGTGCTGTTGCTCGGTCACCCACTCGATGGCGACGTGTTGCTGGCGCATATTCGCGAAACCGCCGATCACGCAGCCGTGAAAAAACCGACCACCTACAGCACTGTCGGTGCCGGTTCGCAGATCCTGCGCGACCTTGGCGTACGCAAAATGCGCCTGATGTCGGCACCGATGAAATTTAATGCGATATCCGGTTTCGATCTGGAAGTTGTAGAATACGTGCCCTCCGAATAATGACCGGTTGTTCCCGGCCTTGAATTCGCGGCAAATAAATCACTGAGGGGCGCGTAGAAGACGCGTCCCGGCTCTTTAAGAGATCTAACGAATGACCCTGAAGACCATCGAAGGTACCTTCATCGCCCCTAAAGGCCGCTACGCTCTGGTAGTGGGCCGTTTCAACAGCTTCGTCGTTGAAAGCCTGGTCAGCGGTGCAGTTGATGCCCTGGTTCGCCACGGCGTGAGCGAAAGCGACATCACCATCATCCGCGCACCTGGCGCCTTCGAAATTCCGCTGGTTGCGCAGAAAGTCGCCCAGAAAGGCGAGTTCGCGGCAATCATCGCCCTGGGCGCGGTCATTCGTGGCGGCACTCCGCACTTCGAATACGTGGCTGGCGAGTGCACCAAGGGCCTGGCTCAGGTGTCCATGGAGTTCGGCGTTCCGGTCGCTTTCGGCGTCCTGACCGTTGATTCCATCGAGCAAGCCATCGAACGTTCCGGCACCAAGGCCGGCAACAAAGGTGCTGAAGCTGCCCTGTCCGCTCTGGAAATGGTCAGCCTGCTGGCGCAGTTGGAGGCCAAGTGATTAGCGACGAAAGCGATCGTTTCAACCCGCGCGATCCAAAGCCTGCGGATGCCGGCAAGCCATCGAAAAGCGCCAAGCGCCGCGAAGCCCGTCAGCTCGCGACCCAGGCGCTGTACCAATGGCACATGGCCAAGCAGTCGCTGAACGAGATCGAAGCGCAGTTCCGGGTCGATAACGATTTCACCGATGTCGACGGCGCGTACTTCCGCGAAATCCTGCACGGGGTTCCGCAGTTCAAGACCGAAATCGACACCGCGCTCACGCCATGCCTGGACTTGACCATCGAAGAGCTGGACCCGGTTGAACTGGCTGTTCTGCGCCTGTCGACCTGGGAACTGCTCAAGCGCGTCGACGTGCCGTACCGCGTTGTGATCAACGAAGGTATCGAACTGGCCAAGGTCTTCGGTTCCACCGACGGCCACAAGTTCGTCAACGGTGTGCTCGACAAGCTGGCCCCGCGACTGCGTGAAGCTGAAGTGAAGGCGTTCAAGCGCTGATTGGCGTTTGGACAGGATACCTGATGGGCGAGTTTGAGCTGATCCGCAATTTCTTCGCCGCCGCGCCTTGTGCGCAGGGCGGCGAAGGCGTTGCCCTCGGGATTGGCGATGACTGCGCCTTGCTGGCTGTTCCCTCCGGGGAGCAGATGGCGATTTCTACCGATACGTTGGTGGCCGGCGTGCATTTCGCCGATCCCTGCGATCCGTTTCTGCTCGGTCAGCGCTCGCTGGCCGTGGCCGTCAGCGACCTGGCCGCCATGGGCGCCACCCCGATTGCCTTTACCCTTGCCCTGACCTTGCCGACGGTGACCGCCGATTGGCTGCAAGCCTATGCCCGTGGTTTGAACCAGATGGCGCAAAGCTGCGGCGTGGCGCTAGTGGGTGGTGACACGACCCGTGGGCCGCTGAGCCTGACCATGACCGTGTTCGGCCGCGTGCCGGCCGGTCAGGCGCTGACCCGCAGCGGTGCGCAACCGGGCGACCTGCTGTGTGTCGGCGGCAACCTGGGCAATGCCGCCGGTGCCTTGCCCTTGGTGCTCGGCCAGCGCACAGCTGAAACGCGCATTGCCGAGCCGTTGCTGGCGCATTACTGGTCGCCGCAACCGCAGCTCGGTTTGGGGCAGGCGCTACGGGGCAAGGCCACTTCGGCGATGGATATCTCCGACGGCCTGCTTGCGGATTGCGGGCATATCGCGCTGGCGTCGAAGGTTGGTATCGAAGTCGAGCGGGATCGTTTGCCACTGTCCCAGAGCCTGGTCGACTTTCTCGGCCAATCGGACGCACAGGTTGCGGCCCTGAGCGGCGGCGACGACTACGTCCTGGCCTTCACCTTACCGTCCGTCGAGTTGCCGCTATTGCTGGCCGATGGCTGGCCGATCCATGTGATTGGTCAAGTGGTGACGGGGCAGGGCGTGAAGCTGCTGGACGCCGATGGCAAAGACATCACCCCGCAAACCCGGGGTTATCAACATTTTCGGGAGTCACCGTGACAGATCATCCCAAACAGGTCCCGGCGGAATTCGTACCGCCGTCGGTCTGGCGTAATCCATGGCATTTCCTGGCGTTCGGCTTTGGCTCGGGCACCTTGCCAAAGGCGCCCGGCACTTGGGGGTCGTTGGTTGCGCTGCCCTTTATTCCGTTGTGGCAGATGCTGCCCGACTGGGGTTACTGGCTGATGCTGGGCATCACCATGCTGTTCGGCTTCTGGCTGTGCGGCAAAGTGGCCGACGATTTGCGGGTACACGATCATGAAGGCATCGTCTGGGACGAAATGGTCGGGATGTGGATCACCCTGTGGCTGGTGCCGGAGGGCTGGCAGTGGTTGCTGGCGGGTTTCCTGATGTTCCGCTTCTTCGACATTCTCAAGCCATGGCCGATTCGCTGGATTGACCGGCACGTACATGGCGGCGTCGGCATCATGCTCGATGATGTCCTGGCCGGGGTGTTCGCCTGGTTGGCGATGCAGGGATTGGTGTGGTTTTTCGCCTGACCGGGGATTTCCAGGCGTTGGTCATGAGAGCTGTTTATCGGGGGAAGCGGGGGATGACTGTACGCGGATTGATGGTGATGGCGTTCGCGATGTTTTGCTCTTGTGTCCAGGCGGGAGGAGGGGGGGCTACGCCGCCGTCGGTGATTCATCTGGCCAGCGAAGAGTGGGAAGGCTACACCGCCGCTGACGGTCATGGACTGGGTTGGGACGTGCTACGGCAAGTGTTCGAGCCGGCGGGCGTCAAGGTCGACATCCGCACCGAGCCCTACGTACGTTCGCTGGGCCTGGCCGAACGTGGCGAGGTCGATGCCTGCGTCGGCTCCTATCGTGACGATTCTGAGGGTGTGCTCTATCCCCATTGGAACTTCGACACCGATCACATCTATGCGCTGGGCCTGGCCAGCAGTCCGGTACCCACCCCGCAAACCCTGGGCAATTATCGACTGGCCTGGATTCGTGGCTACGACTACCAGGATTACTTGCCCAATGTGCGCCACTTCGACGAAGTGCAGCGGCGTACCGGCATCGAGTCGATGCTGATCCACAATCGTGCCGACTTTTACATCGATGCCCTGACCGAAGTCGATGACGTCATCAAGCGCGCCAAGGATCCGTCCCAACTGCGGCGCACCCATATCGCCGAGTTGCCGCTGTACCTGTGCTTTGCCAAGACCCCGAAGGCACGCACGTTAATGGCCCTGTTCGACCAGCGCATGGAGCAACTGGTGAAAAGCGGCGAGTTGAAACCGATTTTTGAACGCTGGAAACAGCCTTATCCGTTTGAAGATAATTGACCCCGATTCAAGGACTGATACTGAACCATGTGGGAGTGTCTTCAGGGCGTATATCAAACATTTTGATAGTTATCGCCGATAATTCAGCCTAAGCGTCCTCCGGAACCTGCTGTTACAATGCCGGCTCTGCGAATCTTCAGACTTTTAGATCAGGAGCACACCGGTGCCTGTCGTTTTTGTCGCCGCTTCCAAGCTGCCAACGCCTTTTGCGCAATTCACCATGCATGGCTTTCTCGATGAAGCCACCGGCCGCGAGCACGTTGTGCTGAGCCTAGGTGAATTCGACGATGGTGCCCCGGTACTCGGCCGGCTGCACTCCGAATGCCTGACGGGCGATGCCCTGTTCAGCCAGCGTTGCGACTGCGGCTCGCAACTGGAGGCCGCCTTGCAGGCCATCGCCCGCGAAGGTCGTGGCGTATTGCTCTACCTACGACAGGAAGGCCGGGGCATTGGTCTGCTGAACAAGATCCGCGCCTATGAGCTGCAGGACGGTGGCGCCGACACCGTTGAAGCCAACGAACGCCTGGGCTTTGCCGCCGACCAGCGTGACTACGCCATGTGCCTGCCGATGCTGGAGCACCTGGGCGTGAAGTCACTGCGCCTGATGACCAACAACCCGCGCAAGGTCAAAGCCTTGACCGACATGGGTATCGTGGTCGCCGAGCGCGTGCCGCTGCACACCGGCCACAACCCGCATAACCGACTCTACCTGGCGACCAAGGCCAGCAAGCTCGATCACATGATGGGCAATGAGCATCAGGGCGAGGTAGACCGGGCGTGACCCGTGGTCAGGTGCGGCGGCGACTGTCCGTCAACTGGTGGCAATACCTGGCACTGGCCTTGTTGCCCCTGTTTGTGATCAACGCGGTGTTCGGCCAGAGCGAAGCCATTCTGCCGGTGCTGGCGATGCCGTTGTTCATCGCCGGAGTTGCTTCGATGTTTGTCAGCCTGAAGTTTTTCGGCGCCTACAAACACGCACTGATCGCCACCCAGAAAGCCCTCGATACCTCTGAAGAACCTGCTGCCTGGATCAGTCTGGCAGCCAAGCGGCGCCCGGCATTCCTGGCCGCCGGGCTGCCGGCCTGGATCGCTGCCCTGGCGGTGTTCGTCGGTCTCGAAGCCGTGCCGCTGATGCTGCTGGCACTGTCGACCGCCGTGTTGTTCTACCTCTACCGTATTCCGCGTCAACTCGGTTGATGCGCGCGCTCTGGCTGGCGGTGTTGCTGCTGGCCGCCAGTGGCTCGGCCGTTGCGGTCGAACGGGTTGTCAGCCTCGCACCGTCGCTCTCTGAAATCGTCGTTGAACTGGGCTCCGCCGACCTCCTGGTAGGTGTGCTGGACGCCGGTGAGCGACCTGCCGAACTCAAGGACCTGCCCTCCGTTGGCCGCTATGGCCAGCTGGACATGGAGCGCTTGCTCAGCCTGAAGCCCGATCTGTTGCTGCTATGGCCCGGTAGTGTTGGCCCGGCCCAGCGTGACCAGCTCAAGCGACTGAATATTCCCACCTACGTCGCCGAACCCCGCAGCCTGGACCAGCTCACGGTGCAGATCGAAGCCATTGCTGCTCAGCTGGATCGGCCTGAACGCGGAATTTCATTGGCCAGCGATCTACGCCAGCGGCTGGATGAATTGCGCCAGCGCTATCGCCGGGACAAGCCGTTACGAGTGTTCTATCAGGTCTGGGATCGGCCGCTGTATACGGTTGGCGGCGAGCAGATCATCAGCGATGCGCTGGAGGCCTGCGGTGCGCAAAACGTGTTTGCCGACCTGAAGCTGCCGGCACCGCAAGTCAGTGTGGAGGCGGTGTTGCAGCGTAATCCCGAGGTGATTCTGGCCAGCGATCAGGCGCAGCTTGATGCGTGGAAAGCCTGGCCACAGGTGGCGGCGGTATCACAAGGGCAATTGCGTTTGGTGACGGACAAGGGCCTTGAGCGGCCGAGTGGGCAGATGGTCGAGGCGACCGCCAAGCTTTGTCATTTGATTGCGTCAGACCGCTGAGACCGAGGTGCTTTCATCGCGAGCAAGCTCGCTCCCACAGGGATCAGGTTTGATCGAAAAACTGTAATTCAACCGCAAAACCTGTGGGAGCGAGCTTGCTCGCGATGAGGCCGGTCCACACACCTCTTATTTTGGATCAGATCTCTGGTGTCCACGTCACCCCGAACATCCACGCCCGACCTTCCTCGCGATACCCATACTGGCTACCTTGGTAGCTGTACAGCGCCCGGCTGTAACCCTTGTCCAGCAGGTTATCGACCTTCAGCTCCAGCTGGATTTCACGATTGAGCTCCCAACTGCTGCGCAACCCCAACAGGGCATAACCACCCAACGGCTGTTGATTGTTCAAGTCGTCATAGCTGCTGCTGACCGCTTGCCAACTGGCGCCGAGGCCCAGGCGATCGAACTGTCGGTCCAGGTCCAGGTCCAGGCTCAAGGTGCGCCGCGCACGACGGGCCAGGGTGTGGCCCGTATCACGGTCGCGTGGGTCGATGATCGCCACGCCAAGGTTGCTCTGCCAGCCGAACAGTTCCTGCTTCAGCGCTGCTTCGAAGCCGTTGATCCGTGCCGAGGCGACGTTTTCGGGGCGTGAGTTGCTGCCGAAAATGATCGCGTCTTCAAGGTCGGTGCGATACAGCGACGTCTCCAGGCGACTGCTCTCGGTCAATTGGCTGCGCCATTGCAGCTCATAGCTCTTGGATGTTTCGGGTTTCAAATCCGGGTTGCTGAAATCCGGGTAATACAGATCATTGAACGTCGGCGCGCGGAAGCCTTCGCTATAGGTCAGCAGCACTTCGTTGTCCGGGTTCAGCGGCACGGTGAAGGTGCCGCTCCAGGTGTTCTGGCTGCCGAACTGCTGGTTATCGTCGTGACGCAGACCCAACTCCGTAGAGAAACTGTCGGCCTGAAAGCGATGCTGGATAAACACGGCGCGGTTCCAGCGGCTGTCTTCGTCGAACGCTGTGGTGCTGTTGATCCGGTCTTCGTACCAGTCGCCACCGAGCATCAGGCTGTTGCGCTCGTTGAGCGTCAGATCGTTCTGCCAGTTGACCGAGTCGCGGTAAGTATTGAAAACACTGCGCTCATCGCTGAGCTTGTCGAGGGTTGTCTCGCGGTTTTCGCTGTGACCGAGTTCGATGCGGGTTTTCCATACCTCATTGATCTGTGCATCAATGTAGCTGCTGGCGCTGCTCACATTGAAGTCGTTGTAGGGCTGCTGTTGATAGGACTTGTCCGTCACGTAATCGTAACGGCCGAACGGACTATCAAACTCGCTCTTGCCACGGTTATCCAGCACGTTGGCGCCGACTTCGACGTCTTCCGTCAGGGTGTGACTCAGGCTCAGGCTGAGGGATTTGTTGCGGTAGGCGTCGTGATCGCCATCACTGGGATACGACTCGTGGGTGCGATTGATCCCGGCGGTTTCATCGAGGCTGGCGCCAAGGTTGAAGCGGGTTCGCTCATCACCACCGGACAGGCCAAGGCTGCGCTCCCAGGTCTGATTACTGCCAAAACCGGTGTGCATGTGCGGTTGCAGGCCTTGTTCACCGCCGCGGCGGGTGAAGATCTGGATCACCCCGCCAATCGCATCGCTGCCGTAAATCACCGAGCGGGAGCCGCGCAGCACTTCCACGCGCTCGACCTGCTCGATATTGATGTGTTGCAGGTTGCTGTCGCCGGAGGTCGAACTGCCGATGCGTTGGCCATCCACCAGCACCAGGCTCTGGGCCGACTGGGTGCCGCGGATATAGACCCCCGGAATGCTGCCGCGCCCGCCGGACTGCGAGACTTGCACACCCGGTACTCGACGCAACAGGTCAGTGACGCTATCGGGTTGCAGGCGATCGATGTCGTCGCGGGTGAACACGGTGTTGGCGGCGCTGCTGTCATTGCGCGCTTCGACCTGGCGGTTGGCGCTGATCAACACGTCGGGCAGCTTCAGGGCCTGGTCGCGTTCGAAGGTGTCGGCCAGCAATTGACCGGCCGGCAGCAGGGTCAGCGTCAGGGCGAAGGGAGAGAGTTTCATGGGTAGTCCGTTGGTGCTTTGAGGCGAATACAGTTTTGATAGGCGCTGAAAACCACTGTGGGAGCGAGCTTGCTCGCGATAGCGGTGTATCAGTCAGCATCTGAGTCGACTGACAGTCCGCCATCGCGAGCAAGCTCGCTCCCACAGGGTTTTGCGTTTAGATGTTCAGCAGTTGCAGGCGCTCGCGGATCGAAGCCTCGATCCCGGCTTCATCCAGCCCACACTCAGCCAGCATTTGCGCAGGCTTGGCGTGTTCGACGTAAATGTCCGGCAAGCCCAGGTGCAGCATCGACTTGAGGATGTTTTCGCGGGCGAGGAATTCGCTGACCGCGCCACCGGCGCCGCCCATGATCGCGTTTTCTTCGACAGTGACCAGTAGCTCGTGGCTGCCAGCGATTTCGCGAACCAGTTCTTCATCCAACGGCTTGACGAAACGCATGTCGACCACGGTTGCGTCCAGCGTCTCGGCGACTTTCAGGGCTTCGGCCAGTTGCACGCCGAACACCAGCAGGGCGACTTTGCTGCCCTGGCGGCGGACTACGCCCTTGCCGATCTCGATCGGTTCGAGGTCTTTCTCGATGGTCGCGTTCGGGCCGTTGCCGCGAGGGTAACGCACCGCCGCCGGGCCTTCGTACAGGTGACCGGTGGTGAGCATCTTGCGCAGCTCGTTTTCATCGCTCGGGGTCATCACCAGCATGCCGGGGATGCAGCGCAGGAACGACAAATCGAAGCTGCCGGCGTGGGTTGGGCCGTCTTCGCCGACCAGGCCTGCGCGGTCGATGGCGAACAGCACGTCGAGGTTCTGTACGGCGACGTCATGCACCAACTGGTCGTAGCCGCGTTGCAGGAAGGTCGAGTAGATGGCCACCACGGGTTTGGCGCCTTCACAGGCCATGCCGGCCGCGAGAGTGACGGCGTGCTGCTCGGCAATGGCGACGTCGAAGTAGCGCAGCGGGAAGCGTTCGCTGAAAGCGACCAGGTCCGAGCCTTCCTTCATCGCCGGGGTAATCCCGACCAGACGCGGATCGGCCGCCGCCATGTCGCACAGCCACTCGCCGAACACACCGGAGTACTTGGGCCCGCTGGCCTTTTTCGGCGCGGCGGCCGGGGCGTCCAGCGGTTCGAGTTTGGTGATGGCGTGGTAACCGATCGGGTCGACTTCCGCCGGGGCGAAGCCTTTGCCTTTCTTGGTGACGACGTGCAGGAACTGCGGGCCTTTCAGATCGCGCATGTTGCGCAGGGTAGCGATCAGGGTCGGCAGGTCGTGGCCATCGATGGGGCCGATGTAGTTCCAGCCCAGTTCTTCGAACAGCGTGCCGGGAACCAGCATGCCTTTGGCATATTCTTCGGTCCGGCGAGCGATTTCCCAGGCACCGGGCAGGCGCGACAGCACTTTCTTGCTGCCTTCGCGCATGCTCGCGTAGGTGCGGCTGGAAAGGATCTTCGCCAGGTAGTTCGACAAGCCACCGACGTTGCGCGAGATCGACATGTCGTTGTCATTGAGGATCACCAGCATGTTGGCGTTCACTTCCGGCGCATGGTTCAGCGCCTCGAACGCCATGCCCGCGGTCAACGCGCCGTCGCCGATCACTGCGATCGCCTTGCGCTCGCTGTTTTGCAGGCGGGCGGCAATCGCCATACCCAGCGCGGCACTGATCGAGGTGCTGGAGTGGCCGACGCCAAAGGTGTCGTACTCGCTCTCGGAGCGGCGCGGGAAGGCGGCGACGCCGTCCTTCTGGCGCAGGGTGCCCATGCGCTCGCGACGACCGGTGAGGATCTTGTGTGGATAAGCCTGATGACCCACGTCCCACACCAGCCGGTCGTCCGGGGTATCGAAGACGTAATGCAGCGCGATGGTCAGCTCGATCACGCCCAGGCCGGCACCGAAATGTCCACCGGTCTGGCCGACCGTGTAGAGCAATTCCAGGCGCAACTCATCGGCCAGGGTTTCCAGCTCGGCTTCGCCTAACCGGCGCAGGCCGTCCGGCGTGTTCGCGCGGTCGAGCAGGGGCGTGGTCGGGCGCTTGCGGGGAATCTCATGAAACGTCGTGGGCATCAGGCGAATCGTTATAGGTATAAAAGATGCGGCAGTTTACCTGATGCATCGTCCCCTGCCCACGCGTTGGTCTTTTTTGGCGGATTCGCCGTCAGCTGCGGCGATCGACGATATACCGGGCCAGATCACGCAACGGCTCGGCCGCTGCGTCAAACGGTCGCAGTGCGTGCAGGGCCTGGTCGCGCAGCTCCAGGGCATAGGCCTTGGCGGCGTCGAGGCCGAGCAGGGACGGGTAGGTCGGTTTGTCCCGGGCAATGTCGGCGCCCTGGCGTTTGCCGAGGGTTTCGGTATCGCTTTCGACGTCGAGAATGTCGTCTTGCACCTGGAATGCCAGACCGATGGCCTGTGCATAAGTCTGCAGGGACTTGAGTTCGTCTTTCTCGGCACGGCCGCTGGCCAGGGCGCCGAGTTTGACGCTGGCCTCGATCAGCGCGCCGGTCTTGTGCCGGTGCATGTACTCCAGGGCTTTCTGGTCGAGCTTCAGACCGACCGAGCCGAGGTCGATGGCCTGACCGCCAACCATGCCCGCCGGGCCTGCCGCCAACGCCAGGGCACTGACCATTTGCAGGCGGATTTCGGCATCCGACGCGCTCAGGCGTGGATCGAGCAGGGCGCTGAAAGCCAGGCTCTGCAAGCCGTCGCCGGCGAGGATCGCGCAGGCTTCATCGAATTTCTTGTGGGTGGTTGGCTGGCCGCGGCGCAGATCGTCATCGTCCATTGCTGGCAAATCGTCATGCACCAGCGAGTAAGCGTGGATCAATTCCACCGCACAGGCCGCACCGTTGGCTTGCTCGGCCTTACCGCCCAACGCCTCGCATGCGGCGTAGGCCAGCAGTGGACGCACGCGTTTGCCGCCATTCATCACGCTGTAGCGCATGGCTTCGTACAGCCGCGCCAGCTCGGGGCTCGGTGCGGTGAACAGGGTTTCCAGCGCTGCATTGACGCGGGCCTGGCTGGTGGCCGAGTACGCTGCAATCATTCTGGCTGATCCGCGTCGAAGGGTTCCTCGGCCAACTCGCCATCACGCTCGAGCAGCACCTGAACCTTTTGCTCGGCCTGGGCCAGCGCCGCCTGGCAATCGCGGGTCAGGCCAATGCCTTGCTCGAAAGCGGCCAGCGAGTCCTCCAGCGACAATTCGCCATTCTCCAGGCGCTCCACCAGCGTTTGCAGGTCGGCGAGGGATTGTTCGAAATCCAGTGCAGCTTTTTTGCGGGCCATGGCGGCGATTTCCGGTTGACGTTAAACCGGCGCGACACTAGCAGATAGGGGGGGTATGGGCAAATGAGCGGGGGATTTGGTGCTGCCCATTCCTGTAGGAGCGAGCTTGCTCGCGATGGTCGTTAACGATGACGCGTACTGTCTGATTTGACGCGGTGCCCTTGCGTTCATCGCGAGCAAGCTCGCTCCTACAGGGTGGAAGATGCTTTTCGGCTCACCGTCCACCCAGCGCTGTGATTCCTCCCGCAAATCCAGATGCGCCCGATTGTTAAAAAACACCTGCACGTCTAACCTTCGCGTCATATTCGACTCGGCAATCACGGGTCTTTCAGACGAAACGCAGTATCCACATCTGTAATGCGCTCAGGATCAGGCGCAAGGTTTCGTCATGCATGGCAGGAGGCGTCACATGCGCTCATTTCTTTTGCTGCTGATCGGGTTGGTCTGTGTGCCGGTTCTGGCCGCGCCAAGTGCCGAGGTGTCGGAGCCGGTGGGCGGCTGGCGCTTCAACGGGTTGCTGGACCGCACGGAAAACCCGCAAGTCGCCTATCCCACGCCGCCGATCGACCGGGGTGTGCAGCGCAATCGCACGATGATCGAAGGCCAACTGAAGGCCCTGGGCACCCAGCGCGGGCCGCACACGTTGGCGGTCAACGGCAATCCGCTGAACCTCTATACCGACGAACAAGGGCGTTTCGCCCGACCCTATGCGTTTGGCGCCGGTTCCAACAGCGTCGAAGTGCGCAGCGCCGAAGGCCAGCCTCTCAAGCGTGTTCAATTCTATGAAGCCAACAACCTGCGCACCCCGGCGCGGATTCGCGTGGTGCTGGGTTGGGACGATCCGAAAGCCGAACTCGACCTGCATATTGTCACGCCTGATGGCCAGCATGCCTTCTGGGCGCATTCGGCCTTGACCAATGGCGGCGGCCTCGACCCCGACGGCGTCGATGGCCCGGGTCCGGAAATGTTCACCATGACCGCACCGCTGCGTGGCACCTATCTGGTTTACGTGAACTATTGGGGCAACTTCGGCAGCGGCGGCTATAACTTCGATGAGACCAGCAACCAGAACGAGGTGATTACCTCGCAGATCAACCTGGTGCTCAACGAAAACACCGTCGATGAAAAACGCGAGACGTTCATCGTGCCCCTGCGCGCAATCGGCGACCTGCTGCTGGTCAAGACATTCAACTACTAAGCATCCCCGCTCCACGGATGAAATTCGGGTTTTGTGAACATGAGTGATAGCACTGTTACTCCGGCCGCTGGCGCACCCGCGGCCAAACCTCCCCTGCATTGGCCGACGCTGCTGATCGGGTTATGCCTGGTCGTTGTCGTGGCCGGTGGGTTGGGGTGGTTCATGCACAAGCCCAAGGCCCCGGCCCCCGTGTTGGCCAGTGACAAACTGGGGATGAGCCGCCCGGATGGCCTATTGGAAACCCACTCCCTGAGCCAGTTGCCCAAGGACTTGCTGGCGGTGCCGTTCCTCAAGGAAACCCTGACCGAAGATTTCGTCTTCTATTACGAAACCCATGCCGATCGCTTGGGCTTGATCGGCAGCTTGCGGCGGATCATCTACGAACACGACCTGAAACTGCAGGACACCTTGATCGAGCAGTTGTTCGATCAGCCTGCCGATGTAGCGTTGTGGCGCGGGGCGGATGGGCGGCTCAAGGATTTCCTGCTGGTGATGGATCGCGGCGGGCTGGCCAAGGTGCTGGAGCCGCTGGCCAAAGTGGCGCTGGGCGACTCGCAGTTGAGCAAGGTCGCTGACGTGAAGGTCGGTACCGACGATGTGGCGCTCTATCAACTCAACTACAACGCGAGCAAGGCGCTGCTGTTCGCGTCCCATGGCGACAAACTGGTGGTGTTGTCCAATCCGACGAAACTCTACGACCCGCAAAGTGGCGCAACGGAAGAATCGGGCAGCGTGTCGACCACGGCCATTGCTGCGCTGCTCAATGGCGACAAACTGTTTCCCGAAGCCTTCGGCCTGGCACCTCGTGAGCCGCAAGTGAAACAACGCCTGTCGGTGAATGCCAGCGTGCTGGCCATGGGTTACCAGCGTTTCATCCCTAACTTCGCCGGCCTGCGTTTTGACATGGACGACAAGGGCTGGCACAGCTTCCTGGCCATGGATGAACTGGAGAATCAGCCAGACTTCGATTTCAAACCGATCTGGCAAGCCATGCCCATGGGCGCCAGCGCTTGCGTGGCGTTGCCGCTGGCAGCCGAACAACAGACACCGCTGCTGGTGAAACTCGGTGCGCAGGAGAAGGTGGCCCAGGCATTGACCGAACACATGGCCGGCGCGGCAGGCCTGTGCTGGTATGCCGATTCGCGGTTGTACACGCCCTTGCTGGTGGCCAGCCTCAACGATGATGACAGCGGCAAACTCGATGGAGATCTGGGCAGCCTGTTTGGCTCGATGGTCGGTGCCTACGAGAGCAAAGTCGAAGACGGTGCCTTCCCGGTGGTGGAAAAGCAGGAAGGCCAGAGCTATCAGTGGCGACGCCAGGTCAGCTCCAGTTTCGGTCCCTATGCGGCCAAGGAGGCCGAAAACCCCGACGCGATCACCGGCAAGACGTTCATGAAAGTCAGCCTGGCGAGGCATGGCTCGACGTTGCTTTTCTCCCTCGACGACAAGCTGGTGGACAAGGCTCTCGGCACCCTCGACAAACGCTTCCCGCCGATGGCCGACGTGGTACCGAAAGACCTGCTGATGCCGGTCTATTTCGGCCCGGACTCCATGGCCCAATTGATGCAGCAGGAAACCCTCGACAGCCTGCCCCAGGATATGGAACCGGTGTTCTATAACGCCGCGCAAACCTGGCTGATCCCGAAACTGCGCAAGCTCGGCGGCTACGGCAAATACGCCCTGACCTTACCTGAAGGCAGCGAGCCAGACGGCCACTGGCAGTGGCTGCCGCTGGAGTGGAAAGCCCTGTGACGGCATTGATCCGAAGTCTCGGCCTGCTGGCGTTGTTGCTGAGCGCGGGTGCCCGCGCTGTCGAGGCACCGTCGCTCGACCCACAGCAATCCCAGGTGTTTCGTGCCTGGTTCGTGCGCATTGCCCAGGAGCAACTGAGCCAGGGCCCGAGCCCGCGCTGGTATCAACAAGACTGTGCCGGGCTGGTGCGCTTCGCCGCTAACGAAGCGCTGAAAGTCCATGACGACAAATGGCTGCGCAGCAATGGCCTGTCCAATCGTTACCTGCCGCCGGAACTGCAATTGAGCGACGCCCAGCGCGGTCTTGCCCAGCAATGGCAGCAGGGCGGCGGCAAGGTCGGGCCATACGTCAATGCGATCAAATTGATCCAGTTCAACAGCCATCTGGTCAGCCGCGATGTGTCTCAAGCGCGCCCTGGCGACCTGATGTTTTTCGACCAGGGCGACGACCAGCACCTGATGATCTGGATGGGCCGTTACATCGCCTATCACACCGGCACCAGCACACCCACCGACAACGGCATGCGTTCGGCAAGCCTGCAGCAACTCATGACATGGAAGGACACCCGATGGATACCCGACGCAGCCAACCCCAACTTCATCGGCGTCTATCGACTGAATTTTCTTTCCCAATGACCGGTGCCCGCATGCTGCGTTTTCTGTCTCTGATGTTGGTATTGGTGCTGCCGTTCTCGGCGGTAAACGCCGAAGACTCGGTCCCGGCCAGCGGCTATGCGCCAGTGGCCGGCGAGAGTTTTTTCCTGCTGGCCGACAGCAGCTTTGCCAGCGATGAACAGGCGATGGTGCGCCTTGAAGCGCCGGGTCGCGACTATCGCCGGTTTCGCATGGAGCCCTACGGCGGCGCCGACATTCGGGTGTATCGCATCGACAAGCCGCTGGACTTCCTCAAACGCCAGAAGAACCTGCATCGGGTGGTCAGCGATGGCCAGTTCAAGGGGGAGGGGCTGTCCAATACCCTCGCGTACCTGTGGGACAACTGGTATCGAAAATCCCGTCGGGTGATGCAGCGGGCGTTTTCCTACGAGTCGCGTAAACAAGTCACCGAGGAAGTGCCGGAACTGAAGATGGGCAACGCGATGGCCGCGCCAACGCCCTACGATGCGCAGCCGCAATTTGCACTGATACCGGGTTTGCCCGTGGTCAGCCAGTTCCGTTATCCGTTGTGGCAGGCCAAGCCGATCCAGCCACCTGCCGGGGTGAACCTGGCCGGTTCTTCCAGCGAGTTCGTCAGCGTCGCGCCGGGCAACGTGTACATCCCGCTGGGCAATCTCAAGCCGGGTCTTTATCTGGTGGAAGCGCTGATCGGCAAGTACCGCGCCACCACCATGGTGTTCGTCTCCAACACTGTGGCGGTGAGCAAGATCGCCGGTGACGAATTGCTGGTGTGGGCCGCGCGCAAACACGAAGGCAGCTCGGTGCCGAAGGTCAATGTGCTGTGGACCGATGGCCTGGGCGTAATGAGCAGCGGCGCCACCGATACCGATGGCTTGCTGCGCTTGAAACACGTCAGCCCCGAGCGTTCGTTCGTGATCGGCGAAGACGAAGAGGGCGGGGTGTTCGTCTCCGAGAATTTCTACTACGACAGCGAAATCTACGACACCAAACTCTATGCTTTCACCGACCGGCCGCTGTATCGACCGGGGGATTGGGTGTCGCTGAAAATCGTCGGGCGGGAGTTCAAGAACGCGCGGGACTCAGTGCAGCCAAGCGCGGCCGACGTCAATGTGACCGTGCTGGATGCGACCGGCACGGCGCTGCAATCCCTCGCTCTGAAGCTCGATTCCAAGGCTGGCACCCAGGGCCGATTCCAGTTGCCCGATAACGCTGTGGCCGGTGGCTATGAACTGCGTTTCAACTACAAGGATCAGGCTTACAGCAGCGCCTTCCGCGTGGCTGAATACATCAAGCCGCACTTCGAGATTTCGCTTAATCTGGCCAAGCAGGATTACCGCACAGGCGAACCGGTCAAGGGCAGCCTGGTGCTGCTGTACCCGGATGGAAAACCGGTGGCCAATGCGAAATTGAGCCTGAGCCTGCGCGCCCAACAGCTGTCGATGGTCGACAACGAACTGCAATACCTCGGGCAATTTCCGGTGGAACTGACCAGCACCGAATTGACCACCGACGCCAAGGGCAGCGCGTCCCTCGACTTGCCGGCAGCGGTCAAGCCCAGTCGCTACATGCTCACGGTGTTTGCCAGCGACGGTGCGGCGTATCGGGTCAAGACCACCAAGGAAATCCTCATCGACCGTGGCGCGGCGAATTTCCGCTTGAGCGCGCCTCAACGCTTCAGCGCGGTGGGTGACAAGGTTGCCTTCAGCTACGCCCGCGAAGGCGAGCAAGCCGATGCCGTTACGCCAGGCAGCTATGGCTGGGTGCGTTTGGAGGACCAGAGCACCGGCGAAGGCAAGCTAGCGGCAACCGACAAAGGTTTCACCCTGGCCTTTGACCGGCCAGGCACCTACAACCTGACGCTCAAGGATGATCATGGCCGGGCGGTCGGCGCCACCGGCCATTCGGTGACCGGCGAAGGTGTCAAAGCCGTACCCGGCACCGTGGAAATCGTCCTCGACAAGCCCGAGTACATCGCAGGCGATGAAGCGCTGGCGCTGATCACTTTCTCCGAGCCAGTGAGCGATGCGTTGCTGTCGCTGGAGCGGGACAAGGTCGAAGCCACTGCGCTGCTGTCCAAAGGCGGCGACTGGCTGAAGATGGAAAAACTCAGCGATACCCAATACCGCGCGCGCATCCCGGTGAAAGACGGTTTCGCGCCGAACCTGACCTTCTCGGTGTTGTACACCAAGGGCGGCCAATACAGTTTCCAGAACGCCGGCATCAAGGTGGTAACGCCACAGATCGACGTGGCCATCGCCACCGACAAAGAAACCTACCTACCGGGTGAAACCGTCTCGGTGGACCTGACCACCGGGTTCGCCGGAAAAGCGATCCCCGCGCACCTGACGGTCAGCGTGGTTGATGAAATGGTCTACGCCCTGCAACCGGAAGTCGCGCCGAGCATCGACCAGTTCTTCTATCACCCACGGCGCAACAACGTGCGCACCAGCGCCAGTTTGTCGTTCATCAGTTATGACGTCGCCTTGCCGGGCAGCCCCGGTGCACCGGGCAAGGCCAATCGCAGTGAGCGCGGTGTGAAGGTGCTGGAGCGGCCGCGTCGCGAAGACGTCGACACGGCTGCGTGGCAACCTGAATTGCTGACCGATACCAACGGTAAAACCCGCTTCACCTTCAAGATGCCCGACTCCCTGACCCGCTGGCGCATCACCGCCAGGGCCATCGCCGATGGCGCTCAGGTCGGGCAGAAGAAGCAGTTCGTACGCTCGGAAAAACCGCTGTACCTGAAGTGGAGCGGGCCGACCCGATTCCGCGCCGGTGACAAACCGGACCTCGGTGTGTTCGCCTTCAGTCAGACCGAGAAACCGGTCAAGGCCGAACTGGTGACCCGTTACGCCGGCAACGAACAGCGGGTGCCTGTAACTCTGAACAGTGGCATCAACTACATCCCGTTGCCGACCTTTGAACTGGTCAATGGCGAGTGGAGCGCCGAGCTGATGCAGGATGGCAAAACCGCTGATGCCCTGGCGGTGCGCCTGAGTGCGACCGGTGAAGGCTGGCAGGTGACTCAAACCCAGAGCCTTGATGTGGGTGAGGGCGATACGCCGCTGACGTTGCCGACAGACGCCAGTGATATCCGCCTGCGTCTGGACGACAGTCCGCAAGCGTTGTTCCGTTCTGCACTCGACGATCTGTTGAGCTACCCCTACGGTGGCGTTGAGCAGACCGCCAGCCGGCTGCTGCCATTGAGCATTGCCTACCCGACGCTGGCGGTGAATCCGCAGATCCGTGATCGCCTGCGTCTGATCATGCAAAACAGTCGCTTGCGTCTGGTACAAATGGCCGGCCCTTCGGCGAGCTTCACCTGGTGGGGCATGGATGGCGAGCCGGATGCATTCCTCACCGCCTACGCCTATTACGCCGACTGGCACGCCAGCCAGGTGCTGGAACTGAGCCTGCCGCCGGAGCATTGGCAGCGGGTGCTGGAGGTCTACGCCAAACAGGCGAAGAACACGCCGTTGTTGCAGCGGGCGCTGATCCTGTCGTTCGCCAAACAGATGCAGTTGCCGGTCAACACCTTGCTCAGTGGCTTGATGGACGACCTGGTGAAAGCGGGCGAGGGCACCGCGGCGAACCTGATGGAGAACGGCGAAGACAGCCTCGTCATGCGCGATCCGGATTCAGCCTTGGGGCTGGCGGCTGCACGCGTGCTGACGGCATCGTTGGCCAGGCAAGCGAAGGTCGCTTTACCGGACGCGTTCAATCGGCAACTGGCCGACGCGCAGCAACGTCTGGCGGTCAGTTCCCAGCCGTTTGCCGAAGCGCTGAACCTGTCGCTGCAACCCTTCGATCAGGCTCACGCCAAGGCCTTGCTGCAACGTTTGCTACCTCAGCAATCGACCCTGGAACGTGCGTTGGCGTTGACCTGGCTGCAACGCAGCATCGAGCAGGCATCGCCCACCATTGCATTGGCGCCGGGTGAGGGCTGGAAGAAACAGTACGGGGTTTCTGGGGAGATGTATTGGACGTGGCAGGGGGCTGCGCCAGTGCCGACGGTATTGACGCTGACCGGCGCGCAAGAGCGTCCGCTGCGCGCTGCATTGAGTTACCGCAGCCAACAGCCGGCAGTCGATCCGATGGCCGTGACCATCACCCGTCGCCTGTCGCGATTGGTGCCGGGGGATGAGGCTTTCACCTTCAAACTTGAAGCGGTCGGCAACGCGCCACTGTCCAGCGACAACCTCTATCTCGATGAGGTGATCGTCACCAGCCAAGCCGCCAGACCGTTGCGTTACGGGATGCTGGAAGTGCCGCTGCCACCGGGCGCCGATGTCGAGCGCACGACCTGGGGCATCAAACTCATGGGCAAGGCCGGCACCGAGCCGACGTCCCTGGAGAAGGCGCGTTTCGAACCGGGGCAAATGGCTTACGCCATTCCGGTCGATGTCTTGAGTGGTGAATTGCGCCTGAGGCATTTGGTGCGTTTCTCGCAGAAGGGGCAGTTCAACTTGCCGCCGGTGCGTTTCACTCAGGTTTATGCGCCGCAGCATCAGGCGATGGAACAAAAGGCAGCCCTTGGCCAGGTCACGGTTCACTGACGTGCACAGGCGGCTGACAGGTTGGTTGTTGTGTTTGATCCCTGTGCTGGCAACGGCGCAGGACGAACCTTTGCGCCTGGCCTTCAAGGGCGATTTGTTGTCGCTGAGTCGAACGCAGGTGATCACCCGCGAGCCGTTGCCGCAGACGTTGCAGTCGCCATTGGGCAGTGTGTGGAAGTTGTTCGTCTACGCCTGGCTGGTGGACACCGGCGCACGTGAGCCGGCTTATGAATGCCGGGGCCAGTCGAAGGAAGAGGTTTATTGCTGCACGGCGGGCGGCAGGATCGAGCGTGATCAGGCGTTGGTGAAGTCATGCGGTCTGTATTTCGAACCCGCACGGTTGGGCATCGGCGATGCCGACTGGCGAGCCTATTGGCAGACGCGGCAGGCGCCGCAATGGTTGCTGGATTTGCCTTCGTTGCAACCGGCTACCCGGGTTTCGGTGGCGGAACTGTTGAAGATGTTGGCCGTGCTGCCGGCGCAGGATCAAGCCCGGCGTGTGTTGCTCGATGTGATGCTCAATGCCGCCGATGGCCAGGTCGTCGGCGAACTCGGAAGCCGTCTGCGGGTGAAGACCTGGAGCTGGCTGGCGGATCAGGATGCAACATCGCGACAGGGCGGGTTTGCCGGTTGGACGGCGGACGGTACACCGGTCTGGGCTGGCGGGCGCGGTACCAGTCAACGGGTACTGCGTGATTACGCGCAGGCACTGTCTACGGTGATTCCTGTTGCATGGCCTGTGGATGCAGGGCAGTGCGTAGAGGTCGACCTGTTCTCTCGCTATCCACTTCGGCGCGTGCTGTCCGGGGGCACCGCAGTGACTTCCGGGGCATTGCAGGGTGACTACCGCGTCGAATTCGCCAACGGTAATGCGCTGGATATCCACAGCGACGGTGAACTGTTTCTGCTGAGCGACAAGCTCGTGGCTCGTCTGGATCGCGAAGAGTACGTTGCCCGTGTGCTCCAGCGCGAAGCCAGTACCGAACCGGTCGAAGCCGCCAAAGCCCTGGCCGTGGCCATCCGCACTTACCTGCTGCAAAACGCCACGCGCAGCGGTGACTGCCTGAGCATCGACGACAGCAGCAGTCGTCAGCGAGTCGCGCCGCGTCCGGCGTCGCCCGAGTCTCGCGACATCGCCGCCTGGACCAGCGACCTGGTGCTGGCCGGCAGCACCATCACCTACCATTCCGATCAACCCGGCCCGGACAAACTGTCCTGGCAGCAAGCCGTCGAACAGGCCCGTGCCGGCCAGCGCTACGACGCCATCCTGCTGCACGCCTACCCACGCGCCAGTCTCAGTCGCTGGGACAACCCGGTCGCGTCCTGCGAAGCGTTGCCCGCCGCACAAGAATGGCTGCAGAAACAACGGCGCGGCTGGCGCCAAAAACTTGAAAGCGAAACCGGCTACAACGAAGTCAGCACCTTCGCCGTATGCCGCCTGGCATTCGGCCGCCCCTATGTCGACCGCGAACGTCAGCGTATCTACGTGCGTGGCGCGCGGACACTGCAAGACCGCCTCGACCTGACCCACGAATACCTGCACCTGGCCTTCGAAGCACACCCCAATGGCCAGGATGAAACCTACATCGAAGGGCTCGCCCGCCACCTCTTGCTGGAATAGACCATGAAACTCCGTTATCCACAGGTCTTGCTGTTGCTCTGTTCGCTGGTGGCGTTGCCATCGGTGATGGCGGCTGACAGCGTCAAACTCGACACCCCCGCAGGCGGCTGGCGCACCGGCGCGCCTGAGGGCGAAGGGGAAAACTTCCGGCAGACCGTCAACTACCCGGCTTCATCGGTGAATACCCCGACAGGGCAGGCCAACACGGCTCGCATCAGCGGGCAGATCAAAGCTACAGCCAAATCCACAGAGCCCGGCCGTCTGATCGTCAACGGAGTCAGCATGCCGCTGAAAATCGATCCGGCGGGGCGCTTCGATCGCCCGTTCTCATTCCCCAACGGCAGCAACAGCGTCGAGGTTCGCAGCCCTGATGGCCAACAACGTCAGCGCACGCAATTTCTCAACAGCAGCGGCGGCGCGACCCCGGCCAAATTGCGCGTATTGCTGGCCTGGGACAGCGACGGCACCGACCTTGACCTGCACCTGATCACCCCCGACGGCGCGCACATCTGGTACGGCGAGCGCGTCGTCCCCAACGGCGCAGCGCTCGACGTCGACGTCACCACCGGCTACGGCCCGGAAATCTTCGCCATGCCTGCGCCGATCAAGGGGCAATATCTGGTGTATGTGAACTACTTCGGTGGCGGGTACAGCAGTGATGAGGAGGGGCAGGAAGATGCGGTGCAAGCGCTGACTACCGCGCAGGTAACGGTGATTACCGAGGAAGGCACGCCGAGCGAGAAGATGGAGACGTTCCTGGTGCCGATGCGTGCGGTGGGGGAGTTGACGTTGGTGAAAGGGTTTAGTTATCCGTGAGGGGGAAGTGACAGCGCTGCTGAGACAAATGCAGGTTCTGGGCAGTTAACTTTTTTCAGGCATTAAAAAGCCGGCTTGTGGCCGGCTTCTCGGGGACTGGCTTGGATCATTTTTGGTAAACCGCGCCAGCCTTCAAAACGTACACCCGGATCTTGCGTCCGGCTGTGGGACCTGGTGAGAAAGTCATCTGCCAGGCCAGTGCATCTGAGCCGCAGGGCGGGTCGATGCACAAATGTGGGGCGCAGCATACGCAGGTTTGACGGAAATTCCCAGCGGGAAGTGCCGGGCAGAGCCTTTGGCCACCCGGGTGGGTGGCCGATGGGCGTTCCGGAGCGCTTAAAGAAAGGGCACCGTCGGCCGTCGTTTGTTCAGGGTCGACCACCAGAACACCCAGCCCAGCACCCTGATGTTCTGCTCTTCGATCTGTGCGGCCCTGAAGATTTCATCCGGGTATTCGGCGCGGTTGTGGCTGCGCAGTCGCAGGGAGTTGCCCGGTAGTCGGTGCAGGTACTTGATGCGCAGCATGCCGTCATGTTCGATGGCGTAGATCTCGCCATCGACAATTTGGGTCAGGCCACGGTCAATCGCCAGGGTCGAACCGTCTTCAATTTTCTCACCCATGCTATTGCCGCTCATCAGGGTGCAGATGGCGTCGGCGTGGTTGATTTCCAGGGAGTCGAGGTGGCTGCGGGGCAGGCGGATGGATTTCTCGGGATCCTCTATGACATGGGTTTTGTTGGATCCCGGGGCGGTGACAGCTTCTTTGAGGAATGGCAGTTCGACGTCGACAGGCTCTATGACCGTGTAGACACCGCGGATGGTCTGGGCATCGAAGGTGTTGCCGGACTCGTCGAGCAGGCGCAGGTGTTGGGCGTCTTTCGAGCCTTCGCCGGTTTTCAGCCAGTCGCTGCTGACGGAGAGTTTTCTGGCGACTTCTTCCATGCAATGGGCAGGCACACCGCGGGTGTACCAGTTATGTACATTTTGCGGAGCCGTATCCAGGAATTCGGCAAATCCGGTGGTCGTGATGTTCGCTGCTTCGAGGAGCGCTTTGAAGCGTGGGCCGCTAGTGTTCTTTTTCATGAACGCGAGTCTACTGGCGGCTAACAAGGGTTTGAATAAACGCCTCGTTCAAATTTCGCGGGAAATTTACGACCGGATGTAAGACGCTCCAGGGGAATTTTAAACAGGCAAAAACCATGGGTAGGCCTGTTTAAACGTAGTGTGTGGTGTGCTTGTCAGGCACCCACAAAAAACCCCGGATCATCCGGGGTTTTTCTTGCCGCTTGCAGCTAAAAGCCTGCAGCCGGGCTTAGCCTTTGTAGGCAGCAACCGACTTGGTGATCGCTTCGCGGGCGGCGTCTGCGCCGGCCCAGCCTTCGATCTTCACCCATTTGCCTTTTTCGAGATCTTTGTAGTTCGCGAAGAAGTGCTCGATCTGCTGGATCAGCAGCGCTGGCAGGTCGGTGTATTCCTTCACGTCGACGTACAGCTGGGACAGCTTGTCGTGTGGGACTGCGATGACTTTGGCATCGCCGCCGCCGTCGTCGGTCATGTTCAGAATGCCGACCGGACGGGCGCGGATTACCGAACCTGGAGCAACCGGGTAAGGGGTTACGACCAGCACGTCGAGGGGATCACCGTCGTCAGCCAGGGTGTTCGGGATGTAACCGTAGTTGGCCGGGTAGAACATTGGGGTGGCCATGAAACGGTCAACGAACAGGCAATCGCTGTCTTTGTCGATTTCGTATTTGATCGGCGCGTGGTTGGCCGGGATCTCGATCGCGACGTAGATGTCGTTCGGCAGGTCTTTGCCAGCCGGAATCTTGCTGTAGCTCATTGGGCGTTGCCCCCGTTAGTTGACCAAAAACACTTGGCCGGATTGACCAAAAAGTGGCGGCGATTATAGGCATATTCCTGTGTCGACGCCATGGACCAGAAGTCGTATGGCGCTCACTGGTGTGCCTGATAGACAGGGTCATGCGCCTGAAGTTGCTTCAACCTCGCCAGCGGATCCTGGCGATAGAACAGCTTCAACTGCTGGTACACCTGTGGATAAGCCTCGTGCAGCAAATCCGGGGCGCTGAAGAAGTATTCGCTGGTGACGGCGAAGAACTCGGCAGGATTTTCGGCGGCATACGGATCGATGGCGGTTTCGGCATCGGGATTGCGTTCCAGTTGCCGGTCGAGGTCGTCGTAAGCCTCTTGCATGACGTTGGCCCAGTCGCTGACGCGCATGTCGGCATGCAGCGGCGGCAGGCCGTTGGCGACGCCGTTGAGCATGTCGAGCTTGTGAGCCAGTTCGTGGATCACCAGGTTGTAGCCTTCCCAGCCTCCGCTGGCCATTACGCCGGGCCAGGCGAGGATGATCGGGCCTTGCTGCCAGGCTTCACCGCTGTGCTCACCGTCCCATTCGTGCTCGACACCGCTGGCATCGCGATGGCGCTGGGGGCTGAGGAAGTCGTCTGGGTAGAGGATGATTTCGTGGAAGCCCTGATACCAGTTCAGGTCGCCGAGGTGCAGAAGTGGCAATTGCGCCTGGGCGGCGAGCAGCAAGCGTTGTTCCTGATGCAGTTCGACGCCGGGCAGGGCGCTCAGGTGCTTGTCTTCGAGGAACAGCACGCAGGCTTCGCGCAGCCATTGGTCTTCGGCGGCGCTGATGCCATCGAGAAAACTCAGGTGATGGCGCACCCGTTGCCACATGTCGTCGGCAATCGGGTGTTTTGCCAGGGTGCGCCGGCGACGCCAGGCGCTCAGGGACCACATCGTGTCAGCGCGATTCGGCTTTGGAGTTCGAACCGGCAAGGCGGTTACGCACCATGCCAATGATCATCGGCACCAGCGAGAGCAGGATGATGCCGACTACCAGTAGCGACAGGTTCTTCTTGATGAACGGCACGTTGCCGAAGAAGTAACCGAGCGTCACCAGGCCGCCGACCCATAGGATGGTGCCCAGCACGCTGAAGGCAAAGAAACGCGGATAAGGCATTCTCCCCACGCCGGCGACGAACGGTGCAAAAGTACGGATGATCGGCAGGAAGCGCGCCAGGGTCACGGTTTTGCCGCCGTGCTTGTCGTAGAAGTCGTGGGTTTGTTGCAGGTAGTCACGACGGAAGATCTTCGAGTCCGGATTGCTGAACAGCTTTTCACCTGCCGTTCGTCCGATGATGTAGTTGGTGCTGTCGCCCAGGATCGCCGCCAGCATCAGCAGGCCGGCGAGCAGTACCGGATCCATGCCGCCACCGGCCGCCACGGCGCCAGCGATGAACAGCAAGGAGTCGCCCGGCAGGAAGGGCATGACCACAAGGCCGGTTTCACAGAAGATCACCATGAACAGAATGGCGTAGATCCATGCCCCGTAGTTGGTTACAAGCATGTCGAGGTAGACGTCGAGATGCAGGACAATGTCGATCGGGTTGAAATCCATGGAAAGCACCTGTGGTGACGGCCCGACTCAGCAGACCTGTGCGGATGACTTCGCGTAAGACTACGGATAGGGGTAGTTTTTCTTACAAGCCGGGAATATCGGGATTATACGAGGCGAGTGGTGAAAATCGCGTCGAGATTGTAGCGGGGAATGTCATGACAGGGCTGATGTTTGATAACGAACAGGTGGGAGCGAGCCTGCTCACGATGCCGTTACTTCGTTGGACCATTGTAATCCAGTCGATGCCATCGCGAGCAGGGTGCAGGTGATTCAGAGTTCGTCGCTGATCGGCAGCACGTAGTTCTTGAATTCGGTGTCTTCCTTGAATCCGATGGACTCGTAGGTTTTCTGCGCGACTTCGTTGTTGCTGCTGGTGGAAACACGCATGCGCACGGCATTGGTTTCCTTGGCCATTTTTTTTGCGGTGCGGATCAGGTTGTCGGCCACCAACTGGCGGCGGGCGTCTTCGGCGACATAAATATCGTTGAGGATCCACACACGTTTGAGCGAAAGTGAGGAGAAGCTCGGGTACAGCTGGCAGAAACCCATCAGTTTGTTGCTGTCATCATCGGACAGCGCCAGGTAGATCACCGACTCTTTGCGACGCAGGCGTTTCTCGAGGAACGCCCGGGACGAGTCCGGATACGGCAGGGAACCATAAAACTCGCGATATTTGACGAACAAGGGGGTCAGCAGGTCCAGGTGTTCGAGGGTCGCTTGAATAATCCGCATGGTAGGTCTCGTCTTCAAGTGGCTGTCTTACGTCTCTGACGGCGATGGGAAACCCTTGGCGGCCGCGCAACGATCCTGCCTGAAACTGGTACGAATGTGCAATGCGCAAGCGGTTCAGGCATTCGGCGGTCCGAGCAGGAAATTTCCTTTCATGTCGCCTCCCGTGTCCGAGTCCAGTGTCTGAACCTGCGCTTCGTCCTTCAGATTGACCCCTGACAACTGCCGCCGGCAGGCTTCGCGCATCAAATACAGCAAACGGTGTGCCGCCATGCCGTAGCTCAGGCCTTCGAGCCGGACATTGGAGATGCAATTACGGTAGGCATCGGTAAGGCCGACCTTGGGATTGTAGGTGAAATATAATCCCAGGCTGTCCGGGGAGCTGAGACCAGGGCGCTCGCCGATGAGGATCACGGTCATTTTTGCGCCAAGCAATTCACCGATCTCATCGGCGACGGCCACCCGGCCCTGTTCTACGAGTACGACTGGCGCAACAGTCCAGCTGTCGCCGGTCATTTGCTCTTCGACGCGCGCCAGAAACGGCAGGGTATGGCGATGAACGGCCAATGCCGACAGGCCGTCAGCGACCACGATCACCAGGTCCACGCCTCCCGGATGAGCCACCGCGTAATCACGCAGGGCCTGCGCCGAGGCATCACTGAGTTTTCGCCCCAGGTCGGGGCGTTGCAGGTACGTGTTGCGATCCGTCGCCGCACTGTGCAGCAAAAGGCACTCGCGATCACGTTCGGCCAATTGCGCGCTGAGGGAGGCATGGTCAAACGGCAAGTGCACCGCATCCCGCGCTTGAGCGTGGGCGTATTGGAAGTCCAGTTGTGCGCGGGTGGGAATGCTGGTGCCGGTGCGGCCCAGGGCAATTCGTGCCGGCGTCAGGCGTCGTAGCTCCAGCCAAGGGTTGTGTGGATCGAAGGGTAATTTATCCATGTCAATGCTCATCCCAGTTGCGCCAAGGCCTGCCGGAAGGCTGGCGGCAGGCTGTCGCCGAAGAGAACCCTGCCATCGGCTTGAGTGAAGATGCCCATTCTCGCCAGCCACTGTTCGAATTCCGGTGCGGGCTTCAACCCCAGGGTCTGCCGGGCGTAGAGCGCATCGTGGAACGAAGTGGTCTGGTAGTTGAGCATGATGTCGTCGGAGCCGGGGATGCCCATGATGAAGTTGATCCCGGCGACGCCCAGCAGGGTCAGCAGGGTGTCCATGTCGTCCTGGTCGGCTTCGGCGTGGTTGGTGTAGCAGATGTCGCAACCCATGGGCACACCGAGCAATTTGCCGCAGAAGTGGTCTTCGAGGCCGGCGCGGATGATCTGTTTGCCGTTGTACAGGTATTCCGGGCCGATGAAGCCGACGACGGTGTTCACCAGAAACGGTTTGAAATGCCGCGCCACGGCGTAGGCCCGGGTTTCGCAGGTTTGCTGATCGACGCCGTGATGGGCGTTGGCTGACAGCGCGCTGCCCTGGCCGGTTTCGAAGTACATCAGGTTCTGGCCCAGCGTGCCGCGATTGAGGCTCAAACCTGCGTCGTAACCTTCCTGCAATATATTGAGGTTGATGCCGAAACTGGCGTTGGCCGCTTCGGTGCCGGCGATCGACTGGAACACCAGGTCCAATGGGACACCGCGATTGATCGCTTCGATCGACGTGGTGACATGGGTCAGCACGCACGCCTGGGTCGGGATTTCGTAGCGCTGGATGATCGCGTCGAGCATTTCCAGCATGGCGCAAATCGAGGCGATGCTGTCGGTGGCCGGGTTGATGCCGATCATGGCATCGCCGTTGCCGTGCAGCAGGCCGTCGAGAATGCTTGCGGCGATACCGGCCGGTTCGTCGGTGGGGTGGTTCGGTTGCAGGCGCGTGGACAGTCGCCCGCGCAGGCCCAGGGTGCCGCGGAATTTCGTGACCACACGGATTTTCTGCGCCACCAGCACCAGATCCTGCACGCGCATGATCTTCGACACGGCGGCAACCATTTCCGGGGTCAGGCCGGGGGCGAGGGCGCGCAGAACCTGCTCGTCGGCGGCATCGCTGAGCAGCCAATCGCGAAAGCCGCCGACGGTAAGGTGGCTGACGACCGAGAAGGCTTGTTTGTCGTGGGTGTCGATGATCAGGCGGGTGACTTCATCGGACTCATAGGGAATCAAAACATCTTGCAGGAAGTGGGATAGCGGAATGTCGGCCAAAGTCATCTGTGCCGCGACGCGCTCGCCGTCATTGAGGGCCGCGACACCGGCCAGAAAATCCCCGGAGCGCGCCGGGCTGGCCTTGGCCATCACATCCTTGAGGCTGTCGAAGCGATAGGTCTGGGCGCCGACGGAATGGGCATATACGGCCATGGGGGCGGAGTCCTCCTGTTCTCTAGCTAACACTGTCAATCCCTGTGGGAGCGAGCTTGCTCGCGATGACGGTTTCAAATCCAACGCATGTGTCGAATGAATATCCGCTATCGCGAGCAAGCTCGCTCCCACATGGAGCCTCTGTGCACTTTGATAAGGCGGGCACCGGCAAAAATCCCGGTGCCGGTGCATTCAGATACCTTCGAGCATAGCGTCTGCCGGTGCCTCGGAGCGTTGCTTGGCAGTCAACTGGAAGTACAGGTACCCGGCAACCATGAAGCCGAGGAAGACCAGGCCGATCAAGGTGTTGAACCAGGCCATCGCCACCAGGCACACCACCGCCAGGAACAGCGCGATCCCCGGCACGATCGGATAGCCCGGCGCGCGGAAGGTGCGCTCCAGGTTCGGTTCGGTCTTACGCAGCTTGAACAGGCTCAGCATACTGATGATGTACATCACGATGGCGCCGAATACCGACATGGTGATCATCGCAGCCGTCAGGCTCATGCCTTGCAGGTTGACCAGGCCGTCGCTGTAGATCGCCGCGATGCCGATCACGCCGCCGGCCAGAATCGCCCGATGCGGCGTCTGGAAGCGCGAGAGTTTGGCCAGCCCCTTGGGCAGGTAACCGGCGCGAGCCAGGGCGAAGAACTGCCGGGAATAGCCAAGAATGATCCCGTGGAAACTTGCCACCAGACCGAACAGACCGATCCATACCAGCATGTGCATCCAGGTCGAATTATCGCCGACCACGGCTTTCATCGCCTGGGGCAGCGGATCGTTGATGTTCGACAGTTGACGCCAGTCGCCGACGCCGCCGGCCATCACCATCACGCCGATGGCCAGGAACACCAGGGTCAGAATGCCGCTGACATAGGCTCTGGGGATCGTGCGTTTCGGGTCCTTGGCTTCCTCGGCGGCCATGGCCGCGCCTTCGATGGCGAGGAAGAACCAGATCGCAAAGGGGATCGCCGCAAAAATCCCGGGAATCGAGCCCATCGTGAACTCGTTCGAACCCGACCAGCCATTGAGCACGAAGTTGCTGAAGCTGAAGCCCGGGGCGACCACGCCCATGAATACCAGCAACTCAGCGACTGCCAGCACGGTGACCACCAACTCGAAGGTGGCCGCGATGCTGACACCTAGGATATTCAGGCCCATGAACACGAAATAGGCGCCAACGGCGGCGATCTTCGGGTCCAGTTCCGGGTATTGCACGTTGAGGTAGGCGCCGATGGCCATGGCGATTGCCGGTGGCGCAAAGACGAATTCGATCAGGGTGGCGATGCCGGCGATCAACCCGCCTTTCTCACCAAAGGCCCGGCGGCTGTAGGCAAACGGCCCGCCAGCGTGGGGAATCGCCGTCGTCAGTTCGGTAAAACTGAAGATGAAACAGGTGTACATCGTCGCCACCATCAACGCGGTGACGAGAAAACCCAGTGTGCCTGCGGTGCCCCAGCCGTAACTCCAGCCGAAGTACTCGCCGGAAATCACCAGGCCGACGGCAATGCCCCATAAATGCAGGGTGCCGAGTGTGGGTTTGAGCTGTGTGGAAGAAATAGTCATAAGTCCTCTCTAATTTTTATTGTTCGATCTTTTGGACTTTCGGGTGCGACGGGTTGGGTGCAATTCCTGAATGACGGGTACGCAAGGCCCGTGCCAGAGCGGCCAGCCTTTTGTGTTGTGTCATTTAAGTCGCTATCGCGAGCAAGCTCGCTCCCACAGGGTTCTGTGTCAGGTCTCAACAGCTGGATTCACCACAAAAACCTGTGGGAGCGGGCTTGCTCGCGAAGGCGGTAGAAAGGGCGACACAGAGTTACCTGTGTCGCCCCCGGTTTTAGAAGAAGCCCAGCGGATTGATGTCGTAGCTCACCAGCAGGTTTTTGGTCTGCTGATAGTGGTCGAGCATCATCTTGTGGGTTTCACGACCGACGCCGGACTTCTTGTACCCGCCGAACGCGGCGTGCGCCGGGTACAGGTGGTAGCAGTTGGTCCACACCCGACCGGCCTTGATGGCGCGGCCCATGCGGTAGGCGCGGTTGATGTCGCGGGTCCAGAGGCCGGCGCCCAGGCCGAACTCGGTGTCGTTGGCGATGGCCAGGGCTTCGGCTTCGTCCTTGAAGGTGGTGATGCTCACCACCGGACCGAAGATTTCTTCCTGGAACACGCGCATTTTGTTGGTGCCCTTGAGCAGCGTCGGCTGGATGTAATACCCGCTCGCCAGGTTGCCCTCGAGTTTTTCGACCTTGCCGCCGGTCAGCAGCTCGGCGCCTTCGCCCTTGGCGATTTCCAGGTACGAAAGGATTTTGTCGAATTGCTGTTCGGACGCCTGGGCGCCGACCATGGTGTCGGTGTCCAGCGGGTCGCCACGTTTGATTTGCAGGACTTTTTTCATCACGACGGCCATGAACTCGTCGTAGATCGACTCTTGCACCAGCGCCCGGGAAGGGCAGGTGCAGACTTCGCCCTGGTTGAAGAATGCCAGCACCAGGCCTTCGGCGGCCTTCTCGATGAAGGATGGTTCGGCTTTCATGATGTCTTCGAAGAAGATGTTCGGCGACTTGCCACCCAGCTCCACGGTGGACGGAATGATGTTTTCGGCCGCGCATTTCATGATGTGCGAGCCGACCGGGGTCGAGCCGGTGAAGGCAATCTTGGCGATGCGTTTGCTGGTGGCCAGGGCTTCGCCGGCTTCTTTGCCGAAGCCTTGCACGATGTTCAGCACGCCCGGTGGCAGCAGGTCGCCGATCAGTTCGACCAGCACGGTGATGCCCAGCGGGGTTTGCTCGGCGGGTTTGAGCACCACGCAGTTGCCGGCGGCGAGGGCCGGGGCGAGTTTCCAGGCGGCCATCAGGATCGGGAAGTTCCACGGAATGATCTGCCCGACCACGCCCAGCGGTTCATGGATGTGATAGGCCACGGTGTTGCCGTCGATTTCGGCGGCGCTGCCTTCCTGGGCACGGATGCAACCGGCGAAGTAGCGGAAGTGGTCGGCGGCCAGAGGGATGTCGGCGTTGAGGGTTTCGCGAACGGCTTTGCCGTTGTCCCAGGATTCGGTGATCGCCAGCAGTTCGAGGTTCTGTTCGATGCGGTCGGCGATTTTCAGCAGCACCAGCGAGCGTGCCTGGGCGGACGTGGCGCCCCAGGCATCGGCCGCCGCGTGGGCAGCGTCCAGGGCCTTGTCGATGTCTTCGGCCGTGGAGCGGGGGAATTCGGCAATCGGTTGGCCATTCACTGGCGAGGTATTGGTGAAGTACTGACCTTTGACAGGCGCGACGAACTCGCCGCCGATGTAGTTACCGTATTTGGCTTTGAACGAAACGATAGCGCCTTCAGTACCGGGGTGAGCGTAACGCATGGTGGTCTCTCCTTGCTTTTGTGCTTATAGGGAGTCGCGCATGTGCGCTTGCTTTAAGCGTAGAGCAAGGGGCGGGCCAGTGCCTTGCATGTCAGGTAAATCAAGGCCTTGCGAGGTTTTTGTCGGACGGGCGGGTAGCGCCTGTGACGCTTTCGGTACAGCCTGGGTGACACTTTGTACCCTTTGTGGCACAGCTTGTGACCAACCGGTCTTGCAGGCATTGCAATGCGGGCCGGGCTGGAGGATGCTCGGCATCACCTCATGCACGGGTCGCCGAGCCCCGGGGAGAATAATAAGAAATGCACGACAACCATTTGAGTCGCCATGCCCAGCAAGTATTGACGGTGACCCAGGGCAAGACCCACCTGCACGGTCCGGGTAGCGATCCGTCCATCGCCCGTTCCTGGCTGCGCTGCCTTGAGGACTATCACCTCGATCCGGCCCTGAGCATCGCGCCGACGGTGCTGGAACATGGCCGTGTCCTGGAAAGCCGCGAGCGCTTGCAGCAAGTGCTGCACATCGCCGGCAATGAAATGACCAGCCTGCATCAACAGCTCTCCGGCGCCGGCCATGCAGTGCTGCTGACCGACGCCCGCGGCGTGATCCTCAACTGCGTCACCGCGCCCGCCGAACGCCAGATCTTCGAGCGCGCCGGCCTTTGGCTCGGGGCCGACTGGAGCGAGGCCTGCGAAGGCACTAACGGTATCGGCACCTGTCTGGTGGAGCGTCAGTCGCTGACCATCCATCAGGACGAACACTTTCGCGGCCGCCACACCGGCCTGACCTGCTCGGCGAGCCCGGTCTTCGATCCCCATGGCGAATTGCTGGCGGTGCTCGACGTGTCGTCGGCGCGGCGCGATGTGTCGCGGCAAAGCCAGTTCCACACCATGGCACTGGTCAATCTATCGGCGAAGATGATCGAGAGCTGCTACTTCCTGCGCTGCTTCGACAACCAATGGTTGTTGCGTTTTCACTTGCAAGCCGAGTCCGTCGGTTTGTTCAGCGAAGGGCTGCTGGCGTTCGACGGGGAAGGGCGCATTTGCGCCGTCAACCAGAGTGCGCTGAACCTGCTGGGACATATTCGCGGCGGCTTGCTGGGTAAGCCGGTGGAGGCGTTTTTCGATTGCTCGCTCGATGAGTTGCTCGGTCGCGCAAGCACCAATGCCGCCGCCAGTTGGCCGTTGCGCACCCGTGATGGTCGCAAGCTGTTCGCGGTATTGCGCGGTGAGGCACGGCGGCCGCTGCCAACTCTGTTGGTGCCAGCGGCCAAGGTCGCACAAGCACCGCGCCTGTCGGGCATTTGCCTGGATGACGCGACGTTGCAGGCGGACTTCCGCAAAGCCTTGCGCGTCTACGAGCGCGACGTACCGCTGCTGATCAACGGCGAAACCGGCTCCGGCAAGGAGGCCTTTGCCAAAGCGGTGCACCACGCCAGCCAGCGGGCGGAGAAAGCCTTTGTCGCCCTCAATTGCGCGGCCATTCCCGAAAGCCTGATCGAAAGCGAGCTGTTCGGATATCGCGGCGGCAGCTTTACCGGTGCACGCAAGGAGGGGATGCGCGGCAAGTTGCAACAAGCCGATGGCGGGACCTTGTTCCTCGATGAAATCGGTGACATGCCACTGGCCTTGCAGACGCGCTTGCTGAGGGTGCTCGAAGACCGGCAAGTGGTGCCGATCGGCGGCGAGCCGGAATCGGTGAATGTGCGGATCATCAGTGCCACTCACCGTAAGTTGCTGGATCGTGTGCAGGACGGCAGCTTCCGTGAGGATTTGTATTACCGGCTCAACGGGCTGGAAGTCGCGTTGCCAGCCTTGCGTGATCGTAGCGACAAATCCCGGTTGCTCGACTTTTTGCTGGCCGAGGAGGCGGGCGGAGAAACCGTATTGATCGACGGGCCGGCGCGGGAGGCCTTATTGGGGTTCGCCTGGCCGGGTAACGTGCGGCAGTTGCGAAATGTGCTGCGTACGTTGGCAGCACTGTGTGAGGACGGGTGGATTGGCCTGGAGGATTTGCCGGCGATGATTCGCCAGGCGCAGCCGGTAGTGTCGACGATTGAAGAAGCTTCGGAGCATCCGCTGGAAGATGCCGAGCGGCTGGCGCTACTCACGGCGCTGGAGCAGACGCGCTGGCATATGACGCATACAGCGGAGCAGTTGGGGGTCAGTCGCAATACCCTTTATCGCAAGCTGCGCAAGCACGGTATCGCCCGGTAAACCGCGTCGCACCATTCGCGAGCAAGCCCGCTCCCACGGGGTACACGCGGTCCCTGTGGGAGAGGGCTTGCTCGCGAAGGCGCCCTCAACTCTGAAACATCAGGTGCGATTTTCCCCTCCCTAAGCTAACCTGCGACCAAGTTTTACGAGGTCGACTATGCACATTCATATTCTTGGTATCTGCGGCACTTTCATGGGGTCAATGGCGGTTCTGGCCAAAGAGCTGGGCCATCACGTGACGGGCTCCGATGCCAACGTCTATCCGCCGATGAGCACTCAGCTGGAAGCCCAGGGCATTGAGTTGACCCAAGGCTACGACCCGGCGCAACTCGATCCGGCCCCTGATCTGGTGGTGATCGGCAATGCCATGTCCCGGGGCAACCCGGCTGTGGAGTACGTGCTGAACAAAGGCCTGCCCTACGTCTCCGGCCCACAATGGCTGGCCGATCACGTGCTGCAAGGTCGCTGGGTACTGGCGGTTGCCGGTACGCACGGCAAGACCACCACCAGCAGCATGTTGGCCTGGGTGCTGGAGCACGCGGGTATGAGTCCGGGCTTCCTGATCGGTGGCGTGCCGCAGAATTTCTCGGTGTCGGCGCGCCTGGGTGGCACGCCGTTCTTCGTCATCGAAGCCGACGAATACGACAGCGCCTTTTTCGACAAGCGCTCCAAGTTCGTGCACTACCGCCCGCGCACGGCAATCCTGAACAATCTCGAATTCGATCACGCGGACATCTTCCCGGACCTGCCGGCCATCGAGCGGCAGTTCCATCACTTGGTGCGGACCATTCCGAGCGAAGGCCTGGTGATTCATCCGACCACCGAGCCGGCGCTGCAGCGTGTCATCGAGATGGGTTGCTGGACTCCGGTGCAGACCACGGGTGCCGGAGGCCAGTGGCAGGTCAAGTTGCTCAGCGAAGACGGCTCGGTCTTCGAAGTGATGTTTGAAGGTGTTTCCCAAGGCGTGGTCGAGTGGGACATGACCGGTCAGCACAATGTCGCCAACGCACTGGCTACCCTGGCCGCGGCGCGCCACGTCGGCGTCGTGCCGTCCATGGGCATCGCCGCGTTGAGCGCCTTCAAAAGCGTGAAGCGCCGGATGGAAAAAGTCGCGGAAGTGGGTGGCGTCACCATTTATGACGACTTCGCTCACCACCCGACCGCCATTGCCACCACGCTGGATGGCCTGCGCAAACGCATCGGCGATGCGCCGTTGATCGCGATCATCGAGCCGCGTTCCAACTCCATGAAGCTTGGCGCGCACCGCGACGGATTGCCGGAAAGCGTGGTCGATGCCGATCAGGTGATCTGGTACGCCCCGGCCAACCTCGGCTGGGACTTGGCGGCCACGGCGGCGCTGTGCACCGTGCCGTCGATTGTCAGCGACTCCCTGGAAGGCATCATCGAACGCGTGAAGAGTCAGGCGCAACCAGGCACTCACGTGGTGATCATGAGCAACGGCGGCTTCGGTGGCCTGCACGGCAAACTCGCCGAGGCGCTAACATGAACAACGGCCCGGACCGCATCACCCTGGCGATGACCGGCGCTTCCGGTGCTCAGTACGGTTTGCGCCTGCTCGACTGCCTGGTGCGGGAAGATCGTGAAGTGCACTTCCTGATTTCCAAGGCGGCGCAATTGGTGATGGCCACCGAAACCGACGTCACGCTGCCGGCCAAGCCGCAGATGATGCAGGCGTTCCTCACCGAATACACGGGGGCTGCCGCCGGGCAGATTCGCGTGTATGGCAAGGAAGACTGGATGTCGCCGGTGGCTTCGGGCTCCGGTTCGCCGGCGGCGATGGTGGTGGTGCCGTGTTCCACCGGCACTCTGTCGGCTATTGCCACCGGTGCCTGCAACAACCTGATCGAGCGTGCCGCCGACGTGACGCTCAAAGAACGTCGGCAGTTGATCCTGGTACCCCGTGAAGCGCCGTATTCAAGCATCCATCTGGAGAACATGCTCAAGTTGTCGAACATGGGCGTGACGATTCTGCCGGCATCGCCGGGCTTCTATCATCAACCGCAAACCATCGATGACCTGATCGACTTTGTCGTGGCGCGGATCCTTAACGTGCTCAATATTCCTCAGGACATGTTGCCGCGCTGGGGCGAGCATCATCTGACCAGCGATGAATAAGCTACTGGTGATGTTGCTGGCGCTGCAATTGGCCGGGTGCGCCACGGCGCGCACCCTCGATGCGGCCAAGCCGGGGGCGCCGGTGGTGTACGCCGGGACTCGCCTGGATTTGTACGCAATGAACGGTGGGTGCTGTGCGATGGACCGATTCGGCGCCGAAGCACCGACCTATCCGGGTGTTGATCTGCCGGCCAGTGCGTTGCTCGACACGCTGCTGTTGCCACTGTCGTTGCTGACGGTGATAGGGGTGAGTTTTCAGGCGACGGGTGGATTGTAGGTATAGCGCTTTTGTGGCGAGGGGGCTTGCCCCCGTTGGGCTGCGAAGCAGCCCCAAAACCGGCCATCTCCATTTTTCTGATACATCGCAAGTTCCATATTTACGACTGCTACGCAGCCGAACGGGGCGGTGCGGCGTTCCGACAAGCCCCATCGCCACAGGTTCGCGGTTTACTTGCCCAACTTCCTCAGCTCATCCGACTCGACAATCCTGATCCCGTCCTGCTCTTCCAGCGCCAGGCGCCACATCGCGCGAGCCAGTTGGCAGGCTTCGATACCATGGTATTTACCAGGGATCAGCCGAGATAACGGGCCGGCGACTTTCTCGCCCAGTCGCGGCTCGGTGCGATCACCCAGCAACAGCGAAGGGCGGCAGATGGTCAGCTGCGGCCAGTCCTGCGCGCGCAGTGCGTACTCCATCTCGCCTTTGACCCGGTTGTAGAGAATCGAGGATCTGCGATCGGCTCCCAAGGCACTGATCACGATCAGGTGCCGTGCGCCCATCTCCCGTGCGCGTTTGGCAAAGGCCACGACCATGTCCAGGTCCACCGCGCGGAACGCCTGTTCCGAGCCTGCCTGTTTGATGGTGGTGCCCAGGCAACAGTAGGCGATGTCGACACGGCCGTTCAGCTGCGGCAGAAACTCCGCCGGGTCGCCGACGGGGTTTTCAAGGTGCGGGTGCTCGGCCAATGGCCTGCGTGAGGGGGCCAATACCCGTGTAATCGTCGGCTCGTTAAGCAGGCGATCAAGCAGATGTTCACCGGTCAGGCCGGTGGCTCCGGCAAGCAATACGTGCTGAGGCGTCAAGTACATAGTGTTTCTCCCTTGATACTATTCAGCTTAGTTGCTGTTTGCATCCTTGCTTTCGATGGACGCACTTTGCAGCGCTTTTCGTGCCTGCTGTTTGCGCAGGAGTTGCCAATGCGAGAGGACGGTTTTCGGTGCCCAGATCTGTGGTTCGGACGCTTCGAAACCGTCCGCCAGCTCACGTTCGGCGACGTTGGCCTTGGCCAGTTTGAAGGCTTGTTCCAGGTCATCGGTCTGGTTCAGGGCCTGGGCGAACAGGGCATCTCCGAAATAAGTGAAGTTGGCTTCCTCCGAGCAACCGAAGGACACTCGGTCGGCCCGCGAGGCCGTCATGATCAGGGTCCGCTCATCCTTGAGGGCGGGAATGAAACCGCCGGAGTAGCAGGACGAAATCACGATGATCTTGTCGCGGTTTTTCAGGGGGGCGAGAACAGCGGCCAATTCGTCGGCTGGCAGATCGGCCAATTCCATGCGTGGCTGGTCAAGCACCAGTTCGTGTTCGCTGGTGCCGTGGCTGGTCAGGTAGATGAAAATCAGGTCTTCCGGACCGCTGCGTTCGGCCAGCGTCAGGGCAGCCCGGCGCAGGTTTTCCCGGGTAGCCATCGGGCGGTCGGCGAGGTGGTCACGATGGTTCACCAGGCGGATCTGGCCAAGGGTGCGAAAACGGGTGGTGAGCATGTTGGCGACGTAGTCGGATTCGCGCAGAAACACGCTTTGCTTGCCATCACCCCCCAGGGTCAACGAATACAGCTCCACCGCCGGCGTCGAGTGTGGAACGTTGGCCAGCGCTGCGTCGAGCAGGCGGCCCTGGGCCAGCAGGCCGAGTTCCAGGGTGTCGGGCAATAATTTGCCCTCGGTGTCGCGTACGCGCTGGCCGTTGATCCAGGTGCCGCTAAGTACGGTGCCATCGGTCAACACCAATGTGCCGCGCCCTTGGTAACTGTCGTTGTCGAACTGGCCGGTGTAAAAGCTGCCGTCGGACAGGTTCAGGCGGCCCTGGCCGGAAAAACGCCAGTCATTGAACTGGCCGATGTAGTGGCTGCCGTCAGTGCCGATCAACTCGCCCTTGCCGTTCAGCGAGCCTTCCTTGAACTGTCCCAGCCAGACATCGCCGTCGGCGTTTTCGTAGCGGCCCTTGCCGTGCAGTTGATTGTTCTTGAAGCTGCCGACATAGATGTCGCCGTCGGCGCTGTTGAAAGTCCCGTTGCCTTCCAGCTGGCCGTCGACAAAGTGCCCGGTGAACTGATTGCCGTTACCGTCGCCGCGCTGGCCTTCGCCATTGGGTTTGCCGTGGGCGAACTGGCCCTGATAGGAACTGCCGTCTTCGAGTTCGAGGCGACCCAGGCCGGCGTATTGATCGGCCTTGAACTCTCCGCGATAGCTCATGCCGTTTTCTTTGAGGGTACCTTCGCCGTTGCGCCGGCCGGCCTTGAAGCCGCCGCTGTAGCTGCTGGCGTTGGTGGTCAATGCCCCCTGGCCGTCGAACAGTCCCTGGTTGAACTGACCGCGATAGACTTCGCCATTGCTGCCATGCCATTCGCCCTGGCCCTGCCACTGGCCCTTGTCGAATTCGCCGGCGTACCAGCTGCCGTTCGGGTAGTCGATACGCCCCTTGCCTTGCAGCAAGCCATTGACCAGGTCACCGCGATAACGTCCGCCGTCCGGCAGGCGGGCGTCAGGAGGAAATGGCGATTCGCCGTCGCCGCAAGCGGTGAGCATCAAGGTCAAGGCAAGGAGTGCAAGTGGGCGCATAGCGGATTCCGGGCAATTAGGCGAGGGAGTATGCCGCAGCTATGTGTCCTTAATATAGGGTGAGGTTCCGCGTGAGGGCGCGAAACAGCATGAGCTGCTTCGCATCCGGCAAGGTTTATACGAAGCACAGAGACAGGGGTTCGGCGATGTACGCCGGTTTGTCCGAACCTTCGATTTCCAGGGTGGTGGTGGCCTTGAGCAGCCATTGGCCGGGTTTCTTCTCGATGACTTCGGTCAGGTCGACTTTCAGGCGCACTTTCGAATTGACCTTGACCGGCTGGATGAAGCGCACGCTGTCGAGTCCGTAGTTGACCACCATCTTCAAGCCTTCGGGCATGACGAGGATGTCTTCCATCAGTTTCGGGATCAGCGACAACGACAGGAAGCCGTGAGCGATGGTGCTGCCAAATGGCGTTTGCGCGGCCTTGACCGGGTCGACGTGGATGAACTGAAAATCCCCTGTGGCTTCGGCGAACAGGTTGATGCGGTCCTGATCGATAGTGAGCCATTCGGAACGTCCAAGTTCCTTGCCGACATAATCTTTGAGCTCCGCAACTGGAACATAGGGCATTGAGACTCTCCTTGGGTTCATCGGTTTTATAGTTTTGGCTTGCGGGGATCTGACCTCCCGGCTTACTACTTTAGATCAACATGGCCAAACGCAGCGGTCAACTGACAATGCTTTTGGCGAATGCCGGTCTATAGCGCGAGCATGCTTATAATGCCCGGCCAATGCGGGTGACGGATTTTGCGGGAGAACTTTGATGTTGTTACGGGGCCTGACGTGGCTGGTGCTGTTCCAATTGCTCGGCACTGCGCTCAATCATTTGTTCTTGCCGGTGCTGCCGGGGCCGATTGTGGGGTTGCTGCTGTTGCTGGTGTACCTCATCTGTCGCGGGCAGGTTGGCGAGCCGCTGAACCTGGCGGCCAGTAGCCTGTTGCGTTACCTGCCCCTGTTGCTGGTGCCGCCGGCTGTGGGCGTGATGGTCTACGCCGCTGACATCGCGGCGGATTTCTGGGCCATTGTCGGTGCGCTGGTATTGTCGCTGCTGCTTTCCATGGCCTTCGCCGGGGTGCTGATGCATCGTATGGTCAAGGGGCACGCTCACTCCGAGGACAGCCAATGATCTTCGACTGGCACGGCGCCTGGACGTCGGTGATTCATCATCCCCTGTTTGGTATCGGCATTACTCTTGGCGCCTATCAACTCGTCCTGGCGGCATTCGAGAAAACCCGCTGGATCTTTTTGCAGCCGGTGTTGGTCTCCATGTTGTTGGTGATCGGCGTGCTGGTGGGCTGCGGCCTGACCTATGCCGAGTACCGCAAGAGCACCGAGATTCTCAGCATCCTGCTCGGCCCGGCCACTGTCGCACTGGCGGTGCCGCTTTATCTCAACCTGCGACGGATTCGGCAGTTGTTCTGGCCGATATTTACTACGCTGGTGATAGGCGGGGTGGTGGCCACGGGGATGGGCGTGTTGCTGGGCTGGTCGTTCGGTGCCGAGCACATGATCCTGATGACCATGGCGCCGAAATCGGTGACTTCGCCTATCGCTATGTTGGTGGCCGAGCAGATCGGTGGTGTCGCGGCGCTGGCAGCGGTGTTCGTCTTGATTACGGGTGTGATCGGCGCGATTTTCGGCCCGGCGTTGTTGACCCGGCTGGGTGTGCATAGCCCGGAAGCCAGGGGTATGGCACTGGGCATGACGGCCCACGCGGTCGGCACGGCAGTGGCGATGCAGGAAAGTGAAGAGTGCGGCGCCTTCGCGGCGCTGGCGATGAGCCTGATGGGTGTGGCCACGGCGGTGCTCCTGCCGTTGGCGGTGTCGATGGTGGTGTAAGGAAATGTCTATGAGTCTGCCGCTTTTTCCGCTCAATACAGTGCTGTTTCCAGGCTGCATCCTCGACTTGCAGATCTTCGAGGCGCGCTATCTGGACATGATCGGCCGCTGCATGAAGCAGGGCGGCGGTTTCGGCGTGGTGTGCATCCTCGAGGGTGAGGAAGTCGGGATCGCCCCGGCGGGTTACGCCTTGGTCGGGTGTGAGGCGCTGATCACCGATTTCAAGCAACAGGACAACGGCCTGCTGGGGATTCGGGTTCAGGGCGGACGGCGTTTCCATGTATTACGAACGGAAGTCCAGCGCGATCAGTTGACCGTCGCCGAGGTCGAGTGGCTGGAAGACGAACCCGAGCAACCCTTGCAGGACGAAGATGCCGACCTGGTTGCGTTGCTCAAGGCCTTGGCTGAGCACCCGATGGTCGAAGCGTTGAACATGGGCACTGAGGCGACCGGGCAACAATCACTGGCCAATCAATTGGCGTACCTGTTGCCTTTCGCGGAACTGGACAAGATCGACCTGCTGCAACTTGATGATCCGCAGCAACGACTGGATGCGATTCAGGCGTTGCTGGATGAGTTGCAGGGGGAGTTGTTTGCCTGAGTGATTTTGGCGAACTTCCGATGGCTTGGCTGTATGTTGTTTTTAATGGCATTGTTTTTGAGGTTTATTTTAGGTTCAGCCGGCTGAGTCTGTATTTATTTCTAATAACTAAAGGTGATGGTTTGTATTGAGTGTTCACGCGGTGGTGATTATATTTGCTGCGTCTGCATGAGGCGGGCGTTACATATATAAGGAGCTGTTATTGTGAAGAATTTTACTGGTGCCGAGCGTGCTTTGTGGGAGTTGTGCTTTTCTCGAATTATGGTCAACTATGTTTCTGCGCAATCACCGCAGGGCGAAGTTCAGTTTGCCGCGGACTCTGCAGCCAATGCGGCCAATGCGTTGATCCTGGTGCGTCGTTCGGGCCTGAATGGTGATCGTGATAATTATGAGCAGCGGCTTTGGGATAGTTATGTAGGGGACGCTATGATCAAGTTTTCGACAGAGGTTCGTTGGAAACTTGAAGACTATGTTGTCATTGCCGGCCGCGTTGCCAAAAATGCCGATTCAGCCGTTGCGAAGTATCGCGGCACGGAAGGTTCGGAACTGCCAAGCTTTCCATTCGGAAGCTAAGTCGTAATATGGTTTTTTGGTAGTTGATGGTAAAGCGATTCCTTGAATGACGTTTTGTGGGCTGATGTTCCATTTGCGCCAAGGGACGAACGCAGGCTTCAAGAACTCCATAACACCCTGTGGGAGCGAGCTTGCCCGCGAAGAGGCTCTTTCAGTCGATACTGATATCGCCTGACTCTCCGCCTTCGCGGGCAGGCCCGCCCCACAGGATTCGATTTACTTCAGGTCCGACTCAGTCAGCTCAACACAAAGTAATCGCGATCTTCGAGCGGGCTAGTTCGACCTGCTGCAACTCGATGATCCGCAGCAGCGACTGAATGCGATTCAGGCGTTACTGGATGAGTTGCAGGGGGAGTTGTTTACCTGAGCAGCATTTGGCAAACATTGCACTCGATTGCCAGCATTGCTGGGTACCGGTGTTTTGATTAGTTTGGGGTTGTCCGCATAAAGCGGGTCACTTCAAAATATCAAAAGGATTTCAATGATGACTATTTTCACCAATGAGTGGGCGGCATGGGAAGCGGCCGCTGTAGGTTACCTGCTCAAACATGCAAGTTTTGGTCAGCCCTTCGAGGATACTGCAATTGCAGCAAGCCGGCTCGCTGATGCACTGATTCTGGAAATGCGTAAACGTCAACGTGCCTGATTGCAATTAGCTGAACGCATTCAAAAAGAACCCCGTCATATTGGTCGGGGTTCTTTTTTTATGAGAGGCCGAGATAAAACTGCACTCTTTTTAGTAGGCATACCGCAACATCGTATGGGGCAAGTGCCGCAATACGAAGAAGCCGAACAGGGCCACCAACGCCGGTAGCAGCAGCCACCAGACCTTGGGCGGCATTGCGTTCAGTGGTGCCTGACGTTGATTCAGCCAGAGGCTGGCTGCGCAGACACAGGCCGCCAGCATTGCACCTGCCAATACATCCGTCGGCCAATGTGCGCCGAGGTAAACCCTGGAGAGGGCAATCGCCAAGGCTGGAATGCAACCCAGTAGTAACCAGGTCAATCGCATCCGTGGCGGTTGTCCACGCCCGGCAAGTACGGCGAGGGTTAGAAACAGCGCGAAAGAACCCGAGGCGTGACCACTTGGCATGCTGTAACTGGTCAGTGGATCGCTCAGGACTTCCGGACGTACGCGAGCGAAGAAGTGTTTGGTCGCGGTGTTGGCCAGTGCCGTGCAGAGCAGGGTGCTGCAGGCGAAGATCGCTTGAGGCCATTGCCTGGCGATTACAAGTAGCGCTACGAGCAAAGCACTGAACACCAGCATGTTGCGGAATTCGCCGATCAGTGTGAAGACTACGGCTACTTCATCGAGCATCGGATTGCGATGCTCTTGCACCAGTGTCATCACGCCCTGATCGAGCGCGCTCAGATGCGAATAGCCGATAAACAACCCTGCCAGAATCAGAAAACTCATGCCGGTGATGAACATCGTGGCATTGCGATGCCGGCGCAGGCTACTGGTTGCGCTCAAGCCGACCATCACAGCAATGCTGCCGACAACAACTCCGGCCTGGAGCCAGAAGCCTTCGGGCAATGGCAAGCGGATTGCCGCGCCCGTGGCCCAGCCAGGCATCAGATAAGCTAACGACCAACCCGCGCCAGCCAACAGGCTGACAGCGAAGAAGCGCGGGAAAGGCATGTCGCACATTCCGGCCACCATCGGCAGCATTGGCCGCAAGGGGCCGATAAAGCGCCCAACCAGCAGGCTGGCGATGCCGTAGCGCTGGAAGTACGACTCGGCTCCGGCGATCCATTCCGGATGATGGCGCAAGCCCGGCAGGCGCCGGATGTTCTGATGGAAGTGCCGTCCCAGAAAATACGAAATGACGTCACCCAGCACCCCGGCGACGAAACCCAGCAAGAGCGTCTCACTGAGCGTCAGTGCGCCACTGCCTGCCAGTACCGCCACGGCGAACAGCAGCACCGTGCCGGGAACGATCAGCCCGGCAATCGCCAGGCATTCCACAAAGGCCACGATGAATACCGCTGCCGCCAGCCATTGCGGGTTGGCCGCCAACCATCCGGTCACGCTATCGAGCCATGGGCCCATAAAAACCACTCCATCAAATGTTCAATTTTCTACTTGTAGGCGCGAGCCTGCTCGCGATAGCGCACTTTGAGTCAACGGTGATGTTGATTGTGCTGACCTCATCGCGAGCAGGCTCGCTCCTACAGAAGATTCCTTCAGTTTCAAAATCCGGATCGGTCTCAGGACAGCACAAAATAATCGCGACCTTCGACCTGTCCCCGTCGTAGCGGGTTGCGCGTGCAATAAGGCGCGTAGGCCGCATCGACGAAGCGGTACATCAGGTGTTCATCGCGCCCGTGGGGAATGCCCAGGCGCGTGGTCTGGATGATGTGGGCGGGCGTCTGCCCGACGTGCTCTACCAGCAGCACTTCATGGTCGAAGCGTTTGGCGTCCCATACCGGCACTTTCAGGCCCAGCGCCTTGCAGAGCAGGGTTTGCCCGGCACAGAGTTTTTGTGACGGGCGAGGGTGGCCCTGGGAATCGGGATTGTTCAGTAGCATCTGCGCCAGGCTGGCCGGCCCGCTCAATTGATCGACCCACGGGTAGGCGGATTTGATCAGTACCGCGTTTCCCGGCCCTTGAGCACTGAAGTTCAGTGAGTCGCCGCCCCGAGCGTAATACATATAGATGTGGCCGCCATCCAGAAACAAAGCCTTACGCTTTTCTGTGTAGCCGAGGGATGCGTGGCTGCCCTTTTCCGCGCAGTAGTAGGCCTCGGTCTCGATAATTCGGGCGCTGAGCCACAGGTCGCCCACTCGATGGCGAATGACTTTGCCCAGTAAATCCCGGGCCAGAATTTGCGCGTCACGGTCGAAAAACGCGTCCGGGAGACCCGTGGGCAGGCTCGCGGCGGACGCTCGAACAGTCAGATTGGACATGATGACCGGCATTTGTCAGGGCTGAATGAGTCGTGATGATAACAATTTGCAGCTTAATCCCGGCTGAACATCGGCAATTTGCCCTCCATTTCGACCATCCGCCCGTCACCGCTGTTAGTCGGTGGGCGCGACAGCTATAATCTGTCGCTTTACTCTTTACCAAGACCTAATCAAAGACCACGCCAGACCATGACTGAGTCCGTTCTTGACTACATGACCCGCCTGGGTCGCGCTGCCCGCGAAGCTTCCCGCGTGATCGGCCGTGCCAGTACCGCGCAGAAAAACCGCGCCCTGCAGGCCGCCGCCAACGCGCTGGACGCTGCCCGCGCCGAGCTGACGGCGGCCAATGAACAGGATTTGGCTGCCGGTCGCGCCAATGGTCTTGAGCCGGCCCTGCTTGAGCGCCTGGCACTGACCCCGGCGCGTATCGACGGCATGATCGTCGGCCTGCGTCAGGTGGCAGCCCTGCCGGACCCGGTCGGCGCTATCCGTGACATGAGCTTCCGTCCGTCCGGTATTCAGGTCGGCAAGATGCGCGTGCCACTGGGCGTGATCGGAATCATCTACGAGTCGCGACCGAACGTGACCATCGATGCGGCCAGTCTGTGCCTGAAGTCCGGTAACGCGACCATCTTGCGTGGCGGTTCCGAGGCCATTCATTCCAATCGCGCCATCGCCGCCTGCATTCAGCGTGGCCTGGCCGAGGCCGATCTGCCGGCCGCAGTGGTGCAAGTGGTCGAAACCACCGATCGCGCTGCCGTCGGCGCGCTGATCACCATGCCTGAATACGTTGATGTCATCGTGCCGCGCGGCGGTCGTGGCCTGATCGAGCGCGTCAGCCGTGATGCCCGTGTCCCGGTGATCAAACACCTGGACGGCATCTGCCACGTTTACGTGAGTGAACACGCCGATCTGGCCAAGGCCCAGCGCATCGCGTTCAATGCCAAGACTTACCGTTATGGCATCTGCGGTGCCATGGAAACGCTGCTGGTCGATCAAACCGTCGCCAGGGAGTTCCTGCCGGCGATGGCGGCACAGTTCCGCGAAAAAGGCGTCGAACTGCGCGGCTGCGAGCGTACCCGGGCAATCATCGATGCCGTGGCCGCTACCGAAGAAGACTGGAGCACCGAGTACCTGGCGGCGATTTTGTCGATCCGCGTGGTCGACGGACTGGGACAGGCCATCGAGCACATCAATCATTACGGTTCCCATCACACCGATTCGATTGTCAGCGAACACCAGGGCGACACCCGGCGTTTCGTGGCTGAAGTCGACTCCTCGTCGGTGATGATCAATACCCCGACATGCTTCGCCGATGGCTTCGAATACGGATTGGGTGCCGAGATCGGCATTTCTACTGATAAGCTGCACGCCCGCGGCCCGGTGGGCCTCGAGGGACTGACCTGCGAGAAGTACATCGTGGTCGGCGACGGGCAGTTGCGCGGACAGGAGCCGGTCTGACTTGGGCGACTTCGACCCGTCAGCCCCGGTCACCGTCAGCGAGCCAGCCCCTCGCCGCATTGGTGTGCTGGGCGGAACGTTCGACCCGGTGCACATCGGCCATTTGCGCGGTGCGCTGGAAGTCGCCGAAACACTTGCGCTCGATGAGTTGCGCCTGACACCCAGTGCCAGGCCGCCCCATCGGGACAAGCCGCAGGTGTCGGCAAAAGACCGTCTGGCGATGGTCGAGTGCGCGGTGGCCGGTGTGGCGCCGTTGGTGGTGGACGCCCGCGAATTGCAGCGGGACAAACCGTCCTACACCATTGATACCCTGGAACTGATGCGCGCCGAACTGGCCGTATCCGACCAGGTTTTTCTGCTTTTGGGCTGGGACGCTTTTTGCGGCCTGCCCACTTGGCACCGCTGGGAAGAGTTGCTCCAGCATTGCCATATCCTGGTGTTGCAACGCCCGGATGCCGACAGCGAACCGCCGGATGCCTTGCGCAACCTGCTGGCAGCGCGCTCGGTGAGCGACCCGCTGGCCCTCAAAGGGCCGAGCGGACAGATTGCATTCGTCTGGCAGACACCGCTCGCGGTATCCGCCACCCAGATCCGTCAACTGCTGGCCAGCGGTAAGTCGGTACGTTTCCTGGTGCCCGACGCGGTCCTGGCCTACATCGATGCGCACGGACTCTACCGTGCGTCGAACTGAATGGGAGTGCCTCAAGGCACGTGGCAACAACGTGTATTGAAGCGCCCGAACAAACGAGCAAAACGAGTTTTATATGACGAGCAACAACGAAAGCAAAGTAAAACGCAAAGGCACATTCAAGAGTGCCCCGCTGCCGGAAAAGGTCCTCGCCGCCGAGCCGCCTAAAGGCGACGAGCTGGTCAAGATCGCCGTAGCCGCCCTTGAAGACGTCAAGGCCCAGGACGTGCTGGTGATTGATGTTCGCGACAAGCAGAGCATCACTGACTACATGATCATCGCCACCGGTACCTCCAACCGCCAGATCGGCGCGATGCTGGACAAGGTTCGCGAGGCCGTCAAAGCCCTGGGTATCAAGCCGCTGGGTGAAGAAGGCAAGGGCGACAGCGACTGGGTGCTGTTGGACATGGACGACGTGATCGTTCACATGATGACCTCCAACGCCCGTCAGTTCTACGACCTGGAGCGCCTGTGGAAGGGTGCCGAGCAGAGCCGTGCGGCCGATGGCAAGCACCACAGCCCTGAAGTTGGTCACGAGCACTTCAACAAGCTCAACAAAGACCAGGAATAAGGGACCGCTGTGCGACTGCGACTGATCGCCGTCGGTTCACGCATGCCCAAGTGGGTGGAAGAAGGCTGGCATGAATATGCCAAGCGTCTTCCGTCCGAGCTGGCGCTGGAACTGGTGGAAATTCCGCTCAATACCCGTGGCAAGAACGCCGACGTGGCCCGTTTCATCCGTCAGGAAGGCGAAGCCATGTTGGCCAAGGTCGGGCCGAACGAGCGGATTGTCACTCTCGAAGTCCATGGCAAGCCCTGGAGTACCGAGCAACTGGCGGTCGAGCTCGATCGCTGGCGGCTGGACTCGCGCACTGTCAACTTCATGGTCGGTGGCCCCGAAGGGCTGGCGCCGGAAGTCTGTGCCCGGGCCGACCAGCGCTGGTCGTTGTCGCCGCTGACCTTGCCGCACCCGCTGGTGCGGATCCTGATCGGCGAACAGATGTACCGTGCCTGGACCGTGTTGTCCGGTCACCCTTACCACAAGTAGTTCTGCCCTCATGTCCCAGCCGATCCGCATCAAGGACCACGAAAAAGACGCCCGTCTGGTGCGTGGTCGCGTCGTGTTCGGGGCCATTGCAGTGGTGGCGCTGATTGCGGTGTTGATCGCGCGTCTGTATTTCCTGCAGGTGATCCAGTACGAGTACCACTCGACCCTGTCGGAAAACAACCGCGTCCACGTGCAGCCGATTCCGCCGACTCGCGGGCTGATTTTCGACCGCAACGGCGTGGTGATTGCCGATAACCGGCCGAGTTTCAGCCTGAGCATGACCCGCGAGCGTTCCGGCGACTGGCAGCAGGTGCTCGACGTGATCGTCGAAGTGCTGGAACTGACGCCCGAGGACCGGGTGATCTTCGAGAAGCGCATGCGTCAGGGGCGCCGGCCGTTCGAGCCGGTGCCGATCCTGTTTGAGCTGAGCGAAGAGCAGATCGCCCGGATCGCCGTTAACCAGTTCCGCCTGCCGGGCGTGGAAGTGGTCGCGCAGTTGGTTCGTCACTATCCCCAGGGGGCGCACTTTGCTCACTCGGTGGGCTACATGGGGCGGATCAACGAGAAAGAGCTCAAGTCGCTGGACCCGGTCAATTACAGCGGCACCCACCATATCGGCAAAACCGGCATCGAGCGTTTCTACGAGCCTGAATTGCACGGCCAGGTGGGTTACGAGGAAGTCGAGACCAACGCCCGGGGCCGCGTACTGCGCGTGCTCAAGCGTACCGATCCGATTCCCGGCAAGGACATCGTCCTGAGTCTGGACATCAAATTGCAGGAAGCCGCCGAAGCTGCGCTCGGTGGTCGTCGTGGCGCGGTGGTAGCGCTGGACCCGAAAACCGGAGAAGTGCTGGCGATGGTCAGCCAACCGAGTTTCGACCCGAACCTGTTCGTCACCGGCATCAGCTTCAAGGCCTATTCCGAGCTGCGCGACTCCATCGACCGGCCGCTGTTCAACCGCGTGCTGCGTGGCCTGTACCCGCCGGGTTCGACCATCAAGCCCGCGGTGGCGATTGCCGGTCTGGACGCGGGCGTGGTGACGGCGTCGTCGCGAGTGTTCGACCCGGGTTACTACATGCTGCCCAACTACGATCACAAATACCGTAACTGGAATCGCACCGGTGACGGTTTCGTCGATCTCGATACGGCGATCATGCGTTCCAACGACACCTACTTCTATGACCTGGCCCACAAGCTGGGGATCGATCGGCTGTCGGCATACATGACCAAGTTCGGCATCGGCCAGAAAGTCTCCCTGGACATGTTCGAAGAGTCGCCGGGGCTGATGCCGTCCCGCGAATGGAAACGTGCGACCCGCCGGCAGGCGTGGTTCCCGGGTGAAACGCTGATTCTGGGGATCGGCCAGGGCTATATGCAGTCGACCCCGTTGCAACTGGCCCAGGCCACCGCTCTGGTCGCCAACAAAGGCGTCTGGAACCGTCCGCACCTGGCCAAGACCATCGAGGGCGTGAAGCCGGTGGATGAGAATCCGATGCCGGACATCATCCTGCGCGACCCCTCGGACTGGACCAGGGTCAACCACGGCATGCAGCAGGTTATGCATGGTGCCCGCGGTACGGCGCGCAAAGCCTCGATCGGCGCGCAATACCGGATCGCCGGCAAGTCGGGTACGGCCCAGGTGGTCGCGATCAAACAGGGTGAGAAGTATGACCGTTCCAAGGTTCAGGAGCGCCATCGCGACCACGCCCTGTTCGTCGGTTTCGCGCCGGCCGACGACCCGAAAATCGTGGTGTCGGTGATGGTTGAGAACGGCGAGTCCGGCTCCGGCGTCGCCGCGCCGGTGGTGCGCCAAATCATGGATGCCTGGCTCCTGGACCAGGACGGTCGGTTGAAGCCCGAATACGCCAGCCCTATCAGTGCAGAGGCTACCGCCCGTGATGAATAACTTCGATCGCATGCTCTCCAGTGAGGATGTGATGCGTCGCCGTGCGACGCTGCTGCAACGCCTGCACATCGACGGCCCGTTGCTGATCCTGCTGCTGACCCTGGCGGCCGGCAGCCTGTTCGTACTCTATTCGGCCAGTGGCAAAAGCTGGGATCTGCTGGCCAAACAAGCCACCTCTTTCGGCATCGGCCTGGTGTCGATGATCGTCATCGCCCAGTTCGAGCCACGCTTCATGGCCCGCTGGGTCCCGGTCGGTTATGTGATCGGCGTGCTGTTGCTGGTAGTCGTCGACGTCATGGGTCACAACGCCATGGGTGCTACCCGCTGGATCAACATTCCCGGGGTGATCCGCTTCCAGCCTTCGGAGTTCATGAAGATCCTGATGCCGGCGACCATCGCCTGGTACCTGTCCAAGCGCACCTTGCCGCCGCAACTCAAGCATGTGGGGGTGAGCCTGTTCCTGATCGGCTTGCCATTCATCCTGATCGTGCGTCAGCCCGACCTCGGCACTTCATTACTGATTCTGGCGGGGGGCGCCTTCGTGCTGTTCATGGGTGGCCTGCGCTGGCGCTGGATCCTCAGCGTGCTCGCTGCCGCCGTGCCGGTGTCCGTGGCCATGTGGTATTTCGTTATGCACGATTACCAGAAGCAGCGCGTCCTCACGTTCCTCGACCCGGAAAGTGACCCGCTAGGCACCGGCTGGAACATCATCCAGTCCAAGGCCGCCATCGGCTCCGGCGGGGTGTTCGGCAAGGGGTGGTTGCTGGGCACCCAGTCGCACCTGGACTTCCTGCCGGAAAGCCATACCGACTTCATCATTGCCGTATTGGGTGAAGAGTTCGGCCTGGTGGGGATCTGCGCGCTGTTGCTGATCTACCTGCTGTTGATCGGCCGCGGCCTGGTGATTACCGCCCAGGCGCAGACATTGTTCGGCAAGTTGCTCGCGGGCAGCCTGACCATGACGTTTTTTGTTTATGTTTTCGTCAACATCGGTATGGTCAGTGGCCTGTTGCCGGTGGTGGGGGTGCCGTTGCCGTTCATTAGCTACGGAGGAACTTCGCTGGTGACGCTACTGTCAGCGTTTGGGGTTTTGATGTCGATCCATACCCATCGCAAGTGGATCGCGCAGGTTTGAATAAGGTGAAATTTTCAATGCAAGTAATGCGTGGCTGGGCGACTCGATACGCGCCATGGGTCAGCCTGGTAAGCATCCTTGGCACCATGCCGGACGCGTTGGCCGGCGACTACGAAGGCTCACCCCAGGTGGCCGAATTCGTCGGTGAAATGACCCGCGACTACGGTTTCGCCGGTGAACAATTGATGGGTGTGTTCCGCGAAGCCGAGCGCAAGCAGTCGATTCTGGACGCCATCTCCAAACCTGCCGAACGGGTCAAGCAGTGGAGCGAGTATCGCCCGATGTTCATCACCGATGCGCGCATAGCCCGGGGTGTGGATTTCTGGCGTCAGCACGAAGCGGTGTTGGCTCGTGCCGAGCAGGAATATGGCGTGCCGGCCCAGGTGATTGTCTCGATCATCGGTGTTGAAACCTTTTTCGGCCGTAATACCGGAAATTTCCGGGTGATCGATGCCTTGTCGACCCTGGGTTTCGACTATCCTCCCCGTGCCGAGTTTTTCCGCAAGGAGTTGCGTGAGTTCCTGCTGCTGGCCCGCGAAGAGCAGGTCGATCCGTTGACGCTCAAAGGCTCCTACGCTGGCGCAATGGGATTGCCGCAGTTCATGCCGAGCAGTTTCCGCGCTTATGCAGTGGATTTCGACGGTGATGGCCATATCAACATCTGGACCAATCCGGATGATGCCATTGGCAGTGTCGCCAGTTACTTCAAGCGCCATGGCTGGGTCGCCGGCGAACCGGTAGTCAGCCGCGGCGATGTCCGTGGCGATCAGGTCGACGAAGGTTTGACCACCGGTATCGAACCGACGAAAACCGTCGGGGAGTTGCGAGCCCTGGGGTGGTCAAGTCATGATGCGCTGCGCGATGATATGCCGGTTACTGCGTTCCGCCTGGAAGGCGACAATGGCTCCGAGTACTGGATGGGCCTGAAGAATTTTTACGCGATCACGCGATATAACCGCAGCGTGATGTACGCCATGGCCGTACATCAACTGTCTGAACAGCTGGTCCAAGCACGGGGCGTCAAGTAATGCGGGCATTGCCTATCAATAAACCCCTGAAGCTGATGGCATTCGCCGCGTTGGCAATGCTGGTCGCCAGTTGTTCGACCAGCCGTGCGCCGGCCCAGAAGACCAGCAGCACCGCTGTGCGCACGACGCCGGGGCTGGACATCAACCGCGCCCACAAGGATGGCGCGCCATGGTGGGATGTCGATGTTTCGCGTATCCCGGACGCCACGCCGACCCTGCACACCGGCCCGTACAAGGCCGCTCCTTACTCGGTACTGGGCAAAACCTACTTTCCGCTGCAGGAGTCAAAGACCTACGTGCAGTCGGGCACGGCGTCCTGGTACGGCACCAAGTTTCACGGCCAGAACACCGCCAACGGCGAAGTGTATGACCTGTACGGCATGAGCGCTGCCCACAAGACTCTGCCACTGCCAAGTTACGTTCGGGTGACCAACCTGGACAACAACAAGTCGGTGATCCTGCGCGTCAACGACCGCGGGCCGTTCTATTCGGACCGGATCATCGACTTGTCCTACGCGGCCGCCAAGAAACTCGGTTACGCCGAAACCGGCACCGCGCGGGTCAAGGTCGAAGGCATCGATCCGCAGCAATGGTGGGCCGCCAAGGGCCGTCCGGCACCATTAATGCTCAACGAACCGAAAGTCGCGCAGAATAGCGCCCCGGTGATCACGGCTTCGGCCGGCACCGTCGAGCAATGGACGCCGCCGCCGCAGCAACACGCCGCCGCGGTGGTGCCCGTGCAGCTCGATGCAAAAAAAAACGCTTCTGTAGCAGCCTCTGGCCAGTATCTGCAGGTGGGCGCGTTCGCCAACCCGGACGCTGCAGAACTCCTGAGATCGAAGCTCAGCGGGATGGTGAGCGCTCCGGTGTTCATCAGCTCGATCGTGCGCAATCAGCAGACCCTGCATCGGGTTCGCATGGGCCCGATCGGTTCGCCGGGTGAAATCCAGCAAGTACAGAACAGCGTGCGCCTGGCCAATCTCGGTTCGCCGAGTGTGGTCACGGAGTAATACGTAGAGCTTGATTGACGGTTCGTCTGCGGTATTGGGGGGCGAACCAGGTTGTTGACTCGTTGAAGAACAAAAGCCCGGCAAGGGTGACTGAGTGAGCAACTGAACACGCGATGACTCGTTAGAAAGTCATTTGATTAGTTTTGCCCTTGGGCAAGTTTCCATTAGCGATTTCGAGAGACGGATGAACATCACCACCTTTGCCAAACGCCTGTTCCTGCTAGTCCCGCTGCTTCTCTCACCCGCCGCGTTCGCGGTCGAGATGATGCCTTCGCCACCACAACTGGCCGCCAAGGCCTATGTGCTCATGGATGCCAGCAGCGGCAACGTGCTGGTCGAGAACAACGGTGACCAGCGTCTGCCGCCGGCCAGCCTGACCAAGCTGATGACCGCGTACATCGCGACTCTGGAAATCCGTCGTGGCCAGATCGGCGAAAACGATCCGGTGACCGTCAGCGAAAACGCCTGGCGTACCGGCGGTTCGCGGATGTTCATCAAGGTCGGCTCGCAGGTGACTGTCAGCGACCTGTTGCACGGCATCATCATCCAGTCGGGCAACGACGCCAGCGTTGCGCTCTCCGAGCACATCGCCGGTAGCGAAGACGCGTTCGCCGACATGATGAACAAAACCGTTGGCGACCTGGGCATGACCAACAGCCACTTCATGAACCCGACCGGTCTGCCGAACCCTGAGCACTACTCGTCGGCTCACGACATGGCCGTACTGGCTCGCGCGATCATCCACGAAGACCCGGCTCACTACGCGATCTACTCGCAGAAAGAGTTCTTCTGGAACGGCATCAAGCAACCGAACCGCAACCTGCTGCTGTGGCGCGACAAGACCGTCGACGGCCTGAAAACCGGTCACACCGACGAAGCCGGCTATTGCATGGTGTCTTCGGCCGTACGTGATGGCATGCGTCTGATCGCCGTGGTCTTCGGCACCAACAGCGAAGTGGCCCGTGCCGCCGAAACCCAGAAGCTGCTGACCTACGGTTTCCGTTTCTTCGAAACCCAGACCTTCTATCAGAAGGGCACCGAGCTGGCTCAGGCTCCAGTCTGGAAAGGCTCCACCAACCAGATCAAGGCTGGCCTGGCGCAAGACCTGACCATGACCCTGCCAAAAGGCCAGCTGAAAAAGCTCGCTGCCAGCATGACCATGAACCCGCAACTGATCGCGCCAATCGCCAAGGGCGACGTGATCGGTAAAGTCGAAGTGAAACTGGACGACAAGGTGGTGCACAGCGCCGATCTGATCGCTCTGGACGCTGTCGAGGAAGGTGGTATCTTCCGCCGCATGTGGGATAGCATCCGTCTATTCTTCTACGGCTTGTTCAACTGAATTTAGTGTGCACCTGCATGGCTCCGCGCTGATCTGGCGCGCAGCCATGCCCGTCGCCACGGCTTACGCTTACGAGGCCGTTACGCCATGACCGATACCGAAGTAAAGGCGCCAAAGATCGAGTTCCCTGCCAATGATTACCCGGTTAAGGTGATCAGCGACACCGGCGTGGGCAACAAGGACAGAATCATCGACATCGTCCGCAAATATGCAACGATCAACGATGAGCGTGTTGATGAGCGCCAGAGCAGCAACGGCAAATACACCACCATTCAGTTGCACATCGTCGCGACCGACCAGGACCAGCTGTACAACATCAACAGCGAACTGCGGGCAACCGGTTTCGTGCACATGGTGCTGTGATGTCCGGTGTGCTGGGCTTTCGCGAACTCGGCCAGATGGCTTACGAGCCGGTCTGGCATGCCATGCAACGCTTCACCAACGAACGCGGCAACGATGCCGCCGACGAGATCTGGCTGGTCGAACACCCTGCGGTGTTCACCCAGGGCCAGGCCGGCAAGGCCGAGCATCTGCTGCTTCCCGGTGATATTCCGGTGGTGCAGGTCGACCGTGGTGGTCAGGTGACCTACCACGGCCCCGGCCAACTGGTGGCTTATCTGCTGCTGGACGTGCGCAAGCTCGGGTTTGGCGTGCGCGATCTGGTCAGCCGGATGGAGCAATGCCTGATCGAGCTGCTGGCCAGTTACGGTGTCACCGCCGTGGCCAAGCCCGATGCGCCGGGTGTCTACGTCGACGGGGCGAAAATCGCCTCCCTGGGTCTACGGATCCGCCACGGTTGTTCCTTTCATGGCCTGGCCTTGAACGTGGACATGAACCTGGAACCGTTTCGACGGATTAATCCCTGCGGCTACGCCGGGCTGGCGATGACCCAGCTGAGCGATCACGCAGGATCGATTGAATTTGCCGAGGTAAGTGCCCGGCTGCGCGCGCAGCTCGTCAAACACCTCGACTATGCTGAGCAGACGACCCTGACGGGCGGAATCGACTGATATGACTACTGATGCAGTGCAAACCATGATCCCGACGCTTGATGTCACCGAGCGCCCGGCCCCGCGTCCCAAGGTTGAAGCCGGCGTCAAGCTGCGCGGCGCCGAAAAGGTTGCACGCATCCCGGTGAAGATCATTCCGACCACCGAACTGCCGAAGAAGCCGGACTGGATTCGCGTCCGCATCCCGGTTTCGCCGGAAGTCGACCGCATCAAGGCCCTGCTGCGCAAACACAAGCTGCACAGCGTGTGCGAAGAGGCGTCCTGCCCGAACCTGGGCGAGTGCTTCTCCGGCGGCACCGCGACCTTCATGATCATGGGTGACATCTGCACCCGTCGTTGCCCGTTCTGCGACGTCGGCCACGGCCGTCCGAAGCCGCTGGACGTCAACGAGCCGGAAAGCCTGGCCATTGCCATCGCCGACCTGCGCCTGAAGTACGTGGTGATCACTTCGGTAGACCGCGACGACCTGCGTGACGGCGGTGCCCAGCACTTTGCCGACTGCATCCGCGAAATCCGCAAGCTGTCGCCGAACGTGCAGCTCGAAACCCTGGTCCCGGACTACCGTGGCCGCATGGACATCGCGCTGGAAATCACCGCCGCCGAGCCGCCGGATGTGTTCAACCACAACCTGGAAACCGTGCCACGTCTGTACAAGGCTGCCCGCCCAGGTTCGGACTATCAGTGGTCGCTGACCCTGCTGCAACGCTTCAAGCAGATGATGCCGCACATTCCGACCAAGTCCGGCCTGATGCTGGGTCTGGGCGAGACCGACGAAGAAGTCATCGAAGTCATGAAGCGCATGCGCGAGCACGACATCGACATGCTGACCCTCGGCCAGTATCTGCAACCGTCCCGCAGCCACTTGCCGGTACAGCGTTTCGTGCACCCGGACACCTTCGCCTGGTTCGCCGAGGAAGGTTACAAGATGGGCTTCAAGAACGTCGCTTCCGGTCCATTGGTTCGCTCCTCGTACCACGCCGACGAGCAGGCGAAGCTGGTCAAGGCCGAGCTGATGTCGTCCTGATCGACTGTGAAACATAAAACGCCCGCAAGGTTTCAAAGCCTTGCGGGCGTTTTTTTGCCTGGCCTACGATAACGGCTGCCTTTTCCTGCAACCTGCGGGGCAACGGTTCCTCTTCTGTTTGTCCCCGTTCCTGACTACTGTGTGCTGATGTTTTCACGCAGGGAGATTCACGGATGACCGCTCGACCGACCCTCACCCTTTGCCCTCATGCTCCCGTCCCGGCACTGCCGTCGGAAGGCATGATCGGCGTTATCGCACCCGCCGGTCCCGCGCCGCTGGACACCGACAAGGCGGTGCAATGGATGCGTGCCCGGGGTTATTCACTGAAAGTGTTTCCCGGGGTCTACGAAAAAAACGGCTACCTGGCCGGCAGTGACGAGGTGCGACTCGACGATCTGCATGCAGCGTTCGCCGACAGCGAGGTGGATGCGATCATCTGCCTGCGCGGTGGTTATGGCACGCCCCGGCTGCTCGACCGCATCGATTTTGATTTGCTGCGTGACAACGCCAAGCCGTTCGTCGGCTACAGCGATATCACTGCGCTGCATTTGGCGATCAGTCGTTATGCCGGCTTCGTGACCTTTCATGGTCCGTTGCTCAATGCCGACCTGCTGGGTGAGAAGCAAATACCTACCGAGTCTTCGTTCTTCAACATGCTGCGAGGGAAGGTGAGGGCGGGAACAGTGCTGGCGCATCCGGTGGCCTACCCGCTGACCACGATCGAGCCAGGCGTGGCTCACGGGCGCTTGCTCGGTGGCAATCTGGCCATGATCGCCGCGACCATGGGCACGCCCTACGAGATTGACGCCGAGGGCGTCATTCTGTTGATCGAGGATATCAACGAGCCGCTGTATCGCATCGACCGGTTGCTCACCCATCTGCGGCTGGCAGGCACGTTGCACAAGCTGCGCGGCGTGTTGGTCGGGGATGTGGCGGGGGTTGAGGTGGTGGCGCTGGACAGGTTGCTCAAGCAGATCTTCGAGCCATTGAAGATTCCGGTGCTGTCCGGGTGGCGCAGCGGCCATTGCGACCCGAACCTGACGTTACCCATGGGGGCGCTGATCAGGCTGGATGCGGGAAACAAGGAATTGATGCTGGAGCAGGATGTGGTGGCCAGGCGCTAGATTTTTATCGCCTGTCAGTCAGTCTTCGCGGGCAAGCCCGCTCCCACAGTGTCCGCGTCGCACACAAATCATGTGAACGTCCCTGAACCTGTGGGAGCGGGCTTGCCCGCGATGCTTTTAGCGGTTACGCAGTCCTTCGAGCAACTTGTGCGTCGGATACCCATCTGCCGGCCAGCCAAACGACTGTTGGGCGCTGCGGATAGCCTTGCGGGTGTTGGCGCCGATGATCCCGTCGGCGGTGCCGGCGTCATAGTTTTGCGCGCTCAATAGGCTTTGCAGCTCGATCCGCTCGGTACGGCTCAGAGGCAGGTCATCCTTTGGCCACGTACCGCTGATCAAGCCTGCGCCATTGAAGCGTTCGGACAACAGGCTCACCCCCAGGGCATAGGACGACGAATTGTTGTACTTGAGAATCGCACGAAAGTTGTCGAGCACAAGGAACGCCGGGCCGCGGTAGCCAGCCGGCAATAGCAGTGCCGCAGACAGTTGCTCCGAGCCTGCCGGGACTTGGCCACCGTTGGGCAGCGTAACGCCCAGTTGGCGCCACTCGGCAACACTCTTGCGAATCGTGCCATCGGCCAGTACGTAGTTGAAGCCGCTCGGCAGCTGGACTTCAAAGCCCCACGGCTGACCTCTCTGCCAGCCGGAGCTTTGCAGGTAATGCGCGGTCGAGGCCAGGGCATCAGCCGAACTGCTCCAGATATCGCGACGGCCGTCGCCGTCGAAATCGACGGCGTGGGTGTTGTAGGTGGTCGGGATGAACTGGGTCTGGCCCATGGCGCCGGCCCAGGAACCGAGCATCTTTTCGGGTTCGATGTCGCCTTGTTGCAGGATTTGCAGGGCCGCGATCAATTGCGCGTGGGCGAAGCCGGGACGGCGGCCTTCGTAGGCCAGGGTCGCCAGCGAGTTGATCACCGACTTGCTGCCCTGGAACTGGCCAAAATTGCTTTCCATGCCCCACACGGCCACCAGCGCCTGACGATCAACGCCATAACGCTGCTCGATGCCTTGCAGGATGTCGGCGTACTGGTCGATCAGTGACTGGCCTTTGCGTACCCGCAGCGGCGACAACGCGCCATCGAGGTATTCCCACACCGGTTTTGCGAATTCCGGTTGGCTGCGATCGGCACGAATCACACTGGGGTCGAAGCTGACATTGGCGAAAGCGCGATCAAACAGATCGGCGCGGATACCGGCGGCCAGGGCATCCTTGCGGAAACCCGCCTGCCATTCGGCAAATGTCTGGGTAGGCTGGATGTCGAGGTTCTCACCCGTCGGAACCACCTGCGGAACAACCGCCGGGGCGGTAGCGACAGGAAGTGTCTGAAGCGGCTGAGCGTCGGCTGCGGTCGGTTTTTCCGCACAGGCGACAAGCAAAACAAGGCTGGAGGCAGCGATCAATTGGCGTAAGTGCCAACGATGGGGAAGACAAAAAGGCATGCACGGGTCCAGGGAATACGAATCAGGTACAGACCTTAACATGTTGAAGGGGGGTTCTGCTTTACGCTGCCAGAAAGTAAGAAGCCTCCCAGCTGTCAGACTGGAAGGCTTCGCGGCGGTAGCTGCCTTTGCCCTTGGTGGGGCGTTCCTGGCGGCTGCGGAACAATGGCTGGGCGATGATGGATTTGGCCTTGTTGGGGCCATGCTTTGATGGCTTTTTGCTCATGATGGTGCCTCGCAAGTGAGTGGTTTTTGCGGGGCAAATCATCGGCCGAAGTTGAGGGGCTGTCTAGTCCCGGTGGCTGTCGGAAAAAACGCCGTTCTTTGTAGGAGCGAGCTTGCTCGCGAAGCACTTGAGGGCGCTGCGTTAAATCAGAAAGTCTGCGTTATCTTTAACGACCATCGCGAGCAAGCTCGCTCGTACAGGGGGGGGGTTACTCAGCGGGTAGGGTTAAGCGTTGCCCGGCCATCAACAACGTCAGCCGGCTCAGGCTCATCCACGGCGAACCGGCCGCCTGGCCCTTGATCTGCGCGTCGATGCGCTGTGCTTCGAGCAGCAATTGCGCCCAGCGTTGCGCCGAGTAGCGTTGCAGGGCTTTGCTCATCAAGGGTTTTCGTTTGTCCCAGATCGGAGGTTTGGCCTGGCTGAAAGCCTTGTCCAGCGGCGTGCCCTGACTGTATTGCAGCGAAATATTGGCCAGCAGGCGCAACTCTCGGGCCAGGGCCCAGAGAATCACCGGCGGCTCGACGCCTTCGCCGCGCAACCCTTCGAGCATGCGCAAGGCATGGGCTGCTTCACCATTGAGAACCGCATCGGTCAGGCCAAAGACGTCGAAGCGCGCACTGTCGGCCACCGCAGCCTGCACGGTTTCAACGGTGATCTGACCCCCTTCGGCCATCAGTTTGAGCTTTTCGATTTCCTGGGCGGCGGCCAGCAAGTTGCCCTCGACCCGTGCCGCGATCAGCTCAACGGCGTCCTGGCTGGCGGAAAGCCCGGCCTGGGACAAACGTTGGCGGATCCAGCTTGGCAGTTGGGCGACATCGACCGGCCAGATCTGCACGAACTGGGTCTGTTGTCCTTCGACCAGCGCCTTGCCCCACTTGGTTTTCTGTGCGCTGCCATCGAGTTTCGGCAAGCTGATCAGCAGCACGGTGTCGTCGGCCGGGCGCGAGCAGTACTCGATCAGCGCGGCAGCGCCCTTGTCGCCGGGTTTGCCGGACGGCAGGCGCAGTTCCAGCAGGCGCTTTTCGGCGAACAGCGACATGCTGGCACCGGCTTGCAGCAGCGTCCCCCAGTCGAAACTGGCGTCGGCGGCAAACACCTGGCGTTCATCGAATCCCTGTTGGCGGGCGGCAGTGCGAACAGCATCGGCCGCCTCCTGGCACAACAACGGGTCATCGCCGCTGATGATATAGACCGGCGCAAGGGCGCCTTGCAGGTGTTTGGCGAGTTGGGCGGGGGCGAGCTTCATAAGAGAGGGCGAACGGGGCGCACAGGCGCCCCGTAAGTCTTACTGCTGTGGCAGTTCGACAGGCGACTGACGCGGGGTTTCCGCTTCAGCCTTCTTTGCCGCTTCCAGCGCCGCGGCATCAGCCTTGGCCCTGGCTTCGGCAGTCTGCTGCAACTGGTCCAGTTGGGTGGGGCTCAGTTGTTCCAGGCGCAGCATCATGCGTTGAACCAACTCCCGGCGGCCTTCTGTCCGGGCCGTTTCAGCTTCTTGGTCAGAGCCCACCAAGTTGTTGCCGTCGTGCATATAGATCTTCTGCACTTCAAGCTTGTCGCTCAACAGGGGCAGATCGCCGCGACCACGGATGTCGTAGCTCAACACGGTGGTGACTTGGTACTCGCCGGCACGACCGGCACCTGCGTAGGTGAGGATGCGCTGGCTTTCCTGTTCATTGGTCAGTACCAGCTTGTAAGGAGCGCCGGTATAGACCTTGACGCCGCTGCCAATCAGTACCTGACGCAACTGGGTAACGGTTGGGCCATAAGCGTTACGGGCGCTCAGGTCGAGTTCCTTGATCGCCAGTTCATTGGTGCCGGTGCCGCGCAGCTGGAAACCGCAGGCGCTCAGCAGAACCGCGAGGCCCATCACCAGCAGATTGCGTTTGATCATCTTGTTGCTCCCCTTGAAACCATGTGGGCCGATCAAGCGGCCCGAAAGGTTTTACTCGGCGCCAGGCTCACCTGGCGCCTGATCCAATTAGCTGGCGACGATATTGACCAGTTTCCCGGGCACTACGATCACTTTACGAATGGTCAGACCGTCGACGAAGCGCAGCACGTTCTCGTTGGCACGGGCGGCGGCTTCGACTTCTTCACGGCTGGCGCTGGCCGGCATTTCGATGTGGCCACGCAGCTTGCCGTTGACCTGAATCACCAGTTGCAGGCTGTCCTGTACCAACGCACTGTCATCCACCACCGGCCAACCGGCGTCGATCACAGGATCGGCGTGACCCAGTTGATTCCACAGCTCGTGGCTGATGTGCGGCGTGATCGGAGCCAGCAGCAGCGTCACGGTTTCCAGACCTTCGTGAATCAGTGCGCGATCCTGGTCGGTGGTTTGTGCGGCTTTTTCCAGTACGTTCATCAGCGTCATCACCTGAGCGATGGCGGTGTTGAACTTGTGGTTCTGGCCGACGTCCTGGCTGGCCTGCTTGATGGCCAGGTGGATCGAGCGACGAACGGCTTTCTGCTCGTCATTCAGGCTGGCGACGTCCAGTTTGCCCGGTAGGCCCTGAGTGACGTGGGCTTGAGCCAGGCGCCAGACGCGCTTGAGGAAACGGTGCGAACCTTCGACGCCGGAGTCGGACCATTCCGCGCTCATGTCAGGTGGCGAGGCGAACATCATGAACAGGCGGCAGGTGTCTGCGCCGAACTGGTCGATCATCGACTGTGGGTCGACACCGTTGTTCTTCGACTTGGCCATCTTCTCGGTGCCACCGATTTCCACCGGCAAGCCGTCGGCTTTCAACTTGGCGCTGATGACCTTGGCCTTGCTGTCACGCTCAAGCTCGACGTCCGCCGGGTTGAACCAGGTGTAAGCGCCATTGGCTTCGCGGCGATAGTAAGTCTCGGCGATCACCATGCCCTGGGTCAGCAGGTTCTTGAACGGTTCGTTGGAGCTCACCAGGCCTTCGTCGCGCATCAGCTTGTGGAAGAAGCGCGCATAGAGCAGGTGAAGAATCGCGTGTTCGATACCGCCGATGTACTGATCCACCGGCAGCCAGTGGTCGGCCGCCGATTTTTCCACCAGGCCGCCTTCAAAGTGCGGCGAGGCGTAGCGGGCGTAGTACCACGAGGACTCGACGAAGGTGTCCATGGTGTCGGTTTCACGCTTGGCAGGCTGGCCGCATTTAGGGCAGCTGCACTCGTAGAACTCGGGCATGCGCGCCAGTGGCGAACCGGCGCCATCGGGTACGACGTCTTCCGGCAGCACGACAGGCAGTTGATCTTCCGGTACCGGCACGTCACCGCAGGTGCCGCAGTGGATGATCGGGATCGGGCAGCCCCAGTAGCGCTGGCGGCTGATGCCCCAGTCGCGCAGACGGAACTGGGTACGCGAGGCGCCCAGTTCTTTCTTGATCAGCGCGACTTCGATAGCGTCGAAGGCGCCCGCGAAGTCCAGGTCGTCGAACTCGCCGGAATTGATCAGCGTGCCGTACTCGCCGTAGGCGTCTTGCCATGGCGCCGGGTTGCTGTCACCGGAGCTGGTGCGCACCACGGATTTGACCGGCAGGTTGTATTTGTGGGCGAATTCGAAATCGCGCTCGTCGTGGGCAGGAACAGCCATGACCGCGCCGTCGCCGTAATGCATCAGCACGTAGTTGGCGACCCATACCGGTAGCTTTTCACCGGTCAGTGGGTGCTCAACGAACAGGCCGGTCGGCAGGCCTTTTTTCTCTTGAGTCGCAACGTCGGCTTCCGCAACGCTGCCGCCCTTGCATTCAGCGATGAACGCTTGCAGCTCAGGGTTGTTCTGTGCGGCCAGGGTAGCCAGGTGGTGCTCGGCGGCGACGGCGACGTAGGTCGCGCCCATCAGGGTGTCCGGACGGGTGGTGAAGACTTTCAGCGCGCCCGCTTCGCCGATGGAATCGACGTTGTACGGGAACTGCACTTCCATGCCGCGGGACTTGCCGATCCAGTTGCGCTGCATGGTCTTGACCTGTTCAGGCCAGCCAGTCAGTTCGTCCAGGCTCTCCAGCAGTTCATCCGCGTAGGCGGTGATCTTGAAGTAGTACATCGGGATTTCGCGCTTTTCGATCAGCGCGCCGGAACGCCAGCCGCGACCGTCGATCACCTGTTCGTTGGCCAGGACGGTCTGGTCGACCGGGTCCCAGTTCACGGTGCCGCTTTTTTTGTAGATCACGCCTTTTTCGAACAGGCGGGTGAACAGCCATTGTTCCCAGCGGTAGTAATCGGGCTTGCAGGTGGTCACTTCACGCGACCAGTCCACCGCCAGGCCCAGGCTGCGCAGCTGGGATTTCATGTAGGCAATGTTTTCGTAGGTCCACTTGGCGGGCGCTACGTTGTTCTTCATCGCGGCGTTTTCCGCCGGCATGCCGAAGGCGTCCCAACCCATGGGTTGCAGAACGTTCTTGCCTTGCATGCGCTGGTAGCGGGAGATCACGTCGCCGATGGTGTAGTTGCGCACGTGCCCCATGTGTAGCTTGCCGCTGGGGTAAGGGAACATCGACAGGCAGTAGTAAGTCTCCTTGCCTGGCTGTTCGCTGACTTCAAAGGACTTTTGCTCGTCCCAGAACGACTGGGCGGCGGCTTCGATTTCACGGGGCTGATATTGTTCGTGCATGGCTACTTTTGAACTGAATAGGGGTGGCCTAATCCTCTTCAATGCAACGCTGGACGCTGATCACGCCGCATTGGCGTTTTCGATGTCCAGCCGAGCTGGAAGTGGAGTTACAGGAAGCGCCGTAGCATACATGACCGCGCTCTACCGAGGGAAACCCTGATTGCTGCCGCGCGTCCCGCAAAAACCGCCGCGAGGGCCGTTGGTCGCGGCGCTCAGCCGGTTTGTTCATGGAAGCTAAGCTCTAACTGGGGAGTAGGTCTTATCTTCCAATGAGGTGAGGGATGGTTGAGTCACAGCAAAAAGCTACAAAACCGGAGCTGTACGAAAGGCTGATCGATCGTTTGGCCCTGGCCTTGGAAGCGGCAAGAACTGCTGGCCGGTTGCGCGACGTACGCCCTCTGGAACTGGAACTGCGTGGCCTGAGCTCCGCAGAGTTTGCATTGATCAAGGCGTATCTGGATCGCAGTGAGCGTGAGACGCACGGATGCTTGTCAGAGGCGATAAAGCAACTCGACGCACCACGTTCGGCCAAGATCATCTGGCTCAAGGACAAGGTTCCCGGCAGAGACGCGGTAAAGGTCCGGTCTTTGCAGTTCAAATAAGACGCAGAGCGGTGCTCCAAGGTTTTTTGAAGCATAGTTCTTCTGTATTGATTGTCGCATTGCGCTAACCCACTTAGGCTTCGGGCATCTCCAGGAGATGCTCGATGCCTTTTCGTTACTTTGTAAAACAACTTCTTTTACCCCCCGGCATTCTATTGCTGCTGCTTTTGCTTGCCTGGTGGTTGCGCCGCTCAAGGCCAAGGCTCGCCGGTGTGTGCTTTGCACTGGGGCTGGGTGGTCTTTGGCTGATGAGCCTGCCGGTGGTGGTGCAGTGGAGTGCCCGCCTGCTCGAGCGCGAGCCACCGCTGGCCCGCGACGAATGGGCAGTGCTGGGGCAGCGCGCGGACGCCATCGTCGTCCTTGGTTCCGGGCGCGAGCGCGGTGACGTGGCCTGGGGTGCCGACCAGCCCACGGGTGTAGGCCTGGAGCGCCAGCGCTTTGCCGCGCGACTGACCAAGGCTTCCGGCCTGCCGGTACTGACCAGCGGCGGCTTGCATTACGGCACTCCGCCAAGCGAAGCGCAGATGATGGCTGATTCCTTGCGCGACGATTTTGGCGTGACCGTGCGCTGGCAGGAAGGACACAGCCGCACGACCTGGGAAAATGCGCAGTTCAGCGCCCAGGTGTTGCTACCACAGGGCATCAAACGTGTGGTGCTCGTGACTCATGCCGGGCATATGCCACGAGCGGTCTGGAGCTTCCGCAAGGCCGGGTTTGAGGTGGTGCCGGCGCCGGTAGGGTTTCTGAGCGGCGACAATGCGCGGCCACTGGGAGGCTGGATGCCGGAGTACAAGGCGATCTGGCAGAACGGGCAGTTGATGAACGAGGCGGTGGGGCAGATCGGTTATTCGTTGTTCTATCGTTGAGCGCTAATCCCTGTGGCGAGGGAGCAAGCTCCCTCGCCACAAATGATTTCAGACAGTCTTCGCCATCCGGCTCGCAACCAGCGCCCAGCCAAACAACAACACGCAGAGAATGAGCAATGGCCACGAACGCCATTCCAGGTACGGCGTGAGGTTGTGCATCGGCACCACTTCGCCATACAGGATGCCGCGTTCGAACTGCGGGATCTGATCGGTAATCTGACCGAACGGGTTGATCAGGCCGGACACGCCGTTGTTGGTGGCGCGGATCATCCAGCGGCCAGCCTCCAGCGCACGCATCTGCGCCATCTGCAGGTGTTGCAGCGGACCGATGGAGGTGCCGAACCAGGTGTCGTTGCTGATGGTCAGCAACAGGTCGCTGCGGGCGGCGAGGCTGGCGGCGAATTCCGGGTACACCACTTCATAACAGATGTACGGCGCGATCTGATAACCCTTGGCTTGCAGCAGCGGCTGGTCAGATGGTCCGCGGGCAAAGTCCGACATCGGCAGATCGAAGAAGGCGATCAGCCCGCGCAACAGATCCTCCAGCGGAACATATTCACCAAACGGCACCAGTTTTTGCTTGAGGTAGGTGCCGTCGCCTTCGCCGACAACGGTGATGCCATTGAAGAAGCGCTTCTCGTGGTGGACCTCCATGCGGACCGGGACGCCGGTAATCAGCGCCGATTTACGCTCGGCCGCGAAGCTGCCCATCATGTTCAGGTAGCCCTCGGCGGACTCCTTGAGCACCGGGATCGCCGTTTCCGGCCAGATGAGAAGGTCGACTCGCCTGGAGCTGAAACTCATGTCGCGATACAGCGCCAGTTGCGCGTTGAGCTGCGTCGGGTCCCACTTCATGCTTTGTTCGATGTTGCCCTGGATGGCGGCGACGCTCAGTGGCGGGCCTGAAGGGCTGGTCCAGGCATGATGTTTGAGGGCCATGCCGAGCAGCCATGGCCCGACCAGCAGCAATGCACCGGCTGCGATGAAGCCTTTGCGCCCCGTGCGAACCAGGCGAAAGCCGTTGTAGATCAATGCAGCTGTCAGGGCCAGGGTGAAGGAAATCAGCCACATCCCGCCGACAGGCGCGAGCCCGGCCAGCGGGCCATCGAGCTGGCTGTACCCGGAATACAGCCACGGGAAGCCTGTCAGGAACCAGCCGCGGAAGGCTTCCTGGCCGACCCACAGCGCTGCGAAGGCCAGGGCGTCGGCCAGCGGCGCTTCATTTCGGCGAAGCCAGCGCGCCCATATCCAGGCGGGCAGGGCAAAGAACCAGGCAATTGCCGCCGTGAAGAGCAGCATCAGGAAACCGGCCAGCAATACCGACGCGCCGCCGAAGTGGTGAATGCTGTAGTAGATCCAGCTGGTGCCGGCACCGAACAGGCCGAAACCGAAACACCAGCCGCGACCCAAGGCCTGACGTGGGCTCAGTTCGCGCAAGCCGGCATAGAACAGGCCTACGGCGAGCAGTGCCAGTGGCCAGATATCGAACGGCGCCAGGGCCAGAGTGGTGATTGCACCGGCCGCCACGGCCAGCAGGTTACCGGGCCAGCCGGGGCGGGTTGTCCAGCGCATTTCAATCCTTAGCGAGCAATGGGCGTCAGGCGAAGCAAGTGAATCCGACGGCTGTCGGCGTTCAGGATGCGGAAGCGGTACGGGCCGATTTCCGTGATTTCGTTACGTTTTGGCAAATGCCCGAACGCGCTCATCACCAGGCCGCCAACGGTGTCGAATTCGTCGTCGGAGAACTCGCTGTCGAAAAATTCGTTGAAATTCTCGATCGGTGTCAGGGCCTTGATCAGGAAATCACCGCTGGGCAGCGGCTTGATGTAGCTGTCTTCTTCGACGTCGTGTTCGTCTTCGATGTCGCCGACGATCTGTTCCAGCACGTCTTCGATGGTCACCAGGCCTGCCACGCCGCCGTACTCGTCAATGACGATGGCCATGTGGTTGTGGTTGGCGCGAAACTCGCGCAGCAGCACGTTAAGGCGCTTGGACTCAGGCACGAAGGTGGCTGGGCGCAGGAGGTCCTTGATGTTGAAGCTGTCGCCGTTCTCCCTGAGGATCAACGGCAGCAAGTCCTTGGCCAGCAACACGCCCATCACGTCATCATGGCTTTCGCCGATCACCGGGTAGCGGGAGTGGGCCGAGTCGACCACGGCAGGCAGGAACTCGCGCGGTGTCTGGGTCGCCTTGATGCTGACCATCTGCGAGCGCGGGACCATGATGTCCCGGACCTGCAAGTCAGCCACCTGGATGGCGCCTTCGACGATGGCCAGCGCTTCACTGTCCAGCAGTTTGTTCTGGTGTGCATCGCGCAGCAGCTCCAGCAACTCCTGGCGGTTTTTCGGCTCGTGGGCAAAAGCCTGGGTGAGTTTACCCAGCCATGACTTCTGCCCGTTGCTCGATCGATCTTCGCTCATAGCGATTACTCTGAATCCTTTGTTGTTTCGGTAGGGAATGCGTCGGTTTCGTCGTCCGCGTACGGATCGGGAAAGCCCAGTTCTGCAAGCAACGTTCGTTCCAGTGCTTCCATTTCTTCGGCTTCTTCGTCATCAATATGGTCGTAACCAAGCAGATGCAAGCAGCCGTGAATCACCAGATGCGCCCAATGGGCCTTGAGCTCCTTGCCCTGTTCAGCGGCTTCGCGCTCGACCACGGCCACGCAGATCACCAGATCGCCCAGCAGCGGGATGTCGAGGAACTCATCCGGCACGTCGGCCGGGAATGACAAGACGTTAGTTGCGTAGTCCTTTTGCCGCCAGGTGTGGTTCAGCTCGCGTCCTTCGGCTTCGTCGACCAGACGAATGGTCATCTCCGAGTCGGCGGTGCGCTGGCGCAGGGCCAGTTCGCACCACTGGCGGAACTCGGCCTCGCTGGGGGCGCAGGCTTCGGTAGCGATTTGCAGGTCAAGCTCAAGCATCGCGGCGGCTATCCTTGGCGGCGGCATCATCGGCCGCTTTGGTTTCGAAGCGCTCGTAGGCTTCGACGATGCGCTGTACCAGTGGATGGCGCACGACGTCCTTGGGCTGGAAGTGGGTGAAGCTGATCCCCGGCACATCCTTGAGCACTTCAATCACGTGGTGCAGGCCGGACTTGGTGCCGCGTGGCAGGTCGACCTGGGTGATGTCCCCGGTGATGACGGCCGTGGAGCCGAAGCCGATCCGGGTCAGGAACATCTTCATTTGCTCGACCGTGGTGTTCTGGCTTTCGTCGAGAATGATGAAGCTGTTGTTCAGCGTGCGGCCGCGCATGTAGGCCAGCGGCGCGACTTCGATCACCTGGCGCTCGATCAGCTTGGCGACGTATTCGAAGCCGAGCATTTCGTAGAGCGCGTCGTAGAGCGGGCGCAGGTACGGGTCGATTTTTTGCGACAGGTCGCCGGGCAGGAAGCCGAGTTTTTCACCCGCTTCGACCGCCGGACGAACCAGCAGGATGCGGCGAATCTGCTCGCGCTCCAGTGCATCCACCGCGCAGGCGACAGCCAGGTAGGTCTTGCCGGTACCGGCCGGGCCGATGCCGAAGTTGATGTCGTTACCGAGGATTTCCTTCACGTAGCGCAGCTGATTCAAGCCGCGTGGGCGAATCATGCCTTTCTTGGTGCGCAGGGCGACGGACGGTTCGGCGGGGGAGTGGTTGTCCAGCTGCTCGACGGCCGATTCCTGCAGGAACAGGTGCACCATGTCCGGCGACAGCTCGGTACCCTTGGTTTCCCGGTACAGGCGGCGCAGGAGGTTTTCCGCGGAGGTGGTGTGTTTGGGTTCGCCGATCAGCTCGAACTGGTTTCCGCGATTGCGGATCTCGATGGTCAGGCGCTGTTCGATCAAGCGCAAATGCTCGTCGAATTGCCCGCACAGATTGGCGAAGCGGCGAGCTTCAAAAGGCTCGAGGATGAAACGATGTGGTTCTATGGGTGCGTTCAAGGTCGTATTTAGCCGCCCTGGGGCAATGGTGATGAGTTCAAGGATAGCGCCAGTGGCGTGGGTGCGAAAGCTCTTAAATAAGATGCAGGAATTTGGCACTTAAACTGTGGCGAGGGGGCTTGCCCCCGTTCGACTGCGAAGCAGTCGCAAAATCTTGGGACCGCTTCGCGATCCAGCGGGGGCAAGCCCCCTCGCCACAAAAGCTCCCACAGTGGAATGCAGTGTTACTGGATCAGCGAGCCCCGCAGCGAGTGCGGCTGCGCGGCATCGATGTGCACGTCCGCGAACTGGCCGATCAGGGTCGGATTGTCGCAGCGGAAGTTGACGATACGATTATTCTCGGTCCGGCCTTGGAGCTCGCCCGGGTCTTTTTTCGAGTAATCGGTCACCAGGATTCGCTGGATCGAGCCGACCATTTGTCGGCTGATCTCGAAACCTTGCTGGTTCAAGCGATGCTGCAGGGCATTCAGACGTTCTTTCTTCAGCTCTTCCGGCGTGTCATCGGCCAGATCGGCGGCCGGTGTGCCCGGGCGCTGGCTGTAGACGAACGAGTAGGAAAAGTCGAAGCCGACGTCGGCAATCAGCTTCATGGTTTGCTCGAAGTCTTTCTCGGTCTCGCCGGGGAAGCCGACGATGAAGTCCGAGCTGATGCAGATTCCCGGCACGGCGGCGCGCAGTTTGCGCAGTTTGGATTTGTATTCAAGCGCGGTGTGGTTGCGTTTCATCGCCGCGAGGATGCGGTCCGAGCCCGATTGCACCGGCAAGTGCAGGTGCTTGACCAGCTCCGGCACGTCGGCGTGGGCCTGGATCAGGCTGTCGGAGAACTCCAGCGGGTGCGACGTGGTGTAGCGGATGCGGTCGATGCCATCGACCGCAGCGACCACGCGGATCAGCTCGGCCAGGTCGGCCAGGCGCCCGTCATGGGTGAGGCCGCGATAGCCGTTGACGTTCTGCCCCAGCAGCGTCACTTCCCGCACGCCGTTTTCGGCCAGGTGAATGATCTCGGCAATCACGTCGTCGAACGGCCGGCTGACCTCTTCACCGCGGGTGTAGGGCACCACGCAGAACGTGCAGTACTTGCTGCAACCTTCCATCACCGACACGTAAGCGCTCGGGCCGTCGATGCGGGGCTCGGGCAAGTGGTCGAACTTTTCGATTTCCGGGAACGAGACGTCGACTTGCGGCAGCTTGCTGATGCGCGCGGCGTCGATCATTTCCGGCAGGCGGTGCAGGGTCTGCGGGCCGAAGACAACGTCGACGTACGGCGCGCGATCGCGAATGGCCGCGCCTTCCTGGCTGGCCACGCAACCGCCGACGGCGATCACCATGTCCGGGTTGGCCAGCTTCAGTTCGCGCCAGCGGCCGAGCTGGGAGTAGACACGATCCTGGGCACGTTCGCGGATCGAGCAGGTGTTGAGCAGGATCACGTCGGCGTCTTCAGCGCGAGCGGTGACTTCCAGGGCCTGATGTTCGCCCAGCAGATCGACCATGCGCGAGCTGTCGTACTCGTTCATCTGGCAACCGTGGGTTTCGATGTAAAGCTTCTTGGCCATGGAATAGAGTCATCACGTGATTCAAAGAACCGCGCATTATAGGGAACATGTACCCAGGTTCCTACCGCTGCGCGTCCGATGGCTATGCTATAGTTCGCGCCCTCATTTTTATCCCCCGATGTGTTTCGCCCACCATGACCAAACGTGAAGCTCCAATCTACAAGGTGATTTTCCTCAATCAGGGCCAGGTGTTCGAAATGTACGCCAAGCAGATCTATCAAAGTGATCTGTGGGGCTTTCTGGAAGTGGAAGAGTTCGTCTTTGGCGAGCGCACGCAAGTGGTCGTCGATCCGAGCGAAGAAAAGCTCAAGGCTCAGTTCGAAGGCGTAGTGCGCAGTTTTGTGCCGATGCATTCGATCGTGCGTATCGATGAAGTCGAGCGAATGGGAACACCGAAAATCAGCGAAGCCCGTGGCGCGGTCGGCAATGTCATGCCGTTTCCGATGCCGATGCCTGAGAAGTAAGGCTCAAGACCGGGTCGCCCCCAATCGCGAGCAAGCTCGCTCCCACAGTTGACCGAGTTCTCACATGGGAATGCAGTCGGATGTGGGAGCGAGCTTGCTCGCGATTGGGCCAGTCAGAACAACACGGAAGTCAGGGCAGTGGCGCGAACGGCGTACGCCCATCGGCGCTCTGCAATTCCATCAGGTATTTACGGAAGATTTGCCCGAGCACCTGGGTAGCAAGCTCCAGTTCTTCGCGGGGCATCTTTTCGGTGACTTCGTCGGCGGTGTCCAGGGCCTCTTCGGCGCCGTTGACCGCCGCCATCTTCAGCAGGATGTACGCCTGAACGTTATTGGCCGGCACGCCTTCGCCGTGGAAGAACATGGTGCCGAGTTTGAATTGTGCCTGGGCGTGGCCTTGCAGCGAGGCTTTTTCGAAATAGCTCAGGGCTTGATTGAGGTCGCGCGGCGTGTTTTTGCCTTCGTAGTAGAACTCACCCAACTCGTATTGCGCTTGCGCATCCCCTTCTTCCGACGCTTTCTGGCAGGCGGCGAGCGCCTGTTCCAGGTCTTGCGGCTGGGTATTGAGGGTGCAGCGACCCATCGCTGGGATTAACAACGAGTTGCCGCCTGCTTGTGCGTGCGCGAGCAGGGGCTGAAGAAGCAACAGGCAGCCCAGTGCAAGGGTGCGGCCGGTGCGGTTCATGGGAATCGACTTACCTCTGAAGGGCGCGCGGACCCATCGAGGGATCCAATAAGCGCGCATTATGAAATAAGCAGGGCCAACCTTACAAAGTCTTTACTCGTTTTTCTGCTGCACGGGAAATTTATCGCCCACTTTGCGGGGGATTATTAGCAGATGAGTAGGAAAAATCGTGGGAGCGTAGGCGAAAGCTGACGCTGGCAAGGGCCAGCGTCAGCATTTGAACGTTACTTCAAGGCCGCGAAGGCGCGCTCGGCGGCGTCCAGGGTCAGCTTCAGTTCAGCTTCGCCGTGGGCGATCGAAGTGAAACCGGCTTCGAATGCGCTCGGTGCCAGATACACGCCACCTTCGAGCATCAGGTGGAAGAAGCGGCCGAACAGGGCTGCGTCGCTGGCCATGACGTCATCGAAGGTGACGATGTCGTCGGCACCGCTGAAGTACAGGCCGAACATGCCGCCGGCCTGGGTGGTCACGAACGGAATGCCGGCCGCATCGGCGCGCTGTTGCAGGCCGTCGAGCAGGCGAGAGGTGTAGTCGGTCAGCTCGGCGTGGAAGCCCGGGCGGCTGATCAGGCGCAGGGTGGTCAGGCCGGCGGCCATCGCCAGCGGGTTACCGGACAGCGTGCCGGCCTGGTACACCGGGCCCAGCGGGGCGATGCGCTGCATGATTTCGCGCTTGCCGCCGAAGCAGCCAACCGGCATGCCGCCACCGATGATCTTGCCGAAGGTGGTCAGGTCCGGCGTCACGCCGTAGTACGCCTGGGCACCGCCGAGGGCGACACGGAAACCGGTCATCACTTCGTCGAAAATCAGCACCACGCCGTGCTTGTCGCACAGGGTCCGCAGGCCTTCGAGGAAACCCGGTGCCGGCGGCACGCAGTTCATGTTGCCGGCCACTGGCTCGACGATGATGCAGGCCACGTCCTGGCCGACTTCGGCGAGCATGGTTTCTACCGCGTCGATGTCGTTGAACGGCAGGGTCAGGGTGTGTTTGGCGAACGCTGCCGGTACACCGGCCGAGCTCGGTACGCCTTGGGTCAGTGCGCCGGAACCGGCCTTGACCAGCAGGCTGTCGGAGTGACCGTGGTAGCAGCCTTCGAACTTGATGATGCTGTCGCGGCCGGTGAAGCCACGGGCCAGGCGAATGGCGCTCATGGTCGCTTCGGTGCCGGAGCTGACCATGCGCACCATTTCCATCGACGGTACGAGGGAGCAGACCAGGTCGGCCATCTGCGTTTCCATCTCGGTCGGGGCGCCGTAGGACAGGCCGTGCTCAAGCTGTTTGCGCACGGCGTCCAGCACGTCCGGGTGGCTGTGGCCGAGAATCATCGGACCCCAGGAACCGACGTAATCCACATAACGCTTGTTGTCTTCGTCGGTGACGTAGGCGCCTTCGGCGTGCTTGAAGAACAGTGGCGTGCCGCCGACGCTCTTGAACGCGCGAACCGGCGAGTTCACGCCACCGGGAATGTGTTTCTGGGCATTGGCAAACAGCGTTTCGGAACGAGACATGATCGGGCTCTCAGACTTTTAGTAATTCATTGAATGCGCGGGCGCGGCGGGTTACTTCAGCCGTGCTCTCGGCGCCAAACAGGCCATGCACCACGGCCAGCAGGTCGATACCATGGGCCACCAGCGGCGCGGCGTTTTCCAGGGTGATGCCGCCGATCGCGCAGATCGGCAGGTGCAGTTTGCTGCGTGCCTGGTCGAGCAGGTCGAGACTGCAGGTCGGGGCGCCGGGTTTGGTGTTGGAATTGAAGAAGCGGCCGAACGCGACGTAGCTGGCGCCTTCTTTGACGGCCTGTTCGGCGAGGTCGAGTTGCGCATGGCAGGTCGAACCGATGATTGCATCGCGACCCAGCAGGGCGCGGGTCGGAGACAATGGACCATCAGTTTGACCCAAGTGCACGCCGACATTCAGGCGTGCGGCCAACTCAGCGTCATCATTGATGATCAACCGGGTGTTGTAGCGTTCGCATAAATCACGCAAGGCTTCGGCTTCGCGCAGACGACGGGCTTCGTCACTGCTCTTGTCGCGGTATTGCAGCAAGGTGACGCCGCCTTCCAGCGCCGCCTCCACGTACTTGAGCAGCTTACCGTCCAGCAAATGGCTGTCGGTAATGGCGTACAGGCCACGTAGTTTCATCGGACAAGCCTCACCGCATTACAAATAGAAGTTACGAGCAGAAATCCAGTGGCAAGCGGCGCGGCACGAACTGGCCTTTGCCTAGTTGCTCGGCATCACGCAGGGTGCGCCATGTGTAGTTAAGCGCGGTCTGCACGGCACTGGCGAGGTTTTCGCCCTGGGCCAGACGACCGGCCAGCGCACTGGCCAGGGTGCAACCGGAACCGTGATAACTGCCCGGCAAACGCTGGCAGGTAAAGGTTTCGCGCAGACCGTCGCGGCTGTAGAGGCGATTGTGGATTTCGGTTTCGTCGCCATGGCCGCCGGTGATCAGCAGGTGTTTGACGAACGGCAGGAGTTTTTCTGCGCACTCGTCCGCGGTGCCTTCGGGCAGTTCGGCGAGGATGCGGGCTTCGGGAAGGTTGGGGGTCGCAATGATCGAAAGGGGCAGCAGGCGTTCGCGCATGGCGTAGCCGACTTCGTCCTTGCCCAGGCGTCCGCCGCCACCGGCGCGCAGCACCGGGTCGCAGACCACCGGCAAGTGCGGGTGCGCCGAAAGCAGTTCGACCACGGTGTCGACCATTTCCAGGGAACCGAGCATGCCCAGTTTGACGGCGGCGACTTCGGAGTCGTTGAGCACGGCATTGGCCTGGGCCAGTACCCACTCACGGTCCAGGACGCGGAAGTCAGTGACATTGACGGTGTCTTGCACGGTCAGGGCGGTGACGGCCGGAGCCGCATGGCAACCCTGTGCGAGCAGGGCTTCGATATCTGCCTGCAAGCCGGCGCCACCACTTGGGTCGTGGCCGGAGAGACAGAGGACAACGGGGCGAGAGCTGTAGATATTCATGGTGCGCGAGCTTACCACCAAACCTGTTTTTCGGGTGTTGTGGCAGTGTGTTTGGTCGATACATTGTGGCGAGGGGGCTTGCCCCCGTTGGGCAGCGAAGCGGCCCCAGTGACCCGTCAGGTTCATCGAGTCGGCTGGTTTTACGACTGCTTCGCAGCCGAACGGGGGCAAGCCCCCTCGCCACAGTGATATTCCTGTCATTGATAATCGTTCGTTGGTGTTGCTGGAACGCCCGTTCTAGAGCCTTTGTAGGAAAAATTTCTGTGGTTCTCATTGGCCATCAACGGCTATGCTAGAGTGGATCCAAACCAATAACAGGTGATACCGGTTTTACGTCTGCTCAAAAGGAATGGGGGGCTTCCTGACAGAACCGGACAGGCCACGCTGGGGCTTCAATGCGCTATTTGCTGATGTTGCTGTTGTGTTTGCCCCTCCTGGCAAACGCCGTCGAGTTCGATGAGTTCACTCAAAGCCTCCCCTTGGGCCGAACCCTGCAGGTCTATGAGGACGCAGGTGGTCAGGCGACCATCGCGGATATCCGTGCGCAAGCGGCGGCCGGCAACTTCAAGCCGCACCACAAAGATACGCTTAACGCCGGGTACTCGCGTTCGGTGTTCTGGCTGAAAATCGACCTGCATTACCGTCCAGCCAATCCGGCGGCGCAAAGGACCTGGCTGCTGGAACTGGCCTATCCGCCCCTCGATCATCTCGATCTCTATTTGCCCGATGCGGCCGGCAACTATCAGTTGGTCAGGCAGACCGGCGATGCCTTGCCCTTCGCCAGCCGCGAGATTCGTCAGAACAACTATCTGTTCGACCTGACGTTCAAGCCGGACCAGGCCGAAACCGTATTCATGCGCTTGCAAAGCGAAGGCTCGATCCAGGCGCCGGTAACCTTGTGGTCGAGCACCGCCTACCTCGAAGAGCAGCCCGTGCGCCTCTACGTACTGGGGCTGATCTACGGCGTACTGCTGGGGATGCTGGTCTACAACCTGTTCATCTACCTCAGCGTGCGCGACACCAGTTACCTCTACTACATCTTTTATATCGCCTCGTTCGGCTTGTATCAGCTGTCGGTAAACGGTGCGGCCGTGCAGTATTTCTGGCCGGACAATCCGTGGTGGGCCAACGCTGCGACGCCGTTTTTCATCGGTTGTGCGGGGCTGTTCGGCAGTCAGTTCGCCCGCAGTTTCCTGCAGATGGCTACCCACAGTCGCTGGCTTGACCGCTTGTTGCTGGCGCTGGTTGCCTTCAGTGCGCTGGTGATCGGCCTGTCATTGATGACCAGCTATGCCCTGGCCTTGCGCCTGGCCACGGCCCTGGCGCTGACATTCACCGTGGTGATTTTTGCCGCCGGGATCTTTGCCTGGCTGCGGGGCCTGCGGGTGGCGCGGTATTTCATCATTGCCTGGTCGGCGTTTTTACTCGGTGGCATCGTCAATACGCTGATGGTGCTTGGATACCTGCCGAACGTGTTCCTGACCATGTATTCCAGTCAGATCGGCTCGGCCATCGAAGTGGCGTTGCTGTCCCTGGCGCTGGCCGACCGCATCAACGCGATGCGCGAGCAGCAGGCTCAAACCCTGTTCGACGCCAGCCAGAAGCTTGAAGTCCTCAACCAGCAACTGGCTCACAGTAACAAGCTCAAGGACGAGTTCCTTGCCACCCTGACCCACGAATTGCGCACGCCCATGAATGGTGTGATCGGTTCACTGGAGCTGATGCAGACGGTCGAGATGGACCCGGAACTCGAGTACTACCAGCAGACGGCTTCGGGGTCGGCGCGGGACATGATGCGCATGGTCAACGGCATCCTCACCCTCACCGAACTGCAGGCCGGCAAACTCAAGGCCTCGGCCGACACCTTCAGCTTGCGTGGCGTGGTCGAGGCACTGCGCACGCAGTTCGAGGGCAACGCATCGAGCAAGTCGCTGGACTTCAAGGTCGATGTCGCGCCAGGTGTGCCGGATCGCTTGCTCGGCGACAACGTCAAGATCGCGCAGTGCCTGGAATGCCTGCTGGATAACGCCATCAAGTTCACAAAGGTCGGCGGTCTGGCGCTGCGGGTGACCGGCAGGACCATCGAGCCCGACCGGCTGGCGTTGACCTTTGCGGTGATCGACACGGGCATTGGTTTCACAGATCTAGGGGAGGCCACGATGTATCAACGGTTCTTCCAGCTCGATGGCTCGATGACCCGTGAATACGGTGGCCTGGGGGTTGGCCTGGCGATTTGCCGACAGTTGGTCGAATTGCTCGGTGGACGACTGACTCATCGCTCCGAGCCAGGGCGCGGCAGCCGGTTTCAGCTGGATGTGGAAGTCGGGTTGCCGGCGGCCGAACGTCCGGTGACGCCGTTGATGACCCGGGATTTTCCGCGCCTGCGCTTGCCCCAGGATTGCGCCGTGCTGTTGGTGGATGACAACGGCATCAGCCAGTTGGTGATGCGCGGCATGTTGCTCAAGCTGGGCTTTCGCGTTCGTACAGCCAACAACGTCGATGTCGCGCTCGATCTGTTGCAGCGCGAAGTGTTTGACGCGGTGCTGGTCGATTGTCAGTTGCCGCTGCCGGACGGTGAGTCGGTGTGCTGCCGGATCCGCGCGTTACCCGGTTATGCCGAGCTGCCGTTGTTCATGATCGCCCTGAGCGGTGACCGTGAGCGCTGCCCGACCGGCGCAGTGATTGATCACTTGAGCAAACCGGTGAAATTCGAAGACTTGCAGGCCGCGCTCTACCGCCGTGTGCTCTGCCCGAAACAGGGCGAAAGCGCCGACAGTTAGGCGTATATGACACTTTGATCGGCCGAGGTGCGGTGCTTAACTGAAGTCCCTTGGCCGACCAAAGGAGCCCTGTCATGAACCTGCATCAGTTCGCCGAAACCCACGAAGTCACCAACCAGCCACCGTCACTGGACGGCGCCAACCTGTACCGCATCGACTTGCCGTTGCAGGAATGGTCGCGGCGCTTCGGGGCCGGTTGGGCCGAATCGCGGATCGACGCCTATGGCGCGCTGGCCGGTGGCCCGTTGATGGAAGCCGGGTTCCTGGCCAATCAGAACAAGCCGGTGTTCAACAGTCATGACCGGTTTGGTCATCGCATTGATCTGGTGGAGTTTCATCCGGCCTATCATCAATTAATGCGCACGGCGGTCGAACACGGCCTGACCTCGCTGCCCTGGGCGCACCCGCAGGACGGCGCCCATGTCGCCCGCGCGTCCATGACCTATTTGCACAGCCAGGCCGAGGCCGGCAGTGGATGTCCGCTGACCATGACCTTCGCCAGCGTTCCGGCCATGCGCCTGCAACCGGACCTGGCGCAAAAGTGGCTGCCGAAAATCCTCGCCACCGAATACGACCCGCGCAATGTCGGCATGGTCCACAAGGCCGGAGTCACCATCGGCATGGCCATGACCGAGAAGCAGGGTGGTACCGACGTGCGGGCCAATACCACCAAGGCCTATCCGGTCGGCGCCAGCGGTCCGGGCCAGGCCTATGAACTTGTGGGGCACAAGTGGTTTTGCTCGGCGCCGATGTGCGACGCCTTCCTGACACTGGCGCAGACCGACAAGGGCCTGACCTGTTTCCTGTTGCCGCGCCATCGTCCGGACGACACGCGCAATCAGTTCTATATCCAGCGCCTGAAGAACAAGCTCGGCAACTGCTCCAACGCTTCCAGCGAAGTGGAGTTCCGTGGAGCATTGGCGTGGATGGTCGGTGAAGAGGGCCGTGGCGTTCCGACGATCATCGAAATGGTCGCCATGACCCGCTTCGATTGCATGGTCGGTTCCAGTTCGCTGATGCGTCAGGCGCTGACCCAGGCCAGCCATCACTGCGCTCACCGATCGGTTGGCGGCAAACTGCTCAGCGAACAGCCGTTGATGCAGAACGTGCTGGCGGATCTGGCGCTGGAAAGCGAAGCGGCCCTGGCGTTGAGCCTGCGCATGGGCCGGGCGCTGGATCATCTGGATGATTCGCAGGAAGCCAAATTCGCCCGCCTGGTGACGGCGGTGGGCAAGTACTGGATCTGCAAACGGGCGCCGGCGATGATCAACGAAGCGGCCGAATGCATGGGCGGCGCGGGTTATGTCGAAGACAGCATCCTGCCGCGGCTTTACCGCGAGGCACCGGTGAATTCGACCTGGGAAGGCTCCGGTAATGTGCAGTGCCTCGACGTGCTGCGTGCCCTGTCGAAAGAACCAGGCGTGCTCGATGCGCTGTTCAGCGAGTTGGGCGATGGCCATGGCGACAAGCGCCTGGCTGCGCACATCCATCAATTGCAGGCGGCCTTCAAGGACACCAGCGACATCCAGTACCGCGCCCGGCAACTGACCGAAGACATTGCCCTGGGGCTGCAGGCGAAGCTGTTGCTGGAAGCCGGGAATGCGGTGGTCAGTGATGCGTTTATTGCCAGTCGCCTGGATGGCGGCGGCCGAGTGTATGGCGCGTTACCACGAGGGCTGGACGTGGAAGCGATTGTCGCGCGCTCGACTCCTCAAGGCTTCTGATCAGCGCCGTAAACTCCTGTGGGAGCGAGCTTGCTCGCGATGACGGATCAACATTCAACAGTGATGTTGACTGATGCGCCGCTATCGCGAGCAAGCTCGCTCCCACAGTTGTTCTCTGTACTCAGTCAATGCCACTGTTCCCGTGAAGCGACGATGCAGGCAAGATGAAGGTCTGCAAGTCAGAACACAGGATGCTGATCGTGACCGAAGCTTTTATTGTCGTTCAAACCGCCGAGCAAGCCGTGGATCGGCTTGCACTCTTGCACAATCGTGCAACCACCGCGCTGAGCCAGGCGCTCAAGCGTTACCTCAAGGATCGCGTCGAGCCCGATGCAGAACAGCGCTCGATGTTCCGCTATCCCGAATTGCGCCTGACCTATCACTGCCAGGGCGAAGTCCCGCAGACCACCCGTGCCTACGCCAAGGTCCAGCTGCCGGGCACCTACAGCGTCACCGTCACCCATCCCTCGGCTTTCCGTAAATACCTGCTGGAGCAGCTCGTTCCGCTGATGCACGACTTCACCGTGACCGTGGAAGTCGGTGTCAGCCAGCAGAACATCCCGTATCCGTATGTGGTCGAGCAGGGTGATGAGCTGGCGGGTTCCGGTGTCACTGCCCCCGTGCTGGCGCGGGTGTTCCCGAGTACCGACCTGTCGGCGGCGACCGACGGCATTGCCGACGGTCTGTACGATTGGGAAAACACCGACCCGCTGCCCCTGGCGCTGTTCGATGCCGCGCGGGTGGATTTCTCCCTGCGCCGACTGGTGCATTACACCGGCAGCGACTGGCGGCATGTGCAGCCGTGGATTCTGCTGACCAACTATCACCGCTACGTGGATCAGTTCATCGTCCATGGTCTGGAGCAACTGCGCAACGATCCGCGTTTCGTGCGCATGGTGCTGCCGGGCAACGTGATCATCGAAAAGAGCATGGATCACGGCGAAGCCTCGGCGATTGCCGCCGGGGTGGTCTGGCACCGCTACCAGATGCCGGCCTATCACCTGATTGCCAGCGATGGCCACGGCGTGACCCTGGTGAACATCGGTGTCGGCCCGTCCAACGCCAAGAACATCACCGACCACCTGGCCGTGCTGCGCCCGCACTGCTGGCTGATGATCGGTCACTGCGGCGGCCTGCGTCAGTCGCAGACCATTGGCGACTACGTGCTGGCCCACGCCTACATGCGTCGCGACGGGATTCTCGACCGGGTGGTGCCACCGAACATTCCGATTCCAGCCCTGGCCGAAGTGCAGATGGCGCTTCAGCAAGCGGCGGCCAACGTCACCGGCGAGAAGGGCGACGAACTGAAGAAACGCCTGCGTACCGGCACCGTGCTGACCTACGACGACCGTAACTGGGAGCTGCGCTGGGCGCAGGAACGGCCGCTGATCAACCTGTCCCGCGCCGTGGCGGTGGACATGGAAAGCGGCACCATTGCCGCGCAGGGTTATCGCTTGCGAGTGCCGTACGGCACGTTGCTGTGCGTCTCGGACAAGCCGCTGCACAGCGAAATCAAGTTGCCGGGCTCGGCCAACGCTTTCTATGAGCGCGCGGTCAGCCAGCACCTGAAGATCGGTATCGAGGCGGTGGATCTGTTGCGCACCGAACTCAACTCACTGCACTCGCGCAAACTGCGCAGCTTCGACGAGCCGCCGTTCCGCTAACGGTTTGTCATGGTCATTTGGCGGTCAGGGCACTAGCATTAGCAGCCCTGACCGTTAGATGTTGTTTTGCCCATGTCGCGTCCATCTCGTCCACCTTCCCGTCGCCCCGGCGCGAAACCATCCCCATCAGCCCCGCGCCGTGTCGCCAAGGCGCCACCAGCCGAGCCGAAGCTGATCCTGTTCAACAAACCTTTCGATGTGCTGACGCAATTCAGCGACGGCGAAGGGCGCGCGACCCTCAAGGATTACATCGATGTGCCGGGAATCTATCCGGCCGGACGACTGGACCGCGACAGCGAAGGCTTGTTGCTACTGACCAACGACGGCCAGCTTCAGGCGCGGATCGCCGACCCGAAACACAAGCTGGCCAAGACCTATTGGGTGCAGGTCGAGGGCGAGCCGAACACCGAACAGTTGCAGCGCTTGCGCGACGGCGTCGAATTGAATGACGGCATGACCTTGCCCGCCGAGGCACGGCAACTGGACGAGCCTGAGCTGTGGCCACGCAATCCACCGGTTCGCTTTCGTAAAAGCGTGCCGACCAGCTGGCTGGAGTTGGTGATTCGCGAAGGGCGCAACCGGCAGGTGCGGCGCATGACCGCTGCGGTCGGGTTGCCGACCTTGCGCCTGGTGCGAGTCAGGATCGGCGACTGGACGATCGAAGGGCTCGATCAGGGACAGTGGAAAGAAGTACCGGCGCGCTTATAAAGTGCCGGATTCGATCAGGCCGATGACCACACTTTTGATCACGAATGCAGCAACACCAAGGCCGAGCACGAAGAACAGAATGAACGAGCCAAAGCGCCCGGCCTTGGACTTCTTCGCCAGATCCCAGACGATGAAACCCATGAAAATGATCAGGATCGTGACCAGTCCGGTCATCATCCACTCTTCGAATACTGCAGGATCCATCGAACATCTCCAGCACAGGCGAGGCTAAAAGGGCGCGGCGAGTATACGCCGCACTGGCTTCGTGCAGTATTGACCTGCGTCGGTGTGTCGCAGTCATTCGTCGCCTGTGCCGGCCCCATCGCGAGCAAGCTCGCTCCCACAAAGTTTTGTGTTGACCGCAGTATCGTGATCCATACAAAACCTGTGGGAGCGAGCTTGCTCGCGATGGCGTCCTCAGCTGCGCAGATGAGTCAAAGGCAGTTCGGTGCTGTTCAACACCTGATTCAACACAAAACTCGATCGCACGCTGGTCACGCCTTCAATCCGCGTCAGATGCCCCAGCAGCAGTTTCTGGTAGTGATCCATGTCCGGCACCACGACCTTGAGCTGATAGTCGGCATCCATCCCGGTCACCAGGCTGCATTCGAGCACTTGGGGCAGGGTGCGGATGGCCGCTTCGAAATTCTCGAAACGCTCCGGCGTGTGACGGTCCATGCCGATCAGCACGTAAGCGGTCAGGCTCAGGCCCAGCATCTTGCGGTCGAGCAGGGCGACCTGGCGGGAAATGTAGCCGTCGTCTTCCAGTTGCTTGACCCGCCGCGAGCACGGCGAAGGCGAAAGGCCGATGCGCTCGGCCAGCTCCTGGTTGGAGATGCGTGCGTCGCGCTGCAATTCCGCCAGAATACTCAGGTCGTAACGGTCGAGCTTGCTCATCAATCGGTCCTTTGTCGTAACTATTGCGGAGGATTATGTATCTAGGGTTAAAAATTGCGCAAGTGATGTTTAATTCAGCAATCTTCGCAATCCTCTGCCGGCGCTCCCGGCCTATTCTTATCACCAGAATCACTGCTCGGACAAACAGTCCAGTGCGGCTCGCCGAATCAGGCCCGCCGCGGTCGCCACCCCCACCGGGGATGTGCCGGCCCCCGAGCTACACACTGTCCAGAAGACGGCGTGAGGTGAGCCGACGCCACAAGTGTCGAGCCAGGACGAAGTTCTCTAAAGGGAGGCCGACGGGTCTCCCTTTTTTCTTGCGTGGAATTTGACCCGCTGGCCTCAATAAATAAGTTGCGTGACAGATAACCTGTCGCAGAACCGGCCAGCGCTTTCCCAGTCTTAAGTACAGGCCCTTACCCGCAATGAGGTAAAGCATGAAATCGCGCATCTGGCGTTTGGCCGGTGTTGGTTTGTTGTGTGTCTGTGTCTCGGTGCAAACGATGGCCGATGAGCCGCAAAACCGTGGCCATGATGGCGGGCAACGCGGCCAGGGTGGGCATCAGGGCGATAACCAGGGCCGTGGTGGCGGTGACCAGCCGCATCCGCAAAACGGCCAGCAGCAGAATCAGCCCCGGGCGCAGAACAAGGACAACCGCCAGAAAGAGCACGGCGGCCAGAATCAACGTCAGGACAATGACCAGAGGCAGAGCCGTCCAGCACCGGATTTCAACAGCCAGGTGCGCTCGCCGCCGCCACCGCCGCAGATGCCGGCCACTGACATGCCAATCCAGCCCCGGCCCGACACCGTGCGCCAGACCCAGGAGCCGCAGCGCGGTTACTACCAGGACCAGCCACGTCGTAACGATGACAAACAGCGCTGGAGTGGTTACACCGTCGCACCGTCCTATGACAATCACGGGCAGGGGCGCCCGAGTGGGCGCGGCAACGGCTGGGGGCCTGGCCCCAGGTATCGTCCCGGTCATGTGATCGACCGCTTTCCCGAGCGCGACTACCGCGTGCCTTACCGTGGCATGGATTACTTCTATTCCGGTGGCTACTGGTATCGCCCGCTGGGCCCGCGTTACGTGGTGGTGCAGCCACCGCGCGGGATTCGTGTCAGGTACCTGCCCGATTACGCCGAGCAGGTATGGATCGGCGGGGCGCTGCTGTTCCTGGCGGCCGGTTCCTATTACGCCTATCAGCAAAGCACTCAGGATTACGTCGTGGTCGAACCGCCGGTTGGCCAACCGCAACCACCCGCTGGCAACAGCGGTTATGACGTGGAGGCGTATCCAGCCAACGGTCAGTCGCCGGAGCAGGTCAGTCGGGATGGTTACGAGTGTTATCAATACGCGGTGCAGCAGAGTGGTTTCGATCCACGAACCGCCACCTACCAGCCAGACCCGTCGGTGGTGCAAGCCTACCGACAGGCCCAGGGTAACTGCCTGAGCAGTCGCGGTTATCAGGTGACTTACTGATCCCGCGCGGCTTTCACCACTTCCTGCGGGTCGGCGTGCACCAGCACTTCGGCCCGCGGGTAGGCGGTGTGAATGGCGGCGGCAGCCTGATCGCTGATGCCATGGGCAACGGATAGCGTCAGCTCCCCCGGCAACTCCAGATGCAACTGCACAAACCACTGGTTGCCGGAGATCCGCGTGCGCAGGTCATGGGCACCCAATACGCCGGGGACGCTGCACGCCAATTCCAGCATGTGCTGGCTGACCTCCGGCGGCAGTTCTTCATCCATCAACACGGCGAAGCTCTCCCGAGCGATCTGCACCGCGCTCCACAGAATGTAGGCAGCGATCCCCAGGCCGAACCAGGGGTCGACCTGATGCAGTCCAAACCCGGCCAACACCAGCGCGATCAGAATGCTGCCGTTGAGCAGCATGTCCGAGCGGTAGTGCAGGGAGTCGGCGCGCACCGCGTTGGAGCCGGTGGCCTTGACCACCCGATGTTGAAACATCAACAACGCCAGGGTCAGCACGAGGGAAAACACGATCACGCCGATACTGATCCACGGCGCGCCCACGGGCTCGGGATGCTTCAACCGATCGTAGGCCTGCAACGCGATCAGTACCGCACTGCCGCCGATGAACAACGCCTGGGCCATGCCCGCCAATGACTCGGCCTTGCCGTGCCCGTAGCGATGATCATTGTCGGCGGGGCGCAGGGCGTAATGCACCGCCAGCAGGTTGAGCAATGACGTGACGCCGTCGAGTGTCGAGTCGGTGAGCCCGGCGAGCATGCTCACCGAGCCGCTCAACCACCAGGCGATGGCTTTGGCGACGATCAGGATGCATGCCACCGCCACCGAGGCACGGGTCGCCAGCCGCAGCAGGCGGGCGTGTTCGGAGCTGGAGGTCATAGGGGCCATCGTTCCTTGAAGAGTCCTTTCGCGCGTAGGGATTTACGCGGCGGGTTGCAGGCCGAACATCGCCAGTTGCTGGGCGTTGCCTTTGCTCTGGATCAGGCGTGGATCGTCCAGCGGGAAGCTGCGACCCAGTTCGCTTTCCAGAATAGTCTGCAACTTGCGGTTATCGACTTTGCCGTCGGCGCCGATGGCTTCCTTGAGTTTTTCCGGTGCAACCTGGGCAGTCTCTCCCGGTGCGTAGTAAATCGCGCCGGTGGCGAAGTCCACGGCAAACGCAATCAGGCCGGGGATGATGTAGAACAGCAGGCCCACGGCGTCGAGCGCGGCGATGGCCGGGTCGATCTTGCCTTCGATCTGGCCACGGCGATCCGGGTAGAAGATCGAACCGCAGGCGGTCACTTGAGTCAGCAAGGTTGCGACCAGAACACCGCCAATCAGGCGAAAGGGAGCACGCATATGAAATCTCCTGGGTAATCTCGAAACGAAACGTCGTCGGTATGAATTAAGACCCTGACGAACGCCTTGCAGTTCGCCGTTATACTCGCCGCTCTGTTTGGGAGCCAGCATGATTTCTTTGCCGATCGATGAAGTTTTACCCGCCCTGCGTGAAGCCCTCGCTACACGCCACGAAGCCGTGCTCGAAGCGCCGCCCGGCGCCGGTAAAACCACCCGCGTGCCTTTGGCCTTGCTAAACGAACCGTGGCTGGCCGGCCAGACCATCCTGATGCTCGAACCCCGTCGGTTGGCCGCGCGCGCAGCGGCTGAACGGCTGGCCAGTGAGCTGGGGGAGAAGGTCGGCGAAACCGTAGGTTATCGCATTCGGCTCGACAGCAAGGTCGGTCCCAACACCCGCATTGAAGTGGTCACCGAAGGCATCCTCACCCGGCGTTTGCAGGACGACCCGGCGCTTGAGGGCGTGGGCCTGGTGATCTTCGACGAATTTCACGAACGCAGCCTCGACGCGGATCTGGCCCTGGCCCTGAGCCTCAATGGCCGGGAGCTGTTCCGTGACGATCAGCCGCTGAAAATCCTCTTGATGTCCGCCACGCTCGAAGGCGAACGCTTGGCCGGGTTGCTCGACGACGCGCCGATCCTGCGCAGCGAAGGGCGCATGTTCCCGGTGGCGATGCGCTGGGGCCGACCGTTCCAGTCCGGTGAATTCATCGAGCCGCGCTTGGTACAAACCATTCTTGAAGCCTTGAACGACGAAACCGGCAGTGTGTTGGTGTTCCTGCCGGGGCAGGCGGAAATCCGACGTGTGCATCAGCAACTGGCCGATGCCTTGGGCGAAAACACTCAGGTTCTACTGTGCCCATTGCACGGTGAACTGGACCTCGCCGCGCAACGGGCAGCCATCGATCCGGCACCGGCGGGCAAGCGCAAAGTGGTGCTGGCCACCAACATCGCCGAAACCAGCCTGACCATCAATGGCGTGCGCGTGGTGATCGATGCCGGGCTGGCTAGGGTGCCGCGTTTCGACCCCGGCAGCGGCATGACCCGTCTCGACACCCAGCGCATTTCCAAGGCCAGCGCCACCCAGCGCGCGGGCCGGGCCGGGCGCCTGGAGCCGGGCGTGTGTTATCGCTTGTGGTCCCAGGATCAGCACGAGCAACTGGCGGCCTATGGCAGTGCGGAAATCCTTTCGGCGGACCTCGCCGGGCTGGCCTTGCAACTGGGACGTTGGGGCGTAAAACCCGAACAGTTGGTGTGGCTCGACGTGCCGCCTGCCGCCGCCTATGCACAGGCTCAAGATTTGCTGGAACGCCTCGGAGCGTTGGATGGCGAAACGCTGACCCGTCATGGTCAGGCCATGGCCGAACTGCCGGCGCATCCGCGCATCGCGCATTTGCTGTTGCGCGGCCAGGCGCTGGGACTGGCGGACATGGCCTGCGACGTCGCGGCACTGCTCGGCGAGCGCGATATCTTGCGCGGCGCCGGGGCGGACTTGCACAGCCGACTGGTATTGCTGTCTGGCGAAGAACGCGCCGCACGGGGTGCCCAGGGTGGGGTGCAGCGCGCACGGCAACTGGCGCGGCAGTATCGTGGTTACCTACGGGGCAAAGCAGCGGAGCCGGTCAGCGATCCAGATCACCCGCGCTGGCTCGGCGCATTGCTGGCGCTGGCCTATCCCGACCGGGTCGCTCAGCAACGGCGCGCCGGTGGTGCGGAATATCGCTTGGCCAACGGACGTGCCGCACTGTTCGCCGAGGCCGATAGCCTGATGAAGCAGCCGTGGCTGGTGATCGCCGATCTGGGCAGTCGCCAGGGCCAGCGTGAAGAGCGGATTTATCTGGCGACGGATTTCGATCCGGCACTCTTCGATTCAGTGCTGGCCGAGCAGGTTCGCTGCGTCGATCAACTGGATTGGGATGAACGTGAAGGCGTACTGCGGGCCGAGCGTCAGCGCAAGGTTGGTGAACTGATCCTCAGTCGTGAACCGCTGACCGGTCTCGATGAAACCGCCCGCAGCCAGGCGCTGGTCAACCTGGTGCGGCGCAAAGGGCTGGAGTTGTTGCCGTGGACCCCGGAGTTGCGTCAGTGGCAGGCGCGGGTCGCCTTGTTGCGGCAACTGGACTTGGCCAGCAAGGGCGAAAGCGAATGGCCGGATGTCAGCGACGTGGCATTGCTCAAGAGTTTGGAGCACTGGCTGATGCCGTATCTGGGCAAGGTTTCGCGGCTCAGTCACTTCGCCAACCTGGATCTGTCGAGCATCGTCCACAACCTGCTGCCGTGGCCGCTGCCACAACGCTTGGACGAGCTGGCGCCCCATCATTTGAGCGTGCCGTCAGGCTCGTCGATTCGTCTGGATTACAGCGAACAGCCGCCGATTCTCGCGGTGCGCTTGCAGGAACTGTTCGGACTGGCCGAGACCCCGCGCATTGCCGGGGGGCGGCAGGTGGTCAAACTGCATCTGTTGTCCCCGGCGCGGCGGCCGGTGCAGGTGACTCAGGACCTGGCCAACTTCTGGCGCAGCACCTACGCCGAAGTGAAGAAGGATTTGAAGGGGCGCTATCCGAAGCATTACTGGCCGGATGATCCGCTGGTGGCCGAGGCGACTGCGCGGATCAAACCCCGTAAATAACGGTTAACACCGGACTCTGTGGCGAGGGGGCTTGCCCCCGTTGGACTGCGCAGCAGGCCCTGCTTTTCAGATGAAGAGTTAGGGCCGCTGCGCGACCCAGCGGGGGCAAGCCCCCTCGCCACATGAAGTTACTGCGATCTTTCGGATTTGGCGGTGAGCTGTTCGCGGCAGTAGTCCGCAAACAACTGCGCCGGTTTGGTCAGTTGCCCACGCTTGAGCCATGCCGCCACGAGCCCTGAACCGGTGACGTCTTCGGCGATGTCCACGCACACCACTTTCTGCCCGTCGTAGGTGCACTCCGAATGCGGTTTGGTCACCAGGATCGAGAACCCGAACCCCTGGCCAACCATGCCCCGCACCATCTCGATCGATGGCGAGCTGAAGGCGATGCGTGGCGTCAGGCCCAGCTCATCGAACAGGCTGACGAAGTAGGTCCGACTCGGCTGCACGTCCAGAAGAATCATTGGCTCCAGGCACAGGTCCCGCAGTGACACCTGCGCCTGCTGGGCAAAACGGTGATCGGCGGGCAGCAGCGCGTAAGGTCGTTGCGCCGGCATCAGCGGTTCGGTCTCGATGGTGCCGTCCAGATCGTGCTCGTAAAGGATCGCCAGGTCGAAAGCGCCGGAGGTCAGGCCCTGCACCAGCTCTTGTTGCTCGCCGTCGCGGATGCGGATTTCCACCCCGGGGTACAACGCCGAAAATCCGGCGATCAATTGCGGCAGGTACAGCGGTGCAACGGTTTCGAAGCAGCCGATATCGATCTGCCCGGAGACCACATCGTTGTCGGCCAGGGCGTTCTGTTCGAACTCCTTGGCCATGCGCAGCAGTTCCTGGGCCTTGCGGTAGAAGCGTGCACCACTGGGGGTCAATGACACGCCCTGTGCATGGTGACGAATCAGCAATTGCACGCCGAAGCTGTCTTCCAGCCCTTTGATGGCCGTGGAGATCGAGGGCTGGGCGATGTACAGCTTGCGCGAGGCCTCGGCCACGCTGCCGCACTCGACGGTGGTGATGAAGTATTTCAGTTGACGCAGATTGTAGGCAGCCACAGCGAACCTCGGGGGGAGAACGGATCAGGCATCCTGGCAATTTGCGCGCCACCCCTATCCGCTCGGGTAGCGATTTGTTGTGGTTGAACAATAACCACATGCTGCGCCAGAAGGGAGATCGGCTACGTAGTTTTTTCTTGGCCTGCGAACACATTTTTACTGGTTTTCCACTGCTTGGGCCTGAGCGACTATCCAATACACAAGAATGTCCTCTGGAGCATCTGAACGTGTTCGAGCTTGAGTATTGGCAACGCAAGGCCGCTTCCCTGCGGTTTCCCGACCAGGCCGTGATCGACGGCCAGCGCCGCCCGGCGCAGTCGGGGCAGACTTTCGCCGCGATCAACCCCGCCACCGGCCAATGCCTGGCCAACGTTGCCGCCTGCGGCGAAGAAGACGTGAACTCGGCGGTACACAATGCGCGGCAGGTTTTCGAGGCAGGCACCTGGGCTGCGCGCTCACCGACCGAACGCAAGCAAGTACTGTTGCGCCTGGCCGATTTGATCCTCGAAAACCGTGAAGAACTGGCGCTGCTCGACTCGCTGAACATGGGCAAGCCCGTCGCGGATGCCTACAACATCGACGTGCCGGGTGCCGCGGGAGTGTTCCGCTGGTACGCCGAAAGCCTCGACAAACTCTACGATCAGGTCGCGCCGAGTGCGCAGAACGTGCTGGCAACCATTACTCGCGAAGCCTTGGGCGTGGTGGCTGCGGTGGTGCCGTGGAATTTCCCTCTGGACATGGCGGCGTGGAAGCTCGCCCCGGCCCTGGCCGCCGGTAACTCCGTGATCCTCAAGCCTGCCGAACAGTCGCCGTTTTCTGCCCTGCGCCTGGCTGAGCTGGCGCTGGAAGCCGGTGTACCTGCGGGTGTGCTGAACGTGCTGCCGGGGCTCGGCGAGCAGACCGGCAAGGCCCTCGGTCTGCACCCGGATGTCGATTGCCTGGTGTTCACCGGCTCCACCGAGGTCGGCAAATATTTCATGCAGTACTCGGCCCAGTCGAACCTCAAGCAGGTGTGGCTTGAGTGCGGCGGCAAGAGCGCCAACCTGGTGTTCGCCGATTGTCAGGATCTGGATCTGGCGGCCGAGAAAGCCGCGTTTGGTATCTTCTTCAATCAGGGCGAAGTCTGCTCGGCCAATTCGCGGTTGCTGGTGCAGCGCTCGATCCATGACGAGTTTGTCGAGCGCCTCAAAGCCCAGGCTGAACGCTGGTTGCCGGGCGATCCGCTGGACCCGTCGAGCGCTGCCGGGGCTATCGTCGACAGCCGTCAGACCGCGGGCATCATGAAGTTCATCCAGCAGGCCGAACAGCAAGGCGCGACCAGGATCTGTGGCGGTCGGCAGTCGATCTTCAACGGCTCGGACAACTTCATCCAGCCGACGATTTTCACCGGCGTGACGCCGGACATGCCGCTGTTTCGCGATGAAGTATTCGGCCCGGTTCTGGCCGTCACGGCGTTCGACGACGAGGCCCACGCCTTGCAATTGGCCAACGACAGTGTCTACGGTCTGGCGGCTTCGCTGTGGACCGACGACCTCAACCGCGCCCACCGTGTGGCGCGACAATTGCGGGCCGGTACGGTGTCGGTCAACAGCGTCGATGCGCTGGACGTGACCGTGCCTTTTGGCGGTGGCAAGCAGTCGGGTTTCGGCCGCGACCTGTCCCTGCATTCATTCGATAAATACACCCAGTTGAAGACCACCTGGTTTCAATTGCGCTGATAACAAAACGGAGAACTGGCGATGACCACACCACGTGATACCCGCGACTACCAGGCCGCCGACGCTGCGCACCACATCCATGCGTTCGTCGATCAGAAAGCCCTCAACGATGAGGGGCCACGGGTGATGGTCCGTGGCGAGCGCCTGCACCTGTGGGACAACGATGGCCGGCGTTACCTCGACGGCATGTCCGGGTTGTGGTGCACCAACCTCGGTTACGGGCGCAAGGACCTGGCCGCCGCGGCGAGCCGGCAGCTGGAACAGCTGCCGTACTACAACATGTTTTTCCACACCACCCACCCGCAGGTGATCGAGCTGTCCGAGCTGCTGTTCAGCCTGCTGCCGGCTCACTACAGCCACGCGATCTACACCAACTCAGGCTCTGAAGCCAACGAGGTGTTGATCCGCACGGTGCGTCGTTACTGGCAGGTGCTCGGCAAGCCCGAGAAGAAAATCATGATCGGTCGCTGGAACGGTTACCACGGTTCGACCCTGGCCGCGACGGCGCTGGGCGGCATGAAGTTCATGCACGAAATGGGCGGCATGATTCCGGACATCGAGCATATCGACGAGCCGTACTTCTTCGCCCACGAAGGCAACCTGACCCCGGCCGAATTCGGTCTGCGCGCGGCGCAGCAACTGGAAGCGAAGATCCTCGAACTGGGTGCTGACAAGGTCGCAGGCTTTATCGCCGAACCGTTCCAGGGCGCCGGCGGTATGATCTTCCCGCCGGAAAGCTACTGGCCGGAAATCCAGCGCATCTGCCGCAAGTACGATGTGCTGCTGTGCGCCGATGAGGTGATCGGCGGCTTCGGTCGCACCGGCGAATGGTTCGCCCACGAGTACTTCGGGTTCGAGCCGGACACCCTGTCCATCGCCAAGGGCCTGACCTCGGGCTACATCCCCATGGGCGGCTTGATCCTGTCGAAGAAAATGGCCTCGGTGCTGGTGGAGCAGGGCGGTGTGTTTGCCCACGGCCTGACCTATTCCGGGCACCCGGTGGCGGCGGCTGTGGCGATTGCCAACCTCAAGGCCCTGCGCGATGAAGGCGTGGTGACGCGGGTCAAGGATGACATCGGCCCGTACCTGCAGCAGTGTCTGCGCGAAGTGTTCGGCAAGCACCCGCTGGTGGGTGACATCCAGGGCACCGGCATGGTTGCGGCGCTGCAACTGGCCGAAGACAAAACCAGCCGCAAGCGTTTTGCCAATGAGAACGACATTGCGTGGCGCTGCCGTACGATCGGTTTTGAAGAGGGCGTGATCATTCGCTCGACCTTGGGCCGGATGATCATGGCGCCGGCGTTGATTGCCAGCCGTGAAGAGATTGATGAGCTGATCGCCAAGACCTTGAAAGCAGTGGATCGTACGGCGCAGGAGTACGGCCGGCTCTGACATTTGTAGCGTTCTTGCGGGCCTCTTCGCGGGCAAGCCCGCTCCCACAGGTTATGTGTAATGCCCAAATATTGCGGCTGGCACAAACCCTGTGGGAGCGAGCTTGCTCGCGATAGCTATTGCTCAAACAACACATTTCCCAAGTCTTGCTCTCACCCTGTGCATCCCCGCCCACAGCGCCCTTTCGCGGTGCGCGCTAACGAGTTTTTTCATCGTTCGCATCCACATATTTCCTCATTTTCCTAATCCCGCCCTTGGGCCAACATCGATCTCGCCAGCCCACCGAATGCTGCCCGCCGAAGGGTCCCCGAGAGACCACAGGTTGCAGCCGATTCAGGGCTCGCCGTACTGCCCATGACAAAACTAAATCAACAGCTTTGGGAGTGCTCCATGATCAAGTCCTTGCTTACCCGCGTTGCCCATCCACTGGCGGTCACCGCCATCGCCGCGACGGTCGCCACCAGCGCCCAGGCCGGCACCCTGTCCATCGGTCATACCACTTGGGTCGGCTACGGCACCCTGTACCTGGCCAAGGACCTTGGCTACTTCAAGGAAAACGGTTTGACCGTCGAATTGCCGGTGGTCGAGGAAGCGGCGATGTACATGGCCGCACAAGCTTCCGGCGAGTTGTCCGGCTCGGCGTCGACCATCGACGAGGTGCTCAAGTACCGTCCGCAATTCTGCTTCAAGGCCGTGGCCGCGCTGGACGACAGCCATGGTGGCGACGGTGTGCTGGTGGGCAAGGACGTCAAGAGCCTGCAGGAACTCAAGGGCAAGGCCGTTGCGGTCAACGAAGGTTCGACCTCGCAGTTCTGGCTGTCCTATCTGCTGAAAAAACACGGCATGAGCATGAGCGACATCACCGTGCAGAACATGACGGCCGACGACGCCGCCACCGCGTTCATCGCCGGTCGCGTACCGGCCGCCGTGACCTGGGAGCCGCACCTGTCGATGGTTCGCGACAAGAAGCAGGGCAAGGTGCTGATCGACAGCAGCAGCACACCGGGGGTGATCGTCGATGTGGTCGCACTGAACTGCAGCGTGATCGAAAAACAGCCGGAAGACGTCAAGGCCCTGGTGGCCGGTTTGTACAAAGCTGTGCAGTACACCAAGGATCATCCACAGGAAGCCTACAAAATCATGGCCAAGGGTGTCGGCGGTTACCTGGCCGATCCGAAGGAAATGGAAGCGGCCGCACAGGGCGTGCGTTTCTACGATCAGGCCATGAGCGAAAAACTGCTGGGCTCGCCGGGTAAACCGGGTGACAGCGCACCGCTGATCAAGCTGGCCAACGAGACCGCCAGCGAGCTGCAAGGCAAGCCCTACAACGTCAGCAATGACGACCTGATCGACAACCGTTTCGTCACCCCGCTCTAGGAGGCTGCATGTTCAAGCGCAATTCATGGCTGAGCCGCTGCATCACGCCCAAGACCGGATTACCGGTCTCGGTGATCTGGAGCGCGAGCGGCCTGGCCTGGGTGCTGTTGGTCGGCCTGTGGGCCGGGTTGTCCTACGGCGGCGTGGTGCCGGGCATGTTCCTGCCGACGCCAGGCGCGGTGGTCGAGGCCGCCGTGCGGTTAGGCCGCGACGGCACCCTTGGCCAACATGTGTGGGCCAGTGTCGAAGTGGTGATGGTCGGTTTCATCGTGTCGTCCCTGGTGGCGGTGCCCCTGGGCTTGTTGATGGGCAGCTTTCGCATCGTCCAGGCCTTCCTTGAGCCGCTGGTGAATTTCATTCGCTACCTGCCGGTGACCTCGTTCGTGCCGTTGTTCATCCTGTGGATCGGCATCGGTCTGGAGCAGCGGGTGTCGGTGATCATTTTCGGCGTGTTCTTCCAGCAACTGGTGATGATCGCGGACGTGTCCAAAGGCATCTCCAAGGACCTGATCAACGCCTCCTACACCCTTGGCTCTAACCGTCGTGACGCGGTGCTGCATGTGATTGCCCCGGCGTCTTTGCCGGGCGTGCTCGACACCCTGCGGGTGACCATGGGCTGGGCCTGGACTTATCTGGTGGTGGCTGAACTGGTGGCCGCATCCAGTGGCTTGGGTTACCTGAGCCTCAAGGCCATGCGTGGCTTCCAGGTGGATGTGATTTTCCTCGCCATCGCGATCATCGGCCTGCTGGGCCTGGTCACCGATCAACTGTTCCGTTTCCTACGTCTGAGGATCACCGCATGGGCTCAGTAACCGCCGCCACTCATCGTTTTGTCGCCCCTCAGGCTGCCCCGGTGAACGCCCCCCGGCTGAAGGTGGACAAGGTCAGCCTGAGTTACAAGAAACCCGATGGCGGTACCTTTACCGCGTTGGAGGAAGTGTCGTTCGAAGTGCCGGACCAGCAATTTGCCGTACTGGTGGGGCCTTCCGGTTGCGGCAAGTCGAGCCTGCTGTATCTCACCGCCGGCCTGGCCGAACCGACCTCGGGCGAGATTTACGTTGGCGGCCAGCAGGTCGAAGGCCCCGGCGCGGACCGCGGCATGGTGTTCCAGAGCTACACGCTGTTCCCGTGGCTGACGGTGCGCCAGAACGTCGAGTTCGGCCTCAAGCGGCGTGGCATGCCGGCGGCGCAACGCAAGGACATCGTCGACTACTACGTCAATGAAGTGGGCCTGAGCGGCTTTGCCGACAACTACGCCAAGCAGTTGTCCGGCGGGATGATGCAACGTGTCGCCATTGCCCGCGCACTGGCCAATGACCCGCAGATCCTGCTGATGGACGAACCCTTCGGGGCTCTCGACAGCCAGACGCGCCTGCAAATGCAGCAGTTGTTGCTGCGGGTGTGGGGCAACAGCAAGAAGACTGTGTTGTTCGTGACCCACGACATCGACGAGGCGATTCTGCTGGGCGACCGGGTGTATGTGATGGGTGCCAGGCCGGGGCGGATCAAGCAGATTCTGGATGTGCCGATCGAGCGTCCACGCAACCTGGACATGGTCATGGAGCGCTCGTTCATCGAGATGAAACGCGAGATCTTCGGGCTGCTGCATGATGATCTGGAAGAGGTGCATTAAACCCGATTCCAGCTCGTGCACCATCCCTGTGGGAGCGAGCTTGCTCGCGATTGCGATTTGTCATTCAGCATTGATGTCGACTGACACGACGCCATCGCGAGCAAGCTCGCTCCCACAGGTTTTGTGTTTGGCTGGAGTGAGGTATCAGGGCGCAACCGGCAACAGAAACCGCGCAATCACCGGCAGGTGATCGGAGATGCGCAATGTATCGTCCTGCCGCACCATCGCCTCCACCCGTTTGATCCGCGGGCTGTAGAACAGGTAGTCGACGGTCCGGTCCGGGCCGTTCAGTCCGGGATCGTTCGGGTAGTGGGTCAGCCAGCGCTCGCGGTCGATACCACTGGCTTCGTTGTTGGTCGGGATCATCGGGTACTTGTCCCACAGCAGGTGCAACAGGCTGTCGGCGGAGTAGGGCGCGCGTTGTGCATCGGGCAGGCGCCGATACTGGCCCAGCGGCAACAAGTTGAAATCCCCACCGATCAACCACGGCGTGCCACGGCTTTCGAGTTTATCGAGGGCTCTGGCCACGGCGTTCACCTGGTTTTTCAAGGTGTTGTCGGCTCGATTGGCGCGCTCCAGATGGGTATTGAGCACCGCTATTTGCCCGCCATCACTCAATGGCAAGTAGCTCACCAGCAAGGCGTTTCTGGGTTTGAATTGGCGGCTGACCGGATTGCCCGAGGCAACTGGCAGTTGCAGCCGTTCGGCATGTTCGATCCGGTAACGGCTCAGGGTTGCCAGTTGCCGGCCGACACTGCCGAAGATGTGCGGATTCGGCACGAAGTCGGCCTTCCAGTCGAACGCGCTGGTGCCACACGGATACAAGTCGGCGAGCCGCTCTTGCAGCAGCTTGAACTGGTGCTGGTAATCGCTGGCCTTGGCGCCGTCGTCCAGTTCCTGCAACAGCACGATGTCCGGTTGTTCGTCGCGAATCACCCGCGCCACTTCGTCAAGGCTGAAAGCCATGTCTTCCGCTGTGGGACGTTCGTCGGTGCCCGCGGCCAGGTCATTCCAGAATACGTAGCGCTTGCCGGCCAGGTACTGGACGTTCCAGGTCATCACCTTCAACGCCTGCCCGGGGACCAGGGAGGGGGCCTGGGCACTGCAACTGACGGGCAACACTTCTTTGGCGTCGGGGCGCCAGGTCAGGCTGTAGATCATCGCGGCGATCAGGCCGATCACGATCAGCAGGCCCGGCAGGATGTAGCGCAGTAGACGGGTCATGGCTCGGCTTATTAGCGTTACAGGATTGTTCCCGAGCATACCCGAGAGCGAGGGGCGCGCCCAAGGTCAGAGCGAGTTGTCATTTCTTTCAGGCAACGGGTTGATCAGCATGAACAGTCGGAACAGCACCACGCTGGTAAACAGCTGCAGGAAACTGTGGGCGCTGTCGATCAGCACGGATACCACCGGGTTCTGAGGTTCGGGGTACGCTGCCAGCGTCACGCCTTTGAGCAGCCACAACGGCCCCATCACACACAGAATGCACAGCAGGATGCGCAAGAAATGCCCTTGGGTCATGCGCAGGCTTTCCTTCATGGCCGCCAGTGGCGCCAGGCCGCGCAACACCAGCAGGTATTCGCCAAACGCCAGGGTCACCATCAGGTAGATACCCGGCAGGAAATACAGCGACAGGCCCAGCAGAATCAGCACGGTATTGAGCGCGGTCAGCAGGGCGAAGCGTGGCCACAGGCTCGCCGCCATCGCCAGCAGGTCGCGGTTGCGCGGCGACTCGCCGCGGCTGCGGGCGTCGAGAAACAGGATCAGCGCAGCGGTGTACAGCGGGTACACCAGCAAGCCGACTATCACGCTGATGCCGGGGAAACTGTCCGGCTCGGTGGAGTGGTCGACCACTTGTTGCAGCAGCGCCTCAAGCATCACCAGCGGCAGGCACAGCTGCACGATCTGGCCCAGATTGCGCTTGAAGAAATACAGGGAGTCACGCAGGACATCTAACGGATTCATCAGTGGGTATCGCAGGTTGGAAGCAGTGGCTCACTTTAACCGATCAAGCGCTCGTAGACGCAAACGTAAACGTTCGGTAAATGTCATTGAAACATCTTGTTTCAGCCTCCATTAAGGTCGGGCACCTTATCCTCATTGGATAAAGGCAACGATTTTCCCGGCAATCTACGAGGTCGCCATGAACAGCGAAGAACAAACCCTGATCGATGGACTGTTTTCCCGGCTGCAGCAGGCCGAAACGGACTCAGCCCCGCGCGACGCCCAGGCCGAGGCGCGGATCAAGGAACACCTGACGCGCCAGCCCGCGGCAGGTTATTTCATGACCCAGGCGATTCTGGTGCAAGAGGCGGCGATCAAGAGCCTCGATGAACAGAACAGGCAACTGACCCAGCAAGTCCAGCAGTTGCAGGCCGAACTGCAACAGGCCAAGGCCCAGGCGACCCCGGCTCCAGCGCCGAGCAGCGGTGGCTTTTTGTCGAGCATCTTTGGCGGCAACTCTCGTGAGCCACAGCCTGCACCCATCCAGAGCTCACCACCCTCGAGCGGTGGCTGGCGCGAGCCGGGACGCTCGTCGTTCGGTTCGCAACCGCCACAGCAGAACTTCGGCGCGCCGCAGAACTTTCCCCAGCAGGGCTATGCACCACAGCAACAGGCTCCGGCAGCGGCCGGCAGCAGTTTCCTCGGTGGTGCGCTGAAAACCGCCGCAGGCGTGGCGGGTGGCGTGATGCTGGCACAAGGCATCAGCAGCCTGTTCCATCACAATCAGCAACCTGAAGTCGTGGAAGTCATCAAGGAACAGCCGGCCCAGGTCAACGACCAAGGCAACAATGGCTGGGGCGATGACCAGCGCATGGCCGGTAACGACTCCTACAGCAACGATCAGGGCGGGTTCAGCGACGCTGACTACAGCGATGACTCGTTATTCGGCGGCGACGACGATTCTTTCGTCTGATACGCCATTCGTCCGGAGCGCAACCGCGCTCCGGGCCGATTATTCGCGGAACAATCCTCAGGGCTGGCATACTGGGCGACTTTTCGGGCCTGGTGCCTGATTCAGCCCTGAGGAAAGCCGGTGAAAAAAATCGCAGTGTTCGCCGATGTCCAGAACCTCTACTACACCGTGCGTCAGGCTTATGGTTGTCACTTCAACTACGCCGCACTGTGGGCTGATATCAGCAAGCAGGGCGAGATCGTCGAAGCCTACGCCTATGCCATCGACCGTGGCGACAGCAAACAGCAGCAGTTCCAGCAGATCCTGCGCAACCTCGGTTTCACCGTGAAGCTCAAACCCTATATCCAGCGCAGCGATGGCTCAGCCAAGGGCGATTGGGACGTGGGCATCACCCTCGACATCATGGATGCCGCCGACCATGTCGATGAAATCGTCCTGGCCTCCGGCGACGGTGATTTCGACATGCTGCTCGAACGCATTATCAGCAAACACGGCGTACAAGCAGTGGCTTACGGCGTGCCGGGCCTGACCGCCAACTCGCTGATACGCGCCGCCAGCCGCTACGTGCCGATCGAAGGCGCGTTGCTGCTCAAGAATTGATTTTTACGGAGTTGAACCAGGTTTGGAACGCATCGCAGTCATCGACTTTGAAACCACCGGGATCTCACCGAGCAGCAGTTGCCGGGCCACGGAAATCGCCGTGGTGATCCTTGAACAGGGGCGCATCGTCGAGCGTTACCAAAGCCTGATGAACGCCGGCGTGCGCGTCCCGGCCTTCATCGAGCAACTCACCGGTATTAGCAACGCCATGCTGCGCACCGCGCCGTCGGCGGAGCAGGTGATGAACGAAGTGAATGAATTCGTCGGCTGCACGCCGTTGCTCGCGCACAACGCCGCGTTCGACCAGAAGTTCTGGGACTTCGAACTGGGGCGAATCAATCGCACCCGCTTGCAGAACTTTGCCTGCTCGCTGCTGCTGGCTCGCCGCCTGATGCCCACCGCGCCGAACCACAAACTCGGCACCCTCACCACGTTCGCCAACCTGCCCCACACCGGCAAGGCCCACCGGGCCATGGCCGACGCCGAGATGGCGGCCAACCTTACGGCACACCTGGCCGAAGAGTTGCGCCAGAAGCACGGCTTGCGCGAGCTGTCCCATGACTTGCTGTGCAAATTGCAGAAAGTGCCGGCGGCGAAGGTAAACGAACACCTCAAGCGCTATCGCTGATCCCGAAAACACCGCAAATCCCCTGTAGGAGCGAGCTTGCTCGCGATGAACCCGAGAACAACACGGGGTGTCAGGTTCCCCGCGTTATCGTTGGCGACCATCGCGAGCAAGCTCGCTCCCACAGGGACATCATTGCCTCAGGATTTGCCATTCCCTTCAATGTGCCCCAGCGGCACCCGCTTCTCTATCGCACTCGACAACACAATCGACGTCTTGCTGAACCCGAACGTGGCGATCCGGTTGATCAACTCTTCCAGCTCCGGCATCGAACCCACGGCTGCCTGCATGATCACGCACGGATCGCCGGTCACCCGATGGCATTCGGTCAATTGCGGGATTTTGATCAGGTCGTCGTAGGCTTTCTGGTTGCCGTGCTGGTTCAGGCGCAGTTCGATCACGCACTGGATGGGCAAGCCGAGCTTGGCCATGTCGACCTTCGCCTGATAGCCGGTGATCACGCCGCTGGCTTCAAGCTTGGCCACGCGCTCGGCCACCGCCGGGGCGGACAGGTTGACCTTGCGCGCCAGGTCCGCGTAGGACGCGCGACCGTTTTCCAGCAGGGCGCTGAGCAGCATGCGGTCGTACTTATCCATCGTGGCACTCCTGAAAAATGACGGACTTTCGAAAACACGGTTTATTGCCATGAACTCCGTGTTTTGAAAAGTGTACTGGCGGTTTAAAAAGGTTTTGTAACTTATTTTCCGGCTCCAGCCTTTCTAGAATAGCCGTTCACCTGTTCTGCCTGTGAGTTGCCCCATGTCCGGCCTACGTCGCTTTCCCTTACCGTTGATCGCAGCCTTTTTCGCCTTGTACGTGATTTGGGGCTCGACCTACCTGGTGATCCGCATCGGCGTGGAGTATTGGCCGCCGCTGCTACTCGCCGGCATCCGCTTCGTCATTGCCGGGACCTTGATGTACGCCTTCCTGCGTTGGCGCGGGGCGCCGGCGCCGACCTGGGCGCAGTGGAAAGCCGCCGGGATCATTGGCGTATTGCTGCTGGCGTGCGGTAACGGAGCGGTCAGCGTGGCCGAACACACCGGCGTGGCTTCTGGAGTGGCCGCTTTGGCGGTGGCAACGGTGCCGCTGTTTACCTTGCTCTGTGGCTATTTCTGGGGCGCGCGTAATACCCGTCTCGAATGGGCTGGCGTTGCGCTCGGAATGATCGGCATCGTCATGCTCAACCTCGGCTCCAACCTGCAATCGAGCCCGTTGGGTGCAGCCCTGCTGATTTTTGCGGCGGCCACCTGGGCCTTCGGCTCGGTGTGGAGCAAGCATTTACCGTTGCCTCAAGGGGCGATGGCCAGTGCCGTGGAAATGCTGGTGGGTGGCGTGGTGTTGCTGATCGGCAGTGCGGTCAGCGGTGAGCATCTGGACAAGGTTCCGCCGATTGAAGGCTGGGCTGCGCTGGCGTACCTGACTGTGTTCGGTTCGATCATCGCCTTCAACGCCTACATGTACCTGTTGAAGCACGTGCGTCCGGCCGCTGCCACCAGTTATGCCTACGTCAACCCGGCGGTGGCGGTGTTGCTGGGGATCGTGTTTGTCGGTGAGACCATTGGAGTCGAGGAAGCACTGGCCATGCTGGTGATTATCAGTGCCGTGGTGCTGATTGGCTTGCCGCAGTGGCGTCGTAAGCCGCAGCAGCCGGTGGAGAAGGTCGTGCCGACGGTAGTGCCGACAGAATCCCGTGTGAATTAGGGTAAACTGCGCGCCATTGCACTCTTGTTTCGCACAACCGCGCTGAATTTTCCTACGGTACTCCCATGACTTTCGCCACCCTTGGCCTGATCGAACCCTTGCTGCGCTCCCTTGAGACGCTCGGCTACCAGACTCCGACGCCGGTTCAGGCGCAAGCCATTCCGGCAGTGCTGGCCGGTCGTGACCTGATGGCCGCGGCCCAGACCGGTACCGGCAAGACCGCCGGTTTCGCCCTGCCGCTGCTGCAACTGCTGGCCATGGAAGGGCCGAAAGTCACCGCCAACTCGGTCCGCGCGCTGATCCTGGTACCGACCCGCGAGCTGGCTGAACAGGTTCACGAAGCCGTGCGCCAGTACGCTGAAAACCTGCCGCTGCGTACTTACGCGGTGTACGGCGGCGTCAGCATCAACCCGCAAATGATGAAGCTGCGCAGCGGTGTCGATCTGCTGGTGGCGACCCCGGGCCGCTTGCTCGACCTGTTCCGCCAGAACGCGCTGAAGTTCAACCAGTTGCAAACCCTGGTGCTGGACGAAGCCGACCGCATGCTCGACCTGGGCTTTTCCGAGGAGCTGGCGAACATTTACCGTGCGCTGCCGAAGAAACGTCAGACGCTGCTGTTCTCCGCGACCTTCTCCGATGACATCCGCCTGCTGGCCGGGCAGATGCTCAACGACCCGCTGAGCATCGAAGTCAGCCCGCGCAACGTGGCGGCCAACACCGTCAAGCAATGGATCGTGACGGTAGACAAGAAGCGCAAGCCGGAACTGTTCGTGCACCTGATGCGCAAGGGCAAGTGGAAGCAGGTGCTGGTGTTCGCCAAGACCCGCAACGGCGTGGACGCGCTGGTGGAGAAACTTCAGGGCCTGGGCATCAACGCCGACGGCATCCACGGCGACAAACCCCAGGCGACCCGCCAGCGTGCGCTCGACCGCTTCAAGGCGAGTGAAGTGCAGATCCTGGTCGCTACCGACGTGGCAGCCCGTGGCCTGGACATCGAAGACCTGCCGTTGGTGGTCAACTTCGACTTGCCGATCGTCGCTGAGGATTACATCCACCGCATCGGTCGTACCGGTCGCGCGGGTTCGACCGGCGAGGCGATTTCCCTGGTCTGCGCCGATGAAGTGAATCTGCTGTCGGCCATCGAGATGCTGACCCGCCAGACTTTGAAGCGGCAGAACGAGCCGGACTTCGAACCCGAGCACCGCGTGCCGGACACCGATGCCAGTGGCCAGGTCGTCAAGAAACCGAAAAAACCGAAGAAGCCCAAGGCTTCCGGTGGAGGCGGTGGTAAACGCAATCTGGGTCGGTGGGTTGATAGCGGTGAGGTTGCGCCGGCGGAGCCTTCGATCAAGCCTGTGCGCAAGGTGCCGGTGTTCAATACCGGGCCGCGCAAGCGTAAGCCTTGATTAACTTCGGCGTCTGTTAAGCCGCCATCGCGAGCAAGCTCGCTCCCACAGGGGATTTGTGATCGACACAATTCCAATGTGGGAGCGAGCTTGCTCGCGATGGGCGCGCTGCGGTCTTCAATCTTTGCGCTGTAACCACTCCACCATCCCCAACCCCGCCGCTCGCCCACTGGCGAAACACGCGGTCAGCAGATAGCCGCCGGTCGGCGCTTCCCAGTCCAGCATTTCTCCCGCGCAAAACACGCCAGGCAGTTGCTTGAGCATCAAACGCTCATCCATCGCCTCGAACAACACCCCGCCAGCGCTGCTGATGGCCTCGTCCAGTGGTCGGGTTTTCACCAGTGTCAGTGGCAAAGCCTTGATCGCGTTGGCCAGCAAGGCCATGTCGGCAAAGCAGTCGGCGCTGGTCAGTTCACGCAATAGCGCCGCTTTGACCCCATCGATGCCCAACTGACTGTGCAGGTGCTTGGCCATGGAGCGCGATCCCCGGGGTTTGCCCAACGCCGCTGCAACTTTATCCACAGGCCGGCCCGGCAACAGGTCCAGATGAATGGTTGCCGAACCGTGCCGGTTGATTGCCTCGCGGATCGGTGCTGACAGGGCGTAGATCAAACTGCCTTCAATTCCGGTGGCGGTAATCACGCATTCGCCGAGTCGCGGCACGTCATCGTTAAGGCCGATGGCGATGTTTTTCAGCGGCGCGCCAGCGAATTTGCTGACCATCAATTCGCTCCAGGCCTGCACCTCGAAGCCGCAATTACTGGGTTGCAACGGCGCCAGTCCTACGCCGCGTTGCTCCAGTGGCAGCATCCACGCGCCGTCCGAACCCAGGCGCGACCAACTGCCGCCACCGAGGGCGAGCAGGGTGGCATCGGCTTGCACGGTTGTTTCGCCTTCCGGGCTGTCGATACGCAATCCGCCACGCTCGTCCCATCCGAGCCAGCGGTGGCGGGTGTGGATAACTACGCCACTGTCGCGCAGGCGTTTGAGCCAGGCGCGCAGCAGCGGCGCGGCCTTCATGTCGGTGGGGAATACCCGGCCGGAGCTGCCGACGAAGGTCTCGATGCCCAGTTCATGAATCCACTGACACAACGCTTCGGCGCCGAAGCCGCGCAGCAGCGGGGCGATCTGCGGGGCGCGTTCGGCGTAGCGTGAGAGAAATGCCGGGTAGGCTTCGGAGTGCGTGATGTTCATGCCGCCGACGCCGGCCAGGAGGAATTTTCGCCCCACTGAAGGCATACCGTCGTACAGGTCGACCTTGATCCCGGCCTGGCTCAACACTTCGGCCGCCATCAGACCGGCGGGGCCGCCGCCGATGATGGCGACGCGGGAAGGGGAGGAGGTCGAAGATCGGGTCATGGAGTGCGCTGCGGTTTTGGCGAATGAAGCCGGGCATTCTATCAGCCCAGACCTCTGTAGGAGCGAGCCTGCTCGCGATGGTCTTGAACGATTACGCGGGAAACCAGATGCCCGGCGGCGACGTTGCGTTTTTCGCGAGCAGGCTCGCTCCTACAGGGATCTTTGGTGAATTCGAGGATTGGTTAAAAAACAACCAGTGCTCTGTAGCTCAAGCTCCGCATGGGCTGCAGGCCCTTTCACTCAGGTTATCCACAGGCAGCTCCACAGGCATTGTGGGTAAAGCATCCACAGCTCAGTGACAACCTGATGACTGCCATACGCGCTGCGCGCTGTGATGGAGGATGCCGTGACGGCGTGCCAGGGCCTGGCGGTCCTTGCTGTAGCCGCCGCCGATTACACCGACCACCGGAATGTCACGGCCCAGGCAATGGCGCATCACGCTTTCATCGCGGGCGGCGACGCCTTCGTCTGTCAGCTTCAGATAACCCAGGGCGTCGTCCTTATGCACATCGACCCCGGCGTCATACAGCACCAGATCCGGTTGGTAGAGCGGCAGCAAGTAGTTGAGTGCATCGTCCACCACCTTCAGGTAGTCGGCATCGCCCATGCCTTTGGGCAGTGGAATGTCCCAATCACTTTCGGCCTTGCGTGCGGGAAAGTTCTTCTCGCAGTGCAGGGAAACGGTCACCGCTTCCGGGGTGTTATGAAGTATTCGTGCAGTCCCGTCGCCCTGATGCACGTCGCAATCGAAGATCAGCACGCGGTTCACCCGACCACTTTCCAGCAGGTAATGGCTGATCACCGCCAGGTCATTGAAGATGCAGAACCCGGCCGGGTAATCGTAGTGCGCATGGTGGGTGCCGCCCGCGAGGTGGCAGGCCAGGCCATGCTCCAGCGCCTGCTCGGCCGCCAGCAACGAACCGCCCACCGCCCGCACCGTGCGTCGGGCCAGGGCTTCGGTCCAGGGCAGGCCGAGGCGGCGCTGGTCTTCGCGGGATAATTCGCCACTCATGTAGCGCTCGATATACGAAGGGTCATGGGCGAGGGCGAGAATCTCTGCGGGACACAGGTCCGGGCGCAGCAGATCGGCGTCGCGGGTCAGGCCGCTGGCCACCAGGTGATCGCGCAACAGGCGGAACTTGTCCATGGGGAAGCGGTGATCCGCCGGAAACTCTGGACTGTAGTCTTCGTGATAAATCAGCGGCAGTGGCATGGTCATTTCATGTAGGAATGAGAGACGGATCCTACCAGCGTTGTAGACTGGCGACATTGAAATGGAGGGGCGGGGCACGATGGAGCCAATACTGGAACTTGAAAGCGCTCGGCTGCTGTTGCGCCAGTGGCGCGATGAAGATTTACCTGACTTTGCGGCGATGTGTGCCGATCCGCAGGTGATGCGCTATTTCCCGGCAGCCTTGAGTCGGCTGGAGAGCGCCTCATTGATCGGGCGAATCCGTGGTCATTTCGCCGAGCATGGTTTCGGCCTATGGGCTCTGGAACGCAAGGACACCGGCCAATTCATCGGTTTTACCGGGCTCGGTGTGGTCGGTTTCGACGCGCCTTTCACCCCGGCCACGGAAATCGGCTGGCGCCTGGCCCGTGAGCACTGGGGGTTGGGTTACGCCAGTGAAGCGGCGTGGACCGCTCTGCGCTGCGGGTTTGACCGTTTGCTGCTGAGCGAAGTCGTGTCCTTTACCGCTGACAGTAACCTGCCGTCGCAGAAAGTCATGCAGGCGATTGGCATGCATCACGATCCGGCCGATGACTTCGATCATCCCAAGCTCTCCGTCGATCATCCCCTGCATCACCACGTGTTGTACCGCATCAGCCGTGAACAATGGCTGCAAACCTTGCATGGATAACCTGACACGGACGTTTACAATGGACCACATGTTGGCCCGGGCCAGAAACTGAATCGACCGCCGCAGCCAAGACTGCGCGGTATTGCGTTGTGTGAGGAGAGTCTGAATGAGCCAAGTGTTGGAAGATCTGGTCGACCTGCTGACGCTGGAGCCGATCGAAGAAAACCTGTTCCGTGGCCGTAGCCAGGACCTGGGTTTTCGTCAGCTGTTCGGTGGTCAGGTGCTCGGTCAGTCGCTGTCGGCGGCCAGTCAGACGGTTGAAGAGGCGCGCCATGTGCATTCGATGCACGGCTATTTCCTGCGCCCAGGCGATGCCGGGTTGCCGGTGGTGTATCAGGTTGACCGGGTGCGTGACGGTGGCAGCTTCAGCACGCGTCGGGTGACGGCGATCCAGAAGGGCCACCCGATATTCACGTGCAGTGCGTCGTTCCAGTACGACGAAGAAGGCTTTCAGCACCAGACCGAAATGCCGCAAGTGGTCGGTCCGGAAAACCTGCCATCGGAACTGGAGATCACCCAGCAGCGCGCGCACCTGATCCCCGAGAAAATGCGCGAAAAACTGCTGTGCCCGAAGCCGATCGAATTTCGCCCGGTGACCGAGAAAGATCCCTACAACCCGCTGCCCTGCGATCCGGTCAAGTACGTCTGGTTCCGCGCCGACGGGGCGTTGGCCGATTCGCCGGCGCTGCATAAATACCTGTTGGCCTATGCATCGGACTTCGGTCTGCTGGTCACCTCGATGCAGCCCCACGGCAAGTCGGTGTGGCACAAGGACATGCAGGTCGCCAGCCTCGATCACGCGCTGTGGTTCCACCAGGATCTGCGTGCCGATGACTGGTTGCTCTATGCGATGGACAGTCCGTGGGCGGGCAATTCCCGTGGCTTCTCCCGTGGCAGTGTGTTCAACCGCGCCGGGCAACTGGTGGCCTCGGTCACCCAGGAAGGCTTGATCCGTCACCGCAAGGATTGGGCATGAGCCTGGCCGACGTGCGTCACTGGGTGTTCGACATGGACGGCACCCTGACGGTGGCCGTGCACGACTTCGCGGCGATTCGCGTGGCGTTGGCGATTCCTGCCGAACACGACATCCTGACCCACCTCGCCGCACTTCCGGCCGATGAAGCCGCAGCCAAACATGCATGGCTGCTGGAGCACGAGCGGGACTTGGCCCTTGGTTCGCAACCGGCGCCGGGCGCGGTGGAACTGGTGCGCGAACTGGCCGGGCGTGGTTATCGCCTGGGCATTCTCACGCGCAACGCCCGGGAGCTGGCGCATGTCACGCTGGAGGCCATTGGCCTGGCCGACTGCTTTGCGCTGGAGGATGTGTTGGGCCGCGATGATGCTCCGCCCAAGCCGCATCCGGGCGGGTTGCTGAAACTGGCCGAAGCATGGAAGGTGCCGGCGAGCGAGATGGTGATGGTCGGTGATTACCGCTTCGATCTCGATTGTGGGCGGGCGGCGGGAGCGCGGACTGTGTTGGTGAATCTGCCGGATAATCCATGGCCGGAATTGACCGATTGGCATGCGGCGGATTGTGTTGAGTTGCGGCAGATGCTTTTGGCTTGAGGGCGTTGTTGTCGGGTGAACCGCTTTCGCGAGCAAGCCCGCTCCCACATTTGATCTCTGGTGCTCACAAATGATGTGTACACCGCAGGTCCAATGTGGGAGCGGGCTTGCTCGCGAAGAGGCCCTTCCAGACACCACAAATACTACTGCCCGAACAACGCCTTCTGCCCCTCTGGCGAGGTAAACATCCCATCCCCGTTATGCCCGACCCCGGGCACTTCGATCAGTTGCTGGTTCAACCCCTTGGGTGCCAGCCGCTTCAGGTAGTCAAAGTAAAAACGCCCGCGGGCCAACCGAGACGGCCCTTGCGCCCTGGCTTCACAGCTTTTATCCAGCGCCGGATGATTCGGGTCGGTGTCCTGCTGCCCCAGCAGATAAACGACCTCACGCTTGAGGTAACTTTCCTGCAACTGTGCTGCGGTTTGTCCTTCGGCGTAAGCCGGTAAATCCGCCAGCCCGTACTTCCAGCGATGGAAATTCGGGCAACCGGCGTGGCTGAACGCCACGGGCCTGCGCTCATCGAAATAAGCGTAGGAGGACGGATTGGCGATCACGTAGCGCACCTGCACGCCGGCTGCATCGAGGTCGGATTGCGGGTGACCGAGCAACGCATAGCGCTGAACCACCTGCGCGCCGCCGGAGTGCCCGGCGATGACAATTTGCTTCACATCCGGAAACTGCTGACGGTCACCCAAGCGGGCGATGATTTCGTCGAGCGCCGCGTAGGAACTCAGCCGAAAGGGTGCCGTGGATTCGCCACCAGCCATCCATTCATTGCCTTGCCAGCGCAAAACGGTGTCGGCCACCGGATGGACCGCAACGTCGGTTTCATTGAGGAATTGCGGGGCGATCACCAGGGTCGTTGCGCTTTGCCCCGCCAGTTCGGCCGCGTGCTCACCACTCTGCAGATAGGTTTGCGCATTGCGCAAGCGACCGTGGAGGATGATCAGCACCCGTTCGATTTTTGCCGGGGCGGGGCTGATGCCCACCGCGATTTCACCTGACTTCAACAGCAGGCGCCCTGAGCTGAGTTCCTTGACCCCATGCTCGGCGGCTTGGGACGTTGCGCAAGTAAACAGAACAACCAACAACCACTTCTTCATTTACAGATTTTTCGCCGCAAAGGTATCGCACTGGCCAACCTGGCCTTGGGCGAAACCGGTTTTGAACCAGCGCACCCGTTGCGCCGACGTACCATGGGTGAAGGAGTCCGGGACTACACGGCCCTGACCCTGTTGCTGCAAACGATCGTCGCCGATGGCGTTCGCGGCGTTCAGTGCTTCTTCGATGTCGCCCGGTTCCAGCCAGTTCAGGCGCTTCTGCGCATTGTTGGCCCAGACGCCGGCCAGGCAATCGGCCTGAAGTTCCTGGCGAACCAGCAAACCACCGTCGCCTTCCATTTGCCGGCCTTGTTGGCGCGCTGCCTGAATTTTCGTGGACACCCCAAGCAGGGTCTGCACGTGGTGTCCGACTTCGTGAGCGATCACGTAGGCCTGGGCGAAGTCGCCCGCGGCGGAAAAGCGTTGGGACATCTCCTGGAAGAATGCCATGTCCAGGTAGACCTTCTGGTCGGCCGGGCAATAGAAGGGGCCGGTCGCCGAGGTGGCCAGACCGCAGGCCGAATTCACGCGGTTGCTGAACAGCACCAGGGTCGGGTCCTTATATTGGCGACCGGCCTGCTGAAATATCGCGCCCCAGGTGTCTTCGGTATCGCCGAGGATCGAGCGCACGAATTCCGCGCTCTCATCATTGGCCGGAGGTGCCTGGCGACTCTGGTTGGTGGCGGGCGCCGATTGCTGCTCCATTTGCCCGGTCAGTTGTCCGAGGATCTGCAGTGGATCCTGGCCGGTGATCCAGCCGATGCCGACAATCAGGAGGATCGCCGTCAGGCTCAAACCCTTGCCACCGCCAAAACGCATGCCGCCGCCACCACCGCCGACATCATCGCCACGGGCGTCGACCACGTTGTCGCTGCGTCGGCCTTTTTTCCATAGCATGTGGGAATCCTCTTCTGTTCCGGGTAAAGCTCCGTGCGATGAGTGTTGCTGCCAAGTGGGAGCGGCGCCAGTCCGATCGTCCGTCTTTTTTTCGCGCACAGGTTGATTCCCGGCCACCCGTGAAGGGTTGCCGAAAAGGTTTCAGGCTTGTATTGAACACGGATAACCCATCGAATTCCCTCGGGCGATGGGTTTTTATCGTGAGAGCGATCGCCGGTCCTGCGGATTATTCGTCGAATGCATCCCACACCGGCGCAAAGTCAGGGCTGACCTGGCGCTCGCGTTTGGACAGGCTGGCGATCAAGGCACGGTCTTCATCATCCAGTCGCACATCCAGCGCCGCGAGATTGGCCAGTTGATTGGGCTCGCTGCTGGCCTTGGGGATCGCGGCCACGTTGGGTTGATCGAGCAGCCATTTGAGCGCGACCTGCGTCGGCAGTACGCCGTGTTTCGCGGCGATCCGCCGGATGGCCGGAATGTCGGATACCTTGTTGCGTGCCAGTGGCGTGTAGGCTGTCAGCGCAAGATCCTGTTGACGGGCGTAGTCGAGCAGGGCGTTTTGTCCGAGCAGCACGTGGTACTCGACCTGGATCGCCGACAGCGGCGCCCCCAGTTCTTCGACGACTTTGCGTAGCAGGGGCAGTGGAAAATTCGCCACGCCAATGTTGCGCGCCAGGCCTTGCTCCCTGAACGACACCAGGGTTTCTATGGTGCGCGGCAAATCCCAATCGGTGGTTGGCCAATGGAGCATGAACAGGTCGACGTATTCGCTGCGCAGGGCTTTGAGGCTACGGTCCATGGAGTGACGCATGGCGTCGGGTTGCAGTTGGTCCCACCAGACTTTGGTCGTGACGTGGATCTGCTCGCGGGGTGTCGGACTGTTCGCCAGCGCCTGACCGACCGCGTCTTCGTTGTTGTAGGCCGCTGCCGTGTCGATGTGCCGGTAACCCAGGGCCAGAGCCTGTTCCACTGCTCGGGTGCATTCCTCGCCGAGCATTGGCCAGGTGCCGAGGCCGAGTTTCGGCATGTTCAAACCCTGAGCGTTAATGATGTGCTGCATGGTCGATCTCCTTTTCATAAGCAGTGACACCTGCGATATGGCGCGCGGCGATGTAGCCGAAGGTCAGCGCCGGGCCGAGATTGATGCCGCCAGCGGGGTAGTGACCGCCCATGATGCTGGCCATGTCGCCGCCCGCCGCGTACAGCCCGGCGATGGGTTGCGCCGCGCCATCCAGGACTTGGGCATGTTGGTTGACCTTGAGCCCGGCGAAGGTACCGAAGCAGCCCGGCTGGACTTTCACGGCATAGAAGGGGCCTTGTTCGATCGGTGCGACGCATGGGTTGGGCTGTTGCAGTGCGTCACCCTGCTTGCGATTGTAGGGTGTGGAACCACGGCCGAATTGCGGGTCCTCGCCGTTGCGCGCGTGGCGGTTGTAGTCCGACACGGTGGTGCGCAAGCCAACCGGGTCGATGCCGCAGGCTGCAGCCAATTCCTCAAGGGTGTTGCCGGTTTTCAGATAGCCGCTGCGGATGAACGATGACAGCGGCACCGGAAATGGCCGAGAGATGCCCAGGCCATATCGACGCTGAAAACCATGGGTGCAGATCAACCACGACGCCACTTCCTCACCCGGCGGGGCGGCGGCGACCATGGCCGTGACGTAGTCGTAGTAGCCGCTGGCTTCATTGACGAAGCGCTGGCCGTTGCTCAGCACACCGATGATGCCCGGTTTGCCCCGCTCGATGATGTGCGGGAAGTGTCCCGTGCTGCCATCGCTGTGCGGCACCTGCGAAACCGGTGCCCAGGCGACGGCGGACGCCATGTCGCTATTGACCCGGGCACCGGCACTTTCGCCCAGGCGCAGGCCATCGCCGCAAACGCCGAGGGGCGGCAAGGCCAGATGCTCATGCCCGGTCGGTGTGCGGGGAAACAGGGCCTTGCGGCGGTCGATGTCATTGGCGAAACCACCCGCAGCGAGCACCACGGCCTTGCGTGCATGGATGCGCACCGAGCCTTTGCCGGTGTTGACCACCGCACCTCGTACCTGGTCATTCTCGCGCAGCAATCGACTCACGGGCGCTGATTCCCAGAGCAACACACCGAGGTCATCGGCGGATTTCGCCAGGCGCGCCACCAAGGCCACGCCGTTGACCAGTTGCATCGCCCGGCCATGTACGACGAGATCGAACAGGTGACGACTGAAACGCCGCGTAACGTGCCAGGCCGCCGACAGTGAACGGGTCAGGTTGAGGAATGCCGTGAGGTCCGCCCCCGCCATGATCGGCATGCCCATGAACGATGTTTCCCGCATGGTTTTGCGCAGACGCTTGAGCAGTGTGCCGACTTTTCGTGCGTCGTACGGGGCGGCGATCACCGAGCGTCCACCGGTGCCGGCCCCCGGCGTGTCGCCATGAATGTCGGCAATGGCGTTGCCGTCGGCGAATTGCAGCGAGGTGTGCTGCTCGAAGAACGACACCATCCGCGGGCCGGCTTCCAGGAACGCGTCGATCATCGCCGGATCAAAGCGCTCGCCCAGTTCGTGTTTCAGGTAAGTGCGCGGCAGTTCAACGTCTTCGACGATGCCTGCGCGCCGGGCCAGCGGGTTGCAAGGCACCCAGGCCCAGCCACCGGACCAGGCCGTGGCACCGCCGAACACAGGGTCCTTTTCTACCACTATGACTTTCAGTCCATGCCACGCGGCGGTCACGGCCGCCGACAGTCCCGCCGCACCGGAACCAACGATCAGCACATCGCAGTCGATGTCGGGAAGAAAGTGCGCTTGGGCAGGCATTGTTTGAACTCCGGTGTTTTATTGTTTTGGAATCTTGTTCCAGAAAATATAAGAATCAGGTGAAGCCGAACAAGTCTTGAGGGTGTAAAACGGGCGGTTATCGAACGTTCAGTTCCAGATTTCGCATTCGTTCAGATGTCTTCTAGAATCGAGCAAATTTTACGTGGAAGCGACCATGGCCGGCAGTCAGATCGAACGTGTTTTCAGTGTGCTCGAAAGCCTCACCAGCGATCCCCGTGGCCTGCCGATGCAGACCCTGGCAGAGCAACTGGATATCCCCAAGAGTGCGACCCATCGCCTGCTGGCCGAGCTGATCCGCCTCGGTTACGTGCGGCAGAATCCGGATAATCTGCGTTATCACCTCTCGACCAAACTGGTGGCGATGGGCTTCCGTTACCTGTCGAGCAGCGGTGCCGACATCGTGCAGCCAGTGCTTGACCGCTTGGCGCAGGAAACCGGCGAACTGGTGCGTCTCGGGGTGATCGACGGTGAGCGTCAGATCTGGATCGCCAAGTCCCAGGGTGCGCGCTCCGGTCTGCGTTACGACCCGGACATGGGCCGCGATGCGCCGTTGTTTTACACCGCCTCTGGGCATGCGTGGCTGGCCTGCATGAGCGATGCCGAAGCCTTGTCGCTGGTGGAGCGGCAGGGCGCAAAAGTGCCGGAACATGTGGGGCCGAACGCGCCGCGCTCGAACATCGAATTGCTCGAACGCCTGCGTCTGGCGCGGGACCAGGGCTACGCCTGGGTCGAGGAGAGCTCGGCGATCGGCACTTCGGCGATTGCGGCAGTGGTGCGCCATCCCGCCGATGGGCGGGTGATCGGCGTGCTCAGCATCGCCGGGCCGAGTGCACGGATGCCGGGGGCGCGGCTGCATGAGCTGGCGCCGTTGTTGCTGGCGTACACCGAGGAGTTGAGTGCAGCGAGCCTGGCGTCGGAGTTGTTCAACTAAGGCCTGTGCAAATCGACTGTGGGAGCGGGTTTGCTCGCGAATGCGGTGTGTCATGCGATCTGGATGGCGCTGACACACTGCATTCGCGAGCAAGCCCGCTCCCACATTTTGAACAGTGTTCAGCTTGAGAAGCTGTGCGCTGTTCGAACACTTTCAGGATAGGTCTGTGTAAGAATCTGGAACCAGGTTCTAAATTATTGGAGTTCATCGCTCCAATAACACTCACAAGAGGACCGTATCTTGAATTCGCCACTTCGCATCGCCCTGATCGGTGCTGGCAACATGGGCCAGCAGCACTACCAGCATCTGCAATCCCTGACTGAAGCGACGTTGTGCGCCGTGGCCGATCCGGGACCGCAGGCGGCCAGTCTTGCGGCGCAATGGGGCGTAGCCTGTTTCGCCGATCATTGTCAGATGCTGGAGCAGGCGAAACCGGACGCAGTGATAGTTGCCAACCCGAACACGCTGCACGTCAGCACGGCCCTCGATTGCCTCGCGGCCGGCGTGCCGGTATTGCTGGAAAAACCGGTGGGCGTGCACCTGGATGAAGCCAGGGAGCTGGTGACTGCCTCGAAGGCCAGTGGCGTTCCGGTACTGGTCGGACATCATCGTCGCCACAATCCGCTGATCGTCCGCGCCCACGAGCTTGTCCACAGCGGCGCATTGGGTCGGTTGACCACGGTTACGGCGCTCTGGCAGTTGCGCAAGCCCGACAGCTATTTTGAAACATCCTGGCGGCGCGAGGCCGGCGCGGGGATGCTGTTGACCAACCTGATCCACGACCTCGATCTGCTGCGGCATTTGTGCGGTGAAGTGCGCCAGGTTCAGGCCATCACCAGCAACGCCATTCGCGGGTTTGCCAACGAAGATTGCGCGGCGGTACTGCTGCAATTCGACAACGGTGCACTGGGCAGCCTGACCGGCTCCGATGCGGTGGCTGCGCCCTGGAGCTGGGAGCTGGATTCGGGGGAGAACCCGGTGTATCCGCGTCATCCTGATCAACCGTGCTACTTGCTGGCCGGGACAGGTGGGGCGCTGAGCATTCCGCAGCTTAAACGCTGGCACTACAACGATGTTGATGGCGGCTGGCATCAACCGTTGCTGGCAACCCAGGAAAACTTCAGTGCCGATGAAGCCCTGCGTCTGCAGTTGCAGCACTTCGTGCGAGTTGCGCGCCGGGAGGTCGAGCCGCTGGTGAGTGCCGCCGATGCCGCGCGTACGTTGGCGCTGATCGAAGCCATCCGCGAAGCCGCCGAAACCGGGCGTGCCTGCGCGCCATCCTTGATCGAGGGGTGAGCATGAGCGAGCGTATCTTCTCCCTGGCCAGCCTGACCGTGCTGGAGTTATCACCGCCCGACATGGTCGAGGTCGCCGCGCGGGCCGGTTACAGCCATGTCGGCTTGCGTCTGGTACCGGCAACCCCGGAGGAGCACCATTTTGCCCTGGTGGCCGACCACGAACTGCGGCGCCAGACCCTGGCGCGTCTGCGCGATACCGGTATTCGGGTGCTGGACGTCGAAATCCTGCGGCTCAAACCGGAAACCGTCGTCGCCGATTTCGAAAAAGTCCTGGCGGTGGGTGCCGAGTTCGGCGCCAGTGAGTTGCTGGTGGCCGGTAACGACCCTGATGAACAACGGCTGACGGAACATTTTGCCGAACTCTGTGATCTGGCGGCACTCTATGGGCTGCACCCGCATCTGGAGTTCATGCCCTGGACCGATGCGCGCAATCTTCAACAAGCCGCGCGAATCGTGGAAAACGCCGGGCGTGAAAACGGCGGCGTACTGGTGGACGCCTTTCACTTCGACCGCTCTGGATCGCTGTTGGAAGAACTGGTCAAAGTTGCCCCCTCACGGTTACGGTATGCACAGTTGTGTGACGTCGCAGGACCACGGCCGGCGGATATGGCGGAGATCTTGCGCCAGGCGCGTAACGAGCGGCGTTTTCCCGGCGATGGCGATTGTGATCTGCAGGGGTTGTTGGGGATTTTGCCAGCTGACATTCCATTGAGCCTGGAGATTCCCACCGTGCAGTTGCTGGAGCAGGGCGTGAGTGGGTTGGAGCGGGCGCAGATGGCGCTGGATAAAACCCGGGAATTGTTTGCGCGGCTGTAATCGGTGCTGCGCACCTATCGCGGGCAAGCCACGCTCCCACAGGTTCTATGCTGACTGGGTGGAAGCGTGGTTTGCCCGTGATGCTTTTGACTTTATGTAAGGAAACCCAATGACCGTCAGCACTCCGCTTTCCGGCGTCAATCAGCCCTTCAAAGGGATCCTGCTGATCATTGTCGCAACCTTCCTGTTTTCCACCCACGACGCCTTTTCCAAATACCTCTCCGGTTTCTATCCCATTGTCATGGTGGTCTGGGCGCGCTACGTGGTTCACACCTTGTTGATGGCCGGGATTTTCCTGCCGCAGTCCGGGCTGCGGGTGCTGCGTACCAAACGGCCATTGCTGCAGGTGATCCGGGCGCTGTGCCTGCTGGGCACCAGTCTGTTTTTCACCACGGGACTGATGTACATCCCGCTGGCCGAGGCCACGTCGGTCAACTTCCTCGCTCCGGTACTGGTCACCGCGCTGTCGGTACCGCTGCTTGGCGAACGGGTGACCCGGGGGCAATGGCTGGCGGTGATTTTCGGTTTTAGCGGAGTGCTGATCATCGTTCACCCCGGGGGCGATCTGTTTACCCCGGCGGTGTTGCTGCCGTTCTGCTCGGCGCTGTTTTTCTGCTTCTACCAACTGCTGACCCGCAAGCTCAGCGAGATCGACAGCCCGACCACCAGCAACTTCTTCGCAGGCTTGTGCAACACGCTGGTGATGAGTGCGCTGGTGCCGTTCTTCTGGCAGACGCCGAACCTGGTGCATGGCGCGATGATGCTGGCGCTGGGGGCCTGCGGGATGACGGCTCACCTGTTCCTGACCCAGGCTTTCCGCCTCGCGGCACCAGCACTGCTGGCACCGTTCAGCTATTGCCAGATCATCTTCGCCGGCCTGCTGGGCTGGCTGCTGTTTTCCCATACGCCGACACTGACCACCGTGCTCGGCATCGCCGTGATCTGCTGCAGCGGGTTGGCGGCGGCCTGGCAGCAAAGCCGCAAGTAGAAAGTCCCCGGAAACCAACTGTAGGAGCGAACCTGCTCGCGATGACGGTGGGTCAGTCAGCATAGATGTCACTGACCCATCGCATCGCGAGCAGGGCTCGCTCCTACAGGGGGGATTGCGCTGAACGTTATTCGGTGACGGTCGGAATCTTGCGCGGTGCCATGAAGTACATCCAGATCAGCGCAATGAAGTACATCGCCGGAATCATGGTGAACAGCACGGTGTAGTTGTTGTTGGTGATGGTCAGGATGTGGCCGACCAGTTGGGTCATGAACATCCCGCCAATCGCCGCACACATGCCACCGAAGCCGAACACCGTACTCATCATGTGCTTGGGCGTGTAGTCCATCACCAGGCTCCAGATGTTCGCGGTCCAGGCCTGGTGCGCGCCGATGGCCAGGGAGATGGCGGCCACCGCGACCCACAGGTTGCTGGAACCGGCCGCCATGATCACGCCGATGATGCAGCAGGCGAACAGGAACATGGACATCAGTCGCGCCTTGATCGGGTTGACGCCGCGACCGATCAGGAACGAGGAGAGGATGCCGCCGCCAACGCTACCGAAGTCGGCAGTGAGGTAGATGATGATCAGCGGGATACCCATCTGGGTGACGTTGATGCCCAGGTTGTATTGCTGGTTGAGGAACGGCGGCAGCCAGTACAGGTAGAACCAGAACACCGGTGCGGTGATCGAGTAGGCGAGGGCGAAGGCCCAGGTGCCGCGCATGCGCAGGATTTTCGAGAACGGTACGCGGGTTTGTTCCGGCTCGACTTCTTTCTGGATGTAGTCCAGCTCCGACTGTTTCACGCTCGGGTGGTCTTCCGGGTTGAAGTACTTCAAACCCCAGAACAACAGCCAGATCCCGCCCAGTGATGCCATGCACAGGAACGCGGCTTGCCAGCCCCAGACGTGCAGGATCAGTGGCAGCAGCATCGGCGTGAACATCGCGCCGACGTTGGTCCCGGCATTGAAAATACCGGTGGCTACCGCACGTTCACCGGCCGGGAACCACAGGCGCGTGGTTTTCACGCAGGCCGGGTAGTTGGCCGCTTCGGTCAGGCCGAGGATGAAGCGGCAGACCATGAAGCCGACCGCCGAAGTGGCCAGGCCGTGGGCACCGGTCGCCAGGCTCCAGAGCAGCACGGCGCAGAAGAACACGCGCTTGACGCCGACCCGGTCGATCAAACGGCCTTGCAGCACGAAACCGATGGCGTAACCGACCTGGAACCAGAAGTTGATGTTGGCGTAGTCCATCGCCGTCCAGCTCATTTCCTTGGCCAGGATAGGCTGCATCACGCCCAAGGCGGCGCGGTCGATGTAGTTCAGGGTGGTGGCGAAAAACACCAGTGCCAGCATGCCCCAACGGGTTTTGCCGACTGCCATGGCGCCGCGGATTTTGTCGCCGATGCCACCTGTGGCGGTGCTCATGGCAGGTGCCATGCGAGAACTTTGAGAAGGAATCATGTGTGCCATCCGTTCAATGACTGACAAGCGGGGCTCGTCGTGACTTCAAGGGCGCGTGATCAATCGGTCTGTCGCGGCGTGCGCGAAAGGGCTGATCGGCTGTGTTCGTCGGCTGACGGGTTATTCAGCGAGCGGCACGTTTGTGCCGGCGGAGCGCGGGGTTCGGATGGACGCCAGGCAAGGCGTAATGACGGTAGAGCGAGTGAGCAAGGCGTTGAATGAGCGCATGAGCGTATACCCGTTTTTTGAAATTTTTATGTGGTGTTCTGGGTCTTGTTGACCGGGGCCGACGACTTCAAGACCGGACCCAATGTGGTGTTGATGTTGCGCAGTGAACAAAAAATCGTCAATTCGCTATCGGCCATTGTGTTCGATAATCGCACGCAAAACTAACTGGGTAGTACACTTTAAATTGCTCAATGCATCGACCAGCTCAATAATCCATCCACTCTTTTAAAAGCGGCGCAAATTCCCTGTAGCCGAAGCCTCCACCGGGAGCCGAAACATGCAGCGTTCCATTGCCACCGTATCCTTGAGCGGTACCCTGCCGGAAAAACTCGAAGCCATTGCCGCCGCCGGGTTCGACGGCGTCGAGATTTTCGAGAACGACCTTCTCTACTACGACGGTAGTCCACGGGAAATTAAACAGATGTGCGCCGATCTCGGGATCGCCATCACCCTGTTTCAACCGTTCCGTGATTTCGAAGGCTGCCGCCGCGATCGCCTGTCGCGCAACCTGGAACGCGCCGAGCGCAAATTCGACCTGATGCAGGAGCTGGGCACTGACCTGGTGCTGGTGTGCAGCAATGCCTCGGCCGAGTCCATCGGTGATGAACAGGTTCTGGTCGACGACTTGCGACTGCTGGCCGAGCGTGCCGGGGCACGTGGCCTGCGCATCGGCTACGAAGCACTGGCCTGGGGCCGGCATGTGAACACCTGGCAACAGGTGTGGAACATAGTGCGTCAGGCCGATCACCCAAGCCTCGGCGTGTTGCTGGACAGCTTTCACACCCTGTCGCTCAAGGGCGATCCAAGTGCTATCGCCGAGATTCCCGGCGACAAGATTTTCTTCGTGCAAATGGCTGACGCGCCGATCCTGGCCATGGACGTGCTGGAGTGGAGCCGGCATTTTCGCTGCTTCCCGGGCCAGGGTGAATTCGACTTGCCGGGCTTCCTCGCGCCAATCATCAAGAGTGGCTATACCGGGCCTCTGTCGCTGGAAATCTTCAACGATGGCTTCCGCGCCGCGCCGCCACGAGCCAACGCCGCCGACGGCTTGCGTTCGTTGCTGTATCTGGAAGAGAAAACCCGCGAGCGTCTGGCCCAGGAAGCCAAGCCTGCGGCCAACGCTGAGATTCTGTTCGAAACGCCCAAGGCCAGTGAGTACAACGGCATCGAGTTTCTCGAGTTCGCCGTGGACGAAAGCCTCGGCGCCAAGCTCTCGCATTGGCTTGAGCGACTGGGTTTCGTCAAGGCCGGGCAGCATCGTTCCAAGAGCGTCAGCCTGATGCGCCAGGGCGATATCAATTTGATCCTCAACTCCGAACCTTACTCCTTCGGCCACAGCTTTTTCGAAGCCCACGGCCCTTCGTTGTGCGCTACCGCCGTGCGGGTCAAGGACAGCGCCAGTGCGCTGGCCCGAGCCGTGGCCTACAAGGGTCAACCCTATCGCGGGCTGGTGGGCCCCAATGAACTGGAACTGGCGGCGGTGCGTGCGCCGGATGGCAGCCTGATTTATCTGGTGGACCAGGATGCCGACGTCTACGGTACCGACTTCAATCTGCTGGCGGATGCACCGGTCAGCGGTGGCCTCAAGCGCATCGACCACATGGCCATGGCGCTGCCGGCCGACAGCCTCGACAGCTGGGTGCTGTTCTATAAGAGCCTGCTGGATTTCGAGGCAGACGATGAAGTCGTGCTGCCGGATCCTTATGGTCTGGTGAAGAGCCGTGCCTTGCGTAGCCGGGACAGTTCGATCCGCCTGCCACTGAACATTTCCGAGAACCGCAACACCGCGATCTCACACGCGCTGTCGAGTTATCGCGGCTCCGGCGTGCACCACATCGCGTTTGATTGTGATGACATCTTTGCCCAGGTCAGCCGTGCAAAAGAGGCGGGCGTGCCGCTGTTGGATATTCCGCTCAACTACTACGATGACCTGGCGGCGCGGTTCGATTTCGACGACGAGTTCCTCAGTGAGCTGGCCTACTACAATGTGTTGTACGACCGCGACGCCCAGGGCGGTGAACTGTTTCATGTGTACACCGAGCCGTTCGAGGGGCGGTTCTTCTTCGAGATCATCCAGCGTAAAAACGGTTATGCCGGCTACGGCGCGGCCAACGTCGCGGTGCGCCTGGCGGCCATGGCCAAATCCCGTAGCGGTGCATTGCGCCAGGCGAAGTTGTAGGTAATTCGTAAACGCGGGATTAAACGTGGGCCGCGCGGCTTCCTTCACTGTGCCGCGCAGCCCATAATCGCCAGCCTGTGCAGTGATGGCCGTGAGCCCGCAATGACAATGACTTCAGAACTCCCCGCAGCCTCCGTAGAACCTGGTGCCGAGCCGCGCAAGAGTCGCAAGAACAACCCGGAAAAGACCCGCGAAAACATCCTGCAGGAGGCGATTGTCGAATTCGTCCAGCAGGGGCTTTCCGGTGCCCGCGTCGATGCCATCGCCGAGCGTATCCACACCTCCAAGCGCATGATCTATTACTACTTCGGCAGTAAGGAACAGCTCTACGTCGAGGTGCTGGAGAAACTCTACGGCGATATCCGCAACACCGAAAATCGCCTGCACCTGGCAGAGCTGGCGCCGGTCGAAGCCATTCGGCGGCTGGTGGAGTTCACCTTCGATCACCATGATCGCAACGTCGATTTCGTGCGCATCGTCAGTATCGAGAACATTCACAACGCCGAGTACGTGAAGCGCTCCGATGCGATCAAGGCGATGAACAACACTATCCTCGATTCACTGGGCGAGATTCTGCGTCGCGGCGCCGAGCAGGGGCTGTTCCGTACCGGGCTTGATCCGCTGGACGTGCATTTGCTGATCAGTTCGTTCTGCTTCTATCGCGTCTCGAACCGCCACACCTTTGGTGAGATTTTTCAGATCGACCTGCCGGACGAACGTATCAAGCAGCGTCATCGGGAGATGATTTGCGAGTCGGTTCTGCGGTACCTGCAAGCCTGAGGCGAGGTGAGGGGGTTGCCCCCTCACTTCACTCATTCAGTCATTCATGCTCTGGAAATGCTCAAGCATCCGCTGGGCATCCGGGACTACGCCGCTGAACAACTCGAATGCTTTGACCGCCTGAAACACCGCCATGTTGCCGCCGTCCAGCGTCCGGCAACCGAGGGCGCGGGCGTTGCGCAGCAGTTCGGTTTCCAGTGGGAAGTAAACGATCTCCGCCACCCACAATTCGGCCCGCAGCAGCTCGACCGGCACGGGCATGCCCGGCAGTTTTTTCATGCCCATCGGCGTGGTGTTCACCAGGCCGTCAGCCTGGGCCATGGCGTCGGGCAGATCATACCCGGCCACCGCCCGACTGACACCGAAATGCTGATTGAGGTTGTCAGCCAGATCCTGGGCGCGGCGGATGTCCACGTCAAAAATGCTCAGCTGTTGTACGCCTTCGCTCAACAACGCGTGGGCCACCGCCGCACCTGCGCCACCAGCGCCCATCTGTACGACACGTTCAACGGCAACGCCTTTCAAACCCCGGCGAAACCCCTCGGCAAAGCCCAGGCAATCGGTGTTGTGGCCGATGCGTTTGCCATCCTTGAGCACCACCGTGTTGACCGCACCGATACCGCGGGCCTCCGGCGAGAGTTCGTCGAGCAGCGGGATGATCGCCTGCTTGCATGGAAAGGTTATGTTCAGCCCGGTGTAGTTCATGCGCTCGGCAGCCATCAACAGGTCGGGCAGGGCGTTGCTGTCGAGCTTCAACTGATCAAGATCAATCAGGCGATACAGGTAGCGCAGCCCCTGGGCATCGCCTTCATGCTCGTGCATGGCCGGTGTGCGGGAAGCCTGGATGCCGGCGCCAATCAACCCGGCCAGTATCACGTGGTTCTGAGTCACGGCGATCACCCCTTCAAACGATGACTGAAGTGTTCCAGCGCCAGGCGATAGCCATGACTGCCAAAACCGGCCATCACCGCCGTTGCAATGGCGGATACGAACGAATGGTGGCGGAAGGGCTCGCGGGCGTGCACGTTGGACAGGTGGACTTCGATCACCGGCAGTTCGCTGGCGACCAGGGCGTCGCGGATGGCGACCGAGGTGTGGGTCCACGCGGCAGGATTGATGACGATCCCGGCGCAGCGACCGCGGGCGGCGTGAATCCAGTCGAGCAATTCGCCTTCATGGTTGGTCTGGCGAAACTCCACCGCCAGGCCGAACTCTTCGGCGGCGCGTGCGCACAGGGCCGAAATGTCTGCCAGGGTTTCGTGGCCGTAAGTCGCCGGTTCACGGGTGCCGAGCAGGTTCAGGTTCGGGCCGTTGAGCACCAGAACGATAGGGGGCATCGGAATCTCTCCACTTGTTATTTTTGGAATCGGCCGAGGGCTTCAGCCTGTGGAGATAAATTGTACTAACTAGTTAATTTGGTCAATTGAAGTGAAGGTATGCAGGCTGTTTGTGGGCGGTGATCGGACACTTTCGCAGGTCAGCGCGGCAGGTGCTCCACGAGGAAATCGATAAACGCCCTCAAGCGCAGCGGTACATGGCGACTTTGCGGGTACAGCAAGGTAAACGGCCGCGATCGCCCGCCATAGGGCTTGAGCACTTCCACCAGCGAGCCGTCGGCCAGTTCCTTTTCAACGATAAACCGGTAGGTCTGAAACAACCCCGCCCCGTGTTTGGCCAGGGTCACACCGCCCAGCACATCATCGGAGCAACTGAGGTTGCCCTCGGCCAGAATCTCCCGGGGCACGCCTTCATCGTTGAACAGCCAGGCAATGCGTCGGCCGCTGCTGGGCAATTCGTACTGGATGCATTCGTGGTTTTCGAGGTCGTCGAGGGTTTGCGGAGTGCCGGCCCGTTTCAGGTAATCAGGACTGGCGATCATCACCAGGGCGGCATCTTCCAACGGTCGGGCGATCAGGCCGGAATCCGGGATGGCTCGCACGCGAATCGCCATGTCGTAGCCTTCGCCGACGAAATCGATGTTGCGATTACTGATGTGCGACTCGACCTTCACCGCCGGATAGCGCGCCCGAAATTCGGGCAACAGCGGCAGAATTCGATGATGCGCGTAGGTGGTCGGAATACTGATGCGCAACGTACCGGACGGCACTTGCTGCTGGCCCATCACCTCGCGCTGGGCCTCGACCAGTTGCGCAAGGGCCTGGCGACATTCTTCGTAATAACGGCGACCACTGTCGGTCAGCTTCACACTACGCGTGGTGCGCGCGAACAGGCGCACACCAAGGCGTTCTTCCATGCGCGACACCGAACGGCTCACGGCAGCGGGGGTGACACCCGCCACCAGCGCCGCGGCAGTAAAACTGCCGGCCTCGGCGGCCAGGCAAAACAGCTCGATGCTGCCCAACTGAAGATCGTCGAATTGTCGCTGCATGATTGATTACACCGGGGATCAGATGAAGAAACTGGACCAGTATTTATCAGTCTTGCGCGCACGAATACAAAAAAACCGTCACGAGGACGGCTTATTTGTGGGTGCGCTTGCCATCAACGCCGGGTCAGCATCACCCCGGATTCCATGTGATGGGTCCACGGGAACTGGTCGAACATCGCGCATCGGCTGATGCGGTGGGTGTCGTGCAGTTGGGCGATGTTGGCTGCCAGGGTCTGCGGGTTGCAGGAGATGTACAGGATGTTGTCGAAGCGCCGGGTCAGCTCGCAGGTGTCCGGGTCCATGCCGGCGCGGGGCGGGTCGACAAAGACGCTACCGAACTCGTAGCTCTTGAGGTCGATGCCGTGCAGGCGGCGGAACGGACGGACTTCGTTCAGGGCTTCGGTCAGCTCTTCGGCGGACAAACGCACCAAGGTGACGTTATCTACCGCGTTTTCGCTGAGATTGCTCAAGGCCGCGTTGACCGAGGTCTTGCTGATTTCGGTGGCCAGCACCTTGCGCACGCGGGTGGCGAGGGGCAGGGTGAAGTTGCCGTTGCCGCAGTACAGCTCCAGCAAATCATCGGAGCGATCGCCGAGCGCATCGTATGCCCAGTTGAGCATCTTCTGGTTCACCGTGCCGTTGGGCTGGGTGAACGCGCCTTCAGGCTGGCGATAGCTGAAGGTGCGGCCGCCGACTTCCAGCTTCTCGACCACGTAATCGTGACCGATGACTTCGCGCTTGCCCTTGGAGCGGCCGATGATGCTGACGTTCAGGTCCGTCGCCAGTTTCGACGCCGCTGCATGCCAGTGCTCGTCCAGCGGGCGGTGATAGCACTGGGTGATCATCGCGTCGCCGGCCAGAGTGGTCAGGAACTCCACCTGGAACAGCTTGTGGCTCAGGGGCGCACTGGCTTGCCACGCTGCCTTCAGCTGCGGCATCAACTGGTTGATGCGCAGGCTGGCAATCGGGAACTCTTCGATCAGGATTGGCGTGCGTTTGTCTTCCTGGGAAAACATCGCGTAATGGCGCTCGCCTGCCTCGCGCCACAGGCGGAACTCGGCGCGCAAGCGGAAGTTTTTCAGCGGCGAATCGAAAACGGCTGGCTCCGGTGCATCGAACGGGGCCAGCAGGTCACGCAGGCGCGTGACCTTTTCTTCGAGCTGAACGGCGTAGGCCTGGGAATCAAAAGTCATGCGTTGAACCAACCCAGCTTGATCACGAACAGAATCGACAGGATCACCAGCGCCGGGTTCAGCTCACGGCCACGACCGGACATCAGCTTGATGGCGGTCCAGGAAATGAAACCGAAGGCGATGCCATTGGCGATGGAGTAAGTGAACGGCATTGCCAGCGCGGTGATCACCACCGGCGCGGCGACGGTAATGTCGTCCCAGTCTATTTCGGCCAGGCCGGATGTCATCAACACGGCGACGAACAGCAGTGCCGGCGCGGTGGCGAAGGCCGGAACGCTGGCGGCCAGTGGCGAGAAGAACAGCGCCAGCAGGAACAGGAACGCCACCACGATGGCGGTCAAGCCGGTGCGGCCGCCGGCACTCACGCCAGCTGCGGATTCGATGTAACTGGTGGTGGTCGAGGTGCCCAGCAGGGAACCGGCCATGGCGGCGGTGCTGTCGGCGATCAGGGCACGGCCCATTTTCGGCATGTGACCGTCCTTGCGCATCAGACCGGCGCGCTTGGCCACACCGATCAGGGTGCCGGAGTTGTCGAACAGATCGACGAACAGGAAGGCGAAGATCACGCTGACCAGACCGATGTCCAGTGCACCCTTGATGTCCAGTTGCAGGAAGGTCGGGGCCAGCGATGGCGGCATCGACATCACGCCGCCGAACGGGGTGAAGCCCATCACGATGGAAATGATGGTCACCACCAGAATGCCGATCAGCACTGCGCCGCGCACGGCAAGGGCTTCGAGGGCGACGATCAGGGCAAAACCGAGGGTGGCGAGGATCGGGGCCGGTTGTTTCAGGTCACCGAGGCCGACCATGGTCGCCGGGTTGCTGACCACGATGCCGGCGTTGTGCAGGGCGATCAGCGCCAGGAACAGGCCGATGCCGGCGGCAATCGCCGAGCGCAGCGGCAACGGGATGCTGTTGATGATCCATTCACGGATGCGGAAGATCGACAGCAGGAAGAAGCACACCGCCGAGATGAACACCGCGCCCAGCGCCACTTGCCAGGTATGGCCCATGTGCAGGACCACGGTGTAGGTAAAAAAGGCGTTCAGTCCCATGCCCGGTGCGAGGGCGATCGGGTAGTTGGCGATCAGGCCCATGGTCGTCGAGCCGATGGCCGCTGCCAGACAGGTGGCGACAAACACTGCGCCCTTGTCCATGCCGGTCTCGCCGAGGATGCTCGGGTTGACGAACAGAATGTAGGCCATGGCCAAAAAGGTCGTGACGCCCGCCAGAATCTCGGTCCGCACGTTGGTGTTGTGTGCCTTGAGTTGAAACAGCCTTTCCAGCATGTCTGCTCCCCGTGGCGCGCCGGGCGCCGTGAATGTATCGACCTCAACAGCAAAGCACAGGCAGCAGAACGCGCCTGGAAATTACTGTGGGCCGGAAAAAGCCGCGCATCATACCAGTAGCTTGGGAATATGGCTGCTTTGGCGGTGATCGTCGTCGATGTTTTGCGACAAAGCCAAGTGCGCCATACTGCGCGCTGGTTTTTTGGGGTGGATGGGTCCTGCATGAAAAAGCGTCTGGTTGCCGCCCTCGGAATAGGGGGGGCGTTGTTTCTCGGGGCGCAAACGGCCGTGGCGGCCTCGGCTCCACCTCTGACGCAATTGAAAGTGCTCAAGGTCGCGTCGCCGTCCTGTGGTGTCGAGAGCATCGACGAAGGGCAAACCCGAACTCGCTGCGATCACATTGGCCCGAACATCATGGTCTACTTGCTGGAAGTGGGTTATGGGCGTGAGGCCCATGTCGCTCTGGACGGTTTCGAGGTGAATGGCACCCGCACACCAGTTTGTGCGTTCAAGAACGGCAACCTGACCAGCTGCACTCCCGGGGAAAAAACCGTCGGCTATTTGTATGCCCTCGATCTGGCGGGCAAGCAGGAAGGCACGCTGACCTTCAGCAATACCTCGATCAACGCGCCCGGCAATACGATGTCGACGCAGCTTTATATCCAGTAACCGCACGTATCGAACAAGGGTCAGAAAGCTGACTACGCTTAAAAGATCATTCCGTGGACAGTACCCGATGACCTTTAGAGCCTTGATTGCCCTTGCCGAGGGCACCGACGACCTGCAAACCGTGACCCTGATCGACGTGCTGCGCCGCGCCAAAATAGAAGTGGTGGTGGCCAGTATCGAAGGGCGGCGCATGCTCACTTGCGCCCGCGGCACTCGCCTGACGTCCGATGCGATGTTGGTGGACTTGCTGGCGCAACCCTTCGACCTGATTGCCTTGCCCGGTGGAGCGGTGGGTTCGCAGCACCTGGCAGCCCACCAACCCCTGCAACAATTGGTCAAGGATCAGGCGGCGGCCGGTCGCCTGTTCGCCGGCATCGCCGAAGCGCCCGCCGTGGCACTGCAGGCCTTTGGCGTATTGCGTCAACGGCGCATGACCTGCCTGCCTTCGGCCAGCCATCAACTGCTGGGCTGTAACTTCGTCGATCAACCGGTAGTGGTCGATGGCAACTGCATCACCGCCCAGGGCTCGGCTGGCGCATTGGCATTTGCCCTGGCGCTGGTGGAACAACTCTGCGGAAAAGCCACTCGTATGGCCGTGGCGGGGGAGTTGCTCGTTTAGAGAGTGTCAGACCTTCGCCTCTTCCTTCTCTTCATCTTTAGCCACGTGCATGCGATCGCGGCTGGCCAGTGTCGGGAACAGTTTGACCCACACCCCGGTCACCACCAGCGTGCCGATCCCGCCCATGACCACCGCTGGCACGGTGCCGAACCAGTGGGCAGTCAGTCCCGATTCGAATTCGCCCAACTGGTTCGAGGCACCGATGAACAGTCCATTGACGGCGCTGACCCGGCCGCGCATTTCGTCCGGGGTTTCCAGTTGAACGAACGAGGCGCGGATCACCATGCTGATCATGTCTGCCGCGCCCAACACCACCAACACCGCCAGGGAAAACCAGAACGAGGTCGACAGGCCGAAGGCGATGGTCGCCACGCCGAAGATGCCCACGGCCGTGAACATCACCCGTCCGACGTTGCGTTCCACGGCAAACCGCGCCAGGAACAGCGACATCAGCAGCGCGCCTACCGCCGGCGCCGAGCGCAGCAGGCCAAGCCCCCACGGGCCAGTCAGCAGAATGTCCTTGGCGAACACCGGCAGCAGCGCTGTGGCGCCACCCAATAGCACCGCAAACAGATCGAGGGAGATCGCCCCGAGAATGTCCGGACGACTGCGGATGAAGCGAATGCCCGCCAGCAGTGAGTCCAGCGTGGCCTTGCCCTTGTTCAGCGGGGTTTGTTGGGCCGGCAGGTTGAGCATCAGCGAGCAGGCGATGACATACAAAAGCACCGTCGGGCCATACACCCAGACGCTGCCGAAGGCGTAGAGCAAGCCGCCGAGGGCTGGAGCGACGATGGTTGCCGATTGCTGGGCCGATTGTGCGGCGGCCACTGCACGGGGAAACAACGCGCTGGGCACGATGCTGGGCAACAGGGCCTGGGTGGTCGGCATTTCAAAGGAGCGAGCGGCACCGAGCAGGAAGGCCAGGATAAAGATCATTTCCCGGGTGACATGGTCGGTGGCGCTGCCGATGGCCAGCGACAGGGCGATCAATGCCTGGAGGGACTGGCAGATCGCCGCGACCTTGCGCCGGTCATAACGGTCGGCGACGTGCCCTGTGTGCAGCATGAACAGTACGCGCGGGGCGAACTCGACCAGGCCGACCAGACCCAGGTCGAGCACATTGCCGGTCAGTTGGTACAGGTTCCAGCCGATGGCCACGGTGAGCATCTGGAAGCCGCTGGCGGTAAATACCCGGGCCAGCCAGAACGCGAGAAAAGGGCGATGGTGACGTAACAGCAAGGGCTCTTGGCTGGGCATCTGCGGGAAGATCTGGGGGAGAGGGGAGTGGCGAGATTATCACCAACCTGTAACAAAAAGTTGCCGTGACAAAAGATTTAGTTAGCCAGACATCGATTTTCATGTGGGAGCGGGCTTGCTCGCGAAGGCTGAGTGTCAGTCGACATTGATGTTGAAGCTGATGCCCCCTTCGCGAGCAAGCTCGCTCCCACAAGGAGATATGTTTCTGCCTGTTACCCCGGCCGTGAGGCAACTTGTCACGCGGCAAAAGACCACGCGGTTCATCCCCGAAATTGGGACTACTCTTTCAACGTTGATTGATCCAGATCAAAACCCACAAAAGGAATTGATCCGGCGGCCGCAAGGCCAGACTCCCTGCGTTGTGATGCGTGCAAAAAAAAGAACAAACAGAGATTCGCCACACTCCATATCCGTGGGGGCCGTGGGTGCAGGCTTCCAGCCGGCAGCCGTACTACCTGACAGAGGAAGACTTATGTTCGGTTTAGAGGCACTTGATCTCGCCCGAATTCAGTTCGCGTTCACCATCTCGTTCCACATCCTGTTTCCGGCCATCACCATCGGCCTGGCGAGTTACCTGGCGGTACTCGAAGGCCTGTGGCTGAAAACCCATAACGACACCTACCGCGACCTCTACCATTTCTGGTCGAAGATCTTTGCCGTCAACTTCGGCATGGGGGTGGTTTCCGGGCTGGTTATGGCCTATCAGTTCGGCACCAACTGGAGCCGCTTCTCGGACTTCGCCGGTTCCGTGACCGGGCCGTTGCTGACCTATGAAGTGCTCACTGCATTCTTCCTCGAGGCCGGGTTCCTCGGTGTCATGCTGTTTGGCTGGAACAAGGTCGGGCGTGGCCTGCACTTCTTCGCCACCGTGATGGTGGCCATTGGTACGTTGATCTCCACGTTCTGGATTCTCGCTTCCAACAGCTGGATGCAGACCCCTCAGGGCTTCGAGATCGTCAACGGTCAGGTCATCCCCACCGACTGGCTGGCGATTATCTTCAACCCTTCGTTCCCGTATCGCCTGATGCACATGGCCACGGCAGCCTTCGTCGCCACGGCCTTCTTCGTCGGCTCCTCCGCGGCCTGGCATTTGCTGCGCGGCAAGGACAACCCGGCGATCCGCAAAATGCTCTCGATGGCCATGTGGATGGCATTGATCGTCGCGCCGATACAGGCGGTCATCGGCGACTTCCACGGTCTAAATACGCTCAAGCATCAGCCGGCGAAAATCGCCGCCATCGAAGGCCACTGGGAAAACAAGGGCGACGAGGCGACGCCGTTGATCCTGTTCGGCTGGCCGGACATGAAGGAGGAGAAGACCAAATTCGCTGTCGAAATCCCGTACCTGGGTAGCCTGATTCTCACGCACTCCCTGGATAAACAGGTGCCGGCGCTCAAGGAGTTCCCGCCTGAAGACCGGCCGAATTCGACCATCGTGTTCTGGTCGTTCCGGATCATGGTGGGGCTGGGCTTGCTGATGATCTTCACCGGATTGTGGAGCCTGTGGCTGCGCAAGCGCGACACCCTCTACACCTCGCGGCCGTTCCTGTACCTGGCGCTGTGGATGGGGCCGTCCGGCCTGATCGCGATTCTCGCCGGCTGGTTCACCACGGAAATCGGCCGTCAGCCTTGGGTGGTCTATGGTCTGATGCGTACGGCGGATGCGTCGTCCAACCATAGCTTCATGCAGATGAGCATCACCCTGATCCTGTTTGTCGTGGTTTATTTCGCGCTGTTTGGCGCCGGTCTTGGCTACATGATGCGCCTGGTGCGCAAGGGGCCGAAGATCGACGAAGGCAAGGAAACCAACGACGGTGGCCCCGGCCAGAAGCGCACACCGGCCCGGCCGCTGTCCGCCGCCGACGACGATCACGCCGATGCCGGCCACAGCCTGACCAAGGAGATTTGAATCATGGGTATTGATCTTCCGCTGATCTGGGCCGTGATCATCATCTTCGGCATCATGATGTACGTGGTCATGGACGGTTTCGACCTGGGCATCGGGATTCTCTTCCCGTTCATTCCGGGCAAGACCGATCGTGATGTGATGATGAACACCGTCGCCCCGGTCTGGGACGGCAACGAGACCTGGCTGGTGTTGGGTGGCGCGGCGTTGTTCGGCGCGTTTCCGTTGGCCTATTCGGTGGTGCTCTCGGCGTTGTACCTGCCGCTGATCCTGATGTTGATCGGGTTGATCTTCCGCGGCGTGGCCTTCGAGTTTCGCTTCAAGGCCAGGGACGACAAGCGCCATCTGTGGGACAAGGCGTTCATCGGTGGCTCGGTCACTGCGACGTTCTTCCAGGGCGTTGCGCTTGGCGCGTTCATCGACGGGCTGCCTGTGGTCAATCGGCAGTTCGCCGGTGGTTCACTGGACTGGCTGACACCGTTCACGATGTTCTGTGGTGCGGCGCTGGTCGTGGCGTATGCCTTGCTCGGTTGCACCTGGCTGATCATGAAGACCGAAGGCAAGTTGCAGGAGCAGATGCATGACCTGGCACGGCCATTGGCCTTCGTGCTGCTGGCGGTGATCGGTATTGTCAGCATCTGGACCCCGTTGGCCCACACGGATATCGCCGCACGCTGGTTCACCATGCCAAATCTGTTCTGGTTCATGCCGGTGCCGATCCTGGTGCTGGTGACGATGTACGGACTGATCCGCGCCGTGGCCCGCAACGCGCATTACACGCCGTTCCTGCTGACTCTGGTGTTGATCTTCCTCGGTTACAGCGGGTTGGGCATCAGTCTGTGGCCGAACATCATCCCGCCGTCGATCTCGATCTGGGACGCCGCCGCGCCGCCGCAAAGCCAGGGCTTCATGCTGGTGGGCACGCTGTTCATCATCCCGTTCATCCTGGGCTACACCTTCTGGAGCTACTACGTGTTCCGCGGCAAGGTCACCCATGAAGATGGTTACCACTAGTCTGCTGCACAACGAATCTGTGGGAGCGAGCTTGCTCGCGATGGCGTCCTGACAGACGCCATTGATCTACATCGGAGGATTTATCAATGAACGGCAAACATTCCCTGCACGACATTGAAGAAGCCGAAAAAAAGCCGCTGTGGCAGCGGCTCGGTTGGTTGGCCCTGATCTGGGTCGGCAGCGTGGGCGCCCTGTTCATCGTCGCCAGCCTGATGCGTCTGTTCATGAGCGCAGCCGGCCTGACCACGCACTGAATATCTCTCCCGTGGCCTCGAGGCACGGATTTACGACCCTCCTACCGGAGGGTTTTTTTTTGCCTGTTACTTGCGCGCCTTGAGGATCACGAATTTCGGATTGGCCGCCACTTGCTCCACACCCCGGAACAATCGCGCCAGCTTGCTGTGGTAGCCCAGGTGACGATTGCCGACGATATACAGCGCGCCGCCTACGACCAGCGCTTCGCGGGCCTGCTGGAACATCCGCCAGGCCAGGAAGTCGCCCACCACCTGTTGCTGGTGAAACGGTGGATTGCACAGCACGACGTCAAGCGATTGCGGTTCCTGGCCGGCCAGGCCATCACCGGCGCGCACGATCACTTCCCGTTCACCCAGCGCTGCGCGCCAGTTTTCGGAGGCCGATTGCACGGCCATGTACGACTCGTCCACCAGTGTGTAGTGGGCCTCGGGGTTTTGCAGGGCACTGGCGATGGCCAGGACGCCGTTGCCGCAACCGAGATCGGCGACCCGCGCCGAACCGAGGTTTTTCGGCAGGTGTGGCAAAAACGCCCGGGTACCGATGTCCAGGCCTTCGCGGCAAAACACATTGGCGTGGTTGAGCAGTTCGATGGCCGGTTCGTCGAGTCTGTATCGCGTTGGGTAGGGCGACACCGCCGGGGTTTTGTCTTCAGCGGTGGCAATCAATAGCCGCGCCTTCTTCACCGCCAACGAGGCTTGCACGGGGCCGATGTAACGCTCCAGCAAGTCGCCCGCCGCCCGGGGCAAATGCTTGATCATGGCTGCGGCAACCACTTGGGCGCCAGGTGCCAGTTGACCTTGCAGGCGGATCAGTTGTTCCTCCAGCAGGGCCAGGGTTTTCGGTACACGGATCAGCACGCAGTCGAACGGCCCGGCAGGGGTTTCGCTGGCGGGTACGCTCGGCACAGCATCAAAGGCCAGGCCGTTGCGCACCAGGTTCTTTTCCAGACCCTGGAAAGCCAGGAACGAATCACCGCTGCTGACCACCCGCACCTTGCCCACCAGGCTGGCCGCCAACGCGCCGAAACTGTCATTGAGCACCAATACCCGGGTGTCCGAAGCCGGCTGCTGTTCGGCCAGATGATTGAGCAGGTATTCATCGGCCGCATCGAAAGCTTGCAGCGGTTCATTCTGCTGTTCGGGCTGGCGGATCAGGTCGAGGCTGGCGAAGGGTGTTTCGAGCAAAGGCATGGGGCGGGGCTCTGGGTAATCAACGGATGTCCCGCTGCCCGAAGGCGGTGGAGCGGGCGGAGCCGTCCGAGTGTAATACGTCGTGAAGGTTTACACGCCATCACTCAGGAGGGACCGCAAATGGTACGTTTTTTTTGCCTGGATTACTCGCAGGTTTTCCCGCAGCCGGGCGCTTTCAGATGGCTCCGGACCGGGCCGCGGCGATGACGGCCGCCATCTTGTTGTTGACGCCGAGCTTCTCGATAGCCCTGTGCACATGAAAGTTGATTGTGCGTTCACTCAAACTGAGGATCCTGGCAATTTCATAGGCCGTCTTGCCATCGGCCGACAGTTTCAATACTTCGAGTTCCCGCCGTGACAAGGGGGCAGCCTGGGGGTGAGCCGGTTTTCTCGGTTGCCTTGCGATCGCCAGCGCGTGCAAATGGCGAGTGATGAACACCGAGAATCCAAGATGCTCGTACAGCTCATAGGCTGAAATCGGGCAGTGGCTTCTGGCCAGGCTGAGAATACTGCGCTGACCGGTTTCCTCATCAGAGATCGCCTGGGACCAGCCATGCTGCAAACCTTGTTGCTGCAGCAAGTGCCATAGCCATGGCGTCTTGGAAAAAAGCTCTTCGCTCCAGAGAACAGGCAGCGTTGAACGATTGCAATGCGCCACTATCGGATCTATTTGCGTGGCGTTGTTTTTTTCATATTGAGTGTTCCACTCATGGGGGAAATTATTCAGGTTCACCGCACTGCTATCGACTCCGACTGAGTTCGAAGTAATTGAAAAGCCACAAAATTTATATCCAAGGTTTCTAGCGAAGTTGAGCGCGATTCGATAGGCGGTTTTGATCTCTTGCGTGTGTGACAATTGCTTGAGCTGTGACTCCTTCCAGATTTCCATACAAGGGTCTCTCCATCACCGTTTCTTCTGGGTGCGATCTTGGATCCAAGATTCGGCACGTCACGAAGTGTAGGATAATTCCTACGGTGATGCTGCGACAATTTTGCTCTTTTGACTGTTGGAAAAGTGTATTTCAGGTTCTTAGGCAATCGATGGGATATAAAATGCCATATGTCATTTTATAATGATGGGTATGCGCCACATTTGGTAAACAGTCACTAGTGCAGATTAATGTCACTACAAACTGTCGGTGGTTACGCTGCTTTCTTTGCGGGACACTGGGGTGTCTTTTGATTGGAGCCTTCCATGTCCGTCAGTGAAGAAAAATTTACCCGTCAGACCTTGCTTGAGGTTCATCCGCTGACCCAGAGCCTGTTTACCTTGCGTGCCACCCGGGATGCAGGGTTTCGTTTTCGGGCGGGGCAGTTTGCCCGGTTGGGCGTCACCAAGGCTGACGGCAGCACGGTATGGCGCGCCTATTCCATGGTGTCCTCGCCTTTTGACGAGTTCCTCGAGTACTTTTCCATTGTCGTACCGGGCGGTGAGTTCACCAGCGAGCTGAGCCGACTGGGTGTTGGCGATGCATTGCTGGTCGACCGCCAAGCCTTCGGTTATCTGACGCTGGACCGGTTTGTCGATGGGCGTGATCTGTGGTTGTTATCCACAGGCACGGGCATCGCGCCGTTCCTGTCGATACTCCAGGATTTCGAAGTCTGGGAGCGATTCGAGCGGATCGTTCTGGTCTACAGCGTTCGCGAAGCCCGGGAACTGGCGTATCAGGAGCTGATCGCAGGGCTGGCGAAGCGTGATTATCTGGCGGAGTACGCCCATAAACTGCAATTGATCACCACGGTCACTCGTGAACAGCATCCCGGCTCATTGAACGGGCGGATCACCGCGCTGATTGAAAACGGCGAACTGGAGCGGGTCGCGGGTGTTGCGCTGACGCCTGAGCATTCACGGGTCATGCTGTGCGGCAATCCGCAGATGATCGATGATACGCGCAAGCTGCTTAAACAGCGGGACATGCACTTGAGCCTCAGCCGGCGACCTGGTCAGGTGGCAGTGGAAAATTTCTGGTAAAAAAAAGGCGCCTCGAAGGCGCCGTTTTTTTGCTAATGCCGTCAAGGCCGGTTGTTCTGGGCCTTGAGCAAGTCGCGGATCTCGCCCAGCAACTCTTCTTCCTTGGTTGGAACCGGCGGCAGGCTAGGGGCCACGGCCTCTTCGCGCTTCAGGCGGTTGATGACCTTGACGCCCATGAAGATCGCGAGAGCGACGATGACGAAGTCGATGATGGTCTGGATGAATTTGCCATAGGCGAGCACCACCGCCGGAATCTCGCCCTCCGCTGCCTTGAGCGTTATGACCAGATCACTGAAGTCCACGCCACCGATCAGCATCCCGATTGGCGGCATGACCAGGTCACCGACAAACGAGGTAACGATCTTGCCGAAGGCCGCACCGATGATGATGCCGACGGCCATGTCGACCACGTTGCCTTTGACCGCGAAGGCCTTGAACTCATTTAGCACGCCCATAGGTTATTTCCTTGTTACAGATGAGGTTGATGAACGCAGTGTAAATCAGCAAATCGCATTCTGCTTGAATCAACTGCCTGCCGTGCTTGCCAGCAATCGACACCGGGTGGTGTTAAAAAATTCACCGATTGATCTCGTCTGTGGAGCGACCAGGCCTTGCGCGGTGTTTTGCATGCGATGTTTTTTCAACGATATGGCTTCGTTTGTGTGAGCAAACCAAGGTTGAGGGAGGCCACCCCTGAAACGGGACGTTAAAGTTGATCGGGTAGTTAGTGGTCAGGGGCGGTATTGAAATTGATTGCAGTTGTAGCGATATTAACTGTTTCGTTAGTTTTGGGAGGCTAACAAGTAGCGTGCTTCCCTGAATTAATCACTGTGCTCTGTGTAAGTGATTCAGAGTTGTACATTAAGTGTGTAAGTGAATAAAGTTTGTATAAGTTTTCAGGTTGTTCAGACAGGCATGCCCTTAGAGTTTGTTGAGTATGTTGAACGAAAAACCTATACAAGGTTTTGTTTGGCGGGTGTTTATCAATATACCTGATTTTTATGGGGGTATTTGTAATCATCAAAAGGGTTGCGAAGTATCCGGCCGCACTCGCGCGCTTGAGCTGAGCTATCATCGCGTTTTTTTCCGGGAGTTCCGATGGCCAAGGCCAAGCGCATGTACGGCTGCACCGAGTGCGGCTCAACCTTCCCCAAATGGGCCGGCCAGTGCGGTGAGTGCGGAGCCTGGAACACTCTCACCGAAACCATGGTGGAAAGCGGCGGGGCAGCCGCCCCCAGCGGTCGTACCGGCTGGGCCGGCCAGCAGGCGCAAATCAAGACCCTGGCCGAAGTCAGTGTCGAAGAAATTCCGCGCTTCTCCACCGCTTCCAGCGAGCTCGACCGGGTTCTGGGTGGTGGTCTGGTGGATGGCTCGGTGGTGCTGATCGGTGGCGACCCCGGCATCGGCAAGTCGACCATTCTGTTGCAAACCTTGTGCAACCTCGCCAAGAGCATGCCGGCACTGTACGTCACCGGTGAGGAATCCCAGCAGCAAGTGGCCATGCGTGCGCGGCGCCTGGGGTTGCCCCAGGATCAACTGCGGGTCATGACCGAAACCTGCATCGAAGCCATCATTGCCACGGCCCGTCAGGAAAAGCCCAAGGTGATGGTGATCGACTCGATCCAGACGATCTTTACCGAGCAACTGCAATCGGCACCGGGCGGTGTGTCCCAGGTGCGTGAGAGCGCAGCCTTGCTGGTGCGTTATGCCAAACAGAGCGGTACGGCGATTTTCCTGGTGGGCCACGTCACCAAGGAAGGCGCGCTGGCTGGCCCTCGGGTGCTGGAACACATGGTCGACACCGTGCTGTATTTCGAAGGCGAGTCCGACGGGCGCCTGCGTCTGCTGCGGGCGGTGAAGAACCGTTTCGGTGCAGTCAATGAGCTGGGTGTGTTCGGCATGACCGACAAGGGCCTGAAAGAAGTCTCCAACCCCTCGGCGATTTTTCTGACCCGTGCCCAGGAGGAAGTCCCGGGTAGCGTGGTGATGGCAACCTGGGAAGGCACGCGGCCGATGCTGGTGGAGGTACAGGCGCTGGTGGACGACAGTCACCTGGCCAATCCGCGTCGGGTCACGCTGGGGCTGGATCAGAACCGGCTGGCGATGTTGCTGGCGGTGCTGCACCGTCACGGTGGCATTCCGACCCACGATCAGGACGTGTTTCTCAACGTGGTCGGCGGGGTCAAGGTGCTGGAAACGGCGTCCGACCTGGCGTTGATGGCGGCGGTGATGTCCAGTTTGCGTAACCGACCGTTGCCCCACGATCTGCTGGTGTTCGGTGAGGTCGGGCTTTCCGGTGAGGTGCGTCCGGTGCCGAGCGGTCAGGAGCGATTGAAGGAAGCCGCCAAGCACGGGTTCAAGCGGGCCATCGTGCCCAAGGGCAATGCGCCGAAAGAGGCGCCGGCCGGGTTGCAGATCATTGCCGTCACGCGTCTGGAGCAAGCGTTGGACGCGTTGTTCGAGTAACTCACAGAGGAAACTCAAAACCTGTAGGAGCGAGCCTGCTCGCGATAGCGGTGTGTCAGCCAGCAGCAATGTCGGCTGTCAGATCGTAATCGCGAGCAAGGGCATCCGGTGGCGGCTAGATCTCGATCAGCGCACCCAATTCGCGCTCCAGTTCCTGCGGATCAGCGAGGTTGAGCTCGATCAATCGCCGCAGGCGCTCGATGGACTCCAGACTGATGTGCAGGCAGACAAAGCCGAGCTGACCATGGTCGTCGTGGGCCAGTTGCACATCCATGGTGATGTCGGCTTCTTCGCTCAGATGAATGTCGACCAGAAAATCCTGCTGCGGATTGCCCTGCCAGTGTTCGGGTCGTTCAATCAGCAAGCCCTTGAGCGACAGGTCAATCAACTTCACCGGCCAAGTGGACTCCCCCTGACTCAGCTCGGTTCGGGCATCGAACGCAATACGTTTGAAGCGGCGACGTTCGGCAGGGTACTCGCTCATGGCGCGATCCTCGGAAATGTACGCTGACTATAGACCCGCATGATCAAAGGCTGCCAGCGCGTGCAGGTGTCCAGACCAATGTCGGGCTATGGCCATTGCCGTCAGGAGAGCTAAACTCGGGATTGCTGTCTTTCTTGTCCACTCTGGCTGGAATAATAAAATGAAAAATAATAATAGCCCGCTACGCCATTTGCCTTGGCTGGTGCTGGCAATCGTAGGTGCGTGTGCGCTGGGTGTCGTGGCATTACGCCGAGGCGAGGCAATCAACGCCTTGTGGATTGTGGTCGCTGCCGTGGCCATCTATCTGGTCGCCTACCGCTACTACAGTCTGTTCATCGCTAACAATGTCATGCAACTCGATGCGCGACGGGCCACTCCCGCTGTGCTCAACAATGACGGCCTGGACTACGTGCCGACCAACAAGCACATTCTTTTTGGTCACCACTTCGCGGCCATTGCCGGCGCGGGGCCTTTGGTCGGCCCGGTGTTGGCGGCGCAGATGGGCTACCTGCCCGGCACGCTGTGGCTGATCGCCGGCGTGGTGCTGGCCGGTGCCGTGCAGGACTTCATGGTCCTGTTCATGTCCACCCGCCGCAACGGTCGTTCCCTGGGCGACATGGTCCGCGAAGAAATGGGCCGCATCCCCGGCACCATCGCGCTGTTCGGCTGCTTCCTGATCATGATCATCATCCTCGCGGTGCTGGCGCTGATCGTGGTGAAGGCCTTGGCCGAAAGCCCTTGGGGCATTTTCACGGTGATGGCGACCATCCCGATCGCGATGTTCATGGGCATCTACATGCGCTACATCCGCCCGGGTCGCATTGGTGAAATCTCGGTGATCGGCGTATTGCTGCTGCTGGGCTCGATCTGGCTCGGGGGGCAGATCGCCGCGGATCCGGTGTGGGCCAAGGCATTCAGCTTTACCGGTATCCAGATCACCTGGATGCTGATCGGTTACGGTTTTGTGGCGGCGGTATTGCCGGTGTGGCTGATCCTGGCGCCCCGTGACTATCTGTCCACCTTCCTGAAAATCGGCACCATCGTTGCCCTGGCCATCGGCATCCTGGTGACCATGCCCGAGCTGAAAATGCCGGCCCTGACCCAGTTCGTCGACGGCACCGGCCCGGTATGGAAGGGCGGTCTGTTCCCGTTCCTGTTCATCACCATTGCCTGTGGCGCGGTGTCGGGTTTCCACGCGCTGATTTCCTCCGGCACCACGCCGAAGCTGCTGGATAACGAAACCAACGCTCGCTACATCGGTTACGGCGGCATGCTGATGGAGTCGTTCGTGGCGATCATGGCTATGGTTGCCGCTTCCGTGATCGAGCCTGGCGTGTACTTCGCCATGAACAGCCCGGCGGCCGTGGTCGGCGGTGATGTGGTGGCCGTTGCGACAGCCGTCAGCACCTGGGGCTTTGCAATCACCCCGGAAGCCCTGCAAGCGGTGGCCCACGACATCGGTGAAACCACCATCCTGGCCCGTGCCGGTGGTGCGCCGACCCTGGCGGTCGGGATCGCGCAGATCCTGCACAGTGTTCTGCCGGGCGAGAACACCATGGCGTTCTGGTACCACTTCGCGATCCTGTTCGAAGCGCTGTTCATCCTCACCGCAGTCGACGCCGGCACCCGTGCCGGGCGCTTCATGCTCCAGGACTTGCTCGGCTCCTTCGTCCCGGCGCTCAAACGCACCGAATCCTGGACCGCCAACCTGATCGCCACCGCAGGCTGCGTGGCGATGTGGGGCTGGTTGCTGTACCAGGGGGTGATCGATCCGTTGGGTGGCATCAATACCCTGTGGCCACTGTTCGGTATCTCCAACCAGATGCTGGCCGGTATCGCGCTGATGCTCGGCACCGTGGTACTGATCAAGATGAAACGCCAGCGTTATGTCTGGGTCACCATGTTGCCGGCGGTATGGCTGTTGATCTGCACCACGACAGCGGGCTTCATCAAGCTGTTCGACGCCAACCCGGCGATCGGCTTTCTGTCGCTGGCCAAGAAATACAGCGATGCCTTGGCCAACGGCCAGATCCTCGCCCCGGCCAAGGACATCACCCAGATGCAGCACGTGATCTTCAACGCCTACACCAACGCAACGCTGACTGCGCTGTTCCTGTTCGTGGTATTCAGCATCCTGTTCTATGCACTCAAGGTCGGCATTGCCGCCTGGGGTAAAAAGGAACGTACGGACAAAGAATCGCCATTCCAGGCGCTGCCGGATGCGTAACCAGAGGATTGCAGCATGTTCAATGACTTGAGTCGCCTCGGTAAATACCTCGGTCAGGCCGCGCGCCTGATGGTCGGCATGCCCGACTACGACAACTACGTCGAGCATATGCAGACCAAGCACCCGGACAAACCGGTGATGAGCTATGAGATGTTCTTTCGGGAGCGTCAGGAAGCCCGTTACGGTGGCAAGGGTGGGCCGAAATGCTGTTGATCCGGTTGTCGGATTAACAGCCATACCTGTGGGAGCGAGCTTGCTCGCGATGGCGGACTGTCAATCAACAGTGATGTTGAATGTTAAGCCTCTATCGCGAGTAAGCTCGCTCCCACATTTGTTTTGTGTTGTTTTTTCACTGTGTGAAAAAGGAGATCCAGTTTGTCCTCTCCCATCCCGGTCACGATCCTCAGCGGCTTCCTCGGCGCCGGCAAGACCACTTTGTTGCGTCACCTGCTCAAGGCCGAGCACGGCCTGAAAATCGCCGTGATCGAGAATGAATTCAGCGATGCCGGTATCGATACCCAGTTGTTGGGCGATGAGCCGGTACAAGTGATGACACTGTCCAACGGCTGCGTTTGCTGCACCATCCACACGGACCTGACCAAAGCGCTTTATCTGTTGCTCGAGCGTCTGGACCAGGGCGACATCGCCTTCGACCGCCTGGTGATCGAATGCACCGGCCTGGCCGACCCGGCGCCCGTGGCACAAACCTTTTTCATCGACGAAGAGTTGCGCGAGCGCTATATCCTCGACGGCATCATCACCCTGGTCGACGCGGCACATGCCGACTTGCACCTGACCCAGACCATCGCCCAGGCGCAGATCGGTTTCGCCGACCGCTTGCTGGTGAGCAAGCGTGACCTGGTGGACGAAGCGACCTTCACCGCGTTGAGCGAGCGCCTGACCCGTATCAACCGACGCGCCCCGATCCGCGTGGTTGACCACGGAAAGATCGACCTGGCCGAATTGCTCGACGTGCGCGGCTTCAACCTCAATGCCGACCTCGGCGGCGGCGTGAGTTTGCGCCCGGTCAGCCAGGCCCCGTCCATCGACCGCATTTCCAGCCTGGTGCTGCGCACTGAAAAAGCGCTGGATATCGACAAGCTCAGCGAGTTCATGAACGAGTTGCTGGAGGAGCATGGCAAGCAGTTGCTGCGCTACAAAGGCGTGTTGAACATCCTCGGCGAATCGCGTCGCATGGTGTTTCAGGGGGTGCTGAAACTTTATGGTTTCGACTGGGATACCGAGTGGGCTGAAGACGAGGTGCGCGAGAGCGTGATCGTGTTCATTGCCGATGACTTGCCGGAGGAAAAGATTCGCGAGGGATTTGCGCGGGTGGCGGCGGTCTGAAGTTTTATGGCGTCTGTGAGGACGCCATCGCGGGCAAGCCCGGCTCCCACAGGTTTCTGGTTGAACACAAAGTCTGTGCTTGGCCTCGAACACTGTGGGAGCGGGCTTGCCCGCGATGCGATTTAGCCGGCAACACAATGTTCACGGGGTGTATTGAGCAGTGTCTGCTCCAGATGATCCAGATGCCGGTTTATCAGCATGACCGCTGTCGCAGCATTTCCACGTTCAACAGCATCAACAATCGCCAAATGCTCCTGCCACGCGCAAAAACTGTGCGTCTGCTCCTCACACTGCGCAATCGCCAATAATGTCAGCGGCACCAGACTGCCAAGAAAATGCGCCAGCGGTGCATTTCCAGCCATTTCGGCCAACTGCAGATGAAACTCTCCCGACAAACGAATTACCCGGCCACGCTCAGCGCATTCACGCTCGCTATCGACTAGCGCCCGCAGTTGCTTCAGGTCTTGCGCGTCGGGTCGCTGACATGCCAGCCGCACCAGCATGATCTCGGCCAGACGCCGGGCATGCAGTGTCTGCCGGGTCTGCTCGGCATCAAGCTCGGCGACGCGGGGGCGGTGGTTGGCTCGAAGGATGATGATTTGCTGGTGGGACAGTCGTGTCAGCACATCACGCATGTCGCTGCGCCTTGCACCGAACATCTGCGCCAGGCTTTCTTCGGTAAAGCGACTGGCTGAATGGATGCGCTGCTCGAAAATGGCATCGAGGACCCGCGAATACAGATCATCCACCGAAGGGCGGACGGGCAGGGTAGCGAGCGTTTGTGGCGAAGCGAAGCTGTTCATGGCCAATCTCCAGTTCGAAGAGGTTTCAACTGCCGAGGTTGTCTTCCGGGATGTTCAGTTCGATGCCCATGCGCTGGCCTTCGCGCAAAATGTGCCGACGCATCTCGGCGCTGGCCTGGGCGCTGTTCTTGCTGCGGATCGCCCGCACCACGGCTTCGTTTTCTTCAAGGCGTTCTGCCAGATGCTCCGGGGAGTTGCGCAACACTTCGGCGCTTTGCTTGAGGGCATTGCTGGTTTGCTGGACCACGCTCTGGAAGATCGGGTTTGACGTCAGCGTGAACAGCTCTTCGTGGAACGCGATGTAGGCGCTTACGCCGGCTTCACTGTCATTGGCCTCCAGGGCTTCACGCATGTCCATCAGGGTCAGGCGCAGTTGCCCGACTTCCTTGCTGCTGATCGACTGCGCCACGAGGCCGACGATGAATGGCTCCAGGGTGTAGCGCAGTTGCAGCACGTCCTCCAGGCTCGCGGCGGCCACCGCGCTGTCGTAGGGCTGGTCATCGCTGAGACTGGCCTCGAGTACGACGACGCCTTTGCCCGGCATCGAACGTACCAGGCCAAGGGTTTCCAGGACGATGACCGCTTCACGCAGGCTTGGGCGGCTGATACCCAGTTGTTCGGCCAGCTCGCGTTGCCCCGGCAGCATTTCGCCGGAGCGCCACTGACCACGGGCCAGTGCGGCCCGAAGTTTTTCTACGACTGAATTGACGACCGTTGAGGTGGTAATCACTGTGTGCTCCATGGATAAAGGCAGGGGAACCCGCCATCTGGCGGGCTCCCACATGATTCAAAACTCCTGCTGATGCGCCGGCGCGACCGGTTTTTTCGGCTGGAAGGTATAACCCATCTGGCCGGAAAGCACCTTGTTCGCACGCTGGATATCGATGTCCTTCTCCCAGCGGGCGATGGCCACGGTGGCGACACAATTGCCGATCAGGTTGGTCAGCGCGCGGCCGATGCCCATGAACCAGTCCACCGCGAGCACCAACACCAGGCCGACCACCGGAATCGCCGGGATCGCCGTCAAGGTTGCCGCCAGAATCACCAGTGCCGAGCCGGGAATCCCGTGGGCACCTTTGGAGGTGATCAGCGACACCAGCAAAATGGTCAGCAGGTCAGTCATGGCCAACGGCGTGCCGGTGGCGTTGGCGATGAACACGATGGCCAGGGTCAGGTAGATCGAGAAGCCGTCGAGGTTGAACGAGTAACCCGTTGGAATCACCAGCCCCACCGTCGAACTGCCGATGCCCAGATGTTCGAGCTTGCGCATGATTTGTGGCAGCACAGCGTCGGACGAAGCGGTGCCCATGACGATCAGCAACTCTTCGCGCAGGTACTTGAGCAATGGCCACATCTTTAAGCCGGAGAGGCGCATCACCAGGCCGAGAATCAGGGCCACAAAGGCCACACAGGTCAGGTAGAAGAGGCCGACCAGGCTGCCCAGGTGTTGCAGCGAGTCCAGGCCATATTTACTGGTGGTGAAGGCGATCGCACCGAATACACCGATCGGTGCCAGTCGCACGATCATGCCCATGATGCGGAAAATCACGTGGCTGAGTTCATTGATCAGCCGCGAAATACCCGATGCCGCCTCGCCCACCAGATTCAGTGCACTGCCGAACAGCACGGAGAACAGCAGGACCTGCAGGATGTTGTTATCGGCAAAGGCACCGATCACCGACGTCGGAATCAGGTCCATCAGGAACTGTGTGGTGGTGTGCATGTGCTGTCCGCGCTGGGCAATGTCGCCCATGTCGGCTGCGGAAAGCTGCTCCAGGTGAATGTTCGCGCCGCTGCCGATGCCGGTACTGAAGGCGAACACCAGACCTATCACCAGGGCGATGGTGGTCAGCACTTCAAAGTAGATCACCGATTTGAGGCCGATACGGCCGACCTTCTTCAGGTCGCCGGCACCGCTGATGCCGCTGACCACTACGCAAAACACAATCAAGCCAATGAGCATTTTGATCAGCTTGATAAAACCGTCACCGAGCGGTTTGAGCTGAGCGGAGTATTCGGGAAGGGTCAGCCCACAGACGATGCCGAGCACCAGTCCGAGAACCACTTGGAGGAAGATTGAACGCGAGCACCATCTGAGCATGGGAGGAATCCTGGTCGGCGTCCTGGCTGCCGTGTGCGGAGCACATCAGATTCAGGACTTAATTATTGTGGTCTTACCGGTATGTCCAGTGCAGGCTCAGTCTAGGCGCTATTTTTAGGTGTTCGCAAGTAAAAATTAGAAAATTGGCATGACCGGTCTTACCAGTTGCTAGGCGAGTCCGGTTTAGAGACTTTCACACGGCTGAATAAAAAACCGGGCAAAAAAAAACCGGCCATCTCTGGCCGGTTTCTTATGACTGCGGTTTAGCGGGGCTGATTAAGCGCCGTATACCGGCAGCTTCTTGCAGATAGCCTTGACCTTCTCACGAACCGCATCGATCACCGCTTCGTTGTTCAGGTCAGCCAGGATGTCGCAGATCCAGCCAGCCAGTTCCTTGCACTCTGCTTCCTTGAAGCCACGAGTGGTCACAGCCGGGGTGCCGAAGCGCAGGCCGGAGGTGACGAACGGGGAGCGTGGGTCGTTTGGTACGGAGTTCTTGTTCACGGTGATGAACGCTTTGCCCAGAGCGGCATCGGCGTCTTTACCGGAGATTTCCTGCTTGATCAGCGACAGCAGGAACAGGTGGTTCTGAGTACCGCCCGACACTACGTCGAAGCCGCGCTCGATGAACACGCCGGCCATGGCCTGGGCGTTCTTCACCACTTGTTGCTGGTAAGCCTTGAACTCAGGCTGCAGCGCTTCCTTGAAGCAGATCGCCTTGGCCGCGATCACGTGCTCCAGTGGGCCGCCCTGGGCGCCCGGGAATACCGCGGAGTTCAGCTTCTTCTCGATGTCGGCGTTGGCGCGAGCCAGGATCAGGCCGCCACGTGGACCACGCAGGGTCTTGTGGGTGGTGGTGGTCACCACGTCAGCGAATGGAACCGGGTTCGGGTAGACGCCAGCGGCAACCAGGCCGGCCACGTGGGCCATGTCGACGAACAGGTAGGCACCTACCTTGTCGGCGATTGCACGGAAGCGCGGGAAGTCGAGGATCTGCGAATAGGCAGAGAAACCGGCCACGATCATTTTTGGCTTGTGCTCAACGGCCAGGCGTTCGACTTCGTCGTAGTCGATCAGACCGTTGGCGTCGATGCCGTACTGGATGGCGTTGTACAGCTTGCCGGAGGACGAAACGCTGGCACCGTGAGTCAGGTGACCACCGTGGGCCAGGCTCATGCCCAGGATGGTGTCGCCAGCCGACAGCAGGGCCAGGTAAACGGCGCTGTTGGCTTGCGAGCCTGCGTGCGGCTGAACGTTGGCGTAGTCGGCGCCGAACAGCTCTTTGGCGCGGTCGATAGCCAGCTGCTCGACGATGTCTACGTACTCGCAACCACCGTAGTAGCGCTTGCCCGGGTAACCTTCGGCGTACTTGTTGGTCAGTACCGAGCCTTGAGCTTCCATCACCGCAGGGCTGGTGTAGTTTTCCGAAGCGATCAGCTCAATGTGCTCTTCCTGGCGCTGAGCTTCTTGCTCCATGGCGGCAAAGAGATCGGCGTCGTACTTGGCAATAGTCAAATCACGGCTGAACATGGCGGTCCTCAAGGATCGGGGGCGGAAAAGGGGGGCATTCTAACCTAATGGGTTTTAGATGGCATATGAAACGGCATCATGTCGCAGACAAGCGGGCTTCATGACGGGGTCAGCGGTGATCGTGCCGGTCTCATCGCGAGCAAGCTCGCTCCCACAGGGCTCTCGGGTGTACACAAAGTGTGCGAACACTGTAGATCCACTGTGGGAGCGAGCTTGCTCGCGATGAGGCCAGTTGCCGCGCCGCAAATCTCAATCGAACATGAACAGGGCATCATTGCTGAACTGCCCTTCGAACCGGCCCGCCGGCATCGGCCGACCGAACAGATAACCCTGTACCTCGTCGCAACCGTGCTCCCTCAGGAAATCCAGCTGCTCGTGGGTTTCCACGCCTTCGGCGATCACTGCCAGGTTGAGGCTGTGGGCCATGGCAATGATTGCCCGGGCAATTTGTGCATCCTGCTCGCCGCTGGGCAGGCCATCGACAAAGGTGCGGTCGATCTTCAGAACGTCGATCGGGAACTGCTTGAGGTAGTTGAGCGATGAGTAACCGGTACCGAAATCGTCGACCGCAATGCTCAGGCCGAGGTTTTTCAGGCCGTCGAGGATCTGCATCGCCTCGCTGACTTCGCGCATCAGGATACTTTCGGTCAGTTCCAGTTCCAGGCACGCCGGCGGCAGGCCGGTTTCCTTGAGGATGGTGGCGATACGCGTACCGAGCTGGCCGTCGGAGAACTGTCGCGCCGAGATGTTCACCGACACCTTCGGCACCCGTACCCTGGCCTGATGCCAGGCCTTGAGTTGACGGCAGGCTTCGCTGATCACCCAGTCGCCGACATCCACCACCAGCCCGAGCTCTTCGAGCACCGGAATGAAATCCCCCGGCGGCACCAGCCCACGGCGTGGATGGCGCCAGCGCAACAGTGCCTCGGCACCGGTCAGGCGCTTGCCGTCACCGCTGAACTGCGGCTGGTAATACAGCACGAATTCGTTCTGTTCCAGGGCATGGCGCAAGTCGCTTTCCAGCTCCAGACGTTCCAGCGCACTGGCGTTCATGTCCGCCTGATAGAACTGGAAGTTGTTCTTGCCACGCTCCTTGGCGTGGTACATCGCAGTGTCGGCATTCTTCATCAACTGGCTGAGTTCGTTGCCGTCCTGCGGACTCAGGGCGATGCCGATACTGGCGGTGACGAAGAACTCGCGGCCTTCGAGCACGAATGGTTTCACCAGGCTGGCGAGAATCTGTTCGGCCACATGGATCGCCCGGTTCAGGGCGATTTCACGGTTGGCTCGCGGTTGCAGGAGCAAGGTGAATTCGTCACCGCCCATGCGCGCCACGGTGTCGTCATCGTCGACGCAACCGAGCAGGCGCGTGGCCATTTCCTTGAGCATGCGGTCGCCGGCGGCGTGGCCCAGGGAGTCGTTGATCGGTTTGAAACGGTCGAGGTCGAGGAACATCAGCACCACCCACGACTTCTGCCGTTCGGCCGATTGCAGTGCCGTGTGCAGGCGATCCTGGAACAGTGAGCGGTTGGGCAGGTGGGTCAGGGCGTCGTAGTAGGCGAGGCGGTGGATCCGTTGCTCGCTGGCCTTGCGCTCGCTGATGTCGCTGAAGAAACACACATAACTGGCCAGGTCGCCTTCGTCGTCGAGTACGGCGGTGATCCCGACCCAGGCCGGGTAGTGCTCGCCGTTGCGACGCTTGAGCCAGACTTCGCCTTCCCAGGTGCTGTGCTGGCCCAATTGCTTGAGCACGTAACGCAGATGGGCTTCTTGCTGGTCGTCGACGGTCAGCATGTTCGGCAGTTGGTCGAGGACCTGCTCCACGGCGTAACCGCTGACACGACTGAAGGCTTCGTTGGCCTGGACGATGTAGCCGGCCGGGTCGGTGATCAGGATCGCCGAGGTCGAGTGTTCGAATACCGTGGCGGCCATGCGCAGATCTTTTTCGGCCCGGCGTTGCTGACTGATGTCGCGGCCGACGCCGAGCACGCCTTCGAACGTACCGTGTTCGTCCCAGACCAATACCAGGCGCAGTTCGATCGGGATCTTGCGCCCGTCGGCCCGCAGGCAGTCGAACAGGAACAGTTGGGTTTGCACCTGGCTGCGCAACAGCGCCAGTTGGTCCGGTTGATCCAGCGCTTTGCTGACCCGGTCCATCAGGTGGTAGATGCCGGTCAGCTGTTGCGGGTTGGCGATGGTCGATTGCCAGCCGTTCTGGAAAATCCACTCGGCGTCGTAGCCCAGCACTGCTAGCACCGAAGGGCTGACGTAATTGAGGTTAAGGCGGCTGTCGGTGGAGAAGATCACGTCGCTGATGCTTTCGGCAAGCATGCGGTAGCGCTGCTCGCTGTCGCGCAGCGATTCGCTGGCTTCGATCTGGTCGGTGATGTCCTTGGCCACGCCGATGATCCGCGTGACCTGGTCGTCCTTGTCCCGCGCCAGTGCCTGCTCGCGAATCTCGAAGCGTCGCCACTGGCCGTCCCGATGGCGGAAGCGCAACTGGCACTGCATCAACTGGCGATAACCGGCCTGGCGCTGGATCTGGCGAGAGCGGTGGTAATAGTCGGCGTCTTCGGGATGCAGGAGGATTTCCCAGAAGTATTCGCCCATCTGGTGCAGTTCGTTGCGGTTGTAACCCAGGGTCTGGCCCAGATGGTGGTTGCTGTAGATCATGCGCTGGCTGATCACATCCTGCACATACAGATGATCCGGCACGGTGCGCACCACGTCCGACCAGAACCCTTCGCGCTCCTGCAGCGACAGCTCGATGAGCTTGCGACTGGTGATGTCAGTGATGCTCAGGATCACCGCATTATAGTCGTCCGGGGTTTGCGGCAGACACAGCACCAGCCACAGGTGCTGGACGCGGCCGCTGGCGTCCAGCAGCTTGATTTCCAGCTCAAGCTGTTGCTGCTGGTTGAGCATCGCGTCGAGCACCTGGTTGCCGATGGCGGTGCCGTCCTGCGGATTACCGTCGATCAGCAATTTCCAGGCTTGGTCGGCGCTATCGACATTAAGCAGTTGCAACGCCACCTGGTTGACCTCGGTGATCCGCAGTTCCTTGAGCAATGGCCGGCGTTGCTCCGGGATCGCCAGCCACGCTTGCAGTTGCTCACTGCCCTGCAGTTGTGCCTTGTCGAAAAAGACCTTGAGCCCGGACATATCGAGGACGCATAAGGCCACGCCGGTGCCTTCGAAAATGTCCTGGTAACGCCGGCGGCCTTCCTTCAACTGGCGCTGACGCCGGCGCGTGTTCAGCAAGGCGAGGAACGGCAGCATGGAAAACGCCAGGCCCAGCAGACATTTGCCGATGAACGCCGGCAGCAGCTCTTCCAGCACGCGCTGACGGTCGAACAGGCCGCGCAATTGCCAATCGCTGCTGCTCAGCGGAACCGTCAGCACGCTGTTGGCGACATCGTCCTCGGTCAGCGTGCCCGGATTGACCGAGGGCAGCGCTTCGTCGCGGCTGATGATCTGATGACTGATGCGATTCTCCACCAGCCACAACGGGCGGCCACCGGCCTCGCGTTGCTTGGTCAGGGACGAAAAGAAGGTGGGCGTCAGGCGCAGGACCCAATAGCCTCGGGAACTGCCGCTGGCCTGATGCAACAATAAATGCACCACGGAACCGTCGGTGGCATTGCTGAAGTAGTGCGCCTGGGCGTGGCTGCGCCGTACCAGTTCACCCAGGTAGTTGTTGTCATCGCTGTCGGGAGCGCTGTCACTGATGACTCTTCCCGAGGGACTGAGCAACGCCAGGCTGCGCAGATCAGGCAGCGACTGTTGCAGCTTGCGCAACAGGGCCTGCAGTTCATCGGCGCCCTGCGGTTGCTCGACGATCGGCAACAGGTTGAGGGCGATCTGCGCGTTGAGCGCCATGTTCAGGCTGACCTGCGCGGCCAGATCGGCGGTGTAGTCGATGGTGTACTGACGCTGGTTCTTCTGGGTTTCGTGCAACTGGTCGAGCAACTGCCAGAACAGCAGGGCCAGCAGCAATAATACGAGTGTCGCCAAGGTGCCCTTCAAAGTTCCGCGCAGGGGGGAGCCGGGCGCTGTGGCCGGCGCACTGGAAGTCGGAGGCGGAGGGACAATGGACAAGCTGTAATCCTGCGGTTTGGCTGGACTGGCGCGACATGCACTATAAGCCGGACGCCCGAAGGGCGGCTAGCATGCCTTGAGTTGTGGCGAAGTGCCAGCCCCTGTCCGTCGGCTGGACTGCCACCGGTCATTAAGGTAGCTTTGCGGGTTACGCGGGAGCGTTCCAGCTCCTAGACTCAGACTTTTTTCAGCGCGCACGTCTTGATCTCCTCAAGCGGGCGACGCGCACAGTCTGGCCGGGCATTGCCTGCGCTCCAATCATTCATCAGTCACTGACCCTAGGTTCTCCATGGCTCAATACGTATTCACCATGCATCGGCTGGGCAAAGTTGTTCCGCCGAAGCGGGAAATCCTGAAAAACATTTCTCTGTCGTTCTTCCCCGGCGCCAAGATCGGCGTGCTCGGCCTCAACGGTTCGGGTAAATCCACGCTGCTGAAAATCATGGCTGGCGTCGACACCGAGTTCGAGGGCGAAGCCCGTCCGATGCCGGAGCTGAACATCGGCTACCTGCCCCAGGAACCACAACTGGATCCGACCAAGACCGTGCGTGAAGTGGTCGAGGAAGCGGTCAGCGTGATCAAGGACGCCCAGGCACGCCTGGACGAGGTCTACGCCGCCTACGCCGACCCGGATGCCGACTTCGACAAACTGGCTGCCGAACAGGCCAAGCTCGAAGCGATCCTGCAGGCCAGCGACGGCCATAACCTGGAGCGTCAGCTGGAAGTCGCCGCCGATGCACTGCGTCTGCCGGCGTGGGATGCCAAGGTTGAAGTCCTCTCCGGTGGTGAAAAACGCCGTGTGGCCCTGTGCCGTCTGCTGCTGTCGGCACCGGACATGCTGCTGCTCGACGAACCGACCAACCACCTGGACGCCGATTCCGTCGCCTGGCTGGAGCACTTCCTGCACGACTTCCCGGGCACCGTGGTCGCGATCACGCACGACCGTTACTTCCTGGACAACGTTGCCGGCTGGATTCTGGAACTCGACCGCGGCGCGGGCATTCCTTACGAGGGTAACTATTCGGGTTGGCTGGAAGCCAAGTCCGATCGTCTGGCTGCCGAATCCAAGCAGCAGTCGGCTCACGAAAAAGCCATGAAGGAAGAACTGGAGTGGGTGCGCAAAGGCGCCAAGGCCCGCCAGTCGAAATCCAAGGCTCGTCTGCAACGCTTCGAAGAAATGCAGTCGCAGGAATTCCAGAAGCGCAGCGAAACCAACGAGATCTACATCCCGGCCGGTCCACGCCTGGGCGACAAGGTCATCGAATTCAAGAACGTCACCAAGGGCTATGGCGATCGCGTGCTGATCGACAACCTGTCGTTCTCCATGCCTAAAGGTGCCATCGTCGGCGTGATCGGCGGTAACGGTGCCGGTAAGTCGACCCTGTTCCGCATGCTGATGGGCAAGGAAACGCCGGATTCGGGCAGCATCGAAGTCGGTGAAACCGTGCAGCTGGCTTGTGTGGATCAGAGCCGTGAGGACCTGGACGGCAGCAAGACCGTGTTCCAGCAGATCTCCGACGGTTCCGACCAGATCCGCATCGGCAACTACGAGATCCCGTCGCGTACCTATGTCGGTCGCTTCAACTTCAAGGGCGGCGATCAGCAGAAGTTCGTCAAGGATCTGTCCGGTGGTGAGCGCGGTCGCTTGCACCTGGCCCTGACCCTGAAAGAGGGCGGCAACGTCCTGCTGCTCGACGAACCGTCCAACGACCTCGACGTCGAAACCCTGCGTTCCCTGGAAGAGGCCTTGCTGGACTTCCCGGGCGCCGCCATTGTGATCTCCCACGACCGGTGGTTCCTTGACCGCGTCGCGACGCACATCCTGGCGTACGAAGACGACTCGCAAGCGGTGTTCTTCGAAGGTAACTACAGCGAATACGAAGCTGATCGCAAAAAGCGTCTCGGCGAAGCAGCTGCCCAGCCGCATCGTGTACGCCACAAGAAACTGGCCTGATTTCGGGCTGGTTGCATAAAGAGCGGAGCCTTCGGGCTCCGTTTTTTTTTTGCGCGTTTTTTCAGTGATACCGCGGCGCATTCATCGCGAGCAAGCTCGCTCCCACAGGGGAATGCATTTCAAACTGTGGGAGCGAGCTTACTCGCGATAGCGATCTCCCTTGTGGTGCAAAAGCCAGATCTTGAATCCCTGTTCGGGTGCAAAAAAGGCCAGAAAGCCGGAATAATTTATATCCTGTGCACCATTTAATTTCATGAATGCGACATTCTGCTCTGTTCCTGTGCGTGAATCGTTTGTTACAGTCCGGCTCAATCTCCTCCAACGACAATAAATTTGCCGAGACTTTTCCATGATCGAATCCGTCGAATCCTTCCTTGCGCGCCTGAAAAAACGCGACCCGGACCAACCCGAATTTCACCAGGCTGTCGAAGAAGTCCTGCGTACCCTGTGGCCGTTTCTTGAAGCCAATCCGCATTACCTGACCTCCGGCATCCTGGAGCGCATCTGCGAGCCGGAGCGGGCGGTGGTGTTTCGCGTGTCGTGGGTCGACGATCAGGGCAAGGTCCAGGTCAATCGTGGTTTCCGCATCCAGATGAACAGCGCGATCGGCCCGTACAAGGGTGGCCTGCGTTTCCACCCGTCGGTGAACATGGGCGTCCTGAAATTCCTCGCGTTCGAGCAAACCTTCAAAAACTCCCTGACCTCGCTGCCCATGGGCGGCGGCAAGGGCGGGTCGGACTTTGATCCGAAAGGTAAAAGTGATGCGGAAGTCATGCGCTTCTGCCAGGCCTTCATGAGCGAGCTGTACCGCCACATCGGCGCCGACGTTGACGTACCGGCCGGTGATATCGGTGTCGGCGCGCGGGAAATCGGTTTCCTGTTCGGCCAGTACAAGCGCCTGAGCAACCAGTTCACCAGCGTGCTGACCGGCAAAGGCCCAAGTTACGGCGGCAGCCTGATTCGCCCGGAAGCCACCGGTTTCGGTTGCGTGTACTTCGCCGAAGAAATGCTCAAGCGTCGCGGCCTGGCCGTGGAAGGTAAGCGCGTAGCGATCTCCGGTTCCGGCAACGTCGCGCAATACGCGGCGCGCAAGGTCATGGACCTGGGCGGCAAAGTGATTTCGCTGTCCGACTCCGAAGGCACGCTGTATTGCGAAAGCGGTTTGACCGAGGAGCAATGGCTGGCGGTGCTGGAGCTGAAGAACGTACAGCGCGGGCGTATCCGTGAACTGGCCGACCGTTTTGGCCTGGAGTTCCGCGCAGGTGAGCTTCCGTGGAGCCTGAGTTGCGACATCGCGCTGCCGTGCGCGACGCAAAACGAACTGGATGCCGAAGCCGCTCGCACCTTGCTGCGCAACGGCTGCATCTGCGTGGCCGAAGGCGCGAACATGCCGACCACCCTTGAGGCGGTGGACCTGTTCATCGAGGCGAACATTCTGTTTGCGCCGGGCAAGGCATCCAACGCCGGCGGCGTGGCGGTGAGCGGGCTGGAAATGTCGCAGAACGCCATGCGCCTGGCGTGGACCGGTGGCGAAGTGGACAGCAAACTGCACGCGATCATGCAGTCGATTCACCACGCTTGCGTGCATTACGGCGAAGAGAATGGCCGGGTCAACTACGTCAAGGGCGCGAACATCGCCGGCTTCGTCAAAGTCGCCGATGCCATGCTGGCCCAAGGCGTCGTCTAAGTCGGTTCGATACGGATCACTTCAATCAGTTGATCCCCGGCGGGGCGCTGCCACAGCACTTCGTCGTTGAGTCGTGCGCCGAGCAGCGCCCGACCCAGCGGTGAGCTCCAATTGATCAGGCCGTGGGCGGCATCGGCCTGATCTTCGCCCACCAGTTGTACCCGGCGTTCGGTGGCGTGTTCATCGGCGTAGGTCACCCAACTGCCGATCTGCACTTTCTCGGTCGAAGTCGCGGCGGGTACCACCTGAGCGCTGCCCAGGCGCTGCTTGAAGTAACGCAAATCACGTTCGAGATCCGCCAGGCGCTGCTTGTCGGCCTGTTCGCCTTTTGCCGATTGTTCGGCGTGCAGGGATTGCAGTTCGGCGACTTTTCCCTGCAACAGGTTCAGGCCTTGCGGCGTGACGTAATTGGTCTGCGCGCTGACCTGCCGTTCGACTGGCTGATCGGCTTGCGCGGCGGCACTATCTTCATTGACGAAGGCACGGCTCATGGAATTCTCCCGGTATAGGATTTGGGCCATGGTCGCAGGCATTTGGTTTCACTGGATGTCTGAAAGCGACTTACGGCGAGTGATAGCCTGTCTGCAACCGACGATTCTCAGTGGGAGCGAGCTTGCTCGCGATGAGGGACTGACATTCAACAAGTGTGCTGGCTGAAAGGCCGCCATCGCGAGCAAGCTCGCTCCCACAGGGTGGGAGGTGTGTCAGGTCAGTAGTGATACCACTTCAGCTCAAGCATCACTTCGTTCTCGGCCGTCGCCAAATGGCTGAACTCGCGCCGGGCGCTCAAGCGCAGTCCGAGATTGCGGGATATTTCCCATTGCTGATTCAAGCTCAGGCTACGGCGCACCTCGCCATTGGTGAAGAAATCGCCCTTGGCTTCCAGGCTCAAATTGCCCAACGGGTTTTTCCACAGCACACCACTGTTGAACCCGGCGGCCGGGGCAATGAAAGCGGCGAAATCGTTGTTGTGCTCGATGCGCACAGTGCCCAGGGCAAATCCGAGCAGGTCATCGCCCAGTTGCCAGGTGCCACCGCCACCGCCGTTGACGTGGCTGACCAGGGTTTGGTCATCGTGCTTGCCCGGCACTCGCTCCAGACCACCGGTGACTTGCCATGACAGCGGTTGCAGCAGCTCGTTACGCGGGGTCAGGGAGCGAATCGTTGCCAGGTCCAGTTGTTGCACTTGCCATTCATTGCTTTCGTACTGGCGCAGTTTCAATTGCAGGATTTCGATCTGCGCGCCAAGGGGAAAGCTTTCGTTGTTGTCGTTGAGGTCGTGATAAGCCATGCGCAAGCCGTACTCGCCAAAGGCTTTATCTCCACGGCTGCCGAGGCCGAGCTGCCAGGTGCGGGACTCGTGACCGTCTTCAGGCAGGCCCGGTTGCGGGATATCCAGCTCCGGCGCCGGGTTCTGGTTGATGGCCCGCAGCAGTTCGAAGCTGCGCTGGGCGCGTGCCGGGTCGCGTTCCTGGCCATTGGCGCGGTAACGCTCCAGACGATAGGCCGCATCGATGATCAGCGCCTGACGGTCGCGGGCTTGCGCCTTGAACGCCGGGTCCTGCAATTGTTTCTGATCGGCGCTGACTTTCAGCACCCACTGTTGCTCTTCAGGGTCCAACGGCTCGGCGCGGCTGAGCAACTCGCGCTCCCGGGACGGACGATACTGGATCGATTCCACCAATCCGGCATCTTTCACGGCTTTGACGGTGTCGGTCGGGATGGCGGTGAGCGGGAATTGCTCGGTCAGGCGCAGGCCCGGTCGGGCCACTTGCAGCAGTTCCAGCAAGCGGTATGAGCAGTTTTCGTCGAAGAAGAAATAGTCGAACTTGATCTGCTTCAGCTCCCAGACGTGCTCGACCATGCGCGCGGTTTCCTGTTGGGTCAGGTTCAGGCGGTACTCCCACAGGTCGCGGTTTTCCAGGCTGCGGTATTCCGAGAGCTTTTCCTGATAGGGCACCATCGCGAACAGGCCGGGATAGCCGCCCATCAGGCCTTTCCAGGCATAGATGATGCTGTTGTCCGAGCCCTCGATGTAAGCGCCGAAGTTGATCGCGTAACTGAGTAGCGAAGTCTTGTCGCTCTTCACCTCGGCCTGGTCGATGCGCAACAGGGTATGGCCGAACATCGAGGACGGGCTGTTCAGGTAAGCCGCCGGGAAGATCATCACCGCGCTGTCGGGCGAGACGTCCTTGAACCATTGCTTGAACCCGGCGCAGTCCGGCGTCGGCAGTCCGGCCAGGCCGAGTTGCTCTTTCAGCCAGCGGGTGCGGGCCGGGTAGACGCATTGAGCGTGTGTTTCACCGGCACTGGCCGGGGCGTACAAGGCTTGTACAGTCGCCGCCAGTTCATGGTCCGGATGTTCATTGCCGTCAGCGGCGAGGAAGAACTTGCGGTCACTGACATAGCTGCGCCAGCCGCCGAGCTTGGCGGTTTCGTAATGGCCCAGGGATATCCAGAAAGGGTCGTTGGCCAGTTGCTGCAAACGTTGTGGTTCGATGTGAGGCGCGGCGGATAGCGGGGCGCAGACACACAGCGCCAGCCAGGCAAGGCGTTTGAGCATAGAAGGCAACTTAAACAGGAAAAAATAAAGACCCAACGAGGTGGATGCCGTTTGCCTGTAGGAGCTGGCTTGCCAGCGATGGTTTCAAAGGCGCTGTGTTTATCCAGTAAACACGCGTGATCGTTAACGACCATCGCTGGCAAGCCAGCTCCTACAGTCAGCGACATTACCCAAAGAGGGGCAGGTCCAAAAAACAAAACCCGCTTCCCGAAAGAAGCGGGGCGGGTCGAGCTTAAGCCTGAGTCGCGTACTTGGCCAGACGAGGGTCGGCTTTGAGCACGGCCAGGGTATTGGTATGCACGTCTTCTGCGGTCACGTCAGCCTTGCTGAAGATCTGCTGGAAGTGCTCGTGAGTGACGGCGGCGAAGTGCGCACGGTCTTCCGGCGCCACGCCCAGTACCACGGCATAGGTGGTCAGCGCTTCGCCCTGACCCTTGGCCATGTCTTCGGACAGCTCGTTCATCATGCCATTCATGGCAAACCAGGATTTGCCGCCATAGGTCAGCGACGCATTGGTTGCGCAACCGTTGGTGCCGGAGGTCATGCCGAAGGTTGCGTTGCCGGAGGTTCCGTTGGTGGTGGATGCCAGGAAGTGAGCTGGAGTACCACGCTGGCCTTCGAACAGCATGTTGCCCCAACCGCAATCCGGACCGCCAGGCGCTTGCGCCATGGCATTGATGGATACAGCGGTGAAGAGAGTACCAAGAAGAATCCGTTTCATAGCTTTGTTCTCTTTGTGTGCGTACCAATAGACAAGGGAGTCTGGCCCCGGCTCTGCATGCAAACTGCCTGCGCGACAATCATGCTGCGTTGAAAGCAGGCTCGGAATGCTCATGTAGGCCCCTACACTCCGCTTCCTTGCCTGCTTTCGCCTTGCCTGATCGCCGCTCGGCGAGTTTTCCTGCAGACCCTTCCGGTGCCAGTGGGCCGGTCATTAGTCCAGCCGCGCAGTTTGGAGTTTAGGCACGATCACAGGGTTCCGTGATTTTTTGCAAAACATTCATGGAAAACGGCCGCGCAAGCCCGGCCCGCCTGGGGTTGGCCGGTTGACGGTGATCAGGCCTGCGGCGCTCCTTGCCAGTCGGGCATGGGCGGCGCCAGAATGCTGCCATCTGCCCCGCCTGATTGTTAAGGAAGCCCGATGCCTGATCCTGTTGCTGCCAGCTTGCGTCTAGCGCCCGAAGCGCTGACCCGTCCGTTTTCCGCTGAACAGTTCAGCTTCTCTACCACCAATGATCTGGAGCCCTTTCGCGGTGTGCTTGGCCAGGAACGTGCGGTCGAAGCCTTGCAGTTCGGTGTGGCCATGCCACGCCCCGGTTACAACGTATTCGTCATGGGCGAGCCCGGTACTGGTCGGTTCTCGTTCGTCAAACGCTACCTCAAGGCCGAAGGCAAGCGCCTGCAGACCCCGGCGGACTGGGTCTACGTCAACAACTTCGATGAACCGCGCGAACCACGTGCCCTGGAGTTGCCGTCGGGCACTGCCGGTAACTTCATTGGTGATATCAATGGTTTGATCGACAACCTGCTGGCGACATTTCCGGCAGTATTCGAGCATCCGTCCTACCAGCAGAAGAAAAGCAGTATCGACCGCGCCTTCAACCAGCGCTACGACAAGGCCCTGGACGTCATCGAGCGACTGGCGCTGGAAAAGGAAGTTGCGCTGTACCGCGACGCCAGCAACATCGCCTTCACCCCGATGAGCGACGGCAAGGCGTTGGACGAAGCTGAGTTCGCCCAGTTGCCGGAAGCCGAGCGTGAGCGCTTTCACGAGGATATTTCGGCACTGGAGGAGCGCCTGAACGAAGAGCTCGCCAGCCTGCCGCAGTGGAAACGCGAGTCGAGCAACCAGCTGCGTCATCTGAACGAAGAAACCATTACCCTGGCCTTGCAGCCATTGTTGTCGCCATTGTCGGAGAAGTACGCCGAGAACGCGGCGGTATGCGGTTATCTGCAGGCGATGCAGGTGTACTTGCTCAAGTCCGTGGTCGAGCAGCTGGTAGACGATAGCAAGACCGACGCTGTCGCCCGCAAGTTGCTGGAAGAACAATACGCGCCGAGCCTGGTGGTCGGTCACTCGGCCAGCGGCGGTGCGCCGGTGGTGTTCGAGCCGCACCCGACCTACGAAAACCTTTTTGGCCGGATCGAATACAGCACCGATCAGGGTGCGCTTTACACCACCTACCGCCAACTGCGGCCGGGTGCCTTGCACCGGGCCAATGGCGGTTTCCTGATCCTTGAAGCGGACAAAATGCTCAGCGAGCCGTTCGTGTGGGATGCACTGAAACGCGCCCTGCAATCACGCAAACTGAAAATGGAATCACCGCTGGGTGAACTGGGCCGCCTGGCCACCGTGACCCTGACTCCGCAACACATTCCGTTGCAGGTCAAAGTCGTCATCATCGGTGCCCGTCAGCTGTATTACACGCTGCAAGACCTCGATCCGGACTTCCAGGAGATGTTCCGCGTCCTGGTGGATTTCGACGAAGACATCCCGATGGTCGACGAGAGCCTGGAGCAGTTCGCCCAGTTGCTCAAGACCCGTACTTCCGAAGAAGGCATGGCACCGCTGACCGCTGATGCGGTGGCACGTCTGGCGACCTACAGTGCACGTCTGGCCGAGCACCAGGGGCGCTTGTCGGCGCGTATCGGTGACTTGTTCCAACTGGTCAGCGAGGCGGACTTCATCCGCCATCTGGCCGGCGATGAACGGACCGACGCGGGGCATATCGAGCGCGCGCTCAAGGCCAAGGCCACACGGACCGGTCGTGTGTCGGCGCGGATTCTCGATGACATGCTGGCCGGGATCATCCTGATCGACACCGCGGGCGCGGCGGTCGGCAAGTGCAATGGCTTGACGGTGCTGGAAGTCGGCGACTCGGCCTTTGGTATACCGGCGCGGATTTCCGCCACGGTGTACCCGGGCGGCAGCGGTATCGTCGACATCGAGCGCGAGGTCAACCTCGGGCAGCCGATCCACTCCAAAGGCGTGATGATCCTTACCGGCTATCTGGGCAGCCGTTACGCCCAGGAGTTTCCGCTGGCGATTTCCGCGAGCATCGCCCTGGAGCAATCCTACGGTTATGTCGATGGCGACAGCGCTTCTTTGGGTGAGGCTTGCACCCTGATCTCGGCCTTGTCGAAAACCCCGCTCAAGCAGTGCTTTGCCATCACCGGTTCGATCAACCAGTTCGGCGAAGTGCAGGCGGTCGGCGGAGTCAACGAGAAGATCGAGGGCTTCTTCCGTTTGTGCGAAGCCCGCGGGTTGACCGGCGAGCAGGGGGCAATCATTCCTCACGCCAACGTCGCCACCCTGATGCTCGATGAGAAGGTGCTGGCGGCGGTGCGTGCGGGTCAGTTCCATGTCTACGCGGTCCGTCAGGCCGACGAAGCCTTGAGTCTGCTGGTCGGCGAGCCGGCCGGCGAACCGGACGAGAATGGCGAGTTCCCTGAAGGCAGCGTGAACGCGCGGGTCGTGGAGCGCCTGAGGGTTATCGCGGAAATGATCAGCGAAGATGATCTCAAGGAAGCCGAGAAGGAGTTGGCGCAAGAGGCTTTGGCGGAAACCAAGCCGGCCTGATGCAGTAACTCATGTGGGAGCGAGCAAGCCCGCTCCCACATTTGTTTGTGTGAACCCTGGAAAAGCGTCGTCGAACTGACGTCAATATTCACACTATGACCATTCGGCGCCTTTCGGTCTTGTCTCGGCCTGCAAGGCAGACTTTTCTTCTATTCTCTGCTCAAGGATATCGACGTAATCACAGGATCGAAACAGCCTTCCCATGGGGGCTGAACACCGGATCTACCGAGGGTCGCCGCCATGTCGCGCAACCTCTGCCTCACCCGTCAATGCCTGGGCCTTGTGACCCGTATCGAATGTGCCATCCGTCCATTGGCGGGAGATACGGGCATGTGGACTCTGTTGTTCGCCGCCGGAATGGCCGGTGAACAACCTTCGGCCATCAAGGCCCAAGGCCCGTTCCACGGTCCGTTCGTCGCTGAATCAATCCTCGACACCATCGTTGAAAGCCTGACCCTGCACGGCTACGAGTTGGCCGACGATCCGCAAATCTGGTGCCTGCACCTGCAAGCCCAACTGCGGGAAATCAACGGTGGTCGCTGCCGGAACATGGGCGGCTTCGAGTTTCACCCCGAGCACTGAGTGGCACTATTGATCAAGGCGCGTCATGTCGGCCTTGTCGAGTTTGACTTCGAAACCATATTGCACGGTGGTGAGATCAGTGCGCTGATAGGTTTCCAGGCGCGTAGGCTGCCCGTAGAAGTAATGCACGGCAAACTGCGCCGGCCCCTGTGCGCTCGCGCCATGACTGACCGATAGAATCTCCTTCAAGTAACTACCGCTGTCGTCCTTGGCGAAAAAGCGCCAGTCCTGGGCGGGAAATACCTTCAGGTCCACTACCAGTGCATTGTCTTTGAGCGCGAGGCCCTTGGGCAGTTGACGGGCTTCGACGGTTTGCTTGTCGACCGTGGCCAGGAACATCGGCATCGAGCCCACCGCATAGGCCGGGGTTTGTGGAAACAGATTCAGATCGTAAGTGATGGTGCCGCGCAGGGGATCGATCTGGTACGCCTCTGACGGCAGTTCGATCGGCTCGTCGCGATTGCCACGAGTGTCTTCGGTAAAGAAGCTCACCGGACTTTCACCGGGGTTGAACGATGTACCGAGCAGCTCATCGTTGAAGGTACGCAGGTGAGTGAATTCGATTCGCGCAGCGCTGGGGTCGTCGACCGACTGACTGATGCTGACGTTCTTTTTCAGTTGTTCCTCACTCAGCGTTGCCCCTTTCAGCCAGCCCGCCGCCTGGTCGTCATAGACCACCACGGACAGGTTCAAGGGCTGGATGGACTTGTCCGTGGTATAGGCATCGAAGCGCCGGATCGGCAGGTCGAGGTCCTTTCGGGTGACCGTGACGGCGGAAAAATCCAGCATGCTGACTTCGAGAGTTTCGATCGTCCCGTTGAAGTACACCTTCGAATAATGTCGAGCCTGCTGTTTCTCAAAGTTGCGTTGCTCTTCATCGAGCTGTTTTTCCAGGGACTCGCTCCAGCTCTTTTGCTGCTGCATCTTGGCCAGTTGCTGCTGATAGAAGGCAATTTGTACCGAGGTTTCGTTGATTGAACCGGCGCGCGCGATGAATTGCCCGGTACTGTCCCTGGCCTGGACGATCAGCGGGTTGAGCGGTGCTTCACTGACTTCGGGGGCCAGCGGCGTGCTGTTGTTGTATTCGATCTCCGCGTAGTTGTTCGTCAATGTGAGGAGGGTGACGCTCAGGTTGTCATTGGTGCGGGTCTGGCCTACGTCCTTTTTCGTCAGGTCGAAGCTGTAGAGGCGCCGTGGCGCGATGACTTCGACTTTGCCTTGCAGGCTCACCGGTTGCGGTTGCTGCTTTCTGTCAATGTCGAGGCCTTCGATGAAGGGGTAGGCCACGGTCAGGTCATCGGGGTTGGTCAGGTTGGAGCTCGATGGGCTGAGCTGAATGCCGGGGTCGGTTTCCGACCATTCCGGCTGGAATGGAATCACCCGTTTGTTGCTTAGCGTGACCGACTGCCATTCCAGGCCATGGGGAAACAAAAACGCGGCAGGAACGCTGAACGTGAAGGGGAACACTGGCTGCAGATCGATCAGATAGTCGGAACCGGAGTCCTTTTGCAGCACGAACACCCCGTTGATGTAGGTGTCGACCAGGGCCTGCGGGCTCGGGTAGTGCTTGAGCATGGCGAGGGCGTCTTCGCCGTATTCGGTTTCCACCGGCTTGCTGTCGAGCTTGAGTTGCGCGCGTTCGAGCAGCAGCAGTGAGCCGCCCAGCTCCGACACGGCATCCTTGAGCTTCGGATCCTGAATGGCGTCCAGCGACTTTTCGAACTGCGCGGTTTTTTCTTCGAGGCTGACCTGGCGTTTCTCTTCGCTGGGTGAGCAGCCGCTCAGCAGCAGCGCCAGGCAAATTCCGGCACTCGTCAAAGGCAATTGCACATCCATTTCCAGTCTTCCTGTCCGACATCACTGAGCAGTCAATGATTTGGACACTAGCAGAAAAACTTTGATACACAGGCGCAGGTGACGGATTTTTCGACGGTTTCTGGCTGCTTCTGGGTATGGACGGGTGGCTGGTATACTCGCCGCCATTTCCAGTCCAACGTGTGAGATTCAATGGAACGCTTTATCGAAAATGCAATGTACGCCTCGCGCTGGCTGCTGGCGCCGATCTATTTCGGCCTGTCCCTCGGACTGCTGGCGCTGGCACTGAAATTCTTCCAGGAAGTCTTCCACGTCATCCCGAACGTGTTTTCGATGGCCGAATCGGACTTGATCCTGGTGCTGCTGTCGCTGATCGACATGGCCCTGGTGGGCGGTTTGCTGGTGATGGTGATGATCTCCGGCTACGAGAACTTCGTCTCGCAACTGGACATCGACGACAGCAAGGAAAAGCTCAACTGGCTGGGCACCATGGACTCTTCGTCGCTGAAGATGAAGGTGGCCGCATCGATCGTGGCGATCTCGTCCATTCACCTGCTGCGCATCTTCATGGACGCCAAGAACGTCGATCCCGAGCATTTGCAGTGGTACGTGATCATCCACATGACCTTCGTGGTTTCGGCCTTCGCCATGGGTTACCTGGATAAAGTCACCAAGCACTGATTTCAACTTCCATTGTGGGAGCGTGGCTTGCCCGCGATGGCATCACTGCGGTTCATCGTTAGACCGAGGTGATGCCATCGCGGGCAAGCCACGCTCCCACAGGGTTGCAAAACAGACGGGCGGCGTCGTTTGTGGCTTGTGCTTTGATGCGCCGAGGCCTATCCCTGTAAGTATGTTGGTTCGCCACTGCGTGAGGTGCGTTCATGACCCTGAATGAGTTGAATGCGTATGCCGTCGCCGGGAAGGTCGATGAGCTGAACCTGATCTCGATGGAGGGGGGCATCTACCTGCTGGAGGCGCGGATGCATGGCGCGGCGTATCCATTGAGCGATACCCACGGACACATGATGAGCCTGCGTTCGGTGGAGCATGCCCGTGATGTGCTGCGCTCCTTTCCCAAGTTGCACTTCAACCTTGTGCACACGGTCGTGCACGACGAAATGTGCGGTCTGGTTGCCGATGTTGAGGAAAACCTGAAGGTGCCGATCGCCTGAGGTCCCTCATCAAAGGCATGACATCTGTGCTAGTCTGCTGGCCCTTTTGGTTCCGGGCGCTCCGGGACGCGCTGTGCACGCATGGCAAGTTCCCGAGCCGTCCGCACAGCGGAGCAGTGTCATGTCCGAAGTAAATCTGTCCACCGACGAAACCCGCGTCAGCTACGGTATTGGCCGTCAGCTGGGCGACCAACTGCGCGACAACCCGCCACCGGGCGTAAGCCTGGACGCGATCCTGGCTGGTCTGACCGACGCATTCGCCGGCAAGCCAAGCCGTGTGGGTCAGGAAGAAATGTCCGCCAGCTTCAAAGTCATCCGCGAAATCATGCAGGCCGAAGCTGCAGCCAAGGCTGAAGCGGCTGCTGGCGAAGGCCTGGCCTTCCTGGCTGAAAACGCCAAGCGTGAAGGCATCACCACTCTGGCTTCCGGCCTGCAGTTCGAAGTCCTGACCGCTGGCGAAGGTGCCAAGCCATCCCGTGAAGACTCCGTGCGTACTCATTACCACGGCACCCTGATCGACGGCACAGTGTTCGACAGCTCCTACGAGCGCGGCCAGCCAGCAGAGTTCCCGGTTGGCGGCGTGATCGCCGGATGGACCGAAGCCCTGCAACTGATGAACGCCGGTAGCAAATGGCGCCTGTACGTGCCGAGCGAGCTGGCATACGGCGCTCAAGGCGTTGGCAGCATTCCGCCGCACAGCGTACTGGTATTCGACGTCGAACTGCTCGACGTTCTGTAAGACCCGCTGATTACCTGTACCTGTAGGAGCGAGCTTGCTCGCGATGGGCGTTAACGATAACGCGGCCATCCTGAATGAACGCGGTGTGTTTGAGTTCTTCGCGAGCAAGCTCGCTCCTACAAAGTTTTGCAGCGTTTTTCATATTTCGATCTTGTGGTGCAGTTCACTGTGCGGGCGCAACGCCCGGGCATAGCAGAACAGAAACAGATTACGCACCAGTTCCTTGAGCACCACCGGCTCACTGGAACTCAGGCCATTGAGGTCAAGATCACCTTGGTCCTGCAGTTCGCTCAAGGCTTCCTCTTCAAGCACGGCACAGACTTCCCCGGTTTCCCGATGCAGGATCCTGAGGTAAGGGTGTGGGCGGTCCAGCCAGGCATCGATCAGATAAGTCATGGTTCTCATCTCCATTGAAGGTTTGATGAGAATAATTCTTATTCATCAAATAGCAAGGGCCTATTGGCGGTTTGTGCTTTTTTCCGGGTAAAGATTGCGTCAGGTCAAAACGACTGGCGTTTGGCTATTGCGAGGAATTACTGGGCGAAGCAGGGGAGGGTGAGGGGCCATCCCACGCCAGGTGCGGGATGGCGGACAGCAGGCTCAGACTTTTCTGACGAACTCGGACTTGAGTTTCATCGGGCCGATGCCGTCGATCTTGCAGTCGATGTCGTGATCGCCATCGCACAGGCGGATGTTCTTGACCTTGGTGCCGACCTTGACCACCAAAGACGTACCCTTGACCTTGAGGTCCTTGATCACGGTGATGGTGTCGCCGTCTTGCAGGACGTTGCCGACCGAATCCTTTTTCACTGTGTCATCGGACACAGCTTCGGCTTCACCGCTGGCGGACCATTCGTGGGCGCACTCGGGGCAGATCAGCTGGGCGCCGTCTTCATAGGTGTATTCGGAATTGCATTTTGGGCAGGGTGGCAACGTGCTCACTAAGGCTCCTTGGATTCAGGATCGCTAAAAAGCGCACATTATATAGGGTTTTAGCCGGGAGGGGTGCAGCGCAGGAAAACCTGTGGGGAACAAACCTGTGGGAGCGAGCTTGCTCGCGATGGCGTCCTTTCAGTCAACAACAATGTTGAATGTAAGTGCCTAATCGCGAGCAAGCTCGCTCCCACAGGGGGCTTGCAGTGTTGTCAGTGCGTACGCGCGACCGCGAACTCGCTCAGTTCAACCAGTGCATCGCGGTACTCGCTGGCAGGCAGCGCTTCGAGACACTTGATTGCGCGTGCCACATAGTCGCGTGCCAGTTGCGCGGTGTACTCCAGCGAGCCCGAGGCTTCCACGGCTTCGCGGATGCTTTCCAGGTCTTCGATTCCGCCTTTCTGGATCGCCTTGCGCACCAGGGCGGCCTGTTCCGGCGTACCTTCGCGCATGGTGTAGATCAGTGGCAGGGTCGGCTTGCCTTCGGCCAGATCGTCACCGACGTTCTTGCCCAGGGTTTCGGCGTCGCCTTTGTAGTCGAGCAGGTCGTCGACCAGTTGGAAGGCCACGCCCAGATGATCACCGAATGTACGCAGGGCTTCGGCCTGTTCCGGCGTGGCCTGGCACAGGGCGGCGGCGCTGTGGGTCGAGGCTTCGAAAAGCATCGCGGTCTTGCCGCGGATGACTTCCATGTAGGTTTCTTCGGTGGTGCTGGCGTCCCGCACCTTCGACAGCTGCAATACTTCGCCTTCGGCGATGATGCGCGTGGCTTGCGAAAGGATCTTCATCACCGGCATCGAGCCAAGTTCGACCATCATTTCGAATGAGCGCGAATACAGGAAGTCACCGACCAGTACGCTTGGCGCGTTGCCCCACATGGCGTTGGCGGTCGAGCGGCCACGGCGCATGCCGGACATGTCGACCACATCGTCATGCAGCAGGGTGGCGGTGTGCAGGAACTCGATGGTCGCGGCCAGCAGACGCAGTTCGTCGCCCTCACGGCCAAGAGCCTTGCCACACAGCAACACCAATAAAGGGCGCAGGCGTTTGCCGCCGGCCGAGGTAATGTAATCGCCGATTTTCGATACCAGCGGCACTCGGGAAGTCAGCTGCTTCTTGATGATGCCGTCGACGGCGCTAAAATCGTCCGCCACCGCGCGGTAGAAAGCTTGGGGTTGCATCAGCGACAGTCGCTCCAGAAGGGTTGCGCGGCATGCTAGGACCCACGCTTGCAGGTGTCAAGGCGCGATGGACGGCCTCTTGCAAGGCTAGCGTGGCTTGCGTACAATCGCGCACCCTGAACTTCCTGGGCAGCACCTGCCTTACGCAATTGCAAGCGGGCCTCCAGCCCCATGCAGCCATGCCAGCCAATACCTCTTCTTATAAAGAGCTGGGTGAGCAGGATTATCGGAGAAATACCATGTCTTATGCAGTAATCGTTACTGGCGGCAAGCAGTACAAAGTCGCCCCAGGTGAATACCTGAAGATCGAAAAACTGGAAATCGCTACCGGCGAATCCGTTACCTTTGATCGCGTTCTGTTGGTTGCCAACGGTGACGACGTGAATATCGGCGCTCCAGTTGTTGCTGGCGCTACCGTTGTGGCTGAAGTGATCTCCCAAGGTCGTCACGATAAAGTCCGCATCATCAAGTTCCGTCGCCGTAAGCACCACATGAAGCGTATGGGCCACCGCCAGTGGTACACCGAGATCAAAATCACCGGTATTCAGGCTTAATTACAGCCTAATTCCTCACTAGGAGAATTGAACTCATGGCACACAAAAAAGCTGGTGGTAGTACCCGTAACGGTCGCGACTCAGAAGCCAAACGCCTTGGCGTGAAGATGTATGGCGGCCAGGCTATCAAAGCAGGCAACATCATCGTGCGTCAGCGCGGCACCCAATTCCACGCTGGCTACGGCGTTGGCATGGGTAAAGATCACACCCTCTTCGCTAAAGTCGAAGGCGTGATCAAGTTCGAAGTAAAAGGCGCCTTCGGTCGTCGTTACGTGAGCGTAGTCGCAGCTTAATTGCGCGATCGCTGGAAAAGCCCTGTCTCGCGACGGGGCTTTTTCGTTTGTGGGGTGAGTCTCTTGCAAAGCTGTTTGTATGGGCTGTCGGCGTACGATGTAGGTATCGTGGTTCAGGGTCGCTGCGCTCATTTTTGCAAGAGTCTTATGTCTTGATTGTTTTTCGGCTCGTCCGTATGGCGAGAGGCGTTTGTTATGAAGTTTGTTGATGAAGTATCGATTCGCGTAAAGGCTGGTGACGGCGGCAATGGCGCCATGAGTTTCCGTCGGGAAAAATTTATCGAGAACGGTGGCCCGAACGGCGGAGATGGCGGTGACGGCGGTTCCATCTACATGATGGCCGACGAAAACCTCAACACCCTGGTGGACTACCGTTACACCCGGCACTTCGATGCCGAGCGTGGCTCCAACGGCGGCAGCACCGACTGCACCGGCAAGAAGGGTGAAGACCTGATCCTGCGCGTTCCGGTCGGCACCACGGTGATCGACTCCGCGACTCAGGAAGTCATCGGCGATCTGACCAAGGCCGGTCAGAAGTTGATGGTGGTGCAGGGCGGCTGGCACGGTCTGGGCAACACCCGTTTCAAATCCAGTACCAACCGTGCGCCGCGCCAGACCACTCCGGGCAAGCCGGGCGAGCAGCGCGACCTGAAGCTGGAAATGAAAGTACTGGCTGACGTAGGTCTGCTGGGTTTGCCGAACGCCGGTAAAAGTACCTTTATCCGTTCGGTTTCGGCTGCCAAGCCGAAAGTTGCCGACTACCCGTTCACCACGCTGGTGCCGAACCTGGGTGTGGTCAGCGTCGATCGCTGGAAGAGCTTCGTCATTGCCGATATTCCGGGTTTGATCGAAGGCGCTTCCGAAGGTGCTGGTCTGGGCATTCGCTTCCTCAAGCACTTGGCGCGTACGCGTCTGCTGCTGCACCTCGTGGACATGGCGCCGCTGGATGATGCCAGCGCACCGGATGCCGCTGAAGTGATCGTCAACGAGCTGATCAAGTTCAGCCCGTCCCTGGCGGAGCGTGATCGCTGGCTGGTGCTGAACAAGTGCGACCAGATCCTTGATGAAGAACATGATGTTCGCGTCAAGGAGATCGTTGATCGCCTGGAATGGACTGGTCCGGTCTACGTTATCTCGGCTATCTCCAAACTCGGTACCGAGCGTCTGTGCCATGACATCATGCGTTACATGGAAGATCGTGCCGATCGCCTGGCCAATGACCCGGCCTACAAGGAAGAGCTGGCCGATCTCGATCAGCGCATCGAAGACGAAGCTCGCGCGCAACTGCAGGCGCTGGATGACAAGCGTGCCCTGCGTCGCAGCGGCGTGAAGTCGGTCCACGACATCGGCGACGATGATTGGGACGAAGAAGATGTGGATGACGAAGACGGTCCGGAAATCATTTACGTGCGTGACTGATTCGTTGCGATAAACTTAAGCGCCGCTCAATCGAGCGGCGTTTTGGTATCTGGAAATCGATTGTTGGCCACGAGTAACCACGAATAACGTCACGGGCAGCGCTGGGTCGCGCTGCCCTCAAGCTAAGGTTGAAGATGATGCGGAGCAAGGTGACAGGTGCGCAGCGTTGGGTCGTGAAGATCGGCAGCGCTTTGCTGACGGCGGACGGCAAAGGCCTGGATCGCGCGGCAATGGGTGTCTGGGTTGAGCAGATGGTGGCCTTGCATGAGGCGGGTGTCGAGCTGGTGCTGGTGTCCTCCGGGGCGGTGGCGGCCGGTATGAGCCGTTTGGGCTGGACCTCGCGACCCAGTGCGATGCACGAACTTCAGGCTGCCGCCGCAATCGGCCAGATGGGGTTGGTGCAGGCCTGGGAGTCGAGCTTCGCCAAGCATGGCCGGCATACCGCGCAGATTCTCCTGACTCACGACGACTTGTCCGACCGCAAGCGCTACCTGAACGCCCGCAGCACCTTGCGTGCGCTGGTCGAACTGAAGGTTATCCCGGTGATCAACGAGAATGACACCGTGGTCACCGACGAAATCCGTTTTGGCGACAACGACACCCTGGCGGCGCTGGTGGCGAACCTGGTCGAGGCGGACTTGCTGGTGATCCTGACGGATCGCGACGGCATGTTCGATGCTGATCCGCGCAACGATCCGGATGCCCAGCTGATTTACGAGGCGCGCGCCGATGATCCGGCGCTCGACGCGGTGGCGGGTGGCACCGGTGGTGCGCTGGGGCGTGGTGGTATGCAGACCAAATTGCGTGCTGCGCGTCTGGCGGCCCGTTCCGGTGCTCACACCATCATCGTTGGCGGGCGGCTTGAGCGTGTGCTGGATCGCCTCAAGGCGGGCGAGCGCATCGGCACCCTGCTGTCGCCGGAGCGCGGCATGTTGGCGGCGCGCAAGCAGTGGCTGGCCGGTCATCTGCAAACCCGTGGCACTCTGGTGCTGGATGCGGGTGCGGTGACTGCGTTGTCTCAGGGCAACAAGAGCTTGCTGCCGGTTGGGGTCAAATTGGTGCAGGGCAGCTTCCGTCGCGGCGAGATGGTGGTTTGCGTGGCGCCGGACGGTCGCGAGATTGCCCGTGGCCTGGCCAACTACAGTGCGCTGGAGGCGCAAAAAATCATCGGTCAGTCGTCTGAGGCGATTGTCGGTCTGTTGGGTTACATGGCGGAACCGGAGCTGGTTCACCGCGATAACCTGATCCTGGTCTGAAGGAATACCTGAATGCGCGTGGCAAAAGGATTGTTGGGATTGCTGTTGGCGATGCCGCTGCTGGCGTCGGCCGAAGAGATCGGTCAGGTGTCGACGGTCTTCAAGTTCGTCGGGCCGAATGACCGGATCGTGGTCGAGGCCTTTGATGATCCCAAGGTCGACGGCGTGACCTGCTATCTGTCGCGCGCCAAGACCGGCGGGGTGAAGGGTGGTCTTGGTTTGGCCGAGGACCGTGCCGAAGCGTCTATCGCTTGCCGGCAGGTCGGACCGATCAGCTTCAGGGGTGAGCTCAAGGATGGTGACGAGGTGTTCAAGGAGCGCACGTCTCTGGTGTTCAAGACCATGCAGGTGGTGCGCTTCCTCGACAAAAAGCGCAATACGCTGGTGTACCTGGTGTACAGCGATCGCCTGATCGAGGGCAGTCCGCAGAATGCGGTGACGGCGATTCCGATTTTGCCTTGGGCGCACGCTCAGTAACCTTACGCAAAACGAAATGTGGGAGCGGGCTTGCTCGCGAATGCGGTGTATCAGATGACGTGTGCGTCTACTGACACTCCCTCTTCGCGAGCAGGCCCGTTCCCACATTTTTTTGTGTCGCGTTCATCAAATCGCAGGCAATAAAAAACCGACCCTGAGGTCGGTTTTTTAATGAACGAGTCGCTTAGGCAGCAGCGGCAACGTTCAGGGCCTTCACGTGGCCATTCAGGCGGCTCTTATGACGAGCGGCCTTGTTCTTGTGGATGATGCCTTTATCGGCCATACGGTCGATAACTGGCACAGCCAGAACGTAAGCAGCTTGAGCTTTGGCAGCGTCTTTTGCGTCGATGGCCTTAACTACATTCTTGATGTAGGTACGAACCATGGAACGCAGGCTGGCGTTGTGGCTGCGACGCTTCTCAGCCTGTTTTGCACGTTTTTTGGCGGAAGGTGAGTTGGCCACCGTCGAGCTCCTCGAAAGACTTTTTAGGAAATAGCAAACAAAATAGGCCGCGAATCATGCCGATGAGTTGAGGTCTTGTCAAGGGCGGTTGAGACGTTCCGCTAAGTGGTAGGTGCTACACCTCTGGATATTTCTTTCCAGCGTGCGACCTGTAAACTCGCGAGCTTTGGCTCTGTGCTGTTGCGGCGCGGAGTATCGCATAAGTGGGCGCGTAGTTCGCCTGCTGTTTATCGACAGGCACAAACTCTTTCAATGAATCTGCTCAAATCGTTGGCCGCCGTCAGCTCTATCACGATGCTTTCCCGGGTTTTGGGATTTGTTCGTGACACCCTTATTGCGCGTGCATTCGGCGCGGGAATGGCGACAGACGCCTTCTTCATCGCCTTCAAACTGCCCAATCTGTTGCGGCGGATTTTTGCCGAAGGGGCGTTTTCCCAGGCATTCGTACCGATTCTTGCCGAATATAAAAGTCAGAAAGGGGATGAGGCGACGCGAACCTTCATTGCCTATGTTTCCGGCCTGCTGACGCTGGTGCTGGCACTCGTCACGGCATTGGGCATGATTGCCGCCCCGTGGGTCATCTGGGTGACCGCGCCGGGTTTCATCGATACGCCCGAGAAGTTCGAGCTGACCACGAGTCTGTTGCGGGTGACCTTTCCTTACATATTGCTGATTTCCCTGTCGTCGCTGGCGGGTGCGATCCTCAACACCTGGAACCGTTTTTCGGTCCCGGCATTCGTGCCGACGCTGCTCAACGTCAGCATGATTATTTTTGCGTTGTTCCTGACACCGTACTTCGATCCGCCCGTAATGGCGCTCGGTTGGGCGGTGCTGGTGGGGGGGCTGGCACAGTTGCTCTATCAGCTGCCGCACCTGAAAAAAATCGGCATGCTGGTGTTGCCGCGCCTGAACCTGCGCGACAGCGGCGTCTGGCGAGTGATGAAGCAGATGTTGCCGGCGATTCTCGGGGTATCGGTGAGCCAGATCTCGCTGATCATCAATACGATTTTCGCTTCGTTCCTGGTCGCAGGTTCCGTGTCCTGGATGTACTACGCCGACCGTTTGATGGAGTTGCCATCCGGCGTGTTGGGCGTGGCGCTGGGGACGATTCTGCTACCGACTCTGGCCAAGACTTACGCCAGCAAGGATCGCCACGAATACTCGCGCATCCTCGATTGGGGCCTGCGTCTATGCTTCGTGCTGGTATTGCCTTGCGCCTTCGCGCTGGGGATTCTGGCCGAGCCGTTGACGGTTTCGCTGTTCCAGTACGGTCAGTTTGATGCCCATGATGCGGTCATGACTCAGCGCGCGTTGATCGCCTATTCCGTCGGTTTGCTCGGAATTATCGTGATCAAAGTGCTCGCGCCGGGCTTTTATGCGCAACAAAACATCCGCACGCCGGTAAAAATCGCAATTTTCACGTTGGTCGTCACTCAGTTGTTCAACCTGTTGCTGATCGGTCCGCTGGCTCACGCGGGCCTGGCGCTCGCCATCAGCGCAGGCGCCTGCCTCAATGCAGGGCTGCTCTTCTATCAGCTGCGTAAACAGCAGATGTACCAGCCGCAACCGGGCTGGGCAAAGTTCGGCTTCAAGCTGGTGGTTGCGGTAGCGGTGATGTCTGGCGTGTTGCTGGCAGGGATGCATTTCATGCCGGCCTGGGGCGAGGGGCAGATGCTTGAGCGTTTCCTGCGTCTGGGTGCCTTGGTCGTTGCCGGTGTGGTGGCTTATTTCGGCATGTTAGTGTTGATGGGCTTCCGTTTGCGCGACTTCAATCGCAAGGCGCTGGGCTGAGGTTCTGGCCTTGATAAACACGGGCGAGCCGGCGGTTTTGTCGGCTCGATCACTTTGGGTTACGGTGTTGCCTGTCGTCGGCCGCCGGGTGTGGTTATAATCGACCACTTTATGAGCAAGAAGCGCGTTATGCAGCTGGTTCGAGGCCTCCACAATCTGCGCCCCCGGCATCGGGGCTGTGTCGCCACTATTGGCAACTTTGACGGTGTACACCGCGGCCACCAGGCTATCCTGGCGCGCCTGCGTGAGCGTGCGCTCGAGTTGGGCGTGCCCAGCTGCGTGGTGATTTTCGAGCCGCAACCGCGAGAGTTCTTCGCTCCGGACACCGCGCCGGCCCGTCTGGCCCGCCTGCGGGACAAGCTGCAATTGCTGGCTGCCGAAGGCGTCGACCGTGTTCTGTGCCTGGCTTTCAACCAGCGCCTGAGCAAGCTCAGTGCCAGTGAGTTCGTCGATACCATTCTGGTCGACGGTCTTGGCGTCCAGCACCTGGAGGTCGGGGATGACTTCCGTTTCGGCTGTGACCGCGCGGGAGATTTCGATTTCCTGCAACAGGCCGGCATTGTTCAGGGTTTTACCGTCGAGGCGGCGCAAACCGTTGAGCTGGACGGTATTCGCGTCAGCAGCACTCAGGTCCGCAATGCCCTGGCCGCAGCTGATTTTGCCTTGGCCGAGCGACTGCTAGGTCGCCCGTTCCAGATTACCGGGCGGGTACTCCACGGCCAGAAGCTGGCTCGCCAGTTGGGTACGCCCACGGCCAACATACAACTCAAGCGCCGTCGCGTTCCGCTTTCCGGGGTTTACCTGGTCAACGTCGACATCGACGGCAAGACCTGGCCAGGCGTCGCCAATATCGGCGTGCGGCCAACGGTACAAGGTGATGGCAAGGCCCACCTCGAAATACATCTTTTAGATTTTGCCGGCGATCTGTATGACCGGCGTTTAACGGTGGTTTTCCACCACAAGCTGCGTGAAGAGCAGCGTTTCGCCTCTCTGGAGGCGTTGAAAACGGCGATCAACGCGGATATCGCCGCCGCCCGTGCACTAGCCGCACCTAGCGCCCATCGCTAATGAAGAGCCTTAAATGACCGACTATAAAGCCACGCTAAACCTTCCGGACACCGCCTTCCCAATGAAGGCCGGCCTGCCACAGCGCGAACCGCAGATCCTGCAGCGCTGGGACAGTATTGGCCTGTACGGAAAGTTGCGCGAGATTGGCAAGGATCGTCCGAAGTTCGTATTGCACGACGGCCCTCCGTACGCCAACGGCTCGATTCACATCGGTCATGCGCTGAACAAGATTCTCAAGGACATGATCATCCGCTCGAAGACCCTGTCGGGCTTCGACGCGCCTTATGTTCCGGGCTGGGACTGCCACGGCCTGCCGATCGAGCACAAGGTCGAAGTGACCCACGGCAAGAACCTGGGCGCCGACAAGACCCGCGAACTGTGCCGGGCCTACGCCACCGAGCAGATCGAAGGGCAGAAGTCCGAGTTCATCCGCCTGGGTGTGCTGGGTGACTTCGCCAACCCGTACAAGACCATGGACTTCAAGAACGAGGCCGGTGAAATCCGTGCCTTGGCCGAAATCGTCAAGGGCGGTTTCGTGTTCAAGGGCTTGAAGCCTGTGAACTGGTGCTTCGACTGTGGTTCGGCCTTGGCCGAAGCGGAAGTCGAGTACGAAAACAAGAAGTCCTCGACCATCGACGTGGCCTTCCCGATTGCCGATGAAGCCAAACTGGCTGCCGCTTTCGGTCTGCCGTCGCTGGCCAAGCCTGCCTCGATCGTGATCTGGACCACCACCCCGTGGACCATCCCGGCCAACCAGGCGCTGAACGTTCACCCGGAATTCAACTACGCCCTGGTCGACGTCGGCGACAAACTGCTGGTGCTGGCTGAAGAGCTGGTCGAGTCGTGCCTGGCGCGCTACTCGCTGGAAGGCTCGGTCGTTGCGACCACCACCGGTAAAGCGCTGGAACTGATCAACTTCCGTCACCCGTTCTACGACCGTCTGTCGCCGGTTTACCTGGCCGACTACGTTGAACTGGGCGCCGGCACCGGTGTGGTTCACTCATCTCCGGCCTACGGCGTGGACGACTTCGTGACCTGCAAGAAGTACGGCATGGTCAACGATGACATCCTCAATCCGGTCCAAAGCAACGGCGTTTACGTTCCGTCGCTGGAATTCTTCGGCGGCCAGTTCATCTGGAAGGCCAACCCGGCCATCGTCGACAAACTGACCGAAGTCGGTGCGTTGCTGCACACCACCGTCATCGAACACAGCTACATGCACTGCTGGCGCCACAAGACCCCGCTGATCTACCGCGCCACCGCGCAGTGGTTCATCGGCATGGACAAGCAGCCGACCACCGGCGACACCCTGCGCCAGCGTTCGCTCAAGGCCATCGAAGACACCAAGTTCGTCCCGGCCTGGGGCCAGGCGCGCCTGCACTCGATGATCGCCAACCGTCCGGACTGGTGCATCTCCCGTCAGCGCAACTGGGGCGTGCCGATCCCGTTCTTCCTGAACAAGGAAAGCGGCGAGCTGCACCCACGAACCGTCGAGCTGATGGAAGAAGTTGCCAAGCGTGTTGAAGTCGAAGGCATCGAGGCCTGGTTCAAGCTGGACGCCGCCGAACTGCTGGGCGATGAAGCGCCGCAGTACGACAAGATCAGCGACACCCTCGACGTCTGGTTCGACTCGGGTACTACGCACTGGCACGTTCTGCGCGGTTCGCACCCGATGGGTCACGAAACCGGCCCGCGCGCCGACCTGTACCTGGAAGGTTCGGACCAACACCGTGGCTGGTTCCACTCGTCGCTGCTGACCGGTTGCGCCATCGACAACCACGCACCGTATCGCGAACTGCTGACTCACGGCTTTACGGTCGACGAGTCCGGCCGCAAGATGTCCAAGTCCCTGGGCAACGTGATCGCGCCACAGAAAGTCAACGATACCCTGGGTGCCGACATCATGCGTCTGTGGGTCGCTTCGACCGACTATTCGGGTGAAATGGCGGTTTCCGAGCAGATCCTGCAACGCAGTGCGGACGCCTACCGGCGTATCCGTAACACCGCGCGTTTCCTGCTTTCGAACCTGACCGGCTTCAACCCGGCCACCGACCTGCTGCCGGCCGAAGAAATGCTGGCTCTGGACCGTTGGGCCGTGGACCGTACCCTGCTGTTGCAACGCGAACTGCAAGAGCACTACGGCGAATACCGCTTCTGGAACGTGTACTCGAAGATCCACAACTTCTGCGTGCAGGAACTGGGCGGCTTCTACCTCGATATCATCAAGGATCGTCAGTACACCACTGGAGCCGACAGCAAGGCCCGTCGTTCCTGCCAGACTGCGCTATTCCACATCTCCGAGGCGCTGGTGCGCTGGATCGCGCCGATCCTGGCGTTCACCGCCGACGAATTGTGGCAGTACCTGCCGGGCGAGCGTAACGAGTCTGTCATGCTCAACACCTGGTACGAAGGCCTGAGCGAACTGCCGGAAGGCATCGAGCTGGATCGCGCTTACTGGGACCGGATCATGGCGGTCAAGGTCGCGGTCAACAAGGAAATGGAAATCCAGCGTGCAGCCAAGGCTGTCGGTGGCAACCTGCAGGCCGAGGTGACGCTGTTCGCCGAAGACGCGCTCACCGCCGACCTGGCCAAGTTGAGCAACGAACTGCGCTTTGTACTGATCACTTCGACCGCCAGTGTTGCGCCATTGGTGCAAGCACCGGCCGATGCCGTGGTCACTGAAGTCAGCGGCCTGAAGCTGAAAATCGTCAAGTCGGGCCACGCCAAGTGCGCTCGTTGCTGGCACTGCCGTGAAGACGTCGGTGTGAACCCGGAGCATCCGGAAATCTGCGGCCGTTGCGTCGACAACATCAGCGGCGCTGGCGAGGTCCGTCACTATGCCTAATGCCGTTGGCCGTTTCGGACGGCTGAGCTGGCTCTGGTTGAGTTTGCTGGTCCTGGTCATCGACCAGGCCAGCAAGTTCTACTTCGAAGGCAAGCTCCAGATGTACCAGCAGATCGTGATCATCCCCGATTACTTCAGCTGGACCCTGGCCTACAACACTGGCGCGGCATTCAGCTTCCTGGCTGACAGCTCCGGCTGGCAGCGCTGGCTGTTCGCGTTGATCGCTGTCGTGGTCAGTGCGGTGCTGGTGGTGTGGCTCAAGCGTCTGGGGCGCAACGAGACCTGGCTGGCGGTTGCGCTGGCACTGGTGCTCGGCGGCGCACTGGGCAATCTGTATGACCGCATTGCCCTGGGCCATGTGATCGATTTCATTCTGGTGCATTGGCAGAATCGCTGGTATTTCCCGGCGTTCAACTTTGCCGACAGCGCAATCACGGTTGGTGCTGTCATGCTGGCACTGGATATGTTCAAAAGTAAAAAGACCGGAGAAACCGTTCATGACTGAACAGGTATTGGCTGAGCAACGCATCGGCCAGAACACGGAAGTCACCTTGCATTTCGCATTGCGCCTGGAGAACGGCGACACGGTGGACAGCACCTTCGATAAAGCCCCGGCGACCTTCAAGGTCGGTGACGGCAACCTGTTGCCAGGTTTCGAAGCGGCGCTGTTCGGTTTCAAGGCCGGTGACAAGCGCACGCTGAGCATCGAGCCGGAAAACGCTTTCGGCCAGCCCAACCCGCAAAACCTGCAGGTCATCCCGCGTTCACAGTTCCAGGACATGGAGCTGTCGCCAGGTTTGCTGGTGATCTTCAACGATGCGGCCAATACTGAACTGCCGGGCGTGGTCAAAGAGTTCGATGACGCGCAAGTGACCATCGACTTCAACCACCCGCTGGCGGGCAAGACGTTGACCTTTGACGTAGAGATCATCTCCGTCAAAGCGCTGTAAGGCATTACGGGGCAGCTTCTGTTGCCACCGGACCCTGTGGGAGCGAGCTTGCTCGCGATGAGTGCCTGACATTCAATATTGATATTGACTGACACTCCGCCATCGCGAGCAAGCTCGCTCCCACAGTTTGTTTTTCATTGTTTTCGCGCGCAAGACACGAGGCACAGCATGCAAATCAAACTCGCCAACCCCCGTGGCTTCTGCGCCGGTGTGGACCGGGCGATCGAAATCGTCAACCGCGCCCTGGAAGTCTTCGGGCCACCGATCTATGTGCGCCACGAAGTGGTCCACAACAAATTTGTCGTCGAGGACCTGCGCTCCCGTGGTGCGATCTTCGTCGAAGAGCTGGATCAGGTGCCGGACGACGTCATCGTGATCTTCAGTGCCCACGGCGTTTCCCAGGCCGTGCGCAGCGAAGCGGCTGGCCGTGGGTTGAAAGTGTTCGACGCCACGTGCCCGCTGGTGACCAAAGTCCACATCGAAGTCGCGCGCTACAGCCGTGACGGCCGAGAGTGCATTCTCATCGGCCACGCCGGTCACCCGGAAGTCGAAGGCACCATGGGCCAGTACGATGCCGGCAATGGCGGCGCGATCTACCTGGTCGAAGACGAGAAGGATGTCGCGGCGTTGCAGGTGAACAACCCTGAAAAGCTCGCCTTCGTGACCCAGACCACATTGTCGATGGACGATACCAGTCGCGTTATCGACGCTCTGCGTGCGCGCTTCCCGGCCATCGGTGGGCCGCGCAAGGACGACATTTGCTACGCCACGCAAAACCGTCAGGACGCGGTCAAGCAACTGGCCGACGAATGTGATGTGGTGCTGGTGGTTGGCAGTCCGAACAGCTCGAACTCCAATCGCTTGCGCGAATTGGCAGAGCGCATGTCCACTCCGGCCTACCTGATCGACGGTGCCGAAGACCTGCAAAAGAGCTGGTTCGACGGCGTCGAGCGTATCGGCATCACCGCTGGCGCATCCGCCCCGGAAGTCCTGGTGCGCGGCGTGATCCAGCAGTTGCAGGCCTGGGGTGCCACCGGTGCCGATGAATTGGCAGGTCGCGAGGAGAACATCACGTTCTCTATGCCTAAAGAACTGCGCGTTCGTTCGTTGCTCTGAATTTATTCCTTTTTTCGCATAACGGCTGCCCAACCTTGTCGTTGCGCAGGCTGACGCGACCGGTCCGTGCCAACACCACTTGATGTTGGCTTACCGGTTCGCGAACGGTGCAAATGTATAACGTCCCTCCAATCAGTGACTCGCCCTGACCTCTGAATCGTATGGAGCTTTCGACCGGACCGTTCCCCACAATCGACACGCGTGCGCCGCTCTGGCGTTCGGCCAGCAGTGGATTGTCGCTGTCCATCTCCCCCTTGCCGCTGATATCCAGAATCATCCGCCAGCCTTGGCTCCAGTCGCCATTGATGCCGTGAATCACCACGGCCTGGTTGCGGACGATGGCTTCGCTCCGGGCAGTGCGAATACTGCTGAAAAGGGCCTGCGCCGCTTGCTGTCTTTGGTTCGACTCGATCAGGGTTGCGAACGCCGGGCTGACCAACTGCAGAACAATTCCTGTAATTGCCAGTCCCATGAGCAGTTCGATCAGGCTGAAGCCTTGTTGCCGCATGACATCTCCCTCCGTGGCGTGCTGTGGCCCGCGCAATCCCTGCACGAGAAATGGCAACGCAAACGCACCGCATCGCTCGAATGTTGTGCTGCGCAAGAGCAGGTATAGCCGAAGGAAGCAGAAGGCCCCGATGGATCATCCTACAAAAGGTTTCACGCTGATCGAGTTGCTGGTCGCGATCGCGATCCTTCTGATTCTGCTGACTCTGGCTGTCCCGGCGTTTACCCGCTCGATGCAAACAACGAGGGCGGATACTGAAATCGCTGACCTGCGACGAGCCCTGAATTTTGCCCGGCTCGAAGCCATCGAGCGGGGCAATGCCACACGGGTGCGACCGACGGCCGGTGGGGATGTCTGGAGTGGGGAACTGACGGTTTACGACGGTACTGGCGCTTTGGCCAATGTATTGCGGGTTGTTCCGGCGATGAGCGGCGGTGCAACTCTGGCACTAACCTCTGACGTCACTGCCATTGATTTCAACAGCATGGGCGGATTGTCATCACCGTCCTCAGAGGTGGTGATCAGCTATGGGCGGGGAGCACAAAGCAGGACGCTGACGGTGTGTTTGAACGGACGAATTCTATTGGGTGGGAGTTGCGGATGAGGGCAGGGAGGCAAGGCGCGCAGGAGGGCATGACGCTGGTCGAAGTCCTGGTGGCGTTAGTCATTCTGGGAGTGGGCCTGCTGGGGGCGGCGGCGGTTCAGCTCAATGCGCTGAAGTACACGGACAGTGCGCGCATGACCAGTCAGGCCAGTTTTATCGCCTACGACCTGATGGACCGCATTCGCGCCAACGCCGCAGCGGATTACACCATTGCGCCGCCGGCCTCGGGCAATCCGGATGTTACCCGGGATCAGGACCTGTTTGATTTCAACGCCAACATCGTCAGTTCACTCGGAGCCTCCGCGACGGGCAGTGTTACCGTTAACCAGCAGGTGTACACCATCACTATTACCTGGGACGACTCACGGGCCGCGAATACTGCCGATTCGCGACGCAGCTTCATCCTGAGCAGCCGCGCGGCCATTGATCCGATGGTGATTCCGTGAGGCGCCGCAGCAGGGGTTTTAGCCTGGTCGAGTTGCTGATCGCCATGGCGTTGAGCCTGATCGTGGTGCTGGGCGTGGTGCAGGTTTTCATCGCGGCCAAGAACACCTATCTCAGCCAGAATGCGGCCGCGAACATGCAGGAGGACGCACGTTTCGTGTTGAGCAAAATGATTCAGGAGATTCGCATGGTCGGGATGTTCGGTTGCCTGGAAAGGATCACTGATTCCAGCAAGAACGGTGATTTCCATGCCAATCGTGTAACGCCGATCCGTTGGGACAATGGCAGTCGCAGTTTGACGCTGGTTACGGCGGATGTCGGCAGCAATGGCGACAAGCCGGACTGGACCGTGCTTTCCGATTGTAGAACCAATTCGACGGCCTACAGTGAAGGTCGGACACCAGTGGCAGGGCAACTGGCATTTCCGATCCGGCGGCTGATTTACAGCTTCAACAACAACCAACTGCTCATGAAGGGCGGGGCCGCAGCAGGCCAGGTATTGGTGGATAACGTCGGCGCTTTCGACGTGAGCTTCGGCCTGGCCAGCACGGCCACTGATCTGGCTGCTTCGCGCTACAGCAGCAACCCGCCGAACCCCGCGCTGATTCGTAGCGTTCGACTGAGCCTGACCCTCACCGATCCGAATCACCGCGTGAGCGATCAAACCTTCAACGTGGTTGCCGCTCTGCGCAACCGCTTGCCATGAGGGAATGCCGATGAACCGTTTTCCCATGGCGTATTACACCCAGCGCGGCATGGCACTGCTGGTCAGTCTGGTGTTCTTGCTCTTGCTGACGCTGATCGGTCTTTCATCGATGCAAAGCGCCACCCTGCAGGAAAAAATGGCCGGTAGCGTCGCCTTGCGCAACCAGTCGTTTCAGAGTGCCGAAGCCGCCTTGCGGGTGGGCGAGAGTGCAGTGCAGCGGGACAGTTATGCGCTACCCGTTTGTAGCGGCATCGTTCAATGTGCACCACCGTCCGAGTCCTCGACAATTACCGCTGCCGGTTTCAGCGCCTCGTCCGGAGTGACCTGGATTGCATCGGGCAACGGCTTTTATGGCGTGCAAAACATCGGTGTCAGCCGAGATGCGGTGAATGTGCCAATCAATACCCCGGCGATGTTGTATCGGGTAACGGCGGTCGGCATCGCGGGGCATTCGCGCAGTGTGGTGGAGAGCATCTATGCGAAGTACTGAGCGACCTGTCAGGTTATGGCCACAACTGTTTGGTGCCGTCGTCGCGCTTAACCTGTCGGTGTCGGCGCACGCTGCCACATCAGCGGATTCGCCAGCGCTGAACCGGCCCACCTGTCTGGCCAATGGCAACTGGTACGGTTTTTACCATGGCAATCAGGGGTTGAAGGCCGTCTGCCTGAAGCTGCCCGCGGCGATCAGCGTTAAGATGCTCGACAGCAACGCCGATGGAGTGGTCGACAACAGCGACACGCTATCCGATGGCGTGATCTTTATCGGGGAGCATTCGACCCAGGACGCCAGCGACAATGGCGGGGCCGTGAACGAATCCACTGGCGACGGTACTGCGGGGATGGAAAAATCCGGCGGCAGCCGTCGCATCATGTGGCGACAAATACAGTGAGTGAGAATTGAGGCATGCGTAGTTCCAACCGCGGTTTTACCCTGATCGAAATCATGATCGTGATTGCGATCATCGGTATTGTCATGACCATTGCTGCCCCGAGTTTCACCGAATACCTGAACAAGGGCCGTCGCGCAGAAGTAGCCGGACTGCTCTCGGAGCAGGCGCAGCTCCTGGAGCGCTTCTACTCGCAGAAAAATGCCTACACCGATGCGACGGGCCTCAGTGCCGGCAATGATTACTACAGCATCACACCGACCCTGACCGACCAGAGTTTTCTGCTGACGGCGGTGCGCAAGGCTGACTCGAGCATGGCCACTGACAAGTGCGGTGATCTGACCATCACCAACACCGGTGTGCTCGGTATGGTCAACGCGAAATCCGGCCTGACCAGCAAAGACTGCTGGGGGCGCTGAGTTTCTATTTCGGGTGCCTTTCGTACCCTCTGTCTATTTAACGATTGGATCAGAACATGACCAGGCAACAGCAAGTGGTGATTGTCGGCGGTGGGGTGATTGGATTGCTGACGGCCTTCAATCTCGCCTCCGAAGTGCAAAGCGTTGTGCTGCTGGATCGCTCGAGCGTCGGCCAGGAATCGTCCTGGGCCGGCGGCGGCATCGTTTCGCCGCTTTACCCGTGGCGATACAGCCCGGCGGTCACCGCGTTGGCTCACTGGTCCCAGGACTTTTATCCACGGCTGGGCGAGCGCTTGTTTGCCGCCACTGGCGTTGATCCTGAAGTGCACACCACCGGTCTGTACTGGCTGGATCTGGATGACGAGGCTGAAGCGCTGGCTTGGGCTGTCCGGGAAAATCGCCCGCTTAGCGCGGTGGATATTTCGGCAGCACACGACGCCGTGCCGGTGCTGGGCAGCGGTTTTTCCCGGGCGATCTACATGGCCGACGTCGCCAATGTGCGTAATCCGCGTCTGGTGAAGTCACTCAAGGCTGCGTTGCTGGCGCTGCCGAACGTGACGATCCATGAGCAGTGCGAAGTCAGCGGGTTTGTTCGTGAGGGCAACAAAGTGCTCGGCGTGCAGACCTCCACAGGTACTGTCCCGGGCGATCAAGTCGTCCTGACGGCGGGGGCCTGGAGCGGTGATTTGCTCAGGCTTCTTGATCTGACGCTGCCGGTCGAACCGGTGAAAGGGCAGATGATTCTCTACAAGTGTGCGGCGGATTTCCTGCCGAGCATGGTCCTGGCCAAGGGCCGTTATGCGATTCCCCGGCGCGACGGACACATACTGATCGGCAGTACGCTGGAGCATGAAGGCTTTGACAAGACGCCGACCGGGTCGGCACTGGAAAGCCTGAAAGCGTCCGCGGTGGAATTGATCCCGGCGCTGGCCGATGCCGAAGTGGTGGGGCATTGGGCCGGATTGCGCCCGGGATCACCCGAGGGCATTCCCTACATCGGTCCGGTGCCGGGTTTTGATGGGCTCTGGCTCAACTGCGGACATTACCGAAACGGGTTGGTGCTGGCGCCAGCGTCATGCCAGCTGTTTGCCGATGTAATGCTGGGCCGTGCGCCGATTATCGATCCGGCGCCTTATGCGCCTGCCGGGCGGCTCTGACTGCTGGATCGCAGTCGTTTATACGGTCGCTATCGCGAGCAAGTTCGCTCCTGCAATGGTTCTGAGGTGTTCGCAGTTGTTGTGTTCACCAATGACCCCGTGGGAGCGGCTTGCTCGCGATAAGGGCTTCAATCCAATCCAAACTTCTTGAGCCTATAGCGCATCGACCTGAATGACAGGTTCAACCGCTGAGCCGCCGCCGTGCGGTTCCAGCGGGTTTCCTCCAGGGCCTGGAGCAGTAGTTGGCGTTCGATGTTTTCCAGGTAGGCTTCCAGATTGTCGATCCGGGTCAGGTCCGGCACGCCACCCTCAGCCCCACAGTTGCCTTCAGCCAGGCGCAGGTCGCCGGCTTCGATCTGTTTGTTCTCACACAAGGTGTGCGCCCGTTCGAGCATGTTTTCCAGTTCCCGCACATTGCCCGGGAAGCGATAGCTCTTCAGCGCATCGAGGGCTTGGGGGTGGAGTCTCGCCGCAGGTTGACCGGTATCGGCGGCCAGACGCTTGAGAATGTGGCTGGCTAGCATTTCGATGTCATCACGACGCTCGCGCAAGGGTGGCACCCGGAGTTCGATCACGTTCAATCGGTAGTAAAGATCATGACGAAATCGTCCGGCGGCGACTTCGGAGCCAAGGTCCTTGTGCGTGGCGCAGAGAATGCGCACATCCACCGCCACTTCCTGCTGCCCGCCAACGCAGCGTACGGATTTCTCCTGAATCGCGCGCAGCAATTTGACTTGCATGGACAGCGGCAGGTCGGCGACTTCGTCGAGGAGCAGGGTGCCGCCGTGGGCTGTCTGGAACAGGCCGGGCTTGTCTTCGATGGCGCCGCTGAAGCTGCCTTTGCGATGGCCGAAAAACTCGCTCTCCAACAGTTCCGAGGGAATCGCCGCGCAGTTGATCGCAATGAACGGCTGATTGGCGCGAGGGCTTTGATCGTGGATCAGGCGCGCGACCAACTCCTTGCCGCTGCCGGACTCTCCGCTGATGTAGACCGTCGCATGGCTGCCAGCCAGTTTGGTGATGTGTTCGCGCAGGTTGCGCATGGGCAATGAGTCGCCCAGCAAGCGACGATCGATGCCGACCCCGCGGGCAGGAACCAGCAGGGCGCTGGTGACCAGCTCACGCAGACGCGTAAGGTCCACCGGTTTGGTCAGGAAGTCGAATGCCCCGGCCTTGAGCACATTGATCGCGTTTTCGAGACTGTCATAGGCGGTGATCATTGCCACCTGGACCCGGGGGTGGCGTTGCTGGATGTGCTGCACCAGCTCCAGGCCGGTACCGTCCGGCAACTGCATGTCGGTCAGGCATAGATCGAAGGTTTCGCGTTTGAGCAGGGATTGCGCTTCGCCGACGTTGCGGGCGTTGAACGTCTCCAGCTTCATCCTTCCCAGGGTGATTTCCAGGAGTTCGCGAATGTCCGGTTCGTCATCGACAATCAAGACTTTTTGTCGTGGTTTGGTGTTCAACGTAGGTTCCGTCCGTGAGCAAAAGTCATGCAAAAGCAGCCGCTTTCCTGGCGTGCCTTGAAGTTTAGGCGGGACGGAATGCTTTCGCCCGGCTGGCCGGACAGATAAAGCCCCAGGCCCTTGATATGGCGGGCTGGGGCTTCATTTTCGAGTATTTCCAGTGATTTCAGCTCGAGCCGTAGCGGCGACATTTGCTCGCGGCGCTGCAGGTGCAGGACGTTTTCGATTACCCGGTTCATTCGCAGAGAGAGGTCTTGAATAATCTGTGTCAGACGTCGATCTGCGCCTTTCAGTTCCTTGGGTACGCGCGATAGTCCTTAATCGGCCGCTAGGTGACGTGTCAGCGGCCGCTGGAATCCTTGTCTTGCTCGAGGTGAGCCTGGCTGCAATACCATCGTTGGTCGAGGCTCAGCGCGCGGTCGCGGGGCAGGTGGACGCCACAATGGGCGCAACGGACCATGGGCGCCGCGTCCCGCTCGGCAGGGGGCCTGGGGGTGGAAGCCTGACCCTTGAACTTGCGCCAGAACCACACTGCAGCGGCAATCAGGGCAATCCAGAACAATAAACGAAGCATGGTGAGCTGCTTTTTGATTGATGAAGCGGCAGTTTAGCCAAGGACCTGACAGGCGCACAGTGTAATAAAGCGCTGAAATAAAAAAGGGAGACTCGAAAGTCTCCCTTTTTGCACAACCCGGGGTGTCAGTCGAACACGCCGAAGGTCATGTAGCTGAACCACGATCGGTCACTGTTGTTGCCTTCCGCTTCGTGATTTTCTTCTTCGATCACGTCGCCATTGTCGTCTTTAGGCTTGAGCTCGCTCGGGATGGCGTCCTTGGCGTCCTGGAACTGCCTCTGTACGTCCTGGTTGGCGCGGGTTTCGCCTGGTGGCAGAGGCGGACGGGACTCGATCAGGCCCAGGGTCGCCTTGCTCAGCCACGAACGGTTGTCCGCTTCGGCGACGGTCGGTACGAACTGGCCGTCCACCAGCGTCGGGTGGTTCGGGTAGTTGAGCTTCAGGGTTTCCAGGCTGGTGGCAGCCAGTTCGTCCAGGTGCAGGCGCTGGTAGGCCTCGGTCATCACCGCCAGGCCGTCGCCGACCGAAGGGGTTTCCTGGAAGTTTTCCACCACGTAACGACCGCGGTTCGCGGCGGCGACATAGGCCTGACGGGTCAGGTAGTAGTCGGCCACGTGAATTTCGTAGGCCGCCAGCAGGTTGCGCAGATAGATCATGCGCTGCTTGGCATCCGGTGCGTAACGGCTGTTCGGGAAGCGGCTGGTCAGCTGGGCGAACTCGTTATAGGAGTCGCGGGCGGCGCCCGGGTCACGCTTGGTCATGTCCAGCGGCAGGAAACGCGCCAGCAGGCCAACGTCCTGGTCGAAAGAAGTCAGGCCTTTGAGGTAGTAGGCATAATCGACGTTCGGATGCTGTGGGTGCAGACGAATGAAGCGTTCCGCAGCGGACTTGGCCGCTTCTGGCTCGGTGTTCTTGTAGTTGGCGTAGATGAGTTCGAGTTGCGCCTGATCGGCATAGCGACCGAACGGATAACGCGATTCCAGAGCCTTCAGCTTGGCGATGGCACTGGTGTAGCTACTGTTGTCCAGGTCATTTTGAGCCTGTTGGTACAGCTCGACTTCACTGAGGTTTTCGTCTACGACTTCCTTCGATGAGCAAGCAGCGGTCAATGCGAGGATGGCGATCAGCAGCAGGTGTTTCACTTGCATGGCGGCTTGCGTCCCTATGACGGCCGCTGTCTTGGGCGTGGCCGTCCTGTTATGATGAGCGCCCCGTTGAATAGCCTCGGGGCAAAAGACGCCGTATTTAACCACAAGCGCGCAGCCGAAACCAAAGGCTGTGCCGACGCCTAGTCTGAGCATGTCCGATAAAATTGAACTTCGCGCAGAGGTGCCGTCCGAATTGGGCGGCCAACGCCTCGATCAAGTCGCCGCACAATTATTCGCTGAGCACTCGCGCTCGCGCCTTTCCGCCTGGATCAAAGACGGCCGCCTGACTGTGGATGGGGCGGTTATCCGCCCGCGAGACATCGTCCACGGCGGCGCCATCCTTGAGCTGACTGCCGAGCAGGAAGCTCAGGGCGAATGGGTCGCTCAAGACATAGCCCTGGATATCGTCTATGAAGACGACGACATCCTGGTGATCAACAAGCCTGCGGGCCTGGTGGTGCACCCGGCTGCCGGTCATGCCGACGGCACCTTGCTCAACGCCTTGCTGCACCACGTGCCGGACATCATCAATGTGCCCCGCGCCGGTATCGTGCATCGCCTGGACAAGGACACCACCGGTCTGATGGTGGTGGCCAAGACCATTCAAGCGCAGACGCAGCTGGTTACACAGTTGCAGAGCCGCAGCGTCAGCCGGATCTACGAGTGCATCGTGATCGGTGTGGTGACAGCCGGTGGCAAGATCAACGCGCCGATCGGTCGTCACGGCCAGCAACGCCAGCGCATGGCCGTGATGGAGGGTGGCAAGCAAGCCGTCAGCCATTACCGTGTGCTCGAACGCTTCCGCTCCCACACCCATGTGCGGGTGAAGCTGGAAACCGGTCGTACGCACCAGATTCGCGTGCACATGGCGCACATCAACTATCCGTTGGTCGGAGATCCTGCCTATGGCGGTCGTTTCCGTATTCCGCCGGCCGCCAACCCAACCATGGTCGAGTCGCTGAAAAACTTCCCGCGTCAGGCGCTGCATGCGCGTTTCCTGGAACTGGATCATCCGACCACCGGTCAGCGCATGAGCTGGGAATCGCCATTGCCGGAAGATTTCGTCTGGTTGCTGACCCTGCTCAAGCAAGACCGTGAGGCGTTCATCGGATGAGTGACTGGCTGATTCCTGACTGGCCCGCGCCGGCCGGGGTCAAAGCCTGTGTGACCACCCGTGCGGGCGGCGTTAGTCTGGCGCCGTTCGACAGCCTCAATCTCGGCGATCACGTCGACGACAGCCCTGAAGCTGTTGCCGAGAATCGCCGTCGTCTGACCGATCATTTCTCCATTCAACCGGCCTGGCTGCAGCAGGTTCACGGGATTGTCGTGGCCCATGCCGATCCAGGCCGGGTGGACACTGCCGATGCCAGTTGGACATCAACGCCGGGCGTCGCCTGCGCGGCGATGACCGCCGATTGCCTGCCTGCGCTGTTTTGCGACCGTGCCGGTACTCGCGTCGCGGCAGCTCATGCCGGTTGGCGCGGGTTGGCGGCGGGTGTGCTGGAAGCTACGCTCGACAGTCTGGCGGTACCGCCTGCCGAGGTATTGGTGTGGCTCGGTCCGGCCATTGGTCCACAAGCGTTTGAAGTTGGCTCCGAAGTGCGCGAAACCTTCGTGCAGCAACTGCCTCAAGCCGCAGAAGCCTTCGTGCCAAGTCAAAACCCCGGCAAGTTCATGGCTGACATCTATATGCTGGCGCGTTTGCGTCTGGCGGCTCGCGGTGTAACGGCTGTCTATGGTGGCGGGTTCTGCACCGTGACCGATCCTCGCTTCTTTTCTTACCGCCGTGCGCCCCGCACTGGCCGATTCGCCTCCCTGATCTGGCTGTAGCGCCCTGTCTCACGAATACTGTTCCTCTTTGACGGCGTCTGTTGCCGTCATGCTGCGTTGCCGCTCCTCGCCATAGCGGGCTATGACTCGTCGCGGCGCCTTGCCTGACGACAACAGCCACTCGCCAAAGAGGAACGTATTCGTAAGGCAGGGCGCGACCGCTAGACTTGCCTGACCTGCATCAACGTCCCGACGCTTGAAACTCCCAGAATCGACCACATCTATTGTGGTATCTGGCAGGTTTCTTCATTCAGGATGTTTTATAGGTCCGGCCTGCTCAAAAGGAAGGTGACCCATGCGTATAGACCGTTTAACCAGCAAATTGCAGTTAGCGTTGTCCGATGCCCAATCCCTGGCAGTCGGCCTCGATCATCCGGCCATCGAGCCGGCGCACTTGATGCAAGCCTTGCTCGAACAGCAGGGCGGTTCGATCAAGCCCCTGTTGATGCAGGTGGGCTTCGACGTCAACAGCCTGCGTAAAGAGCTGACCAAAGAGCTCGACCAGCTACCGAAAATCCAGAACCCGACCGGCGACGTGAACATGTCGCAGGATCTGGCGCGTCTGCTCAACCAGGCCGACCGCTTGGCCCAGCAGAAGGGCGACCAGTTCATCTCCAGCGAGCTGGTGCTGCTCGCCGCCATGGATGAGAACAGCAAGCTCGGCAAGCTGTTGCTCGGCCAGGGCGTGAGCAAGAAAGCCCTGGAAAATGCGATCAACAACCTGCGTGGCGGCGAAGCGGTAAACGACGCCAACCACGAAGAGTCGCGTCAGGCGCTGGATAAATACACCGTCGACCTGACCAAGCGCGCCGAAGACGGCAAGCTCGACCCGGTGATCGGCCGTGACGATGAAATTCGCCGGACCATCCAGGTGCTGCAACGTCGTACCAAGAACAACCCGGTGCTGATCGGTGAGCCTGGCGTGGGTAAAACCGCCATCGCCGAAGGCCTGGCCCAGCGCATCATCAATGGCGAAGTGCCGGATGGCCTCAAGGGCAAGCGCCTGTTGTCCCTGGACATGGGGGCGCTGATCGCCGGTGCCAAGTATCGCGGTGAGTTCGAAGAGCGCCTGAAATCCCTGCTCAATGAGCTGTCGAAGCAGGAAGGGCAGATCATTCTGTTCATCGACGAGCTGCACACCATGGTCGGCGCCGGCAAGGGCGAAGGCTCGATGGATGCGGGCAACATGCTCAAGCCGGCCCTGGCCCGCGGTGAGCTGCACTGTGTGGGCGCCACCACGCTCAACGAGTACCGCCAATACATTGAGAAGGACGCCGCTCTCGAGCGACGTTTCCAGAAAGTGCTGGTGGACGAGCCGAGCGAAGAAGACACCATCGCCATCCTGCGTGGCCTCAAGGAGCGTTATGAGGTTCACCACAAGGTGGCGATTACCGACGGCGCGATCATTGCCGCGGCCAAGCTCAGCCATCGCTACATCACTGACCGGCAGTTGCCGGACAAGGCCATCGACCTGATCGATGAAGCCGCCAGTCGCATCCGCATGGAGATCGACTCCAAGCCGGAAGTGCTGGACCGTCTGGAGCGTCGCCTGATTCAGTTGAAGGTGGAATCCCAGGCGCTGAAGAAAGAAAGCGACGACGCGGCGAAGAAGCGTCTGGAAAAATTGCAGGAAGAAATCGCACGTCTAGAGCGTGAATACTCGGATCTCGAAGAAATCTGGAGCTCGGAAAAAGCCGAAGTCCAGGGTTCTGCGCAGATCCAGCAGAAAATCGAGCAGTCCCGTCAGGAGCTGGAAACGGCCCGCCGCAAAGGCGACCTGAACCGCATGGCGGAGTTGCAGTACGGCGTGATCCCGGACCTGGAACGCAGCCTGCAAATGGTCGACCAGCATGGCAAACCCGAAAACCAGCTGCTGCGCAGCAAGGTGACTGAGGAAGAGATTGCCGAAGTCGTTTCGAAGTGGACCGGTATTCCAGTGTCGAAAATGCTCGAAGGCGAGCGCGAAAAACTGATGAAGATGGAAAGCCTGTTGCACCAGCGTGTGATCGGCCAGGACGAAGCGGTCGTTGCGGTTTCCAATGCGGTGCGGCGTTCCCGCGCCGGGTTGTCCGACCCGAACCGGCCAAGCGGCTCGTTCATGTTCCTCGGCCCGACCGGTGTCGGTAAAACCGAGCTGTGCAAGGCCCTGGCCGAATTCCTCTTTGATACTGAAGAGGCGATGGTGCGGATCGACATGTCCGAGTTCATGGAGAAACACTCCGTGGCTCGCTTGATCGGTGCGCCACCAGGCTATGTGGGGTATGAAGAGGGCGGTTACCTGACCGAGGCCGTTCGTCGCAAGCCGTATTCGGTGATCCTCATGGACGAAGTCGAGAAGGCGCACCCGGATGTGTTCAACATCTTGCTGCAAGTGCTCGAGGATGGTCGTCTGACCGACAGCCATGGCCGCACGGTGGACTTCAAGAATACCGTGATTGTCATGACCTCCAACCTGGGGTCGGTACAGATCCAGGAACTGGTCGGTGACCGTGAGGCGCAGCGCGCGGCGGTGATGGATGCGATTTCCAGCCACTTCCGGCCGGAGTTCATCAACCGGGTCGACGAAGTGGTGATCTTCGAGCCGTTGGCGCGGGATCAGATCGCCGGCATTACCGAGATCCAGCTGGGCCGTCTGCGCAGCCGCCTGACCGAGCGTGAGCTGAAGCTTGAACTCAGCCCTGAAGCCATGGACAAGCTGATCGCGGTTGGTTACGACCCGGTATATGGCGCACGGCCGCTCAAGCGCGCTATCCAGCGCTGGATCGAGAACCCGCTGGCGCAGTTGATCCTGTCCGGTCGATTCATGCCGGGCGACACGGCTCATGGTGTGGTGGAAAACGACGAAATCGTCTTCGTCTGATCCAGATCGGCAACAAAATTGAAAAGGCCTCGCATTGCGAGGCCTTTTTTTCGTTAGGCTGTTGAACTCAAAGGAAAAGGCTTGTAAAGTGCGCCCCGCAGTAAGTCACCCGCCAGGGTTTCCGCTCCCCAAGCAGGAATCCAAAATAAGTTGCAAATCATTAACTTGAAAGCAATTTAGGGGGTTGACAGAGGTGCTGAAGATTGTAGAATAGCGCGCCTCAGACACACGAACGCAGCGATGCGAACGGGTTGAAGAGAACGCAGTAAAGCTTCAAAGTTGTAAATTGAAATGTGTAGTTCCGTGATAGCTCAGTCGGTAGAGCAAATGACTGTTAATCATTGGGTCCCAGGTTCGAGTCCTGGTCACGGAGCCAATTTCAAACCGGGGTATAGCGCAGTCCGGTAGCGCGCCTGCTTTGGGAGCAGGATGTCAGGAGTTCGAATCCCCTTACCCCGAC
>NZ_JBXAQZ010000013.1:0-238255 GCF_058807755.1 Pseudomonas sp. GW821-FHT12A04
GGTCATCGTCAAGATTAAATTCCGAAACCCCTATCTGCGTATGCAGGTAGGGGTTTTGTTTTTGGCGTCCCTGTAGGTGCGAGCTTGCTCGCGATGGGCCTCAGTGCGAAATATCCCCTGACAGCCCGCATCAGGCTGTTGGACCTGTGTTGGATAGACGGCAGTCGCACCAGCTACCTAAACTGTCAGCAGATTTTTTGGATCGGGGCAGTGGATGAATCGCAATGAACTTCGCAAGGCGGATATCAACCTGATGGTGGTATTCGAAACGCTGATGCTCGAACGCAATGTCACTCGGGTGGCGGAGAAGCTGTTTCTCGGTCAGCCGACCATCAGTTCGGCGCTCAACCGCTTGCGTGCGATGTTCAATGATCCGCTGTTCATACGCGTTGGCCATCGCATGGAGCCGACGGCACGGGCCGAGGAGATCATCAGGCACCTGTCGCCGGCGCTGGATTCCTTGTCCGTGGCCTTGAGCCTGACCCATGATTTTGACCCGGCCAGCAGTACGATGTCGTTCCGCATCGGGTTGTCCGACGATGTGGAGTTCGGGTTGTTGCCGCCATTGCTGCGAGCGCTGCGCCAGGAAGCGCCCAACGTGGTGTTTGTGGTGCAGCATGTCGATTACTGGCGGATTCCCGACTTGCTGGCAGCCGGCGATATCACGGTGGGTATCAGCCAGACCCGTGGCTTGCCGGCCAATGCCAAGCGCAAGTTGTTGCGACACATCCAGCCCAGCATTTTGCGCGCCGATGCCTCTGATACACCGCTGACCCTCGATGAATATTGCGCGCGACCGCACGTGCTGGTGTCCCATACCGCCAACGTCAGTGGCTATGCCGACGAGTGGCTGGCGGATATCGGTCGCACACGCCAGGTGGTGCTTTCGGTGCCGCAGTACAGTGCATTGCCGGCCCTGCTTGCCGGCACCGACCTGATTGCCAGCCTGCCTGACTACACCGCTGAGGCGATGGCTGCATCGGGAATGCTGTTCAAGGAACCCTTTCCCTTCAAGACACCGACCCTGGATCTATCCATGGTCTGGCTCAGCCATGTCGATAGCGACCCTGCCGAGCGCTGGTTACGTTCGCGCCTGGAGGCGTTCATGAGTGAGCGTGCTGTATTGCCGCTGCCCGAATGAACAGGGTGGCGCTGTGTTATATGTACGACCTTTCCACCCCACTTACAGGAACCCACTCATGCCTCACCTGCACATGGAATACACCGCCAACCTGACTGATCTGAATGCCGAAGTGGCATTGATGCGGTTGAACAATACGCTGGTGGCTTCCGGTCAGTTTGCTGCCGAATTCGACATCAAGAGCCGCGCGATCAGGGTCGAGGCGTTCAAGGTCGGTACCGCATTGGCTGAACGGGCGTTCGTGCATGTGAAACTGGCACTGTTGAGTGGTCGTTCCGCACAGATCAAGAAACAGCTGTCTGAAAGCCTGCTGGCGGTGGTGCAGGACGTGTGTGAGTGGCCGAGCGGCGTTGAAGTCCAGTTGTGCGTGGAAATTCTCGACATCGATCGCGATTCCTACAGCAAGACCGCCATCAGCAACTGAGCATCAGGCCGTTTCCTGCTCGAAGCAGGCCTGGATCACTTGCGCTCGCAGCCAGGTGTTGGCGCTGTCCTGATCAACACCCTGGTTCCACTGCATGTCGAGGGTGAAACCCGGCAGGCCAGCGGGGGCTTCACAGTGATCGAAGGTGTCTGCACTGGCCAGTAGTCGCTGGATGCGCCGGGGCAGGGTCAGAACATAGTCGGTGCCGGTAATCAGCTTCAGCGCTGCGCTGTAGCTGTTGGCGCGTGCGACGATATGGCGCTGTTGTGCCTGCTGCGCAAGCCAGCCGTCGACCATGTTGGTGGCGGACGTCCAGGGTGTCGGGAACACGTGTCGACGTTCGACATAGGTTTGCAGGCTCAAGCGTGGTTCTGCCGGCGTGGCGCGTTTGTCGAAAACACACACCAGGTCATCTTCGAGCAGCGTCTGCGATTTGAAATCGACGTGACTGCGATGAAAGTTCGGGCCGAAGCACATCACCAGGTCGAGGCTGCCTTCGCGCAACGCTTGGGCAGGGATATCGGCCTGGAGTTTGAACACATTGACCATCACCGGAAGATCGGCGAGGTCGAAGGTTTTCAACAAGCGCGGCAGGATCAGTTGCTCGAAATACTCCGGGGCGCAGATGTTGAAGGTCACGGGTTGCAGGCCTGGGTCGAACGTGGGTAAGCCGGCGTGACACAGGTTGATGCTTTCGAGGATTTTCAGCACGTGAGGGTACATCGCGCTGGCCTTGCCGGTGGGCTGCATGCCGCCGGTGCGAGTATTGATGAACAGTTCGTCCTCGAAACTGGTGCGCAATTTCTTCAGGCAGTAACTCACGGTGGACTGGCTGACGCAAAGCGTCTCGGATACGTCGGTGACACTGTTCTGCTCATGCACGGCGACGAATACCATGAGGTCCTGCATGTCGAGCTTTCTAAGCGAATTACTGTTCAGCATCCATTCCATCTCACTGCGTCCCTTGCGCTGACCGTGTGCAAGGGTGGTGAATTATCCTAGCGGAATGGGCGAGCAGGGAGAATGCCTTGCAGGACGTTTCGCCCAAGGCCGTGTCAGCCCTGGACCATCGCCGACACGGCGCGGCGGCTGGACATCAATAGCGCGAACATGCCGAGGCCCACCAGCACCGCGCCGGTCATTTCCAGCGGCAGCGGCGTCTGGTGTCCCCATAGCCAGTGGAACAAGGTGATGAACAGCGTGCTCAGGTAGATGTAGGAAATCACTGAGGACGGCGCGATCACGCCGATGGCCCGGTGCAGCAGCCAGAACGTCGCCAGGGTGGCGAACACTGCCAGGTACATCAGCCAATAGAAGTCGTTGAGCGTTAGAAATGATGCCGAACGCCAACCGCCACTGAATCCACACAACACCAGCAGAAACAGCGCACCGAACAGCATGTTCCAGAACGTCATGGACACCGGTCCGCGTCCCTTGAGGCTATTGGCTTTCAGACGCTGGCTGAGGGGGGCGTAGAGCGCCATCGCCAAGCAACCGATGCCGTACACCGTCAATGCATAGGGCGATGGCAACTCGCCGGGGCGGGTGCCTTTCATGATCAACAACACCGCCCCGGCAGCGGCGAGCAGCATCGGCATAATCCGTTGTTTCAGACGGCTGTCAGGTGTGAGCACGGCTTCGAAACCCAGGGTCATCAGTGGCACCAGCGTGAACATCGTCCCGGTGTTGACGGCCGAGGTGTAGCGCAACGCTTCGAACAGCGAACCGAAGTACAGCGCCAGCAGCAGGCCGAGCACCGCGTGACCAAACAGTGCGCGGGCGGTCATGACGGCATCGCCTTTGAGCAGCAACAACGGCAGAAACACCAAAGCGCAAAACAGCAGGCGTAAACCCGTCAGCAGGATCGGGTCGATGGCCTGGCTGACTTGCGCCGCCGCGGAAAACGATGCGGCGATCAACAAGGCCCAAAGCAGCATGCTGGCGTGAGCGACGGCGAAAACGGTGGTTTTCATGGCAGGCTCCGGGTCAATGGATGTGGCGGGCGTAGTGCCTTGGGTTGAAGCGCAAAACCATCAGCATCATCAGCGCCATGACCGCCGTGAGCGACCACCAGGCCCATTCAAAGCTGCCGAGCTGGTCGCGGATGATCCCCGCCAGCAGCGGCGACAGGCCGGCGATCAAGTAGCCGATGCCTTGCACGAATGCGGTCAGGCCGCCAGCACGCAATGGATTGTCCAGGTGATCCAGCGATACGATCAGGCTCATCGGGAACAGGCCGCCAATGCCCAGCCCCAGCAGGCATGGCCACAGCAGGCTCAAATGCCGTGGGCTCAGAATCAGTCCGCAGAAACCGGCGATGATCAGTGTCAGCAATACCATCAGCACGACGCGGCGGTCGCGGCTGCGGTTGGCGATGACGGGCGTCAACAGACCCGACAGCACTTCCATGGCGGTCAGAAAACCGAGCAGCAATCCGGCGTGTTGCTCGCTCCAGCCCTTTTCTACGTAGTAAGGCGCCAGCCAGGCCAGAACACAGGTGTAGGACGCAGTGCCCAGGCCAAAGAAAATCGCGAGTAACCACGCGCGGGAATTGGCAAAGTACGAACCTTTGCCGGATGCCCTCGAATCCAGTGTTGGCATCCCCGCGCTTTGGCTGCGCCAGAAGAGCAATGCCAGCACGGCGAGAACGGCCCAGATCGCCAGGCCCATACGCCAGCTGCCGGTACGTTCCATCACCAGCGGCGCAAAGGAGGCACCCATGGCCGCACCGCCCATGATCGATGTGACGTAGAGCCCCATGCACAGGGCTACGTGGTCGCTGAAGCGGGATTTGATCAATGCTGGCATCAGGGCCTGGATCAGGGCGATCCCGACACCGGCCAGCACCGCGCTGAGGAGCAACTGCGGGGCTGAATCAAGGAACAACCGCGAAAGCGTGGCCACGCCGATGATCAGCAATGAGAAGACTACCGTGCGTTGATCGCCGAATCGCTGACTGACGCGCAGGCCGACAAACATCGCCAGCCCCATGGCCGTCACCGGCAACATTGTCAGCAGTGAAGCCTGGCTGAAGCTCAGCGCAATGTCGTCGCGAATCGCTGAGAGCAGCGGCCCGACAGCGGCCATGGAAGGGCGCAGGTTCAGGGCAACCAGGACAATGCTGAACATGAGCCAGAGGGCAGGGCGGGAAGTGGCTCGGGTGTTTTCCATGATCGGACCTTGATGAACAGGCACGCGATTAAGGCGCACGAGGCCCGAAGGGCGCAAATCAGAAAGTCCGGGGTGGTATTTAGAAATCAAATACAGGCCTTCTCCCCACAGAAGGCAGCACAAAACCACCAAATGTTTAGCCAGACGACATCCAAGGTTCTTCAAATCCTGATTTAACGACTTAAGCCATCGTGTGACGCTGCGGGTCATCTGTTTTCTGCGGTTCTCTCTATGGACGGTTGGCCAGTCGCAATCCACTGCAAGGCATCCAACGGCGTTCGAGCGTCGAGCCTTGGTCGTCGATTCACGCCTGCCACCGCGCCAAACCTCTCTGCACTTCCTTCTGAACTGGCTTTTTGGGCGCTGTGGCATTGCCGCCATGCGCGCCCGCCGGATTCCTGCTTTTTCCGCTGATTGTTCCTACCTGTTCCGCTTGATGGCGGGATTAAAGTGCGGGTGCTTTTGCGTACCCGTCTGACACGGAAAAAGAGAGTTCCCATGAGTTGTGCCACGACCTCGTTTGCCACCCGGCAAGAAGCCCTGACCTTTCTGGAGCAGAACCCGGATATTGAAATGTTCGAGCTGTTCATCCTCGACAACAACGGTGTGCCGCGGGGCAAGTTGCTGCATCGTGACGAGTTGCTGGCGGTGTATGAAAGCGGGCGACCATTGCCGAGCACCATCCTCGGCCTGACCATCAACGGTGATGACGTGGAAAACTCCGGGCTGGTCTGGGATGTCGGTGATATCGACTGCCGGGCCTACCCGATCAGCGGCAGCCTCACGCGTATGCCGTGGCGTCTGATACCGACCGCGGCCGTGCAGGTCAGCATGCACCCAACGGAGGGAATGCCCGCCACTATTGCCGATCCCCGTCATTTGCTGGCGAAGGTCATCGAGGGTTTGCAGGCAGACGGTTATTACCCGGTCATGGCGGCGGAATTGGAGTTCTACCTGCTGGATCAGCAACGCGACAGCAATGGCCGGCCGCAACCGGCACGGGATGTCGATGGCGGGCGTCCATACGGCACCCAGGTCTATGGTTTACGCGAGCTTGAACAGATCGAACCGTTCCTGGCCGATCTCTACAGTGCCTGCAAACTCCAGGGGATTCCGGCGCGCACGGCCATTTCCGAATACGCGCCGGGGCAAGTGGAGATCACCCTCGAACACCGCACCGACGCACTACAGGCGATGGATGAAGCGGTACGCTACAAGCGTCTGGTCAAAGGCGTGGCGCACAAGCACGGCATGACAGCCTGTTTCATGGCCAAGCCTTTCGATGACCTCGCCGGCACCGGGATGCACATGCACGTGAGCCTGGCGGACAAGGACGGCAACAACCTCTTCGCCAGCGAAGCTGCGGATGGAACGCCGCTGCTCAAGCAGGCCGTCGCCGGCATGCTCAGTACCTTGCTCGATTCGCTGTTGCTGTTCTGCCCCAACGCCAACTCCTACCGTCGATTCCAGGCCAACAGCTATGCGCCCCTGGCGGCCACCTGGGGCGTGGACAATCGCACCGTGAGTTTGCGTGTCCCAGGCGGGCCTGCGTATTCCCGGCACATCGAACACAGAATCTGTGGCGCAGATGCCAACCCCTATCTGGCGGCTGCGGCGATTCTGGCGGGTATTCATCGTGGCATCCGCGAACAACTCGATCCTGGTGCGCCGGTGGAAGGCAATGGCTACGCCCAGGCCACGAAACTGTTGCCGACAGACTGGCTGACCACCTTGCGATCACTGGAAGGTTCGAGTTGGGCCAGGGAAGCCTTCGGCGGTGAATTCCTCGGCGTCTACCTGGCGGTGAAACGCGCTGAGTATCGTCAATTCATGGGGGAGGTCGGTGAACAGGACTGGCGCTGGTACTTGCATCAGGCTTGAGTCGAATCTGAATCGGGGCTGAACCATTCTCAAATAGTCTGAAAGTGTCAGACGGACTTAATAAGCCAACTAATTGTTGGCTTATTTTTCACAAAAAATTGATTGTTGGCTTCCTAAAATTAGAGCTGTCTCGGTAAATGAAATTTTCACATTTGCCGTAGACACTTATTTTCAGGATCCGCCAAATATCATGCTTAATATTAAAGCCGTGCGCCCCGAATGGGTGACACTGATTGCCAGTGCACTTTTGTTAGTTGGCTTCAATTTTGTACTCTGGCAGCACCTGTTCGAAATCACCGCATCCGATGGCAAAGGCATCGTCATGCGCGCGGCCTTCGGGGTGATGATCTTCGCGGCCTTCAACATTGTGCTGACCCTGTTGGCATTCCGGCCGGTGCTCAAGCCGCTTCTGACCCTGCTGTTCATGACCAGCGCGGGCGTGGTTTATTTCATGAGCCAGTATGGTGTTTTGATCGATACCGGCATGTTGCGTAACTTCGCCGAGACCAATGCAACGGAAGTGCGTGACTTGCTGTCACTCAAATTGTTTGTTTATATTTTACTGCTCGGCGTTTTGCCGTCCTGGCTGTTGTGGAAGACACCGATTAATTATCGTCGTTGGCACCGTGAACTGCTCAGTAAAGTTTTGGTGACTTTTGCCTCGGCAGCAGTCATTGGTGGAGTTGCACTGGTTAACTATCAAGGCCTGTCTTCGTTGTTTCGCAATCACCACGAGTTACGCCTGATGGTGGTGCCAAGTAACTACATTGGTGCCTCGGCTGGCTTCTTGCGCGAGCAGGTTGCGTCTGCACATCAACCTTTTGTGAAGCTCGGTGAAGATGCCCGGCGCAATCCAGCCTGGCAAACTCACGGGCGCAAATCCCTGACGGTACTTGTCGTGGGTGAAAGTGCCCGGGCGGAGAACTTCGGTATCCTTGGCTATAGCCGCGACACCACTCCCAAGCTGAGTAAGGAAGACGGCCTGATCGCTTTCACCGATGTGCACTCCTGCGGTACTGAAACCGCCGTATCGGTGCCTTGCATGTTCTCCAACATGGGGCGCAAGGACTACAACGCCAGCAAGGCAAAGAACGAAGAAGGCCTGTTGGACGTGCTCAAGCATGCGGGTATCGACGTGATCTGGCGTGACAACCAGTCAGGCTGCAAAGGTACGTGCGATCGCGTCACCCTTCAGGACGTCAGCAATCTGAAGGACCCGGCGCTGTGCGCCAACAGTGAATGCCGCGATGAAATCCTGCTGCAAGGGCTGCAGCATTTCATCGATACCCTGGACAAGGACACGGTATTGGTACTGCACCAGATGGGCAGCCACGGCCCTGAGTACTTCAAGCGTTATCCGAAAGAGTTCGAGCGCTTCACCCCGGTTTGCGAGAGTAATGCCCTGAACAATTGCAGTCGCGAAAGTATCGTCAATGGCTACGACAACACCCTGGTCTATACCGACCATGTACTGTCGACCTTGATCGATCTGCTGCGCAGCAACCAGGACAAAGTGGATACCGCGATGCTGTATCTGTCGGACCACGGCGAGTCCCTGGGTGAATACAACTTGTTCCTCCACGGCACGCCCTACATGCTGGCACCGGAGCAGCAAAAGCATGTCGCCATGTTTGCCTGGTTCTCCGACAGCTATAAAAAGTCGTTTGCGCTAGATACCCGCTGCTTGCAACAGAGCCGTGAAAAGTCCCTCAGCCAGGACAACCTGTTCCATTCGATGCTTGGGCTGCTGGAGGTCGACAGCAAGGTCTACCACCAGGATCTGGACATGTTTGCCGGATGTCGTCGTCCAGTGACCGACGGCGTGTTGGCCAAGGATTGATCGCCTCTGACTCTGTTTCACGCGGCGGCCGTCGACCTGGTTTTTGACCGGTGTTGGCCTAACACGGTGATTCTCGCGACGGTTCCAGGTGCTGGGTAAGACCAGCTAGCTCGGCTTTGTAGGACTATTCTTTATGTCACGCAGTAATTTTCGCTAATGCTCTTGTTCAGTGGATGCGCGGAAATCGCCGGGGGCGATATATACTGCGCGCCATTCTTCAAGGGAGAGCCGTGTGGCCATCGATATTCACTGGATTCGCGACAACGATAGCCTCGGACGGTTGTGTGCCGAGTGGCAACAGTTGCCATTCGTTGCCCTCGACACCGAATTCATGCGGGTCGACACCTTCTACCCAATCGCCGGCCTGCTGCAGATCGGTGATGGCGTTCGCGCCTATCTGATCGACCCGTTGACCATCGACAACTGGCAGCCATTGGCCGCTTTGCTGGAAAACCCTGCGGTGGTCAAAGTTGTCCACGCGTGCAGCGAAGACCTCGAAGTCCTGCTACGCCTGACCGGCAGCCTGCCGGCGCCGCTGTTCGATACGCAACTGGCTGCCGCTTATCTGAACCTTGGTTTTTCCATGGGTTATTCGCGGCTGGTGCAGGAAGTGCTCGGCATCGACCTGCCCAAGGGGGAAACCCGTTCCGACTGGCTGCAACGCCCGCTTTCCGAAACCCAGATCAGCTATGCCGCCGAAGATGCCGTGCATTTGGCTGAAGTTTTCGTAAAACTGCGTCCAAAGCTTTCCGACGAGAAATACGCCTGGGTCCTGGAAGATGGCGCCGAACTGGTGGCCAACCTGCGCCGCGAGATCGACCCGTACGAGGTCTATCGCGATGCCAAGCTGGCCTGGAAGCTGTCTCGCGCCCAACTCGCCGTTTTGCGTGAGCTCTGTGCCTGGCGTGAAAAGGAAGCCCGGGCTCGCGACCTGCCGCGCAACCGGATCATCCGCGAGCATTCGTTGTGGCCGCTGGCGCGAACGCAGCCCGATAACCTCGGTGCCCTGGCGAAAATCGAAGACATGCACCCACGTACCGTGCGTCAGGACGGCGAGTTTCTGCTTGATCTGATCAAGCGCTCTGGCAGTGTGTCGCCTGATCAATGGCCGCCAGCCGTGCCGGAGCCGTTGCCGGTGGATGCTGCTGCGCTGCTCAAACAAATGAAGGCCATAGGCCAGGCCGAAGCCGAGCGTCTGAACATCGCGCCGGAACTGATGCTGCGCAAGAAAACCCTGGAAGCGCTGCTCAAGAGCGGCTTCCCCAATGGTCCCTACCAATTGCCTGATTCGCTGCGTGGCTGGCGCCGCGAATTGATGGGCCAGGCGCTGCTCGACAGCCTGGCCACCGCCGGAGAACAGCCTTGAAACGTATTTGCTCCATCTACCGCAGCTCGAAAAGAAACGAAATGTACCTGTATGTGCTCAAGAGCGATGCTCTGGAGCGCGTGCCGGATACCCTGATGGCAGCCTTCGGCAAGGCCATCCACGCGTTCGACCTGGTGCTGAGCCCCGAGCGCAAGCTGTCGCGCGAGGACATCACGGTCGTGCTGGAAAACCTCGAGAAACAGGGTTATCACCTGCAAATGCCGCCTGCCGAAGACGAGTACATCGAGCACTTGCCGGAAGAGTTGTTGCGTCGCAACGATCCGATGTGAGCGGCAGACAGACTCTGTTCAGAGTGGTTATGAAACACTGATTGATTTTAGCGATGGCAGCATCGACGGAGCACTGCTCTGTCGGCGGCCGTCTGCACTGTTTTTGAAAGGTTTGAAGCATGCGCGTCCTGATTGCTGAACACGACCACCCCGTGTACGCCCAACTGTTGCGCGAGGCGGCACCGGACCTGGAGGTACTGACCAGCGGTGATTCCGCCGAACTGGCCAGCCAGGCCGCCGATTGCCCGGTGTGGCTCGGCCAGCCTGATTTGCTGGCGACCCTGTTACGCCAGGGCCATCAACCGCAATGGCTGCAATCGACCTGGGCAGGCATCACTCCGCTGCTGGCCGATGGCTTGCCGCGGCACTATCGGCTGACCCGTGCAGTCGGAATCTTTGGCCAGGTCATGGCCGAGTACGTGCTCACGTACATGCTCGGTCATGAGCGTGAAGTGCTGGCGCGACTGGTCAGCCAGGTCGAGCGCAAGTGGGACAGTCGCCAGGTCCAGAGCCTGGCGGGGCGCAGGGTGTTGATCGTCGGCACCGGTGATATCGGTCAAAGTGTCGCGCAGTTCCTCGTGCCGTTTGGCGTCGAACTGTATGGTGTTGCCAGCAGCGCACGGGAGCAGGCACCGTTTATCGAAGTTGGTTCGATGGCGGATTTGCCGCGGCTGGTCGGTGAAGTCGATTACGTGGTCAATCTGCTGCCGAACACGCCGGACACCCACGATGTCTACGACGCGGCGCTGTTCAAGCAATTCAAGCCGACCGGGTTGTTCATCAACGCCGGGCGCGGAGTGGCGGTGGTCGATGCGGATCTGGTGGATGCCTTGAAGGAAGGGCACCTGGCGGGTGCAGTGATCGATGTGTGCCGTCAGGAACCCTTGCCCCAGCGTCATCCGTTCTGGACGGCCTGGGGCCTGCTGCTGACCGGCCACAGCTCGGCACCGACTTCGCCTTCGATGATGGTGAAGCTGTTTGTCGAGAACCTGCGGGCTTATGAGGCGGGAGAGGCGTTGCGCGGGGAAGTGGATTTCGATCGCGGGTATTGAACACACCATCAAAAACTGTGGGAGCGAGCTTGCTCGCGATGAGGCTGGTACATTCAACATCAATATTGACTGTCCTACCGCTATCGCGAGCAAGCTCGCTCCCACAGGGATTTTCAGTATGGCTCAGAGGGTGAAGTCACCTTCGGCCGCCAGTTCGCTCAACGGACGACGCGGGCTGGGTTCTTCACGGGCTTGCAGATATTCCGCCAGGCTCGCCTTGTCCCCCAGCTTGCCCACCGCGACGGCGGCGTGCAGGGCGTAGCCTTCAGGAATGTTCAGCGCCTTGCGGGTCAGCTCCTGGTCGAAGCCGGCCATGCCGTGGGTGTGCCAGCCGCTCAGGCTCGCTTGCAAGGCCAGGTGGCCCCAGGCGGAACCGGTGTCGAAGGTGTGCCACAGGGCCGGGGTTTCTTCGGCGGCGCCAGGCACGGCGAAGGTGGTTTTCGAAATCACGATCACCAGGGCCGAAGCATGTTGCGCCCAGCTGCGGTTGAATTCGTTCAGCAGGCCCAGGTAACGCTCCCAGTTCGGCGTGTCGCGACGTGCGTAGAGAAAGCGCCAGGGTTGCGAGTTGTAGGCCGAGGGTGCCCAGCGGGCGGCTTCGAAGAAGCTCAGCAGGGTTTCCTCCGGAATCGTTTCGCCAGTGAAGGCGCGGGGCGACCAGCGATCGGTGAACTGAGGGTGAATGGCGTAATCGGCAACGCGTGGGTTGGCACTCATCTAGAGATTCCTGGCTACGTTTGAAAGTGGGAGCAACACAAAACCCTACTTGGCAGCGCAAAAACTGACAAGCCCGGTGTACCGACAGTCGCCAGTGCTTGGCCCGCGGAGCTGCGGGCACTAGACTGGCGGCCTTTTCACCACCTGATGTCGATACTCGAACCATGGCCGCCAAAGTAGAACCGTTCTGGATACGCAAGACCCTTGATCAACTCGATCAGGAGGAATGGGAGTCGCTGTGCGACGGCTGTGGATTGTGCTGCCTGCAAAAGCTTGAAGACGAAGACGACAACAGCGTCTATTACACGCGCATCGCCTGCAAGTTGCTGGACCTGAAAACCTGCCAGTGCACGGACTATCCCAACCGCCGTGACTCGGTGCCGGACTGTATCCAGCTCACACCGGGCAAGGCCGACGAATTCAAATGGCTGCCACCGACCTGCGGCTATCGCCTGGTCAGCGAAGGCAAGGACCTGCCGTTGTGGCATCACCTGGTGTGCGGTGATCGCGATGCCGTTCATCACGAGCGGATTTCCCAGTCCGGGCGCATGCTCGCCGAAGGCAGCGTGCCGGAAGATGATTGGGAAGATCATCTGATTTTCCGCGCAGGCTGATTGCCTGAGGTTCAACGTTTCACGAAGGAGTGTGTATGGCTGTGGGATGGCGGCAGGCGTGGATCCTTGGATTACTGGCCGTGAATTCGCCGGCATGGGCTGCGAACAAGGTCAATCTGGATTACCACGTGCGCCTGTTGCCGCAGAGCGATCAGGCCGAAGTGCGCCTGACGCTCGCCCAGGGCTCGGCGGTACGCAGCCTGGATTTCGATCTTGGCGACGGCAGCCACTACAGCGATTTCAAGGCTGACGGCCAATGGCAATTGACCCCCGGCAAAGCGGCGCGCGGTGTCTGGCGTCCGGCTGCGGACAAGGCCAGCCTGACCTACCGCGTGAGTATCAGCCACGGGCGCAAGAGCGGCAGCTTCGACACGCGCATGACGCCAAGCTGGGCGTTGATGCGCGGCGACAATCTGGTGCCGGCTGCCAGACTCGATCAACAGGACGGCATCGAGCTGGTTTCACGTCTTGAGTTCGAGCTGCCCGGTGGCTGGAAAAGCGTTGAAACCGCTTGGCCACGAATCGGCCCGAATAAATTCCGTATCGATAACCCTTCCCGACTGTTCGACCGGCCTACCGGCTGGATGCTCGCAGGTGAGCTCGGCAGTCGCCGCACTCGTCTGGGCGAGACCGAAGTCACAGTCGCCTCGCCGCTGGGGCAGGGCATGCGCCGTATGGATGTGCTGACGCTGCTGACCTTCGTCTGGCCGCAAGTGCAGGCGCTGTATCCGCGACACCCGGGCAAACTGCTGATCGTCGGGGCCAATGATCCAATGTGGCGTGGCAGCCAGTCGGCGCACGAGTCGATCTACCTCAACAGTCGTCTGCCGGTGGTCAGCGAAAGCGGCAGCAGTGCCCTGGTCCGTGAGTTGGCCCAGGTGTTCGGGCGTGTCAAAGGCACCCGGCGCAGTGACTGGATCAGTGAGGGCTTTGCTGAGTATTACGCCATCGAACTGGTGCGTCGGGCTGGCGGCATGAGCGATGAGCGCTACGAGAGCCTGCATCGCAAATTGGTCAAGATCAGCCAGAAAGTCACCACGCTGCGCGGTGAGCGGATCAGCTCGACGCAGTTGGCCAGGGCGGTGGTGTTGCTGCAGGAGCTGGACCGCGAGATTCGCCTGAAAACCCACAACAAGCGTTCGCTCGATGATGTGCTGCGCGGGGCGATGCGGCTGGATAACGTTGATACCAAGGACTTTGTGCAGCTGTCGGAGAGTGTTATTGGCGACTCTTCCAAAGTCCTTGATACCGGTTTGCTTCAGTGAGTCCGTCATCGCGAGCAAGCTCGCTCCCACAGTGATTGGGGGTGAACACAAATGTTGTGAGCGCCACATAACCCTGTGGGAGCGAGCTTGCTCGCGATGAGGCCAGTGGCTTCAGCGCAAATCCCGATTCAAACCCCGGCTTTCGGCGACTTCAAGGAATCATTGCCGGTAACGGTTGCGGTTTTGGTCGCCGCCTCGGCATTGGCCTTCAGCGTCTTCAACTCTTCACCCGCCCGCTGAATTTTCGCCCGCACGTTGTTCATGTCCTGACGGCTTTTCTCCAGCAGGCTTTTCGCCGAGCTGTGACCGGTAATTCCACGCGCCAGGGCCACGCCGCCGATGGCCACCTGGATCAGGCCAAAGATCCCGCCACGCCGCAGTCCCTTGCCCACCATCACCACGCCACCGGCCAGGGAGCCAATGCGTTCCCAGCCCTGCACGTTTTGCTCGGAAGGGCTCTGGAACGGGGTGGATTCGATACGCTCGACGGGTTTGAGTTCGCTCATGGTCTGTCTCCAGGCTTCAGTGATCGATAGTCAAACTGACAGCCTGGGCGGGCAGCTCGTTCAATCGGATGTGTGGCGATTCAGCGGAATTTTGGCCCGGAGCGGGTATTGAGCCCCTTGGACATGCGGTCGTAGAGCACGACGTTGACCGTGGCGGCCAGGTTCATGCAACCGGTGGTCGGAATGTAGACCACGTCTTCGCACCAGTCGCGAATCTCTTTATCCAGCGATCCGTCTTCCGGGCCGAAGATGTAGAGCGCGCGATCCGGGTGGGTGTATTCCGGCAACGGGCGGGCGCCCTCGACCAGTTCCACGGCGACGGGCACACAATTGAGGGGCAGGATTTTCTTCAGGTCGTCGATGCCGATCAGCGGGATGTCGTAGTGCACGCGCTTGGTATCGGTGACGAAGTCGGCGGCGCGCTCATAGCGCTTGCCGGTGTAAAACACCGACGCCACGCCATAACAGCCAGCGGCGCGCATCACCGAACCGACGTTCTCCGGTGATTTGGGGTTATACAAACCAATGCAGCTGTACCGTTTGTCTGCCACGAGCGGGGTGCCTTTCGGGAAAAAAGCGGGATTATACGGGGATTGGGCGGCAGCGGTCAGTTTGGAGATTGGCGGTGGCAGGGCTATTGCCATCGCGAGCAAGCTCGCTCCCACATTTGATCTGTGTCGTTTACAAAGTCAACTGTAGGAGCGAGCTTGCTCGCGATGAGGCCGGATCAGGCGCTGAAAATCTTCAGTCTTCTTTCTTCATCAACCCCGCCAACGCCGCAAACGGGTTGTGCGTGGCCTTGGCGATTTTCGGCGTGCTCAGCGAGCCTTCGTCGAAATACTGCTGGTCGGTATACCGCGAGTGTTCGTTATCGTGGCAGTACAGGCACAACAACTCCCAGTTCGAGCCGTCCTGCGGGTTGTTGTCGTGGTTGTGGTCGCGGTGGTGCACGGTCAGTTCGCTCAGGCGCTTGCCGGAGAACTCACGGGCGCAGCGGCCACAGACGTGCGGGTACATCTTCAGGGCCTTGTCGCGGTAGCCCATTTCCTTGTCGCGCTGGTTGTCGGCGAGGATGCGATCCAGCTTCGAGGTGTTGGTCGGGGTGGACGAACTCATGGGTTCACCTTTGTAGAAAGACTAATGACGGTTATAGGGTGAAGTTTAGCCTAGCCCTTGAGCTTCTCGGCAATCCAGATGGTGTGGCGGGTGCCCTTGTTGCCGTGGGCGAAGACCTGCACTTCCTCGGCCTTGAAACCCGCCTTTTTCAGTTTGTCGGAAAACTGCCGGTCAGCGCTGGCCGACCAGACGGCCAACACGCCTTTTGGTCTCAGGGACTTGGCGCAGGCACTGAGGCCTGCGGCGGAGTAAAGCCAGCTGTTGGCTTTCTGAGTCAGGCCTTCGGGACCGTTGTCGACGTCGAGCATGATGGCATCGAAACCCTGGGGCTCGGCCTGCAGGACTTTGGCCACGTCTTCCATGCGAATCACGGTCCGCGGGTCTTGAAGCGGGTTTCCGGCTTTCTCGCCGAGTGGCCCGCGATTCCACTCCACGACGCCAGGCACTAATTCAGCGACCACCACTTCGGCAGTCTTGCCCAGGTGCCTGAGCGCCGAAGCGAGGGTGAAACCCATGCCCAGGCCGCCGATGAGCACCCGTGAACCCGGTCGGCCGGCGACCTTGCGACACGGGATCTCGGCCAGGGCATCTTCGGAGCCGTGCATGCGCGTGTTCATCAATTGTCCGCCGTCGCCGCCCTGGATCTTGATGACAAAATCCTCGCCGTATTCGAACAGGCACAGGGCGCCGCCGTTTTCAGGGATGGGGGTGGTGTCCAGCAGAACGAAACGTTTCATGGGGCTCACTTGAAGAAAATTGGCAGAACTCGGGAGGGCAAACAGACGCAGTTGGGAGTAGCCTGTTTATGACGACAAGGCCAACGGAGCCATTGATGAAGCGCACCATTCTAACGGTCATTGCCCTGGCCGCGCTCTCGATAACTGCAGTGCAGGCGCAACAGCTGCAATCGATTCCCGTCAGCCCCGCGCCGATACCCGGTTCGCCCGGCACCGCGACGCCCACGCCGTACCCGCAAATCAGCCCGGCGCCTTTACCTAAAGTCGGCCCCGGCAGTAGCGGTCCGCCGTTGGTGCCGATTGAAATGCCCAGCCCGCCGATCAAGGACCAGCCGATACCGGGCCTGGAGCCCAATCCGCCGAAAACCAAATCGCCGGGCGGCTAGACCTGCTGCGAAAGCAGTTGACCGTCGGCCATGCGCAGTCGTTTGGAGAGGGACACGGCGAGGGCGCGGATGATCTTGGCGGCGATTTTCGGTGCGTCGTTGAGCATCTTTTCCAGCGAGTCCTTGCCCAGGTTGAGCAACTGGCAGTTGCTTGCGGCCACGCAACTGGCCGAGCGCCGTTCGCCGTCGAGCACGGCCATTTCACCGAACGAGCGGCCGCTGCGCAACGTGGCGATGGTAACTCGCTGCCCGTCAGCGTTGGTTTTCTGCACCGCCACCTGACCGGTATGGATGATGCACATGAAACTGCCGGCATCGCCCTCCTGGAAGATTTCCTCGCCCTGGGCAATGGTGCTGATACTGAAGTAGCCCGAAGCCGCGGCGAAGTCGGCTGGCTGCAGTTGATTGAACAGGCCGCAATCCATCAGCCAGTCGCGAATTTCGTTGTTCAGAAAGGTTGGTTCAGACATGTCGTCACGGTCTTTATTGTTGTGTCTGTTACTGGCTCGAATTTGAAGTCACCGAAAACCCCTTGTGGGAGCGAGCTTGCTCGCGATTGCGGCTTCACAGGCAACGGTAATGTTGAATGTGCTGACGCCATCGCGAGCAAGCTCTCTCCCACAGGGTACTGGTGTTGTATCGGCTACCAGTGTGTGGAATTAAGACCGGTTCATCGGCCCGGGTTCCTCAGGCCATGCCCAAAACCTTGAACAAAAATGCATATTCGAGTGCTACGTCACGCAATCCCTGATATCGACCGCTCATCCCGCCATGCCCGGCACCCAATTCAGTCTTGAGCAGCAGGGGATTGCTGTCGGTCTTGGTCGCGCGCAATTTCGCCACCCACTTGGCTGCTTCCCAATACTGCACGCGGCTGTCGTTGTAACCGGCGATCACCAGGGTTGCCGGATAAGCTTGCGCGGTGACATTTTCATACGGGGCGTAGGCCTTGATCCGATCATGGACGTCCGGCTCTTCAGGGTTGCCCCACTCGTCGTACTCCGTCACGGTCAATGGCAGATCAGGGTCGAGCATGGTGTTGAGTACGTCGACGAACGGCACTTCGGCGATGGCGGCGCCAAACAGCTCCGGCCGTTGGTTGAGCACCGCGCCGATCAGCAAGCCACCGGCGCTGCCGCCACTGATAGCCAACTGCGGTGCAGTGGTGAAGCCTTGGGCGATCAGGTGTTCGGCGCAGGCGATAAAGTCGCTGAAGGTGTTGTGCTTGTGCTCCTGCTTGCCGGCGCGATACCAGGCTTCCCCCAGTTCGCCGCCGCCACGCACGTGGGCAATGGCAAACGCCATGCCGCGATCCAGCAGACTCAGGCGCGCGTGGGAAAACCACGGGTCGAGGCTTTCGCCGTAGGCACCATAGCCGTAGAGGTACAGCGGCACGGGTTTGCCCAGGTCTGCGCGCTTGATCACCAGGCTGATGGGCACTTGCGTGCCGTCCGGCGCCGTGGCCCACAGGCGTTGGCTGACGTAGGCGTCGGCATCGAACGGGCCGAGCACCGGGGTTTGCTTGAGGACTTTCTGCTCGCCGGTCGCCAGTTCAAGCTGGCGGATTTGCGCCGGACGGTTCAACGCTTCGTAGCGCAGGCGAATCCGGTCGCTTTCGAACTCCAGGCTGTTTTGCACGTGCAGGCTGTAGGCCGCATCCGGCAGTTGCACACGATAAGGCGCCAGGCTTTGTGGGTGGACTTCAATGACCGGCAAGCCGCCAACCCGCAGGCTCAGGGTCATGGCCCCGGTGTTAAGGCTGATGCCGTCGATCATCACCGTGTCGCTGTGGGGGATCAGGTTCTGCCAGTCGGCTTCGGTGGGCGCGGCGCCGGTATCGACGGCCGTGTACAAGGCGAAATTGATGCCGTCACGGTTGCTGCGAATGAACCAGGTCCATTGACCGTCGAGTACGCCGTGATCGACGTCGTACTCATGCTCCTCGACCCGTGGCGCGATGCAGGCAAAGGCGTGCTGCGGTTGGTTGGCGTCAAGCACCCAGGCTTCGCTGGTGGTCTTGCTGCCCACGGACAGCAGCAATTGCTGCTCGGAGCTTGAACGGTAGCAATGCATGAAGAAGCGCCCGTCCGGCTCATGGAACACTTCTTCGGCCGCCGTGCCGTCCAGTCGATAGCGATACAGCTTGTGCGGACGATGGGTGTCATCCAGTTCGCCAAAGAATAGCGTCAGGCTATCGTTGGCCCAGGTCATGCTGCCGTCGCAGTCCTGGAATTCCAGCTCGCTGACACGGCCGTCGGACAATTCCTTCACGAACAGCGTGTAAATCTCCTCGCCGCTGGAGTCGATGCTGTAGGCCAGACGCTGGTGGTCCGGGCTGATGCTGAACGCCCCGAGCGAAAAGAAACCACCCTTGGCCAGTTCGTTGGGGTCCAGCAGCAGTTGTTCGCGGCTTTCGTCGAGGGTCAGGCTGTCATCGGCCGGACGCGGGCAGCGGTAGTGCCTGGCGTACTCATCGCCTGCCGTGGTGCGGGTGTAATACAGATAGGGGCCCCATGGCGAGGGCAGGGACAGATCGGTCTCGAGAATCCGCCCCTTGATCTCTTGGAACAGGGTTTCGCGCAATGCGGCCTGGTCGGCGGTTTGCGCTTGCTGATAGCTGTTTTCGGCTTTCAGGTAGTCGAGCACTGCCTCGGTGTCGCGCTCCTGCAGCCAGGCATACGGGTCGGAGCCTTCAGCCTTGTGGGCAATCGGAGCGTCGTGAATGTTGGCGGATAGGGGCATGAAGGGATCTCGAGCAGTGTACGGAATAGGTTTGGAGCCTGTGGGAGCGAGCTTGCTTGCGATGAGGCCAGTACATCCAACATCAATGTTGACTGTCAGTCCGCCATCGCGAGCAAGCTCGCTCCCACAGGGTTCTATGTCTTGACCGAAGGCATTGATGCAGCCTGATGGGCGAAAAGCCGTTATCATAAGCGCCTCTTTGCCTGCCTTGCCATGGACACCATGACCGAGAACGACTATCTGATCGCTTGGGGCCTCTACGCCTTCGCCGCTTTGGGCTGCCTGTTGGTGTGGATGCGCTTGACCCGCTGGATGTGGCGTTGGCTGCGTGAGCCGCTACGGCTGGCGATGGTCGTGCTGCTGTTCAGCCCGACCATCATCGACCCGGTCAAGGACAAAATCGCACCGGCTCTCGCCATTACCGCGCTCGACCTGCTGTTCAAGGTCGGCAACAACGCCTGGCGGGCGATTTCCGATCTGTTCATGTACGGCATGATCGCGTTCGGCTTCTATCTGGTGCTGGTGGCGATCCGTTTCCCCATCGAGCGTGCCTCCAATGCCCGCAGGGAACAGGCTGCCGCCGCCAAAGCCGCCGTCCGTGCCGACGAGCCCGAGGACGATCAACCGTTCGGCGGTGCCGGCGATGATCGTTACGGTCGTCCGCCCGTGCCGAGCAGCCCTCAGCGGATGCGAGTCGAACCCCGTCTGTAACCTTGCCCCTGCGATTGAGCGAGAGTCCGAGCATGTGTGAGTTATTGGGCATGAGCGCCAATGTCCCGACCGATATCGTGTTCAGCTTCACCGGGCTGATGCAGCGCGGCGGACGCACCGGCCCGCACCGCGATGGCTGGGGCATTGCCTTCTATGAAGGCCGTGGACTGCGGCTGTTCCAGGACCCGGCGGCGAGCTGCGAGTCGGAGGTCGCGAACCTGGTGCAGCGCTATCCGATCAAGAGCGAAGTGGTGATCGGGCACATCCGCCAGGCCAACGTCGGCAAGGTCTCCCTGTCCAACACGCATCCGTTCGTCCGTGAGCTGTGGGGGCGCAACTGGTGTTTCGCCCATAACGGCCAGTTGGCGGATTTCCAGCCAGTGGCCAGTTTCTATCGCCCGGTCGGTGATACCGACAGCGAAGCAGCGTTTTGCGATTTGCTCAACCGTGTGCGTGCGGCGTTCCCCGAGCCGGTCGAGGTCGAAGAGCTGCTGCCTGACCTGGTGGCAGCGTGCGCCGAATACCGCAGCAAAGGCGTGTTCAACTGCCTGCTCAGCGACGGTGACTGGCTGTTCTGCTATTGCTCGACCAAGCTGGCGCAAATCACCCGTCGTGCACCGTTTGGCCCGGCACGCTTGAAGGATGTCGACGTGATCGTCGACTTTCAGGCCGAAACCACGCCTAACGATGTGGTGACCGTCATTGCCACCGAACCCCTGACCGAAAACGAAACCTGGACCCGTTACGAACCGGGTCAATGGAGCCTGTGGCGACGCGGCGAATGCGTCAGCCAGGGCCAGACCGAATAAGGACTCCTTGCATGTTGCTCAGTTATCTACGGCTGGTGTTGTTTGCGGCGGGCCTGTTGATCGGTGTCCAGGTACCGGGCTTCATCAGCGATTACACCAAACGGGTCGAGGCGCACCTGATCGAGGCGCAGGCCAGTCTGAGCGGCTTCCAGAACACCGCCAATCAGTTCTTCAAGGGTGACATGCAGGCTCTGGTCGCGCATTACCGCGCCAGCGAAGACCCGATCTTTCGCAGCGACGCCAACAGCCTGGGCAACCTGCTGACCCGTCAGGTGGCGCTGGACAAGCAATTCCAGGCGATGCAGGGCCCGTGGTACATCCGCTTCCTGCAAGTGGTGCTGGCTGCTGATCCGGACATCCGCAAGGAAACCTGGAATGGCTACAGCTACCAGATCCTGTTGACGCCCGAAGCGATGGTCTGGGGCATGAGCGGCGCGTTGCTGCTGTCGTTCGGGATCGAGTGCCTGTTCCGACTGATCGACTGGGTGGTGCTGGGCGGCAAGCGTCTGCGCCAGAGCCGGCCGATCGAAGAGCGGGATTTACGCGGTTTGTAACCCCGGCGAACGTCAAGGAACCGGCAAGCCGGCTCCTCGGTTGATTACCAATCTATCGAATAGCTCATGCTCAAGGTACGGCCTTCGGCGTTGGGGTATGGCGCTTTGGCGTTGGCCTGAGCGAACAGGTTGACGTACGTGCGGTTGGTCAGGTTGTACACCCCGCCTTCCAGGCGACCGACCGGCAAGTACACGGAGCCGAGCAGGTCCACCAGCGTATAGCCTTCGATGTCGCGCCCGTTGTTGTCCTTGGCGGCAGCGTCGTAACTGGACAGGTGCATGCCTTGCAGGCGCAGGCTGTAGTCGTCTTCGGTGTAGCCGACGAACAGCGTGGTTTTGGCCGGTGAAATGCGTGTTGCCGGCAGATCGATCCATTTCCCGTTCTGCTGGGTCTCGCCCTTGGCCCAGGCATAGGTACCACCCACCGACCAGTGATCGGTCGCGCGGTAGGTCAGGCTGTTTTCGATGCCGCGAACCCGCTCCTTCTGATTGATCAGACGCAAGACACGGCTATTGGCATCGTAGAACTGGGTCACGTCCGAGGTGTTTTCATAGACGGTGACGTCGGCCTGCCACCGGTCCCAGTCACCGCGCCAGCCCAGCTCATAGCTGTCGACCTTGATGGCCTGGGCGTTGAGGCTCTGGATGTCGAAGGTGCTGCTCACGTCACGCAGGAAGCGCTGGATGTCCGGCAGCGAAAAGCCCTGGCTGTAATTGGCGAAGACGTCCTGATGCTCACTCAGGTGATAGACCGCGCCCAGGTTATAGAGCGTGGCGTCGTATTTGAGGGTGTCACCGGGCAGGATGGCGCGTACGCCGGTCTGCACGATCTGACCGTAGGCGATGCTGTCGGAGACCTCGCTTTCGATCCATTCGCGGCGCACACCGCCACGCAGGGTCCAGTCTCCGATATCCCAGGACATCTGCCCGAACAGCGCCTTGGTGGTGGTTTCGATATCCGGGCCCATCTCGTAGGTGGTGCCGGTCTTGGTGTAGGTCAGCCCTTTGAGGGTGTATTGGTCACCGCGTTGGCGGGAGCGTTCGTGATCATAGTCGGCGCCCCAGACCAGGTGGCCTGTGGCGCTGCCGATGGCCGGCAAAGGCGTGTCGATGGCCGCACGCAGGCCGTAGACATCCTGCACGCTGTTGTTGTCGGCGATCCCGGCCTTGCCTCGCGACAGGTCCGGGAAGAACAGCGCGTCGGCCCGGCGCCAGTAGCTTTCCAGTTGCAGGCCCTGGCCGTAGAAGTCGTTGTCGGTGTAGTTGAGGTTGGCCGCCTGGTTATGGGTATAGGGTTGGTCATCAAGTTTCAGCCCTTTGACCGCCACGGCTTGCTGCGAGTTTTTCGGGTCTTTGGTGTAGCCGGTGTCCTGCTGATCCTTGTAGTCCTGCAGCGACAGACTGAGTTTTTTGTCGGCATCCAGTTCGTAACCGAAACGACCTTGCAGGTCATAGGTTTCGGTGTCCATGTTGCTGCCCTGGGACGTGTCCTGAGGGATGCGGTTGCCGTTGCCGTCGTACTGATCGTTACGCTGGGTCAGGTCGGCGGACACGTACCAGTCCAGGGCATCCTTGCGCCCGGTCGCACTCTGAAAGGCCTCGTAGGCGAAACCCTTGCTGTTGAGGTTGTTGCCGCTGGTCAGGCCCAGTTTGCTGCTGTAGGCAAGGTCCTGACCCTGATTGCGTTTGGTGATGATGTTGATGATGCCGCCTGAGGCGCCGGCACCGTAAATGCTGCTGGCGCCGGAAACCACCTCGATGCGTTCGATACTGGCCGGTGCGATGCTGTTGAGCTGACGGAAGTTGTCACGCGTGGCGTTCTGCGACACGCCGTCGATCAACACCAGCATGTTGCGCCCGCGCAGGGTCTGGCCGAAGTTGCTCATCCCGCCGCTGGACGGCGCCAGGCCGGGAACCAGTTGCCCCAGAATGTCGGAGACCCGACGCCCGGCACCACTCTGTTCGCGGATCTGTTGTTCGTCGATCACCTGGACCGAGCCAGGAATCGAGGCAATGCTCGCTTCGCTGCGAGTCGCGGAAACGACGGTGGCTTGCATGTTCAATGTGCCGGGTTGCTGGTCGGTGTCCTCGGCCCAGGTCTGGACGCTGACGGAGCCGAGCAGCGGAATCAGCAAGGAAAGTTTGGTTCGGGTCATGAGGTGGTCTTTTTTTAGTCGTGATAAGTGTGGCTAGGTAACTTTGCGGGGCCGGATGTGGAGGTGAATGAGCGCACCCGGCGGATCCCGAGGGCAAAACCCTGCTGGCTTGAAAACACGGTGTTGGCGATCAGTGCCTAGGTGATGGGGAACAGTGCGCCTTGCCAGATGCCCCGGAGACGAGAACCCCCAGCCATTCGTAAGCCAGTGCCGTGGCCGCCAGTGTCAAGGCGCAGAGCCAGGCAACGCTCTCGATGAGACGCAAGATGTAAGCAGGATCGGACGCTGGAGGCAGCGCAGCGCGGCGGGCGCCGGGGTATAGCTCAAATGGTCGGGGGTGATGCGGCGAGACTGGAAGGCCTGAGTGCCGAAGGCTTCGCTCCAGTGTGAGAGCAGTTGCTGCTGTCTTTGCGTGAAAGCGCGCATCAAGTCCGATTCCTTCTGGACAGTGGTTTAGCTGAATGCGCGCAGAGAATACATTTTCAAAATATTAATGCAAATGATAGTAATTGCTTCTTGTGCTGTGGGGCGCTCCTTTTCAGAGGCTGGCCAAGGGTTTACTCAAAACCATGTAGTGCTCGCCTACCTTCTGCGCATACCGCTCCACCACGTGCTGGCACAACGTCACGATCTCCTCGACCCACTCCGCGCCAACCCGCCATGACACCACCACTTGCAGGTTGGGCGGGCGTTGGTCGATGGCCAGCAAGGTCAATTCCCCCCGCTCCAGTTCCTCGGCCACCAGCACCGGTGGCAATGCGCCGATGCCGAAGCCGTCGCGCAACAAACGGGTGATGGCCGACACCGAATTCACGCAGTTCAGTCGCGGTGTCATGACGCCATTGGCCTGCATCAGCGCCAGCACTTCCTGATGCGGATGGGAGTTTTTCGAATAAGTGATGATCCGCTCACGTGCCAGTTCGGCGACGTTCGTGTAATTGCGGTTGTAGATCGAGTTGCTGGCGACAATCCAGCCCATGGGGTGGCTGGCCAGTTCCAGGCTGCGCACGCTTTCCTGGCGCAGCAGGTCGGTCTGCAGGATCACATCGAGAAAGCCTTTTTGCAGCTGATCGCAGAGGTTGAGCGAGGTATCGGCCACCAGTTCGATTTCCACCAGCGGGTAGTGATCGGTCATCTGCGCCACCAACGGGCTGAGCCAGGTATGGATCACCGTGTCCATCACGCCGATGCGCACCCGTCCGGCCTTGCTCGAGCGGGTCTCGATCGACTGTTTGAGCGCCTGCATGGTGTCCATCATCTGCTCGGCGTAATCGAGCACCTTGAGGCCTTCGGGCGTCAGGCTCACGCCGCGCGAATCCCGCAGAAACAGCTTTACCCCCAGCTCGCTTTCAAGCACTGCGATGCGGCTGGAAATCGAGGCCTGAGTGGTGAAGAGCTTGTCGGCGGTCAGGCGGAAACTCTTGAGTCGGGCGACCCAGACAAAGGTCTCGAGAAACTTCAGGTTCATGGGATAAAGATTTCTTATGTCTAAGGCGGGTTTTTATTAGTTGGACGCAGCAGGGGCGCGCGTCCAAAAATCGGCGCATCCGGTTCCCACGATAGGCGTCGTCGGGGCTCAGAACAATACCAATAAAATCAGCGCGGAGATTTGCCATGAGTGCGCCCGACACCACCGCCATTCCGAAAGCCTCGGCCCGTCCGGGACCTTTCGACTGGTATCGCAACATCAATCAGCAGGAACGCCGCACCTTCTGGAGCTGCAAGATCGGCTATGGCCTGGACGGCATGGACACCCAGATGCTCAGCTTTGTGGTGCCAACCCTGATTGCCATGTGGGGTATCACCACCGGCCAGGCCGGGCTGATTCACACCAGCACGCTGATCGCTTCGGCCATCGGCGGCTGGGTAGCGGGGATTCTCTCCGACCGCATCGGTCGTGTGCGCACCTTGCAATTGACTGTGTTGTGGTTTGCCTTCTTCACCTTCCTCTGCGGCTTTGCCCAGAACTACGAGCAACTGCTGATTGCACGGACCCTGATGGGCTTCGGTTTCGGCGGTGAGTGGACGGCCGGCGCGGTGCTGATCGGTGAAGTCATTCGAGCCAAGGACCGTGGCAAGGCCGTGGGCATGGTGCAGTCCGGCTGGGCGCTGGGTTGGGGGTTGACGGCGATTCTGTATGCGCTGCTGTTCTCGGTATTGCCACCGGAAGACGCCTGGCGCGCGCTGTTCATCCTCGGCATCGTGCCGGCAATCTTCGTGATATTCGTCCGCCGCCTGGTCAAGGACCCGGAAATCTATCGTGAAGCCAAAGCCAGGCAGGAGCCGAGCAACCCGTCGAAGTTCTACGAGATTTTCGCCCCCGGCATGCTCTTCACCACGATTCGCGCTTCGTTGCTGACTACCGGCGCCCTGGGCGGCTACTACGCGATCACGTCCTGGTTGCCGACTTTCCTGAAGAACGAACGCGGTTTGAGCGTGCTCAATACCAGCGGTTATCTGGCGATGGTGATCGTCGGGTCCTACGTGGGTTATGTCATCAGCGCCTATTTGACCGACATCCTCGGACGTAAAAAGAACTTCATCCTGTTCGCCGTCGGCTCGTTCACCATTGTGTTGCTGTACACGCAACTGCCGGTCAGCAACGGCGTGATGCTGTGGCTGGGCTTTCCGCTGGGCTTCTTTGCCTCCGGGATCTTCAGTGGCATGGGTGCATTCCTGACCGAGTTGTTCCCCACGCGCATTCGCGGTTCGGGCCAGGGTTTTTGCTACAACATCGGACGGGCGCTGGCGGCGTTGTTTCCACTGTTGATTGGCCTGCTCAGCCAGACCGTGCCGCTGAGTGTAGGCATCGGTGCCTTTGCGGCGGTTTCCTACGGCGTGGTGATCCTCGCGGCCTTGAGTTTGCCGGAAACCCGTGGCAAGCAACTCGACGCCCAGTAACTGATAATCTGCGGGGCTGTCTTACAGATATGTCCCGCAGCTGAAAAGAATAAAGCCTACAGGAGTGTTCAGTGTGAGCCGCCTGCTATTGAACTGCGACATCGGCGAGAGTTTCGGCAGCTGGACCATGGGTCTGGACGCGGAAATCATGCCCTTCATCGATTGCGCCAACGTTGCCTGCGGTTTTCACGCCGGCGACCCGAGCATCATGCGCAAGACCGTCAGCCTGGCCCTCAGCCACGGTGTGCAAGTTGGCGCGCATCCGGCCTATCAGGATCTGGTGGGGTTCGGCCGTCGTTCCATGGCCTATGCCCCCCAGGAACTTCAAGACATTCTGCATTACCAGATCGGCGCCCTCGACGGCATCTGCCGGGCCCAGGGCGGTCGTGTCAGTTACGTCAAACCCCATGGCGCGATGTACAACGACATGATGGCCAACCCGGCACAACTGCGCGCGGTGCTGCAAGCGGTAGCGTCCTATGATCGCAACCTGCCGTTGATGTTGATGGCCACCCGCGACAACAGCGCCGCCCAACAACTGGGCGATGAATACGGCGTGACCCTGTGGTTCGAGGCTTTTGCCGACCGCGCTTATGACAGCGCCGGCAGGCTGGTGTCGAGACAACTGCCGGGAGCGGTGCATCACGATCCGGAAACAATCATCGAACAGGCACTGACCATTGCCCGTGGCGATCCGCTCACCGCCAGCGATGGCAGCGCCCTGCATTTGCAGGCCAACACTCTTTGCGTGCACGGCGACAACGCCAGTTCGGTCGCTGCCGTGCAACGCATCCGTGAAGCCTTGAACCGGCAGAGCGCGTCATGAAGCTGCGGGTGGAAGTGGTGGCGCTGGATTGCCTGATGGTGCGCCTGTTCGATGAAATTGCCGAAACCAACATGCCGTGGATGCTGGCAGCCAGTGAAAGTCTGCGCACGGCATTCGCCGGGCATCTGATTGATCTGGTGCCGTCCTACACCACCTTGATGGTGCATTACGACTTGACCGCGCTGAGTCCCGCCCAGGCCCGGGAGTTGATTGCCCAGGCACTGATCGATCTGTCGCCCAATGCGCGTACGCGCGGTACCTGCCATGTGTTGCCGGTGTGGTACGACTTGAGCGTCGGTCCGGAATTGAGCCTGTTGTCGCAACGCAGCGGGTTGGCGGTAGAGGAGGTGATCCGTCGTCACTGCGAGCGTGAATATCAGGTGTTTGCCCTGGGCTTTGCGCCGGGCTTCGCTTTCATGGGGCTTGTGGAAGAGGTGCTCGCCGCGCCGCGTCTGAACACGCCCCGCAAGAAAGTCGCCGCCGGCAGTGTCGGCATCGCCGAACGGCAAACGGCGGCCTACCCGGTGGTGTCGCCTGGGGGCTGGAACCTGATCGGCCGCACGCCGGCCAAATTGTTCGATCGCAACCGTGACGGCTACAGCCTGATGCAACCCGGTGACACCGTACGGTTTGAAGCAATCGGCCACGCCGAATTCATTAACCTGGGCGGTGACGATACGCCACTGGAGGCCCAGGCATGAGCCGTCTGACCATTGAAGCGAGTACGGCGCTGTGCCTGTTGCAGGATGCCGGTCGATTTGGCGTGCGGCATCTGGGCGTGACCCAGGGCGGAGCCGCCGATTGGCGTTCGATGTCCTGGGCCAACTGGCTGTTGGGCAACGGACTGGATGCGCCGGTAATCGAAATCACCCTTGGCGGATTCACCCTCGTGGCCGAGGACGATTGCGTGCTGGCCTTGGCCGGAGCGGATCTTGGCGCGCAGGTGGACGGCGAAGCGCTGGCGCCATGGCGCAGTTTCAGGTTGCACAAAGGTCAGCGTTTGCAATTCACCCGGCCGCTACTCGGCGCCCGGGCCTATCTGGCGGCGCCGGGTGGGTTTGATGCACCGAAAGTGCTGGGCAGCAGCGCGACGGTGGTCCGTGAAGAACTGGGTGGCCTGGACGGAATGGGCCATGCGCTGGGTAAAGGCGCGTCCTTGAGCTACTCGGGGAACTCGCTGGTATTGCTGCGGGAGTTGCCAAGCCAATGCGTGCCGGATTTCACCGGCGAGCCATTGCTGGATCTGGTGCTTGGTGCGCAGATTGGCGAGTTCAGCGGGCAGAGTCTGTTCGATGCGTTCAACAGCGTGTGGAGTCTTGACAGCCGAGCCGACCGGATGGGCATTCGCCTGTTGGGCACGGCGCTGCAGTACCAGGGCAAACCGATGATTTCCGAAGGTATTCCGTTGGGGGCGGTGCAAGTGCCGCCTGACGGGCAGCCGATTGTGTTGCTCAATGATCGACAGACCATCGGTGGTTATCCGCGATTGGGGGCGTTGACACCGTTGGCACTGGCGCGGCTTGCGCAGTGCCTGCCGGGGGCGCGGGTGCGGTTGCGGCCGGTGGTGCAGGATGTGGCGCATCGAGAACAGGTCGAGTATTTGCGGCGCTTTTTGAAAGGCTAAAAGCTTCGCGAGCAAGCCCGCTCCCACATTGGATCTTTGTCGTACATAAGACCCTGTGGGAGCGAGCTTGCTCGCGATGGCGTCAGTCCAGACAGCAGAACTACTTGGACAGAAACCGCATCCCTTCCTCCAGCCCGCGAAGGGTCAGCGGATACATCTGGTCCTCAATCAAATCCCGCACGATGTTGGTCGAAGAGGTATAGCCCCACGTGTCCTTCGGATACGGGTTGATCCAGATGAGTTTCTTGTACTTCTCCTTGAACCGCTGCATCCACACGTAACCGGCTTCTTCGTTCCAGTGCTCGACGCTGCCGCCCGCCTGGGTGATTTCATAGGGCGCCATGGCGGCATCACCGATGAAGATCACTTTGTAGTCGGCACCGTACTTGTGCAGCAGGTCCATGGTCGAGGTGCGTTCGGAGGTGCGGCGCATGTTGTTCTTCCACACCGATTCATAAATGAAGTTGTGGAAGTAGAAGTACTCCAGATGCTTGAACTCGGTCTTGCAGGCCGAGAACAGCTCCTCGCAAATCTTCACATGGGCGTCCATCGAGCCGCCGATGTCGAACAGGAGCAACAGCTTGACGGTGTTACGCCGCTCCGGCCGCATCTGGATGTTCAACAAGCCGGCATCCTTGGCGGTATGGTCGATGGTGCCATCGATGTCCAGTTCTTCGGCCGCGCCCTGTCGGGCAAACTTGCGCAAGCGCCGCAGGGCGACCTTGATGTTGCGGGTGCCCAGCTCGACCGAATCGTCAAGGTTCTTGTATTCGCGCTGGTCCCAGACCTTGACCGCCTTGCCCTGGCGCTTGCCGGCATCGCCGACCCGAATGCCTTCCGGGTTGAAACCGCCGGAACCGAACGGGCTGGTGCCACCGGTGCCGATCCACTTGTTGCCACCGGCGTGGCGTTCCTTTTGTTCTTCCAGACGTTTCTTGAACTCTTCGATCAGCTTGTCCAGGCCGCCCAGGGACTGGATCGCCGCCCGCTCTTCGTCGGTCAGCGAACGCTCGAATTCCTTGCGCAGCCAGTCTTCGGGAATCAAGGCCTGCAAGTGGTCGTCGAGTTTTTCAAGACCATTGAAGTAGGCACCGAACGCCCGGTCGAACTTGTCGAAATGCTTTTCGTCCTTCACCAGGATCGCCCGGGACAGGTAATAGAACTCGTCCATGTCGGCGAAGGTCACGCGCTGTTTCAGCGCGTTGATCAGGTCCAGCAGCTCACGCACCGAGACAGGCACCTTGGCTGCGCGCATTTCATTGAACAGGTTGAGCAACATGGCGTTGACCCTTATCGGCTGCCGCGACGGCTCATGAACGCCAGACGCTCCAGCAGTTGCACGTCCTGTTCGTTCTTGACCAGCGCACCGGCCAGCGGCGGGATGGCCTTGGTCGGATCACGCTCGCGCAGCACCGCTTCGCCGATGTTGTCGGCCATCAACAGCTTCAGCCAGTCCACCAGCTCGGAGGTCGAAGGCTTCTTCTTCAGGCCCGGCACCTTGCGTACGTCGAAGAACACGTCCAGCGCTTCGCTGACCAGGTCTTTCTTGATGTCCGGGTAGTGCACGTCGACGATCCGCTGCATCGTCACGCGATCCGGGAAAGCGATGTAGTGGAAGAAGCAGCGGCGCAGGAACGCATCCGGCAGCTCTTTTTCGTTGTTGGAGGTAATGATGATGATCGGGCGTTTCTTCGCCTTGATGGTCTCGTCGATCTCGTAAACGTAGAACTCCATCTTGTCGAGTTCTTGCAGCAAGTCGTTCGGGAATTCGATGTCGGCCTTGTCGATTTCGTCGATCAGCAGGATGACCCGTTCTTCGGATTCAAAGGCTTCCCAGAGCTTGCCTTTTTTCAGGTAGTTGCGAACGTCGTGGACCTTTTCCGTGCCGAGCTGCGAATCGCGCAGACGGCTGACCGCGTCGTACTCGTACAGGCCCTGGTGGGCCTTGGTGGTGGATTTGATGTGCCAGGTGATCAGCTTGGCGCCAAAGGATTCGGCCAGTTGCTCGGCGAGCATGGTCTTGCCGGTGCCCGGTTCGCCCTTGACCAGCAACGGCCGCTCCAGGGTGATGGCGGCGTTGACCGCCAGCTTCAGGTCATCGGTGGCGACGTAGGCCTGGGTGCCTTCGAACTTCATCTGCTAATCCTCGAACGGTAACGCCGACCTGTACGAGGCAGGGCGGGGGGCAATAAAAGAGTCAGCCCCGACTATAACGCGGTGTCCGGTCGACTGTGAACGCAGACGGCTTATTCAGTCTCTGAATGGGGCGTCACTTGGTGACTCAGCCTGCATCCGGCTTTGGCCGTTCATACCGCGCATTGAATGCCTGGATGAAACCATTGCGCAAAATCTGTAAAAAAGCCTGGAATGCGCTGACATCTTGCTGATGCACATTACCCTTGAGCTCGACCCGTGTCGCAAACTGGTTTTTGCCCTGGTTTTTCAAGACGGTCTCGGTACCGCCGACGAGGGCTTCCCAAATCGAGCGGAATAGCCCTTTGTCCTCGCTTTGCACATCCTGCTGCCAGTTGAACACGTCAACATCGCGCAGCAATGGCTTGATATAGCCGGTCAGTCGCCCCTTGCTGGCTGAGGCTTCGATCACCACGTCGCCATGGCCGGCGTTGAAGTCGAACTTGCCGTAGGCCGCGGCGAAGTCGTTCAAGCGCTTGAGCTCGATATCCGTGGTGCGCAAACGAAACTCGAAGTCTTCGAAGTCGCTCAAGGGATCGAAAGTGGCTGTGGTTTCCAGTGGTGCGTGCCCCAGCAGCAGGGCTTTGCCTTCGAAGCGCGCATCACGCTTGCCTTTGGTGTCGACCACGTTGGTGAGGTTGTAGATGTTGGCATCCACTTTTGTGGCATTCATGTTCACGGGTGGCTTGGAGTTGAAGTTGCGAAAACTGATCTTGCCGTCGTTGATCCGCACTTCGTTCAGGGTAATGGGCAGCAGCTTGCCTAATTGTGCTCGCCAGTCGGTACCCTCGCCGGTCTGGGAGTTTTTCTTGTTGGCACCGCCATCGACGAAGTTGACCTCGGGTTTGTCGAACTGCGCCTCGGCCACCACTGCGTGGTCATGCCAGAGCGAGTGCCAGCTGACGGAGAGGTCAATCAATGGCGCATTGACGAAAGGCACGGGGACCTTGCCATTGACCTTGACGATTTTCAGTCCATTGATTTTGTAGGCGCCGCGCCACAGGGCCAGGTCCACGTCGGTAATCTGGCCGCGGTAGTCACCCATATTCGCCAATCTCTCGTTGAGGTAATCGCGCACCATGTAGGGCAGGGCAATGTGCAAGGCAACCAGCAGCAGACCGAGGCCGGCGAGGGTCCACAGGGGCCAGCTGTATCGACGTTTCATGGCGGCAAATCTCTGGCTGTCTAAAGCCATTGACTGCACTGATAAGCGGACGTTCGACCCGACTGGACGCCTGCGGGCAAGAGGCTTACCTTGATGCCCTATTTCAATGCTGTCGTTAAGGACCCAGCCATGAGCCGCATTTTCGCTGACAACGCCCACTCCATCGGTAATACGCCGCTGGTGCAGATCAATCGCATTGCGCCGCGTGGTGTGACCATCCTGGTCAAGATCGAAGGGCGCAACCCCGGTTACTCGGTCAAGTGCCGGATCGGTGCGAACATGATCTGGGATGCCGAGGGCAGCGGCAAACTCAAGCCGGGGATGACCATCGTAGAACCCACCTCCGGCAATACCGGCATCGGCCTGGCCTTCGTGGCCGCCGCCCGTGGCTACAAGCTGATGCTGACCATGCCGGCGTCCATGAGTATCGAACGCCGCAAGGTACTCAAGGCACTGGGCGCCGAACTGGTGTTGACCGAGCCGGCCAAAGGCATGAAAGGCGCCATCGAGAAAGCCGGTGAAATCGTTGCCGGCGACCCGTCGAAGTACTTCATGCCGGCGCAATTCGATAACCCGGCCAACCCGGCCATCCACGAAAAAACCACCGGCCCGGAAATCTGGAACGATACCGACGGCGCGGTCGACGTGCTGGTGGCAGGCGTCGGAACCGGTGGAACCATCACCGGGGTTTCACGGTATATCAAGAATACCCAGGGCAAACCGATACTCTCGGTGGCGGTGGAACCAGTGGTGTCGCCGGTGATCACCCAGGCCCTGGCCGGTGAAGAAATCAAGCCGAGCCCGCACAAGATCCAGGGCATCGGTGCCGGTTTTGTGCCGAAGAACCTCGATTTGTCGATTGTCGATCGGGTGGAACTGGTCAGTGACGAAGAGTCCAAGGCCATGGCCTTGCGCTTGATGCAGGAAGAGGGAATCTTGTGCGGGATTTCCAGCGGCGCCGCCATGGCGGTGGCCGTAAGACTGGCGGAGACCCCGGAAATGCAGGGCAAGACCATTGTCGTGATCTTGCCGGATTCCGGTGAGCGTTACCTGTCGAGCATGCTGTTCAGTGATCTGTTTACCGAACAGGAGAATCGCCAGTAAGTGCCAGATATTGGCGGATCGTGGCTGGCGCTGACGGTTGAGGCGTTATCGCTGGTTGCGATCCATTGATCTGTTCCGGTTGATGATGGATTGCATCAGCCAGCGTTCAGGCACCTTATGTTAATAAGTGCTTTGTTGCACATTCATTAACATTGAATGTTGAAAAGTGCAGGTTTTCACCGGGGCGGTAGTGTTTATCATGCTGGTAGCCACGTCGGGCAATGGACGTGGTGCGGTGCCGTTTATCTTCAAAGGAGTTGTCGATGATCCCGTCGTTTGCCGCGAAAGCCTCGTTGTTGTTGCTGTTTCTCGGTAGCACCCTCTATGTGCATTTGCGCGGCAAGGCGCGCCTGCCGGTTTTGCGCCAGTTCGTTAACCATTCGGCACTGTTCGCCCCCTATAACGCCCTGATGTACCTGTTTTCCGGCATACCTTCGAAACCGTATCTGGATCGCAGCAAGTTCCCGGAACTTGATGTGCTCAAGGACAACTGGGAGGTGATTCGCGACGAAGCGATGCACTTGTTCGACGAGGGGTATATCCGCGCGGCGGCAAAGAACAACGACGCTGGCTTTGGCTCGTTCTTCAAGAAGGGCTGGAAGCGCTTCTATCTCAAGTGGTACGACAAACCGCTGACTTCCGCCGAAGCCTTGTGCCCGAAAACCGTGCAACTGGTCAACAGCATTCCCAGCGTCAAAGGCGCCATGTTCGCGCTACTGCCGGGCGGCAGCCACCTCAATCCGCATCGCGATCCGTTTGCCGGTTCCCTGCGTTATCACTTGGGCCTGTCCACCCCCAATTCCGATGATTGCCGCATCTTTGTCGACGGTCAGGTTTACGCCTGGCGCGATGGTGAAGACGTGATGTTCGACGAGACCTACGTGCACTGGGTCAAGAATGAAACGCTAAAGACCCGTGTCATACTGTTCTGCGATATCGAACGTCCGCTGAGCAATCGCTTCATGACCCGCATCAATCGCAGTATCAGCGCCTGGCTAGGTCGTGCGACTGCACCGCAGAACCTTGATGACGAGCGAGTAGGGGGCATCAACCGGGTCTATGCCTGGAGCAAGAACTCCAGCGATAAATTCAGTGGTGTGGTCAAGCAATGGAAGCGGCGCAATCCCGAGGCCTACCGTGTACTGCGTCCGGTACTGGCGGTGCTGGTGCTGATGTTGTTGGGGTATTGGTTGTTTGGCTAACGCCGGATACAGAATAAAAGAGCCGCTCGTTGTGAGCGGTTTTTTACAGGTTTTCGCGCAATCCCTGAATGCCCCTCCAACCGCACACTGCAGACTCTGTAACAACTGTCGTAGCTGGCCTTTTGGTCGAGTCGTTGCAATCCATGTCGAACGCTGGTTATAGTCGGCGCACGGTGAGTTTCGGACTCACTTTTTTATCCCTCGAGTAAAGATCAGCCCAATGCCTGCATCCCTCATCAACGCGGTAGTCGATTCAGCGGTCAACGCTGGCGTCGTGCCGTGCGGGAATCAGCAGCCGGGGCAGATCAGTCATTACCCCCCTCCTGTCAGTCGCACGCCAGTGTGCGCGGTGGTCTCACCGCCAGGCGTTGGCATTTCGGGCTGATCAGCTGCTTTCTGCTGTTCCCCTGCCTACCTGAAAAAAACGACTGAATTTCAGCTTCGGCTGAGTTGGCTTTTTGCCTGACTACAGGTGGTATTCATGTTTGTCCTTTCGAAAAACTCCGCGCTCGCGGCGGCGTCCACGAGCCTGTTCGTTCTGCTGTGGAGCAGCGGGGCGATCTTCTCCAAATGGGGGCTGGCCCACGCGTCGCCCTTTGCCTTCCTGATGTTCCGTTTCGTCATCGCCCTGGGCGGCCTGGTGTTGCTGGTGCCGTTGCTCAAGCTGAAGTTGCCCAAGGGCGGCAAACCGATGCTGTATGCGATGGTCACCGGCGTGGTGTTGTTGGGGGCGTATCAGATTTTCTATCTGCTGGCCCTCGACCTTAAAGTCACGCCCGGGGTGATGGCGACCATCATGGGCGTGCAGCCGATTCTCACCGTAGTGATCATGGAGCGGCACCGATCAATAAGCCGGATGTTCGGTCTGGCGCTAGGCTTGGCCGGGTTGATCATGGTGGTTTACCAGGGCATCGGTTTGGCCGGCATGTCTTTGGCGGGCATGCTCTTCGGTCTGCTGGCGCTGGCGAGCATGACGTTCGGTTCGATCATGCAGAAACGCATCACCGACAATCCCCTCGGCACACTGCCGGTGCAGTATCTGGCCGGACTGCTGTTGTGCGGGATTTTCGTACCCTTCCAGCCGTTTCACTTCGAACACAGCAGTGGATTCATCCTGCCGGTGCTATGGATGGGGCTGGTGGTGTCGGTGCTGGCAACGCTATTGCTGTACCGCTTGATCGCTCGAGGCAATCTGGTGAACGTCACCAGCCTGTTTTATCTGGTGCCGGCGGTAACGGCGGTGATGGACTATCTGATCTTCGGCAATCGCCTGGCGATGTTGAGCCTGTTCGGTATGCTGCTGATCATCGTCGGTCTGGTGTTTGTGTTCCGTAAAACCGCGTAATTGCGTGCAAACCCGCAAGGGCCTGGAGCCATGCTCCGGGCCTTTGTGATTTTTGGCGTCATCCGCAACGCCACAACACTACCGGCCAGCCACCAAACCCGGTTTCACCGCCGCCGGCTTCAACACCAACCACAACGCCAGCGCAATCAACATCCCGCCATAGATATGCGCCATCGACAGTGGCTCATCGAGAAACAGCGCCCCCCACAACACGCCGAACAATGGGATCAAAAAGGTCGTAGTCATCGATTTCACCGGACCAATCGAGCTCAGGAGGCGGAAGTAAATAATGTACGCAAACGCCGTGCATCCCAGACCCAACCCCAGCAACGAGAGCCAGACACTCCAGCCGCCCCAGGTCGCGGGTGGTTGGCTGATCACGCTGTAGCCGAACAGCGGCAGCAGGAACAATGTCGCGCCAAGCATGCTGCCCACTGCCGACAAACGGCTGTCGAGACCACCGGCCTGATCGAGCCAGCGGCGGGCCAGAAACCCCGCAAATCCATAGCAGGTGGTCGCGAGCAGGCAGGCGACGGCACCCATCAGCAGTTCCAAATCGAACGCCACCGGACCGGCGCGGGTCAGCACGCCCACGCCGAACAGCCCCAGGAACACGCCGCCGAGTTTGGCGCCAGTGAGCCTTTCATGGAAAAACAGGCCGCCGATCAGCACGCCCATCAAGGGTGTCGTGGCATTGAAAATCGACGAGTAACCGGCTGGAAGCACCTGCGCAGCCACCGAATAGAGCGTCGCCGGAATCCCGGAGTTGATCACCCCAAGCAGCATCACGGTCTTGAGTTTGCCCTTGAAGTCCCAACTGATGCGCATCAGGCCGAGAATCACCAGCAGTCCGGCAGCGGCGATCGATACACGGAAAAAAGCGGTAGGAATGCTGCCGATCACCGGGGCGATGATGCGCATGAACAGAAAACTGGCCCCCCAAATGGCCGCCAGGGACAGTAAACGGAAAATATCGACGGGGTTCACAGCGCGGTCCTTCCTTGGGGGAGGGGCGAAAGTGTTGCTGAGTGTGTGATCGATGGCAACCGAAAACCGGGCATTTAATTCACCCAGAAAATTACGCTTCTCCTGCACCCGGTTCACTGGCTAAGCTCAAGCCTCCCGAATTCCCGCAGAGGTCTCACCATGCCGCAGCAATGGCCAGCCGCCGACATCGCCCGCTTGATCCTCGATGGCTTTGACGATTACCGCGAGCATTTTCGCCAGATCACCGACGGCGCCCGGGCCCGCTTCGAACAGGCCAAGTGGCAGGAAACGCAGACGGCGTCGGCGGCACGGATCAATCTGTATGAAGACAAGGTCGGTGAAACGGTGGAGCGACTGCGCACCGCGTTTGACGCCGACACCCTGGACGTCAGCTGCTGGCCGCTGGTCAAAAACGCCTACATCAGCCTGATCGACCTGCGCTTCGACGATGAACTGTCCGAGACCTGGTACAACTCGATCTTCTGCGGGCTGTTCAGCCATGACCTGATCAGTGACGGCTGCATGTTCATCCACACCACCCGGCCGAGCCTGCGCCGCGCCCGGGCCGCGCAAACCCGTACCTACAAGCCGCAAGGCCAATTGTCGGCGATGCTCGCCAGCATCTTCGCCGACTACCGTTTCAGTGAGGATTACGCCGACCTGGCCGGTGACCTGAAGCGCCTCGAAGCGCAGTTGCGCGAGAACCTGCCGGATTGGGTGTGCAAGGATCCGGAGCTGAGCGTCGAGCTGTTTTCCTCGGTGCTGTACCGCAATAAAGGCGCGTACCTGGTGGGGCGCATCTACACCGCCGACGAGCAATGGCCGCTGGCAATTCCATTGCTGCACCTGGAGGGTCGCGGCATCCAGATCGATGCGCTGATCACCGATGAAGCAGACGTGTCGATCATCTTCTCGTTCACCCGCTCGTATTTCATGGTGGATGTGCCGGTGCCGGCGGAGTTCATCGGCTTTCTGCGGCGCATCCTGCCGGGCAAGCACATCGCCGAGCTGTACACCTCGATCGGCTTCTACAAGCACGGCAAGTCGGAGTTCTACCGGGCACTGATCAATCACCTGGCCAATACCGACGACCAGTTCATCATGGCCCCCGGCGTGCGCGGCATGGTCATGAGCGTGTTCACCCTGCCGGGTTTCAACACCGTGTTCAAAATCATCAAGGACCGTTTCTCGCCGTCGAAAAACGTCGACCGCGCCACGGTGATCGAAAAGTACCGCCTGGTGAAAAGCGTCGACCGGGTCGGGCGCATGGCCGATACCCAGGAGTTCGCCGACTTCCGTTTCCCCCTGAGCAAGTTCGATCCGGCGTGCCTGGAGGAACTGCTGGAAGTCGCACCATCCACGGTGTCGGTGGAAGACGATACGGTGCTGATCCGCCACTGCTGGACCGAGCGCCGGATGACCCCGCTGAACCTCTACCTGGAGAACGCCAACGAGGCGCAGGTGCGCGAGGCCCTGGAAGACTATGGGCTGGCGATCAAGCAACTGGCGGCGGCCAACATCTTTCCCGGCGACATGCTGCTGAAGAACTTCGGGGTGACCCGTCACGGTCGGGTGGTGTTCTACGACTACGACGAGATCTGCTTCCTCACCGAGGCCAATTTCCGCCACATCCCGTTGCCACGTACACCCGAAGATGAAATGGCGTCCGAACCGTGGTACTCGATCGGGCCACTGGACGTATTCCCGGAAGAGTTTCCACCGTTCCTGTTTGCCGATTCGGGGCAGCGCAAGTTGTTCGATCAGTTGCATGGCGAGTTGTACAACGCCGATTACTGGAAGAGCCTTCAGGAAGCGATTCGGGCGGGGAAGGTGATTGATGTGTTTCCGTATCGGCGTAAAGGCTTGGACAACGAGTAGTTCTCACTGACGCCATCGCGAGCAAGCTCGCTCCCACATTTGACTGCAGTGTGCCCTGATTTTGTGGTCACTATACATCCAGTGTGGGAGCGAGCTTGCTCGCGATCGGCCGCGCAGCGGTCGTAAAATCTGCGACAATCGCCACCCTGCGCCACTAGACGACCGAATTGCGTACCCGATGACCGACGAATCGCCCTCCATCGACAAACTGCTGAAAAACCTCGATCACGCCATGCTCGCCGACCGCCACCGGCTGCGGCGGCAGTTGCTTGAGCTGCGCAAGAAACCCGACGAGGCCAGGCTGGGCCAGTGGGTGACGCGGATGCAGGCGTCCTGTGAGCAGGTACTGGCGCGCAAGGCCAGCCTGCCGGTGATCCGTTACGACGACAGCCTGCCGATCGCCGCCAAGCGCGACGAAATCAAAAAGGCGCTGGAAAAGCATCAGGTGCTGATCATCGCCGGTGAGACCGGCTCGGGTAAAACCACCCAGTTGCCAAAGATTTGCCTGGAAATCGGTCGCGGCCAGCACGGCCTGATCGGCCACACCCAGCCCCGCCGGATCGCTGCGCGCAGCGTCGCCAGCCGGGTCGCCGAAGAACTCGGTACACCGCTGGGCGCGTTGGTCGGCTATCAGGTGCGATTTGAGGATCAGAGCGATTCCAGCACCCTGATCAAACTGATGACCGACGGCATCCTGCTGGCGGAAACCCAGAATGATCGTTATCTGGAACGCTACGACACGATCATCGTCGACGAGGCCCACGAACGCAGCCTCAACATCGACTTCCTGCTCGGCTACCTGAAAACCCTGCTGCCGCGCCGTCCCGACCTGAAAGTCATCATCACTTCGGCAACCATCGACCTGGAGCGTTTCTCCAAGCACTTCGATGACGCGCCGATTGTCGAGGTATCCGGCCGCACCTACCCGGTGGAGACCTGGTATCGCCCGCTGACGCTTGAGCAGGACGAAGAGGGCAACCGCGTCGAGGACGACCTGACGGTGGATCAGGCGATCCTCGCCACCCTCGACGAAATCGCCGCCTACGAGCGCAGCGAACGGCGTAGCCCCGGTGACGTGCTGGTGTTCCTGCCCGGCGAGCGCGAGATTCGCGACGCCGCCGACATGCTGCGCAAGGCTCAGCTCAAGCACACCGAAATCCTGCCGTTGTACGCGCGGTTGTCGCCGGCCGAGCAACAGCGGATTTTCCAGTCTCACCCAGGCCGTCGCGTGGTACTGGCGACCAACGTCGCGGAAACCTCGCTGACCGTGCCGGGCATTCGTTACGTGATCGACAGCGGAACGGCGCGCATCAGCCGCTACAGCTACCGGGCCAAGGTCCAGCGCCTGCCCATCGAAGCCATTTCCCAGGCCAGCGCCAACCAGCGTAAAGGCCGGTGCGGACGGGTCGAGCCGGGCATCTGCGTGCGCCTGTACAGCGAAGAGGATTTCCTCGGTCGCCCGGAGTTTACCGATCCGGAAATCCTGCGCACCAACCTCGCGGCGGTCATTTTGCAGATGCTGCATCTGCGCCTCGGCGAGGTCACCGCATTCCCGTTCATCGAGCCACCGGATGGCAAGGCCATCAGCGACGGTTACAACCTGCTGCAAGAACTTTCGGCGGTGGACCGCAACAGTCAGCTGACTCCGCTCGGTCGCCAACTGGCGCGGCTGCCGGTGGACCCGCGCATGGGCCGCATGCTGCTGGAAGCGGCGAAGCTCGGCAGCCTGCAGGAAGTGCTGATCGTTGCCAGCGCCATGTCGATCCAGGACCCGCGCGAGCGTCCGCCGGAGCGTCAGCAAGCGGCGGATCAGGCCCACGCCCAGTGGAAAGACGCCGACTCGGACTTCGCCGGGCTGGTCAATCTGTGGCGTGGTTTCGAAGAGCAGCGCCAGGCGCTGACAGCCAGTCCGCTGCGTAACTGGTGCCGCAAGAATTTCCTCAATTACCTGCGCCTGCGCGAGTGGCGCGACTCCCATCGCCAATTGAGCCTGATCTGCCGCGACATGCAGCTGAGCCTCAATAAAGAGCCGGCGGACTATCCGAAACTGCACAAAGCGGTGCTGGTGGGGTTGCTCAGCCAGATTGGCCAGAAAACCGAAGAGGGCGATTACCTTGGCGCCCGTCAGCGGCGCTTCTGGATTCACCCGTCGTCGGGAATCGGCAAAAAACGCCCGCAATGGTTGATGACCGCCGAACTGGTGGAAACCACCAAGCTCTACGCGCGTATGGTCGCCAAGATCGATGCCGACTGGATCGAGCCGCTGGCCGGGCACCTGATCAAGAAGAACCACTTCGAGCCCCACTGGGAGAAGAAGCGTGGCCAGGTCGTGGCGTTCGAGCAGATCACCCTGTTCGGGTTGATCGTGGTCGGGCGCAGGCCGGTGCATTACGGCCCGGTCGACCCGGTGGTATCCCGCGAATTGTTCATCCGCGAAGCGCTGGTGCGCGGCGAGATTCAGTCCAGGGCCAAGTGCCTGACGGCCAACAAGCAATTGCTGGAACAACTCGACGAACTGGAAGCCAAAGCCCGCCGTCGCGATATCCTCGCCGACGAAGAAACCCTGTACGCCTTCTACGACGCACGGCTGCCGGCGGAGATCCATCAGACCGCGACCTTCGACAGCTGGTACCGCATCAACAGCCAGAAAGACCCGCAGCTGCTGATCATGCGCGAAGAAGACGTGCTGGCCCGCGAAGCCAGTGAAGTCACTGCCCAGCATTACCCGGATACGCTGCATATCGGCGATCTGGAATTAGCCCTCAGCTACCACTTCGAACCGAATCACCCGCGCGACGGCGTGACCCTGCGCGTGCCGGCACCGCTGTTGCCGATGCTGCCACCGGAACGCCTGGAGTGGCTGGTGCCGGGCGTCATCGAAGCCAAATGCATTGCCTTGGTGCGCAACTTGCCCAAGGCCTTGCGCAAGAATTTCGTACCGGTACCGGACTTCGTCAAGGCGGCCTTGCAGCGCATGACCTTTGCCGAGGGCTCGCTGCCTCAGGCCTTGGGTCGCGAACTGCTGCGCATGACCGGTGCGCGGGTCAGCGACGAAGCCTGGAGCGAGGCCGCGCAGCAGGTCGAAAGTCATCTGCGGATGAACCTGGAAATCGTCGACGCCCAGGGCAAGTTCCTCGGCGAAGGTCGCGATCTGGCCGAGCTCACCGCGCGTTTCGCCGAGGCCAGCCAGGCTGCATTGGCGGTGCCGCAAACCGCGAAGAGCCAGCAACCGGTGGAGCCGAAAGTGTTTGCCGCCGTGGCCGAGAAAACCCAACAGAAGATCGCCGGGCTATCGATGACGGTCTACCCGGCGCTGGTGGAGGAAGCAGGGACGGTCAAGGAAGGGCGTTTCTCCACCCCGGCCGAAGCCGAGTTCCAGCATCGCCGTGCCCTGCAACGCTTGCTGATGCAGCAACTGGCTGAGCCTGCGAAGTTCCTGCGCGGCAAGTTGCCGGGCCTGACCGAATTGGGCCTGCTGTACCGCGACATGGGACGGGTCGATGCGCTGGTGGAAGACATTCTGCTGGCCAGCCTCGACAGCTGCATTCTCGAAGGTGAAGACCCGCTGCCCCGTGACGGCGCCGGTCTGGCGTCCCTGGCCGAGCGCAAGCGTGGCGCCTGGACCGAGCACGCCGAACGTGTGGCGAAGCTGACCCTGGAAATCCTCAAGCTCTGGCATGGCCTGCAAAAGCGCTTCAAGGGCAAGATCGATCTCGCCCAAGCCGTGGCCCTGAACGACATCAAGCAGCAGCTCAGCTACCTGGTCTATCCGGGATTTGTCCGGGAAACGCCGATGCAGTGGCTCAAGGAGTTGCCGCGTTACCTCAAGGCGATCGAACAGCGCTTTGAAAAAATCGGTGCCCAGGTGCAGCGCGACCGGGTCTGGAGCGGCGAATTGAGCGGCCTGTGGACGCAATACCAGACCCGCGCCAGCAAACACGCCCAGGAAGGCAAGCGCGATCCGCAGCTGGAGTTGTATCGCTGGTGGCTGGAGGAATACCGGGTTTCGTTGTTTGCGCAACAGTTGGGAACCAAGGTGCCTATCTCCGACAAGCGCCTGAACAAGCAGTGGTCGCAAGTAGAGCCGTAGGCTCGAAGGCGGTGCAACCCCTGTGGGAGCGAGCTTGCTCGCGATAGCGGCCTGTCATGCAGCATAGATGTTGAATTTGATGGCCCCATCGCGAGCAAGCTCGCTCCCACAGGTTGCTGTGGTGTCTATAACAGGTGGGTTGTCCAGCAAAAAGGGGCCAAAACCCACGGTTTATGGCAAACTTCGCGCCTATAAACGCCGGCCCCGCGGTTTTGAGCCTTCACGGTCTCGGGCAGGTCGGAATAAAGCGATGCCAGGTTTGCGTCCCCCGGATGGGAATAGACCCTTTGTGTATTGGTACGACGGTGCCAATGCTTTCTGCCTGAACAGATTAGAGACACGACCATGCATAACGTCGTCATCAGCGGCACCGGCCTGTACACCCCGGCCAATAGCATTTCCAACGAAGAGCTGGTGCAGTCTTTCAATACTTACGTCGCGCAATTCAACGCCGACAACGCCGATGCCATTGCGCGCGGTGAAGTGGAGGCATTGACCGAATCCAGCGCCGCGTTCATCGAAAAGGCCTCGGGCATCAAAAGCCGCTTTGTCATGGACAAGGATGGCATCCTCGACCCGCAGCGCATGGCCCCACGCCTGCCGGAGCGCTCCAACGACGAGTGGTCGGTGCTGTGCCAGATGGCCATCGGCGCGGCCGAACAAGCCTTGCAGCGCGCCGGCAAGACCGCCGCGGACATCGACGGCGTGATCGTCGCCTGTTCCAACCTGCAGCGCGCCTATCCAGCCATTGCCATCGAAGTCCAGGAAGCGCTGGGCATCCAGGGTTTCGGTTTCGACATGAACGTGGCGTGCTCCTCGGCGACCTTCGGTATCCAGACCGCCGCCAACAGCGTGCAGCTGGGCCAGGCCCGGGCGGTCCTGATGGTCAACCCGGAAGTCTGCACCGGCCACCTGAACTTCCGTGACCGCGACAGCCACTTCATCTTCGGTGACGCTGCCACCGCGGTGATCATCGAGCGTGCTGACCTGGCGACGTCCAAGTACCAGTTCGACATCGTCAGCACCAAGCTGCTGACCAAGTTCTCCAACAACATCCGCAACAACTTCGGCTTCCTCAACCGTGCGGCGGAAGAGGGCATCGGTGCCAAGGACAAACTGTTCGTGCAGGAAGGCCGCAAGGTGTTCAAGGAAGTCTGCCCGTTGGTTGCCGAGCTGATCGGTGAGCATCTGCAGGAGAACCAGCTCAACGTCAGTGACGTGAAGCGCTTCTGGCTGCATCAGGCCAACCTCAGCATGAACCACCTGATCGTCAAGAAACTGCTGGGTCGCGACGCCACCGAACAGGAAGCGCCGGTGATTCTCGACACCTACGCCAACACCAGTTCCGCCGGTTCCGTGATTGCGTTCCACAAGAACCAGGACGATCTGGCTGCAGGTTCGCTGGCCGTGCTCAGTTCGTTCGGTGCCGGGTATTCGATTGGTAGCGTGTTGCTGCGCAAGCGCTGAAATTGTTTTAACTGTCGCAGCTGCGATTTTTTTGGCAGGGCTTTTGTGGCGAGGGGGCTTGCCCCCGTTCGGCGACGAAGTCGACGTAGAACAGGCTGATACGGTATGTCTGTCAAATTGCAGTGGCCGGGTTTGGGATCGCTTCGCGATCCAACGGGGGCAAGCCCCCTCGCCACAATGAATATGTGCAGGCGGGGATATGAAAACAGCCCGGCGTTGATGTGTCGGAGGATGATGGGGACCGATACATCAAAGCCAGGCTGTAAAAGCGTCCCGGGCTTCCTTGCCCGAGTCGTATAGCGGGGTGAATCAGAACTTGGCTTCGGCATCCAGTTGCAGGGTGTTGATGTCCGAATCGGTTTTCTTGATGTTGGCGTTGGTCTGGTCCGAGGTCGCCATGTAGTAGGTCGCGCCCAGGGTGAAGTTCTTGTCCAGTTCGTAGCTCACTTTCAGCTTGCTGCCGCGCGAACCGGTGAAGCCGTTGGCGAAGTCGGAGTCGGTGAAGGCGCCCACCACAGCGTTACGCTGTACGTCGCGGTAGTTGTAGTCCACACCGAAGCCGTAGAGCTTGGTTTTGACACCGGCCAACCAGCCAGTGTCCTGGTCGTTGCTGGCATCGGCGTTGTTGACGTACTGACCGTACAGCGACAGCGGTACTGGCAGGTTGGAGAAGTCCAGCTGGCCAAAGCCTTCGTACAATTTGAACTGTTCGCCCGGGCTGTTGCCGTTGACGGCCAGTGCGCACGGCGTGGTGACGGTGCCGCTAGTAGGGCAGGCGCTGCTGTCATCGTTGTCGTAGGCGTAGAGACTGCCGCCCAAGGTCATTTTCATGCTGTCGGTGATGGCGAAGCGACCACCCAACTGGCCGGCATACAGGCGCAGGTCGTGCTTGAACTGCACGCCTTCACCGTCGACGTTGTCCTTGAGGGTGTAGTGACCGGCGCTGCCGAACAGCTCGGTGCTGCCGCTCAGCGGGTACTTGTAGGTAACGGCCAGACCTTCCGGGCTGATGTCGCTATCCCAGATGATGTCGCCCATGCTCACCCATTGTTGCGGCATCTTGCCGCCAACCAGGTGCAGGTTCTTGATCGCGTCCGGGTGGTAATCGACGTAACCCTGGTCCAGCCAGATCTGCTTCTTGTCGAAGTAGTTGTCCAGGCTCTGGTTGGTGGATCGAGCGTCGTCGTTGTTGCCGGTGGCGATACGGATACCGGTGTCGACTTGCGGGTTGATTTCGGTGTAGGCACCCAGGCGGGCACGAATGCGCTGACGGTCCTGGTCTTTGTTGTTGGATACGCCATCGTTGTGCACGGTTTCCTGACGGAAGCGCACGTCGCCCTTGAACTGGGTCTTGGCAGCCCAGGCCAGTTTCTGGTCGAAAGCGCTCAGTGTGTCGGTTTTCTTCGCGGTGGCCGCGATTTGCTCGTTGGTCTCTTGCTGAGCCTGACGGGCGATCTGCTGTTCTTTCTTATCCCTGGCCAGCTCGGCTTGCAGTTCGCTGTACTGCGCGCTGGTGATCGAGCCGTTAGCCTTGAGCATGTCGAGCAGTTTGGCGTCGACTGCGGCACTGGCCGGAACACTCATGGCCAGCAACAGGCCACCGCACAAGGCCGCCGCAGTTTTCGTGGAAGCAAGACGCATATCAATCTCCGAAGATGAGAGGGGATGACAGAGCCATCCGGGACACAACCGACCATAAGGGGGCGGAAAACAGTGGCCGGGTATAACCCGGCGCTCTAAAAACAGGCGCCAGTATCGCGATGGTTTATTACAGGGCGGTGGCAATGTGATGTCATGTCGATGACGATACAAAGCTGCCGTGAACTATTGAGTTAGAGCGCTGTCGTCGTTTTGCCCGTGTGCATTGCAGAGCGATAGGCGATACTCGCGGGGCTTTCACGCCATGAAGAGTGAGGATGGTGATGCCGTTGCAACGCCTGCAAAAACTGTCAGAAATCGCCCCGCAGACGTGGGACGCACTGGTGCCCGAGACTCAGCCTTTTCTGCGTCACGCCTTTTTGAGCGCACTGGAAGACAGCGGCAGCGTCGGACCCCATACCGGCTGGCAGCCCGAGCATTTATTGCACGTCGAAGGGGATCGACTGATCGCCGCGCTGCCCGGTTATCGCAAGTGGCATTCCTATGGCGAGTACGTGTTCGATCACGCCTGGGCCGATGCCTGTGAACGTGCCGGCATCGACTACTACCCCAAGCTGTTGGGCGCGGTGCCGTTCAGTCCGGTCACCGGGCCGCGGTTGTTGGCGGCCACGGTCGAAGACGGCTTCGAGTTGTTGAAAAGCCTGCCGGGCTACCTGGAGCTTGAAGGGCTCTCCAGTGCCCACATCAATTTCACCGATCCGTTCACCGACGCGGCACTGAGCGAGCAACCGGGCTGGCTGCAGCGCGTTGGCTGTCAATACCACTGGCAGAATCGCGGCTACCGGGATTTCCAGGACTTCCTCGACGTGCTCAGTTCGCGCAAGCGCAAACAGATGCGCAAGGAGCGCGAGCAGGTGGCCGGCCAGGGCTTCGAATTCGAATGGCTGGAGGGGCGGGAACTGAGCCAGGCGCAATGGGATTTCGTCTATGCCTGCTACGCCAATACGTACGCGGTGCGCCGGCAAGCGCCGTACCTGACGCGGGAGTTTTTCAGCCTGCTGGCCGAGCGCATGCCGGAGTCGATTCGCGTGGTACTGGCCAAACAGGGTTCAAGGCCGGTGGCGATGGCGTTCAGTCTGGTGGGGGGCGACAGTTTATATGGCCGTTACTGGGGATGCCTGGCAGAGTTCGACCGCCTGCATTTCGAGACCTGTTTCTATCAGGGCATGGACTATGCCATTGCCAACGGTTTCCAGCGTTTCGATGCCGGAGCCCAGGGCGAGCACAAACTGATTCGCGGATTCGAGCCAGTCATTACGCATTCCTGGCACTACTTGCGGCATTCGGGATTGAAAGCTGCGGTGAAAGACTTCCTGGAGCAGGAGCGGCTGGGGGTGCTGGCTTATGCAGAGGATGCGAAGTCAGCCTTGCCTTATCGACAAGGCTGAACTTCAGCGTGTCAGCTTTCTTCCTTGCCCAGCCCGCGATACAGCACGCCACCGACCACTGCACCCAGTAGCGGCGCGACCCAGAACATCCACAGTTGTTGAATCGCCCAGCCGCCGACGATCAGTGCCGGGCCGGTGCTGCGCGCCGGGTTGACTGAAGTGTTGGTGACCGGGATCGAGATCAGGTGGATCAGCGTCAGCCCCAGGCCGATGGCAATGGGTGCCAGTCCTGCCGGTGCACGTTTGTCGGTGGCGCCGAGGATGATCAGGATGAACATCGCGGTCATCACCAGTTCACAGACAAACCCTGCCGCCATCGAATAGCCGCCAGGCGAGTGTTCGCCGTAGCCGTTGGACGCCAGGCCTCCCGCCAGTTCGAAACCGGGTTTGCCGCTGGCAATGAAGTACAGCAGCGCGGCGGCAATCACACCGCCAATGACCTGGGCAATGATGTAGGCCGGCAATTCCTTGGCCGGAAACCGTCCACCCACCACCAGGCCGAGGGATACCGCGGGATTGAGATGACAACCGGAAATATGGCCAATGGCAAAAGCCATGGTCAGCACTGTCAGGCCAAACGCAAAGGACACCCCGAGCAGGCCGATCCCCACCTCCGGAAAAGCCGCCGCCAACACTGCGCTGCCGCAACCACCCAACACCAGCCAGAACGTACCAACCAACTCAGTCGCCGAACGTTTTAACAGAGACATAGGAGAGTGCCCTTTCGAGATTATGCTGCCTTTAGCATCCAGCTGATGGACTGCAGAACCATCTCCAGAACGTTGAAGTCAGTACAGCACGGTTTTTTCAGAATTCCAGCAGGCACAAAAAACCGCCAGGGCCCGTTGTTGGCGGGCCCTGGCGGTTATTTCGATCTTCGGTATGGCGCTTATCCCTGTGGGAGCGAGCTTGCTCGCGATGACGGAGTATCAGTCGACAACGATGTTGTCTGACGCACCGCTATCGCGAGCAAGCTCGCTCCCACAGGGATTGGTGTGTTGATCCAATGGATCAATCGATCCCGACAAACCCACCGGTCTGGTGTTGCCACAACCGCGCATACAAACCGCCATGGGCGAGCAGTTCGGCGTGGGTTCCGGTTTCGGCGATCTTGCCGTTTTCCAGCACCACCAGCCGGTCCATCCGGGCGATGGTCGAGAGCCGGTGAGCGATGGCGATCACGGTTTTGCCCTGCATCAGGGTCTCGAGACTTTCCTGGATCGCCGCTTCGACTTCCGAGTCCAGTGCCGACGTGGCCTCATCCATGATCAGGATCGGCGCGTCCTTGAGCAGTACCCGGGCGATGGCGATGCGCTGGCGCTGGCCGCCGGAGAGTTTCACCCCGCGCTCACCGACGTGGGCATCGAAACCGGTACGGCCTTCAGCGTCCGACAACGAAGGAATGAAACCGTCAGCCCGGGCCTTGTGCACCGCTTCCCAGAGTTGGGCGTCGGTGGCGTCGGGTTTGCCATACAGCAGGTTGTCACGGATCGAGCGGTGTAGCAGCGAGGTGTCCTGGGTGATCATGCCGATGCGTTCGCGCAGGCTTTCCTGGCTGACGTCGGCGATGTTCTGGCCGTCGATCAGGATGCGTCCGCCTTCGACGTCGTACAGGCGAAGCAGCAGGTTCACCAGGGTTGACTTGCCGGCGCCGGAAGGGCCGATCAGGCCGATTTTCTCGCCAGCCTTGATGCTCAGATTGAGGTCGCCGATGATCCCGCTCTGCTTGCCGTAGTGGAAATCCACCTGTTCGAAGCGTACTTCGCCACGGGCCACCGCCAGGGGTTTGGCCTGGTCGCGGTCGGTGACGCTGACCGGTTGCGAGATGGTCTGCAGACCGTCCTGCACCATGCCGATGTTTTCGAAGATGCCGGTCACTACCCACATGATCCAGCCGGACATGTTGACGATGCGGATCACCAGGCCGGTGGCCAGGGCAATCGCCCCGACGCTGATCAACGACTGCGTCCACAACCACAGGGCCAGGCCGGTGGTGCAGACGATCAGCAAGCCGTTCATGCTGGTGATGACCACGTCCATGCTGGTGACCACACGGCCAGCCAGTTGCGCCTTTTCGGTCTGTTCCTTGATCGCTTCGCGGGCGTATTGCTGCTCGAAGTTGGTGTGGGCGAACAATTTCAGGGTGGTGATGTTGGTGTAGCCGTCGACAATCCGCCCCATGAGTTTGGAGCGCGCATCGGACGCCACCACCGAGCGATCCTTGACCCGTGGCACGAAGTAACAGAGGGCGCCGATGAAGGCGAAGATCCAGGTCAACAGCGGGATCATCAGGCGCCAGTCGGCTTCGGCGAACAGCACCAGGGAACTGATGGCGTAGATCAGCACATGCCACAACGCATCCACGGCCTGCACGGCGGAATCGCGCAGTGAGTTGCCGGTTTGCATGATGCGTTGGGCGATGCGCCCGGCGAAGTCGTTCTGGAAGAAATTCAGGCTCTGCTTGAGCACGTAGCTGTGGTTCTGCCAGCGGATCATGCTGGTCATGCTGGGGCTCAGGGTCTGGTGCACCAGCAGGTCATGCAGGCCCACGAATATGGGGCGCAGCACCAGCGCAACCACCACCATCCAGGTCAGTTCGAGGGAGTGATCCCGGAACAGATTGATGTTCGGCGTGCCTTGGGCCAGGTCGATGATACGGCTCAGGTAGCTGAACAACGCCACCTCGATCAACGCACCAATCAGGCCGACGATCAGCAGGGCGGCGAAGCTCGGCCAGACTTGCTTGAGGTAATAAGTGTAGAAAGGGAAAACCCGGTCCGGCGGAGACGCCGTCGGTGCTTCGCGGAACACATCGATCAGTTTTTCAAAGCGGCGATAAAGCATTGGTTGTTCGCCCGCGAGCGGGCTCTCCTTTTAACGTTTTGAGCGTTGCCGGCAAACACCGGCAACGGCTCGGACATCCTTGTCCAGCTTAGTCTCAGTCGATGCGCTTGGCCGACTTGATGAGCACCGGGTCGATAGGCACATTCTGCATGCCTTGCTTGGTGGTGGTTTGGGAGTTGACGATGATGTCCACTACATCCATGCCCTTGACCACTTTGGCGAACACGGCATAACCGGCGTCACGGCCCGGATCGAGGAAGTCGTTGTCCTTGACGTTGATGAAGAACTGACTGGTGGCCGAGTCTGGATCGGAAGTGCGCGCCATCGACAGCGTGCCACGCACGTTATGCAGGCCGTTGCTGGCTTCGTTCTTGATCGGGTCCTTGGTCGGTTTCTGCTGCATCGAGGAGGTGAAACCACCGCCCTGCGCCATGAACCCCGGGATCACCCGATGGAAAATCGTGTTGTTGTAGAAGCCGCTGTCGACGTACGCAAGGAAGTTCTTGGTACTGATCGGAGCCTTGACCGGGTCCAGTTCGATTTCGATCTGGCCGTTGGTGGTGTCCAGCAGCACATGCGGTGCCTTTTCCGGCGTCGCGGCCATCAGGTTGGCGGCAAACAGGACGGTGCCTGCGGCGAGGGCGATTTTTTTCAGCATGGGTCAGTGATCCTGAGTGGTGGTGTCGACTGCGGTCAGAAACTCCAGCAGCGTCTGGTTGAAGTGTTCCGGCTGGTCCAGCGGCGTGGCGTGGCGTGAATCGGCGATCACCACCAGCCGCGCGTCGGGCAGCAGTTTTACGTAGTTTTCCTTCAGCGCCACCGGTGTGTAGTCACGGTCGGCGCTGACGATGAGGGTTGGACAGGTGACCTTCGAAAGTCGTTCCTGGACTCCCCAGCCGACAATGGCATTGAAGCTGGCGAGATAAGCATGTTTGTCGTTTTTTGCCCAGCGTTCGGCCATTTTTTGTCGCAAATCGGCCTGCTCGGGTTTGGGGAACAGCTTGCTACCCAGTGCCTTGCCAATGGTGCGCAGGCTGAGTGCGTGCATCAGGCTCCAGCGTTTGAACCACTGCCAGTAGTCATCGCGGCTGCGCAGCTTGACCTCGGGCGCGCTGTTGACTATGCACAGGCTCTTGAGCAGTTGCGGCTGATCCACGCCCAGCTGGAAGCCGATCATGCCGCCCATGGACAGGCCGACATAGTGTGCCGGACCGAGATTGAGGTGTTCGATCAGTGCAATCAGGTCAGCGCTGAATCCGGCGATGCTGTAGCGCTCTTGGGGCTTGTCCGAACGGCCGTGACCACGCACATCCGGGACGATCACCCGGTAGCGGGTAGCAAGTGCCGGGATCTGTTTTTCCCAGTCCAGGGTGCTGGAGCCGAGGCCGTGGACCAGCAGCAGCGGAGTGCCGTGACCATATTCCTCATAGTGCAGGTTACAACCTTCGTGTTCGAAATAGGCCATGCATACACTCCGTGTCAGGCTTGTTCGGGGGCGGCGAACGGTGCGTCCAGTGGTGCGGTGTCAAACGTACGCAGCAGTTCGATGAGAATCTGCGTGGCCGGTCCCAGCGGTTTGTCCTTGTTCGAATACAGGTAAAAGCTCGGGTTACGGCTGCCGCCCTGATCCAACGGTAGCAGCTTGAGCGTACCTTCCTTGAGTTCCCGTTCGATCATGTGTCTGGGCAGCCAGGCAAACCCCAGGCCGCTGCCGACGAAGGTCGCGGCGGTGGCCAGGCTGCCGACGGTCCAGCGCTGTTCGGCACCGAGCCAGCCGACGTCCCGTGGTTGCTGGCGGCCCGAGTCGCGGATCACCACTTGCATCTGGCTTTCCAGGTCCTGGAAGCTCAGTTCGCGGTTGAGGCGGTGCAGGGGATGCTCCGGATGGGCGACAGCGACGAACTCGACGTCACTCAATTCCGCGCCCAGGTAACCGGGAATACTGAAACCCGTGATGGCCAGGTCGGCCACGCCTTCGAGCAGGACTTCCTCCACGCCAGACAGCACTTCCTCGCGCAGGCGCACCCGGCAGCCACGGCTTTGCGGCATGAACGCGGTCAAGGCGCGGACGAGGCGGGCGCTTGGGTAAGCGGCATCGACCACCAGGCGCACTTCGGCTTCCCAGCCCTGCTCCATGTGATGGGCCAGGTCTTCGAGTTGACTGGCCTGTTTCACCAGTTGCCGGGAACGGCGCAACAGCACCCCGCCGGCTTCGGTCAGCACGGCTTTGCGTCCGTCGATACGCAGCAACGGCACGCCGAGTTGATCCTGCATGCGGGCCACGGTGTAGCTGACTGACGATTGCGAGCGATGCAGCGCCTCGGCGGCCTGGGCGAAACCACCGTGATCGACCACGGCCTGCAGCGTTCGCCATTGATCGAGGGTCACGCGGGGCGCTTTCATGTTGAACTCCTCTTGTCCTAAGCTGGCAGCCCTAATTGGAGGCTGCTGAATGAAAAAATTCTGTTGTGTGCTGCTGGCGCTGCTGCCGCTGACGGCGATGGCTTACCCGATCGATGTGAAAAAAGACCTCAACGGCATGAAGATCGATTACCAGACCTACGACACGGATAACGACATCGGCTCCATTCAGGTAGCCAACTACGGCGACGTCGATGCGAGTTGCAAGGTCGTTTTCATCAATGGCCCGGAAGCACCGCGTACCCGCAAGATCGACGTACCGGCCGGCAAGCACAAGAATGCCACCGCCAAGTTCACCCGCAGCATCATCAAGCTGCGCATCGAGCTGACCTGCACCCCGAAATGAAATCAATCCCCTGTGGGAGCGAGCTTGCTCGCGATAGCGGTGTGTCAGGCAACAAAAAAATTGAATGACATGACGCCTCGCGAGCAAGCTCGCTCCTACAGGGGGTAGTGCATGCTGAGCTTATAAACGAATTTATTGATGGGTTATAGCAGTTATTTGCGCTTTTTCATCGATATGACTCTGTTTAACCTTCACTCCATCGACCTACAGCATTCTCAGATGGAGGCTACATCCCATGTCCCGCGTTCTGATCATCGAAAGCAGTGCCCGTCAGCAAGACTCGGTTTCCCGCCAATTGACCCAGACGTTCATCAGCCAGTGGAAAGCCGCTCACCCGAATGACCAGATCACCGTCCGGGACCTGGCCGTCAAGCCGGTGCCGCATCTGGACATCAACCTGCTGGGTGGCTGGATGAAACCCGCCGAACAGCGCAGCGACATCGAACAGGCATCCCTGGAACGTTCCAACCAGTTGACCGACGAATTGCTTGCCGCCGATGTACTGGTCATGGCCGCGCCCATGTACAACTTTGCGATCCCCAGCACCCTGAAAGCCTGGCTCGACCATGTACTGCGTGCCGGCGTGACCTTCAAGTACACCGAAACCGGTCCCCAAGGCCTGCTCAGCGGCAAGCGTGCGTATGTGCTGACGGCTCGCGGCGGCATCTATGCCGGCAGCACCGCCGATCACCAGGAACCGTACCTGCGTCAGGTCATGGGCTTCATCGGCATCCACAACGTGACGTTCATCCACGCCGAAGGCATGAACCTGGGTGGCGACTTCCAGGAGAAAGGCCTGAACCAGGCGAACGCCAAGCTTTCGCAAGTGGCCTGACCGGTTAATCGCCAGATAATCGCTGGATGGTCTAGTGACCTGGCGCAACCCTTCAAGCCTGTACGCGCATCGAACCTCCCTTCGCACTTGTTGCTCCTGAGTGCCCTGGCCCGATTGAACGCTTTAGCGAGATCGGGCTTTTTTTTGCCTGCGATTTAACCAACACCGACAACCCCCTGTGGGAGCGGGCTTGCTCGCGAAAGCGTCGTGTCAGTCGATACCATTGTTGCCTGACACACCGCTTTCGCGAGCAAGCCCGCTCCCACAAGGTTTTGCGTGTTTTCCGACAGGTCTTGGGGATCGCGATTCAAGGCAAAACCCGCTATCGTCGCCGCCATTCGAAATGAGGCGAGCATGGGCTATCTACTTTTTGTCACGCTGATCCAGGCGTTTTCCTTCAGTTTGATCGGCGAATACCTGGCCGGTCATGTCGACAGTTACTTCGCCGTGCTGGTACGCGTGCTACTGGCAGGGCTGGTGTTCATCCCGCTGACCCGCTGGCGCTCGGTAGAGCCGGCATTCATGCGTGGCATGCTATTGATCGGCGCGTTGCAGTTCGGTGTGACCTACGTCTGCCTGTACCTGAGCTTTCGCGTACTGACGGTGCCGGAAGTGCTGCTGTTCACCATCCTCACGCCGCTGCACGTGACCCTGATCGAGGATGCACTGAATCGTCGCTTCAATCCCTGGGCCCTGGTCGCGGCGCTGGTGGCCGTGGCGGGAGCGGCGGTGATTCGCTTTGACCGGATCAACCCGGACTTCTTCATGGGCTTCCTGTTGCTGCAACTGGCCAATTTCACCTATGCCGCCGGGCAGGTGCTCTACAAACATCTGGTCGCGCGCCATCCGAGCGATCTGCCGCATTACCGACGTTTCGGCTTCTTCTATCTCGGCGCACTGGCGGTGGCATTGCCGGCGTTTCTGTTGTTCGGCAAACAGAACTTCCTGCCTGAAGCGCCGTTGCAATGGGGCGTGCTGCTGTTCCTCGGCCTGGTCTCGACCGCTTTGGGGCTCTACTGGTGGAACAAAGGTGCGTGCCTGGTCAACGGCGGTACCCTGGCGGTGATGAACAACCTGCATGTGCCGGTGGGGTTGCTGATCAACCTGCTGATCTGGAACCAGCACGAAGAACTGGGGCGGTTGTTGCTCGGTGGTTCCGTGATTTTGCTGGCGGTGTGGATCAGTCGGTTGGGTATACGGCGCGCAACCAGCTTCGTGTAGGCGTTGCCGCAGGCTGCGATTTTTGACGAAGAGCTGCTCGCATTCGGTGAGCAGCGAGCGTTGGCATACTGGTGCGCAATGCTCGGATGACCTCTATCTGAGCATAATTTGTCTGGTTATTTAAATGACGTGTAATGTATTTCTCTTGAATCGTTTATGTTTAATGCTTCTTTTGCTTATTGATTTACCATCTTTTGTGTTGGCTGATGAGGTGCATGCAAAAGACTGGAGAGCGATTACTGTTAATGATCTTTCTGTCATTCGACAACTGGTAGTTACTTCTCATCCGGGCGCTATAGACCGTGAAAATGAGTCTTTTTCAGGCTGGGTTGAACGGGGTTATGTGGATGCCAGTCAGCTGTCCAGACGCGTCAACTCAAGGAAAGACTCCCTGGCTGTGCTTAATTTCTACATCGCAGGCTTTAAGGACGGGCACGTAGGGCTGAGTCAACCGGATAAAGGAAGTTCGTCCTGGGCAGGTTTTATTCTGGATAGGCGAGGTCAGAGTTTTTTTGTAAGGCGCGTCGCTGAAAATTGGCCTGTGCCGCTGCCGCCGATAGGCTCCGAGGTTATATCGTGTGATAACAAATCGGTCCGAGAAAAAATAGAGAGTGAAATATCTCCATATATTGATCGCAGGCTTGATCTACAGTCCACATGGTTGCATTTGGCTCAGCAGTTAACTGTCGATGATGCCAGTTATCCCGTACTGGCGAGAGACTTGTCAAAAAACTGTCTGGTTGCTCTTCCAAATGGGGAAAGACAAAGCTTTGCGTTGCTGTGGCAAGAGGATTCCGGGCAGCTGAAGACTTTCCTGCGCCAACCCCAACCACCTCAATCGCTCCAGAGTTTGGGAGAAGGGCGATATTGGATACATGTATCGAATTTCATGCCGTCAGCAGCCGAGAATGCTTCCCTGGATAAAATGCTCGAGGCCATCAAGCGTATTAACGATGCCAAGCTGGTTGTGCTTGATACAAGAGGTAATCGCGGCGGTAATAGCTTGGTTGGTGCTGAAATACTTTCTGCGCTGTTAGGCTCGCAAAGGGTAAAAAACCTGAGTGAGCCATCTCGTGCGTATGCGATGTGGCGTGTTTCTCCCTTTGCACTCTCAACGCTCAATAATGCTCTAACTACCATGGGGAGTGATTATGGAAAAGACAGCGAAGCTTACAAGTTTGTTCTTGGTCTGACCGGGTCGATGGAGTTCGCGCTTCACGAGAAGAAAGACTGGTTACGACAGCCGAACGAATCCTCGGTCCTTCAAGAAGGCGCGAGAGGATCCAATACCCAAGGTTTTAAAGGCAAGCTTGCACTGGTTACTGACTCTTTTTGCGCGAGTGCCTGTCTAGACTTTGCGGACGTTGTTCTTGCAGTTCCGGGGGTTGTCCATTTAGGTTTACCAACGAGCGGCGATACACTTTATATCGACATAGGCTCTCAAACACTGCCGAGTGGTGCTCAGTTCTGGCTGCCGTTAAAGGTATGGAGAGGCCGAGCTCGAGGAAACAATCAAAGTTATGATCCGCCATTTGTTTTTAATGGCGATATAAACGATACACCTGCAGTTCAAGAATGGGTGCTTGATCATTTTTGATCGGAACGGCGCCATTTCTGAGTCACGTCGCAACACGCCAACCTTGTGGGATGCCCAAAAGTCATTTGGGCGCCAATTGATCCACCAGAAACTCGATAAACGCCCGGGTCTTCTGCGGCACCCGCCGTGCCGACGAATACACCGCGTTGATGGTGATCGCCGGGGCCTGCCATTCGCACAGCACCGGCACCAGGCGCCCGGCTGCCAGCGCATCCTCGACGATGAAGTCGGGCAGCAGGGCGATGCCCATGCCGGCTTCGGCGGCCTGGGCGAGCAAGTCGCCGTTGTTGGCGTGCAGTGGGCCGGTGACGTTTACCCGCTGGGTTTCCTTGCCATTGCACAGTTGCAGGCTGACTCCACTCTGTAGATAGCCGTAGTTCAGGCATTGATGGGCGCGCAGATCCTGTGGAGTCTGCGGAACGCCCGCGCGCTCGAGATAAGCAGGGGATGCCACCATGATGCGCGGTGCGGGCGCCAGTTGCCGGGCGATCATCGTCGAGTCCGGCATGCTGGCGATGCGGATCGTCACGTCAAACCCACCCCTCACTGGATCGACTTGCTGGTCGCTGAGCACCAGTTGCAGCTCGATGTTCGGGTGCAATTCATGAAACAGTGGAATCAACGGCCCCAACCGCCGAAGACCGAACGACATCGGTGCATTGACCCGCAACACACCGCGTAACTCGCCGATGCCGTCACGGGCGCGTTGCTCGGCCTCGTCCAGCGCCGCCAACACTTCCCGTGCTGCTTCGAAATACTCGGCCCCAGCCTCGGTCAGGTGCAGGCTGCGGGTGGTGCGTTGCAGCAATTGCACGCCGATGGCTTCTTCCAGTGCCTGAATCTGTTTACTGACTTTCGAGCGTGGCACGTCCATGGCCCTGGCGGCCGCGGCGAAGCCGTTCTCGCCGACCGTGACGACGAAGGCACGCATGCATTCAACGCGATCCATATTGTCCCTATTTTGGAATCAATGATTCTCGATTTTAGGTAATTGTCCCTTTTATAGCTAGCCCCTAAAGTGACATCCAAGCCGACAGCAAAGCCTCTTGCGGCAACGTCGACTAACCCTGAATTCATTCGAAAATATCGACATCAAAAGGAACGCGCCATGTCTATTCGTGAACTGCTCAACCCAACCAACTCCGCCCTGATCCTGATCGACCACCAGCCGCAAATGGCATTCGGCGTTCAGTCCATCGACCGTCAGACCCTGAAGAACAACACCGTCGGCCTCGCCAAGGCGGCGAAGATTTTCAACGTACCGACCATCTACACCTCGGTCGAAACCGAAAGTTTCAGCGGTTACATCTGGCCGGAATTGTTGGCTGTGCACCCGGATCAAAAGCCGATCGAACGCACTTCGATGAACTCCTGGGAAGACAAGGCATTGGTAGACGCGGTGAAAGCCACTGGGCGCAAGAAGCTGATCATTGCCGCGCTGTGGACCGAGGTCTGCCTGACCTTCCCGGCACTGGAAGCCCTGGCTGAAGGCTACGAGGTGTACATCGTCACCGACGCCTCCGGCGGCACCAGCAAGGAAGCCCACGACATGTCGGTGCAACGGATGATTCAGGCCGGCGCGGTACCGGTGACCTGGCAGCAAGTGTTGCTCGAATACCAGCGTGACTGGGCGCACAAGGATACTTATGAGGCGGTGATGGAGCTGGTGCTGGAGCACAGCGGCGCGTACGGCATGGGCGTGGATTACGCCTACACCATGGTGCACAAGGCACCGCAGCGGCAGGTCAAGTAACCCGCAAATTCTGAAAACGATGTAACCCCTGTGGGAGCGGGCTTGCTCGCGAAAACGGAGTATCATTCGACATCAATGTTGAATGACCCACCGCATTCGCGAGCAAGCCCGCTCCCACATTTGTTTTTGTGGTGTTACATCAGGCGTTTTTCGGCTTCGGGAATGTGGCTTGCCCCCAGCACTGCCGGCAGCAACCCGGCCCGTAAATCCGTACCACTCGGCTGCTGATACAGGCTCAACCCGAACTCCGGCAGCACCGCCAGCAGGTAGTCGAAAATATCCCCCTGAATCCGCTCGTAATCGGCCCACGCCGTGGTGCGGGTAAAACAGTAGATCTCCAGCGGAATACCCTGGGCCGTGGTCTGCATCTGGCGCACCATGCAGGTCATGTTCGGCTGGATCTCCGGGTGACTCTTCAGGTAGGCCAGCGCATAGGCGCGGAACGTGCCGATGTTGGTCATCCGCCGGCGGTTGGCCGACATGGCCGCGACGTTGCCCTGGGCTTCGTTCCAGGCCTTGAGTTCGGCCTGTTTGCGGGTCATGTAGTCGGTGAGCAAGTGCACCTGGGAAAGTTTCAACTCCTCGTCGTCACGCAGAAAGCGTACGCCGCTGGCATCGATGAACAGGCTGCGCTTGATCCGGCGGCCGCCGGAAGCCTGCATGCCGCGCCAGTTCTTGAACGACTCGGACATCAGGCGCCAGGTCGGGATCGAGACGATAGTCTTGTCGAAGTTCTGCACCTTGACCGTGTGCAAGGTGATGTCCACCACATCGCCGTCGGCACCCACCTGGGGCATCTCGATCCAGTCGCCGACCCGCAGCATGTCGTTGCTGGTCAATTGCACGCTGGCGACGAACGACAGCAGCGTGTCCTTGTAGACCAACAGAATCACCGCCGACATGGCACCCAGGCCCGACAACAGCAACAGCGGCGAGCGGTCGATCAGCGTAGCGACGATGATGATCGCGCCAAACACGTACAACACCAAATTCGCCAGTTGCACATAGCCCTTGATCGAGCGGGTGCGGGCGTGTTCGGTGCGGGCGTAGATATCCAGCAGGGCATTGAGCAGGGCGCTGACCGCCAGCAGCAGAAACAGGAAGGTGAAGGACAGTGCGACATTGCCGAGGAAATTCAGGCCGGTTTTGCTCAGGTCCGGCACCAGATTGAGGCCGAACTGGATCACCAGCGAAGGCGTGATCTGGGCCAGGCGATGGAACACCTTGTTCTGTAGAAAATCATTGACCCAGTGCAGGGCCGGCTGGCGACTGAGCATTTTTGCCGCGTGCAGAATGAGGTAGCGCGCCACCCGTCCGAGGAACAGCGCAATTGCCAACAGCAGCAACAGCGACAGGCTGGAGTGCACGAGCGGGTGCTGGTCGAGGGCACCCCAAAGGTCCAGGACGTTGGTCCAGAGCTGTTTGATATCCATGGTCGAAAACGATTCTTCTGTAAGGCGCGAGAGGGGATTAGAGCATTTAAGACGCTTTGTATTACGTTTCGGGAAAAATCAGGCAACAAAAAACCAACTGTTTACCGCCATTTGTATAAAGAAACTCGGCCTGAGCGCTCGAAACCGTTACCCTATGCAGCTGTTTTTTTGCATTTCTTCGAGGTAGCACCCGTGTTTTCCCAATTCGCCCTGCACGAACGCCTGCTCAAAGCCGTGGCCGAGCTGAAATTTGTCGAGCCAACGCCTGTGCAAGCCGCGGCCATCCCGCTGGCGCTCCAGGGGCGTGACCTGCGGGTGACGGCGCAAACCGGTAGCGGTAAAACCGCTGCATTCGTTTTGCCCATCCTCAACCGTCTGATCGGCCCGGCGAAAATCCGCGTCAGCATCAAGACCCTGATCCTGCTGCCAACCCGTGAACTGGCCCAGCAGACCCTGAAAGAAGTTGAACGCTTCTCGCAGTTCACCTTCATCAAGTCCGGCCTGATCACCGGCGGTGAAGACTTCAAGGTCCAGGCCGCCATGCTGCGCAAGGTGCCGGACATCCTGATCGGTACGCCGGGCCGGATGATCGAGCAACTCAACGCCGGCAACCTCGACTTGAAAGAAGTTGAAGTGCTGGTGCTCGACGAAGCCGACCGCATGCTCGACATGGGCTTCGCCGACGACGTGCAGCGTCTGGTCGACGAGTGCACCAACCGTCAGCAGACCATGCTGTTCTCCGCCACCACCGGTGGTTCCGGCCTGCGCGAGATGATCGCCAAAGTTCTGAACAACCCTGAGCACTTGCAGCTCAACGCGGTCAGCCAGCTGAACGAAACCACCCGTCAGCAAATCATCACCGCTGACCACAACCAGCACAAAGAACAAATCGTCAACTGGCTGCTGGCCAACGAGACCTACCAGAAGGCCATCGTCTTCACCAACACCCGAGCCATGGCCGACCGTATCTACGGCCGCCTGGTGGCGCAGGAATACAAAGCGTTCGTGCTGCACGGCGAGAAAGACCAGAAGGATCGCAAACTGGCGATCGACCGCCTTAAGCAGGGCGGCGTGAAAATCCTCGTGGCCACCGACGTCGCCGCTCGCGGTCTGGACGTAGATGGCCTGGACCTGGTGATCAACTTCGACATGCCGCGCAGCGGCGACGAATACGTGCACCGTATCGGTCGTACCGGTCGCGCCGGTAACGATGGCCTGGCGATTTCACTGATCTGCCATGGCGACTGGAACCTGATGTCGAGCATCGAACGCTACCTCAAGCAGAGCTTCGAGCGCCGCACCATCAAGGAAGTCAAAGGCACCTACGGCGGACCTAAAAAGGTCAAGGCCTCGGGCAAGGCCGTCGGCGTGAAGAAGAAAAAGACCGACGCCAAGGGTGACAAGAAGAAAACTGCCACCAAGACCCCGACCAAGCGCAAGAGCGCGAACCGGCCGAAGAGCGATTCCCTGGTCAGCAAGGACGGCATGGCCCCGCTCAAGCGCCGCAAGCCGGAAGCACCGGCGGCTGAATAAAGTACCGTAGCGAGCCTCAAAAAAAACCGGACCCATGTCCGGTTTTTTTATGCCCACAAATCGCAAGCTCTACACGAACCCTGTGGGACCAGGCTTGCCCGCGAAGGCCGCGCCTCGGTCCTGCAGAATCATCCCCCATGGCAACAGCTAGAGTTGGCTTTTTCCTCATACCGATCATGATGCCGCACCCACTCCATGATTTCCTCCTCGTTGCGACCCTTGGGCGTCAGGTCGAGGTAGTTGTAGGCGCCGACCAGCATGTCCAGGCCCCGGGCATAGGTGGAGTAGGTATGGAAAATTTCGCCGGCGTCATTGCGATAAAACACGCTGAGACCGGGGAGTTCCTCCTCGGCGCCGTCGGTTTTTTCGTAGTTGTATGTAGCCTTTCCGGCGGCGACGTCTTCGGCTCGGGCGGTGACGCCAAAGTCGTAGTTGAAATCGCAGCCTTCGGACGATACCCAGTCGAACTTCCAGCCCATGCGCCGTTTGAACGCCTGGAATTCGGCGAACGGTGCGTGGGAAACCGCTACCACGGCCACGTCATGGTGGGTCAGGTGCTGGTTGGCGCCGTCGATGTGATCGCTCAGGTACGAGCAACCGGGGCAGCCCTCATCCCAGCCCTCGGCGAACATGAAGTGGTAGATGACCAACTGGCTGCGCCCCCCGAACAGGTCCGCCAGTTTCAGTTCGCCGTCGGGTCCCTGGAAGTGGTAGTCCTTGTCGATTTTCACCCAGGGCAGGGCGCGGCGTTCGGCGCTGAGTCTGTCCCTTTCCCTGGTGAAGGCTTTTTCGTGGGCCAGGTGCTCTTTGCGGGCGGCGACCCATTCTTCCCGCGATACGACGGGATGGTTCTGAATGTTCATGTTGTTTTCTCCTGCGTGGGGCGGGGAGGTGACTTACACAGCCTAGTCGTTTGGCTTGCATGGATTTCGACATGCCGCCGGTCGGTCGTCTGCAAACGCCCGGCTGAACGGTGGCCGGGCGTACCGGTCACAACCTGTAAGGCCCGTTCAATTGCACGGGCATCAATCGAACGGACGCCGGAGGTTCAGGATGACGACTTACAACTGGGACTTGATTGAGCGCTTGCTGCATGAAGTGCAAAACAGCGCGGGCCACAGCTTCACGCCGCGGCCTTACGCCGAACAGCATGCCGCGCAGAAGGCCGCGGAAGGCGAGCCGATTGAAAATCTTGATCACTTGAAAACGGTGGCTGGAGAGTACGAAAAGTTACTGTTGGCGCGTGGCTATATCGCGCCGCGACCTGAAGACGAAGGTGGCACGGGCACCAATTACATTCTGACGGCGCGGGGTTCGCGTTTGTTGAGCCTGATCGACAGCAGTATTCCCGGCAATGATCACCCGCGGCAGGTGCTGGACGAGCAGGAGGATGCGCTGGATGAGATGACGTTTGATGAGGTAGCGTCAAAAGCGCAGATTGCCTGATGTTGTGTGATCCCCTGTGGGAGCGAGCAGGCTCGCTCCCACATGCGTCTTGTGTTGCAGTCAGTCTTGTTTCGCCGCTTTCAGGCACTTCAAGTCGTTGAAGTCCTTCCTCACACCTTCAATTTTCTTCAGCAAACGTGCCCGCTGGCTCGGCGTACTTTCAGCCATCAGATCCACGAACAGTGAACGCGCCTGGGCTTCGGTGTTGGCAAAGGCCTGACGATAGGCGGGTGTCCACAACTTCTCACGATTGACCAGAAGTGTCTCGATTCGTTGTGGGAATTGTGGACTCTGGCGTTGGGCAACGGCCGCGCTGAACTGCTTCTGCCAATGGACCCGGTTGGCAAGCCACTGGGTGTTCTGCTCGCCCAGGGCGCTGGACCATGTGGCTACCCGCTGTTGCTGGGTGGTGCTCAGTGGCCCGAGCCAGTCATTCAGGCGCTTCTCCATGCGCGCGCCGCGCTCCTTGATCTGCTGGTCGAGGGAGGGTTTGAGGTATTCCTCCTGGCGTTTGCGCCGGTCCTTGGCGAAGGCGTCGTTCATTTCGGCGACTTGCTTGTCATCCAGCCTTTGCAGCAACTCGATGGCCGACGGGGTGATTTCTCGCGCGGTCTCTGCGATCGCCTGTTCGGCTTCGTGGGCGCGGGCCTGCAAGGCGGCATCGGTGACCTGGTTGGTAGCGACCATGGTTTGCAGGCGGTCCAGCCAGTCGAGATAGCCGGGCAGTTGGGTGGTGCAGTGCCAGCTCAGGTGTTCCTTCAGGCGTTCATCCAGCCAGATTTTCTGCTCGCCGTTCATGTCCAGGTAGTCGCTGAGCGTCCAGGGGATGATCACATCGAGATTGCGGTAGGCCAGGCCCACGCGGCTGCACGCGCCGAGGGCGAGGGTAACGGTCAACACAACGGCGAAATGTTTGAACCAGCGGGACATGGGCGATTCCTTGCGAAAGCCAGTCTTCGGGGGCTGATTCTCATGTGAACCAGGGAGGAGCCCGGCAGTTCAGCCGATCAATAGAACGCGTGTTCGGCCTTGAGCGTCACCAGCCCGTCGCACTGGCTGTTGTGTCCGGCATAGGCCGAGCAACCGCTGCCGCTCAGGCTGGAGTCACTGTAGATCAGGTCAAGGTCGATGCCCATGAACGGGCGGGACAATTTCAGCGACCAATCGGTAAAACTGCCTACATACCCGCCATCCACCGCCACTGGCGTATTGAATTGGTGGGTGGTGTATTTCAGGCTGATGCCGACACCGAACGGTTGATTGCCGCGCAAGTCAGCGAACAGGGTGTTGTTCTGTTTGTCCGGGTCATTGCTGAAGGCGATGCCGAAACGGCTGCCGAGCAAGGTCAGGCCGCCGAACAGTTCCTGGCTGTCAGGGGTCGTGACTTCGGGGTAGCTGTAGCGGATCAAGCCCACTTCGTAGCCGAGGGTTTGGTCGAAGGGTTGTTTAAAACCCATGTAGGAGTCGATCTCGAGGTCTTTCCCCGGGCTGATGCCCATGCTGGGCGACCATTGGCCCACGTAGAAACCGCTGTCGTGGCTCAGGTCCAGACCACCGTGAAACGAGCCGACGGCCGAGGGTTTGACCAGGCCCTGGGCCATGCTGCGGGTGGGGGTGGTGCCAAGCTTGAGGTCGAAGCCCCCCAGCTCACGCTGAAAGATTTGTGCCTGTGCTACGGAGCATGCCAGCAGGCTGCCGAGCAATGCCGAAAGGTAGAAAGATTTGAGCATGCGTCACTCCATGAACTGCGAGGGCAGGCTGGTGAACCCGCTGAAACGCTTGATCCAGACGTGTGCAAGGATACCGGCGAATAATCGGCAATAAAGGCCGTTCGTCGATTTCTACGGGATTTGAGGGAGTGCCGGAGGAGTAACGAGGGTTCCAGTCCAAGCGCTTCGAAGCTCAAAGCGCTTTGGGACCAGGTGACGCGAGGGGGATTACTTTTTGCCCAGGGTGATCTGCTTGGACGGGCCGAACGTCTGGCCGCTGACGCCTTTGGCAATTTGCTGGATTTCACCGCCGGACTTGAGGAACGCAGCGATCTGGCTGTTGATCGATTCGCTGGTTTCGACGGCTGGAGCTGGCTTTGCTTTGCTGGTGGATGCTTTTACGCGCATGGCGGCCATTAACCTGTAGAAAATTAACTTGGCCAGGCATCGTACAGGAGTTGCCTGATAATTGCTTGGCAAATATCCCCTCGGCATATTCGTGAGGTCGGGGTAATTAGTCCCCGGCCAATATTCGAAATATGCACCTAAGCCGCTGTTTTAACTAATAACATTGCCTGGAAAAATACCGCATCACGCTTGCCTGGGCATGGCGTAAATGCCCGGAACGGCCTGACGAGCGGACGGGGTGCGATGAAAACCCGGGAAAATTAAGGGCTTCAGGGAGATTTTCTCGCGCCACCGGGCCGGCTGCCGAACGCGGCGCTTAAAACCGGGTAGAATGCCGCCCACGCAATGAGGGTATTGGACATGGCTTTAGTCGGGCGTTACAACAGTTTGCAAGTGGTTAAACACACTAACTTCGGTTTATATCTGGACGGTGGCGCGGATGGCGAAATCCTTCTGCCTAATCGTTATATTCCAAAAGATATTCCTACCGAAGATGAAGACTGGCTCAACGTTTTTGTTTATCTGGACAGCGATGACAAACTCATCGCAACTACTGAAAAGCCGAAAGTTCAAGTCGGTGAATTCGCCAGTTTGAAAGTTGTTGAAGTCAACAGCATCGGCGTATTCCTGGACTGGGGGTTGCCGAAAGACCTGTTGTTGCCGTTCTCCGAAGAGAAGCGCCAGATGACGGCGGGCGAGTATGTGGTGGTGCACGTCTATCTCGACAAGCACACCCGTCGCATCACCGCGACCGCGCGCCTGGACCGCTACCTGGACAAGACCCCGGCCAACTACACCGCGGGCCAGGAAGTGGATCTGCTGGTGGCCGAAGCCACGGACATGGGCTTCAAGGCCATCATCAACAACAAGCATTGGGGCCTGATCCACAAGAACGAAATCTTCAAGTTCATGCGCGCCGGTAAAGAAGAAAAGGGCTTCATCAAGGAAGTTCGCGCCGACGGCAAGATCAGCCTGAGCCTGCAACCGGTTGGCCAGGAAGCGGCCACCAGCCTGAACTCGAAGATCCTCGCCAAGTTGCGCGAAAACAACGGCAGCCTGGCGGTGAGCGACAAGAGCGATCCGGCGTTGATCAGCAGTCTGTTCGGTGTCAGCAAGGGCAACTTCAAGAAGGCCATCGGTGCGTTGTACAAGAATGGCCAGATTGTCATTCATGCCGATCGCATCGAACTCAGTTGATGCGCTGACAAGACAGAGGGTCAGGATGGCGCAAGCAGAGAAGTAGAGGTCTCTGGCAGGCGGCATTTTCTGGCCTTCTGGTTAATAATCGACAACATGATTCTTCGCCCCGGTGTTTTCTTTTCAACGAGAAGGCCGGGGCTTTGTTTTTTTTCTGCCGAGTCTTTGCCATGGATTGTGTCTTCGAGGTGTTCCGGTGAGCGCCACCCGGCGCAGCGCCGACGGGTTTGCCCTGCAAGTGATGGTCGGGTTGTGCCTGATCTGGGGCGTGCAGCAGGTGATGATCAAGTGGGCGGCGGCCGATATCGCGCCGGTGATGCAGGCGGCCGGACGTTCCGGTATGTCGGCGTTGCTGGTCGGGCTGCTGATCTGCTGGAAGGGCGGCTGGAACCAGGTGGGTACGACCTGGCGCGGCGGTCTGCTGGCCGGTGCCTTGTTCGGCCTGGAGTTCTTCTTCATTTCCGAAGGCCTGCAACTGACCACGGCGGCGCATATGTCGGTGTTCCTCTACACCGCGCCGATCTTCACCGCATTGGGGGTGCACTGGTTGCTGCCCAGTGAGCGATTGCGGCCCTTGCAATGGCTGGGGATTGTCCTGGCGTTTATCGGGATTGCCATCGCGTTTGCCGGCGGGGTGTCCTGGGACAACCTTGATTACCGCATGTTGATGGGCGATGCCTTGGGTGTGCTGGCGGGTGCCGCCTGGGGCGCGACCACGGTGGTGGTGCGCGCCTCGCGCCTGTCGGAAGCACCGGTGACCCTGACGCTGTTCTATCAGTTGATTGTCGGCTTCTTCGGCTTGTTGTTGATTGCGCTGCTCAGCGGCCAGATCACCCATGTCAGCCTGACCCATGTGGCGGTGGCCAGTGTGCTGTTTCAGGGCGTGGTCGTGTCGTTCTTCAGTTACCTGGTCTGGTTCTGGCTACTGCGCCGTTACCTGGCGGCCAACCTTGCGGTGTTTTCGTTCATGACGCCGTTGTTCGGCGTCACCTTCGGTGTGGTACTGCTCGGCGAGGAACTGAGCCTGAACTTCGTCATCGGTGCCGTTCTGGTATTGGCGGGCATCACGTTTGTCAGCGCCGAGCAGTGGTTGCGCCGTCGTTTGCGCAAAGCCCTCGGGCAGCAGTGACCGGCGCGAGCAATAGACCGCCGGCGATCAACAAGCCGCAGCCGGCGACCACCAGTGCCGGCTGTAAACCGCCACTGAAATGACTACTCAGCGCCGCCAGCAATGGCCCGCTGAGCTGGCCCACGGCAAAGCAGGCTGTCAGCAGGCCGGCATTGCGCTGGGTGGCATGGGGCGCCAGTTCCCGGGAGCGTTGCATCACCAGTTGCATGCAGGCCAGGAACGGCGTGCCGCACAGGATCACACCCAACGCCAGGCCTGGACCGTTGCCCAGCAGGCAGGCGAACACGCCAGCGGCTTGCAGCCATAACGTCGCCATCAGCCAGTGACCCGTGGCGCCAGGTTTTTGCCGACGCAGACTCACCAGCACCACACCGGTTGCCGCAGCGAGGCCAAAGCATGGCCAGAACAGGTCGGCCTGCCATTGGCCATGGAATTGCGCGTTGGCCATTTGCGACAAAAAGGTCGCGGGAATGATGTAGCCCAATCCGTACAAGGCATAGATCCAGCCCAGGCGAGCGATGCCTTGATTGCCCGAGGCGCTGGCGCTGGGTGCAGCAGTCGCGGTGACACTCGGTTGTGGCAGGAACGGCAGGATCCCCAGCAGCATCGCCAGCCCCGTGGCGGCGTACACCAGCCACAAGGTGGCAGAAGTCTGGCCCAGCAGATTCGAGCCCAGGGCCAACAGACCTGTCAGAAAAATTCCCAAACCGGGTCCGGCGAAGACCAGGGCTCCGAGCCGAGGACGACCGGCCGCTGCCGCGAGGGGTTGGCTCAGGGCGGTAATCATCACCAACACCCAGGCGCTGGCCACGCCGGTGCCGAAGCGCAGCAACAGGTGCGACCAGAAACCATTGGCCCAGAACGACGCCAGGGTCAGCAGCATGCACAGCCACAATCCGCCGAACAAGCGTCGGCGCACTTGTGCCGGACGCCGGGAAAACATGGCATCCACTGCACCGATGAAATAACCGAGGTAGTTGGCGGCGGCGATCAGCCCGGCGGCAGTCAGGTCGATCTGGCCTTCGCTGAGCAGGTGCGGCAATTGTGGTGTCAGGGCAAAGCGGCCGATGCCCATGGCCATCATCAGGGCAACGAAGCTGGCGGATAAGCGGATCAGGGGAGACATGGTCTGGAGTCCGTCTGGAGGATCAATGACCGTCAGGCTAGGACTGATTGACTTTCTTTAAAAATGAATAATAGTGAGTAACTTGTTCTTTTTTGGAGAATGTCGTGGAGTTCAGCCAATTGCGCATCTTCCAGGCGGTGGCAGAGGAAGGATCCATAACCCGTGCCGCCGAACGGCTACATCGAGTTCCGTCGAACCTGTCGACCCGGCTCAAACAGCTGGAAGAGCAATTGGGTGTCGAACTGTTCCTGCGCGAACGTCAGCGCTTGCAGTTGTCGCCTGCGGGAAAAGTCCTGCTGGACTACACCGCCAGGCTGTTTGCCTTGCGCGATGAAGCCAGCGCGGCGGTGCAGGGCGGGCAACCGGCGGGAGACTTCGTGCTCGGCACCATGTACAGCACGGCGGCGATTCACCTTCCGGGGCTATTGGCGCATTACCACCGTTTGTATCCGGCGGTGAACCTGCAAGTACAATCCGGCCCCAGCGGTGAACTGCTCGAAGGCCTGCTCACCGGTCGACTCGATGCGGCGCTGGTGGATGGCCCGCTGGAACTGGCCGGACTCGACGGGGTGCCCTTGTGCGACGAGCGCCTGGTGCTGATCAGCGAGGCCGACCATCCGCCCGTGCGCAGCGCGCTGGATGTGCAAGGTCGTTCGGTGTTCACCTTTCGCCAGGGCTGCTCCTACCGCATGCGCCTGGAAGCCTGGTTCGCCCATGATCATGCGGCCATGGGCCGGGCGATGGAGATCGAGTCCTATCCGGGAATGTTGGCGTGTGTAATTGCCGGTTCCGGTGTGGCGCTGATGTCGGAGTCGATGCTCGCCAGTCTGCCGGGCCGTGAGAGTGTGGCCGTACATCCTTTGGCCGAACCGTTCGCCAGTGCTACTACCTGGCTGATGTGGCGCAAGGGCATGGTCGGGGCCAACCTGAATGCCTGGATCGAGCAGCAACAGGTGGTTTTTCCACCGGCACATGTACGGGCGCAGGACATTGCCTGAACGCAGGCTGATTTTGATGGATTCAGTAACAGATCATTGTGACTTTGCGCGAGCATTGCGTAGGACTTCGGACTATTATCTGTACGAAGGGGCTACAGTACTTTGGCCGCTCGGCACTACCCTGAAGGGGGCATCATGAAAGAGAAAATCCAAAACTGGCTGCATGACTTGGGCGTTGCTCTCGGTTTGATCGAGCCGCCTCTGCAACCCGTGCCTGTTCGTACTGACGACGAACAACGTCGGCGCCAGCAGCGGCGCCGGTAATGGCAGATAGCATCTGACAGGTGAAAGGTTTTCCCGTGGCGAGGGAGCAAGCTCCCTTGCCGCTTCGTGTACGTTTGATTACCAGACTTAGTACCGCCCGATCTCCAGCAAGAACCGGCTTAAATCATTCACCGTCCTGGCGGTCTTGAGCATCCGGTCTTCTTCCACGGTAAACGCCGTGACACCCAGCTCATCTTCCAGATGGAAGATCAGTTCTTCGATATCTTTTTTATCCAATCCCAACTGCGCCAGGCTGGCGTTGTCGTCGAAGTCATCCCGGCCTTCCAGCAGGCGACTGATGTAGCGATGTACGACAGCACGAAGGGCAGCTTCTTTCATGATCGTTCTTCGACGAGGTGGGTGCAGTTCTCCCTGCCGATGCAGTTCCTGCCGTTGAGTACAGCAGGCTTTAGCCGTGTGAGCGCTGCCATTGGTCGATCATGCTACTCAAATGCTCCCCGGAAAAACTGCCGAAGTGCCCGCCATGCACTGTGCGGATCGATAGCGTGTGCAAACGTTGCAGGCTGCGGGCGTAGTCATCGAGATTGGAGTGGTAGGCGTCTTCGATTAGCGGACCGTCGTAGATGATGTCGCCGCTGAACAAGGTCTCTGTGGCGGCTTCGTACAGGCAGATGCCACCGGGCGAGTGTCCCGGTGTGTGCACGACCTGCAACACCCGATTGCCCAGGTCCAGCACATCGCCATCTTCGACAAACCCCGTGGCCGGTGCGGCCTTGACCCGGTATTCGGCGTAGCACAGCGGGCAATCCGGGTGCGCCTCGAACATGTCGTCGCCGACAAAGGCTTTGCTCAGGTCGTTGTTGCCATCGGGTGCCGCGAGAATGTCCGCCTCGGCCGGATGCACCAGCCGTTCAGCGAATTCGTGATGACCGGCGATGTGATCGAAATGGCAGTGGCTGGCAACAGCCACCAGCGGCCGTTCGGTGATCCACGGCAGTTGCTCGCGCAGGCTGACCAGGCCCGAGCCGCTGTCCAGCAGCAGGTCTTTGTCACGGCCCTGGATGTACCAGAGGTTGCAGCGGTAGAAAGGCCGGATGTATGGCTCGTGGATCAGGCGGATGCCGTCGCTGAGCGATTTCACCTCGAACCACTGGTCACGAGAAACAATCTTCATGAACGTTTTCTCCAGACGAAAAAAAACGAGTGTGGCAACCGACGCCACACTCGTCGAAGAAAGCATCAAGTCGTTATGTTCAGCTTAGGCAGCGCTGGCCACTGCTGCCGTGCGGCGGGACATCAAGCTCACCACCACGAAACTCACCAGGCCTACACCGAGGCTGTAGTAGATCGGGGTGTTGGCGTCCAGACCGTCCTTGAACATGAACAGCAGCGCGGTGGCGAAGCCCATGCCCATGCTGGCGATAGCGCCGGCGGTGGTAGCGCGTTTCCAGAAGATCGCACCCATCAGCGGGATCAGCATGCCGCCTACCAACAGGTTGTAGGCCAGGGTCAGGGCGCTGATCACGTCGTTCACGATCAGAGCGATGCCCAGTACCACGATGCCGGTCAACAGGGTGAACAGGCGGTTGATCGCCAGGCTCGACTGTTTACCGCCACGCAGTTTCGGCAGCAGGTCTTCGGTCAGGGTGGTGGCGGCGGCCAGCAGGCCGGCGCTGGCGGTGGACATCATGGCGGCCAGTGCGGCAGCGATCACCAGACCACGGATACCGTCCGGCAGGGACAGTTTCACGATCGCAGCGAAGGCGTTGTTGACGTTGTCGAGATCCGGGATCAGTACGTGTGCAGCCATGCCGATCAGGGCGCAGGCCAGGCCGTAGAGGATGCAGTAGATACCGGCAGCGGTACCGGCAACCTGAGCCACTTTGGCGGTCTTGACGGTGAACACCCGTTGCCAGATGTCCTGACCGATCAGGATGCCGAAGAAGTAGATCATGAAGTAGGTGATGATGGTGTCCCAGCCGATGGTGGTGAAGCTGAAGCTCGCCGCCGGCAGTTTCATTACCAACTCATCCCAACCGCCAACGCGGTACAGGCAGATCGGCAACAGGATGAACATCAGGCCGACAGTCTTGATCACGAACTGAACGATGTCGGTCAGGGTCAGGGACCACATGCCGCCAATGGCCGAGTAGATCACCACGACGCCACCGCCGAGCAGGACCGAGATCCAGAACGGCAGGCCGAACAGCACTTGCAGCACGGTGCCGATTGCCAGGATCGAGGTCACGCCGATCATCAGCGCGTAGGCCAGCATGATCACCGCGCTCGCGGAGCGGGCCATCGGGTTGTAGCGTTTTTCCAGGACCTGGGTAACGGTGTAGATCTTCAGTTTCAGCAGCGGTTTGGCGAGGAACAGGTTCAGCGCCACGATCCCGCAACCCAGTGCGGCACACAGCCAGAAGCCGGAGATGCCATGCACGTAGCCCAGACGCACGGTGCCCACGGTGGACGCACCGCCCAGGACGGTGGCAGCCATGGTGCCCATGTACAGGCTTGGGCCGAGGTTACGACCAGCGACCAAAAAGTCTTCGTTGGTCTTGGCCTTGCGCATGCCGTAGTAGCCGAGTATCAGCATCGCGGCGGCGTAGATGAGTACGACGAATAAATCCAAAGCCATTGTGGCGTGTCTCCGATTGTCTTTTTTATGTGAGGCTGAAAATCAATCCCTGTGGGAGCGTTGCTTGCCTGCGAAGGGAGCGCCGCGGTCCGCCAGGCAGACCGCGTTATCGTTCATCGCGGGCATGCCACGCTCCCACAGGTAATGTGTTGACCACAGGTAGTGCGTTGAATCAGGCGGCTTGACGCATCGCCGGTTTAGCGAGCGAATCCGTGTTCTTGCTGCGAGGGTCGTTCGGACCGAACACTGCGCTCGACTCCGGGAACAGGCTCAGCAGAATCAGGTACACCAGCGAGGCCAGGCCCAGGGTCACCGGCAGGCTGATGTCGATACCACCCGCCATTTCGCCCAGCGGCCCGACAAACTGACCCGGCAGGTTCACGAAGCACAGGCCAACGGCCGCGCTCGGGATCCAGGCACCGAGGCCACGCCAGTTCCAGCCGTGGGTGAACCAGTAGCGGCCACCTTTCTCGCCACGGGTGAACACTTGCAGGTCATCCGGGCAGTAGAAGCCGCGACGCACCAGCAGGCCGATGATCATGATCACCATCCACGGGGTGGTGCAGGTGATGATCAGCACGGCGAAGGTCGACACGCTCTGCACCAGGTTGGCCGCGAAGCGCCCGATGAAGATAAAGGCAATCGACATCACACCGATCAGCAACGTGGCCTTGACCCGCGACAGCACCCGAGGGAACACGCTGGACATGTCCAGGCCTGTGCCGTACAGCGAAGTGGTGCCGGTGGACATGCCGCCGATGACCGCGATCAGGCACACCGGCAGGAAGAACCAGCTCGGCGATACCGCCAGCAGACCGCCGACATAGTTGTTGGCCGCGATGTAGTCCGGTGCCTTGACCGCTACGATAGTGGCGGTGACGAGGCCGAACAGGAACGGAATCAGCGTGGCGAGTTGCGCGGCAATCACCGACACCATGATCCGGCCTTTGGGCGTATCACGGGGGATGTAGCGCGACCAGTCACCGAGGAACGCACCGAAGGAGATCGGGTTGCTCATGGCCACCAATGCTGCCCCGATGAACGCAGCCCAGAATCCGGCCTGGCCCATGGCTACGGTGCCGGCGTACTGACTGTCGAATGCAGGGGCGAAAGCGAAAACGCCCAGCAGGAACAGCAGGCTGGCTGCCCACACCGCAATGCGGTTGACCCACAGCATGAAGCGGAAACCATAGATGCACACGGTCAATACCAGCAGCGCGAACAGACCGTAGGCCAGGCCCAGGGTCAGATCGGTTTCCGGTAGATCGATCAGGCGTTTGGCACCGCCCACCAGCGCATCGCCCGAACTCCAGACGGAGAGCGAGAAAAACGCGATAGCGGTCAGCAGCGACAGGAACGAACCGACGATTCGCCCGTGCACGCCGAAGTGCGCACCGGAAGAGACGGCGTTGTTGGTGCCGTTGATGGGGCCGAACAGGCCCATCGGCGCCAGGATCAGCGCACCGAGTACCACGCCCAGCACAATCGCCCAGACGCCAGCCTGAAAGGACAGGCCGAACAGCACCGGGAAACTGCCGAGCACGGCGGTGGCAAAGGTGTTGGCGCCGCCGAAGATCAGGCGAAACAGATCGCTGGGCTTGGCGTCACGCTCATTGTCCGGGATCTGTTCGACCCCGTTTGTTTCGATGCTGCTAAGGCTTTTTTCGTTGTTTTTGTTATTCATGATCAGCTCCGATCATAAAGGCGCGCTCATCGTGCGTGAGCGTCACCTGTGTTGGCTAAGGGGGTGGCAGCCCTTCCGGCATCGCGGATAAATGTTCGTGGCAGGCCAGCCATAGGCCTTGTTGTTCTTGGCCAGACGCTTGTTTCTTGAAAACAATCGTCTCGCGCTCCTGGCTGAAGTGTTGCTCCCCTTGCATGCGCAACTCGGTGGCCACGTCATGGATGAAAATCGCCACGTCCCCCTGCAGGCTGACGAAAGCGTTGCTTGAAGTGCACGAGAGCACCTCGAAGCCATCCTCAGAGCGCCAGCCGTCCCACAACGCCTGATAGGCGTCGCGCGACAGCAGGGGCTGTTCGAGGGTGTAGAAGACGAAGCTGGCATCGGCGCTGAACGCGCCGAAGTAGGCTTCGCGATCGTTACGGGCAAAAGCGGACACCAGATCGGCGGCGGCCTTGAGAACCTGATCACGTTCGCTCATGACCGATCCTCAGCGGTGGACTACGCCAGGCAGTACGCAGAGCATTTCGTACAGCAGGTTGGCGGCCAGCAGCGAGGTGTTGCCGGTGGTGTCGTAAGCGGGCGAGACTTCTACCAAATCGCAACCGACCAGGTCGAGGCCTTGGCAGCCACGAACGATCTCGATCGCCTGAATGGTCGTCAGACCGCCGATTTCCGGGGTGCCGGTACCAGGTGCCCAAGCCGGGTCGATGCCGTCGATGTCGAAGCTCAGGTAAACAGGACCGCCGCCGACTTTTTCGCGGACTTCAGCCATCAAGGGCTCCAGCGATTTGTGCCAGCACTCTTCAGCCTGAACCACACGGAAACCCTGGTTGCGGCTCCAGTTGAAGTCGTCAGCGGTGTAGCCCTGGGCGCGCAGGCCGATCTGCACGACACGGTCCGGGTCCAGCAGGCCTTCTTCAACGGCGCGACGGAAGGTGGTGCCGTGGGCGATTTTCTCGCCGAACATGTGATCGTTCACATCGGCGTGGGCATCGATGTGCACCAGGCCGACCTTGCCGTGCTTTTTATGGATGGCACGCAGGATCGGCAGGGTGATGGTGTGGTCGCCGCCCAGGGTCAGCGGGATCACGTCGTGTTCGAGGATGTTGTCGTAGGACTCTTCAATGATCCGTACGGCATCCAGCAGGTTGAAGGTGTTGATCGCGATGTCGCCAATGTCGGCAACCGACAGCGAGTCGAACGGCGCAGCACCGGTGGCCATGTTGTACGGGCGAATCATTACCGATTCAGCGCGGATTTCGCGAGGCCCGAAGCGGGTGCCGGGGCGCAGGGAGGTACCGATGTCCAGGGGCACGCCTACGAAGGCAGCGTCCAGGCCGGCAGCGGTATTCAAATGGGGGAGTCGCATCATGGTGGCGATGCCGCCGAAGCGCGGCATTTCGTTGCCGCCCAGTGGTTGGTGAAGAATCTTGTCCACGGGTAGGGCCTCATCGTCGTTGTTTTATTTATGTCGGTTGCGCCGTTCACGGAAGGGACGGGCGCACCTTGTGGCGCCGATTCTGCGAAATGTAGTGGCCGGGAAGAATCGCTACGGGCAAATACTTAGTTCAGATTTTTCTAAACTAATGGAAGTGGCGGCGTTAGACTTCACCCCATACGCAAAACCCAATGCCGGGAACAAGCCTGGTGGGAGCGAGCTTGCTCGCGATAGCGGTGGGTCAGTCAACATTGATGTTGGCTGTTACGCCCTCATCGCGAGCAAGCTCGCTCCCACAAGGATTTGCATTGAATCGAGCATTGCGCGTCACCCCGAGATCGGAGCATTTCCATGGCCAACGCTTTACCCGACCTGAAACTATTGCGCATCTTCGTCAGCGTGGTGCGCCATCAGGGGTTCGCCAACGCCCAGCAGGAGCTCAATCTCTCGACGTCGGCCATCAGCACCTACATGAGCCAGCTCGAAGCAGCCCTTGGCCTGGTGCTGTGCCATCGCGGCCGTGGCGGTTTCAGCCTGACCAGCAAGGGTGAGCTGTTCCATCAGGAAACCCTGCGTCTGTTGGGCGAACTCGAAGGCTTCGAGCAGTACGCCGCCGCCCTCAAGGGCGAATTGCGCGGTACCTTGAACCTGGGGGTGATCGACTCCACCGTCAGCGACAAGGCCCTGCCGTTCGCCGAAGCCATCGGTGCCTACAGCCAGGAACACCCGGCCGTGCACTTGCACCTGTCGGTGATGAGCCCTTACGAATTGCAACTCGGCGTGCAGGACAACCGTCTCGACCTGGCCATCGGTGCGTTTTCCACGCGCATGAGCGGCCTGGTGTACATGCCGCTGTACCGTGAACAACACTGGTTGTATTGCAGCACGCGGCATCCGCTGTTCAACGAGCGGCGCATTCCCGAGCAAGTCATCACCCAGCAGCGCATGGTCGGTCGTGGCTACTGGAGCCAGGCCGAACTGGCGCGCCACGGTTTCAAGCACAGTGCCGCGACGGTAGAAAGTATGGAGGCCCAGTTGATCTTGGTGCTGTCCGGCGCCTACATCGGTTACCTGCCGGAGCATTACGCCCAGGCCTGGGCCGACAAGGGTGACTTGCGGGTGCTGCTGCCGGCGACCTTCGGTTATCAAGCGCCGTTCTCGATGATCGTGCGACGGGGCCGTAGCCGCGAGCCGCTGATCCAGACATTCCGCGACTTGCTTAAAGCCCAACTGAATCAGGCGTAGAGACGATGTCCAGAATCCAATGTCAGCGTTGTCTGCGCCCGCAAACTCATTGCCTGTGCCCGCTGATTCCCAGCCTCGACAGCCGCACCCGGGTGCTGTTGTTGCAGCATCCGAGCGAAGTGAATCATGCGTTGAACACCGCGCGTCTGGCGGCGCTTGGGTTGACGAATGCCGAGTTGATCGTCGGCGAGGTGTTTGAGGATTTGCCAGCGCTGTTGAATCAGCCGGGATATCGGGCGCGGTTGCTGTTTCCCGGCGAAGATGCCCAACCGATGCAGGCTTGTGCCGCGACAGACGAACCCTTGCTGCTGGTGGTCCCGGACGGTACCTGGCGCAAGGCACGCAAGATGCTGCACCTCAATCCGCTGCTGGCGGCGTTGCCGAGGGTGACGCTGGCCGAGGGCGGTGTGTCCCGCTATCGGTTGCGCAAGGCACCGGGACCGGGGGCGTTGTCGACGGTGGAGGCGATTGTGCAGGCGCTGGAAACTCTTGAGGCGCCGACTTCGTTTGCGCCGTTGTTAAGGCCATTCGAAGCGTTGATCGAGGGGCAGATTGCGGCGATGGGGGAGGAGGTTTACCAGCGTAATCATTCTGAACAATGATTGGTGGTCTTGCCGGCCTCATCGCGAGCAAGCTCGCTCCCACAGGTTCAGTGGCGTTCGCAGATTTGTGTACGACACGGACACTGTGGGAGCGAGCTTGCTCGCGATGCAGATTCGGGATACTGCCTACCGCTCCCGCATCGCCTCGGTCCGCGCCTTCAACACCGGCTTGAGCAGATAATCCAGCACCGTTTTCTCCCCGGTAATAATGTCCACCGTCGCCACCATCCCCGGGATGATCAGCAGCGGTTTCACATCCCCGCCCAAATGGTTTTTGTCGGTACGCACCTGAATCAGATAGAAGCTGTTGCCCTTGTCGTCGGTGATGGTGTCAGCGCCGATCAACTCCAGCTTGGCGCTCAGGCCGCCGTAAATGGTGTAGTCGTAGGCACTGAACTTGACCATGGCTTTCTGGCCCGGATGCAGGAATGCAACGTCCTGTGGGCGTACCTTGGCTTCGATCAGCAAGTTGTCTTCCAGCGGCACGATTTCCACCATGTCACTGCCGGGCTGGACCACGCCGCCGATGGTGTTGACCTTCAACACCTTGATGATGCCGTGCACTGGCGAGACCACGGTGGTGCGGGTCACGCGGTCGTCGATGGCGATGCTCGAGGCCGTGATTTTCGACAGGTCAGTGCGTTTCTCGTTCAGCTCTTTGGCGGCCTCCGAGCGGAAGGTTTGCTCCGACTCGTCGATCTTGCTTTTGATTTCGTTGATCGCCGATTCCGCCCGGGGAATCGCCAGTGTGGTGGCGTTCAATGAGCCGCGAATCTCCACCGCGCTGCGTTTGAGCCGCAGGATTTCCACCGGTGACACCGCCCCCGTGCCCACCAGCGGCGCGGACATGTTCATCTCTTGTTGCAACAACGCCAGGCTTGAACTGAATTGACCCTGTTTCGAGCGGAACTCCGCTAACTCCTGGGTTTTTTGCCGAAGTTGTTCGCTCAGGGTGCGCTGCTCGCTGGCCAGTCGCCGTTGCCGCTGTTCGTACAACGAACGCTCGTCTTCAGCCACTTGCGGGGCTTTGGCGATCACTTCTTCCGACAGCTTGAACGGCCGGCCTTCGGCTTCGGCCGAAAGCCGTTCGACCTGCGCGGTCAAGGCAAAGCGATCGGCTTCGCTTTCGCCCTTGTTCGACAGGTAGCGGGTGTCATCCAGGCGCAGCAAGGTGTCGCCCTTGTTCACCATCTGTCCTTCACGGACGAAAATTTCAGTGACGATGCCGCCCTCCAGGTTCTGGATCACCTGGACCTTGCTTGACGGAATCGCCTTGCCTTCGCCCATGGTCACTTCCTGCAACACGGCGAATTTGGCCCAGACCAGTGCGCAGACCAACAGCGCGGCCGCCAGCCACACGGTGATCCGCGACCAGCGCGGTGAGTCCTGCAAGGAGGCGCCGGCGGTTTCCGGCATGTACTCGGTTTCGGCACTTTTGTTGAAACTGTCGAAGTAGCCACGGGAACCTTGATCGGCAGACATGGGCGACTCCTAGACGGCCGCAGAGCCGACACGGCCCTTGCGCAGTGCATCGATGACCGCGTCTTTCGGACCGTCGGCGACGATCCGTCCGTTGTCCAGTACCACCAGCCGGTCCACCAGGCTCAGCATCGAGGTGCGGTGGGTCACCAGCAGGATGGTTTTGCCCTGGACCCATCCGTGAAGTTTTTGCCGCAGGACGTCTTCGCTGCTGTTGTCCATGGCGCTGGTGGGTTCGTCGAGCAGCATGATGGGCGGGTCGAGCAACATCGCCCGGGCCATCAATACGGCCTGGCGCTGGCCGCCGGACAACAGTTGCCCGCGTTCACCCACGGGCCGGTCGAAGCCTTGCGGGTGTTGCCGGGCCAGTTCGGTAACGCCGGTCATCTCTGCCACTTCGAGCATGCGTGAGTCGCTGATATAGCGCGCGCCGAGGGTCAGGTTGTCGCGCAGGCTGCCGGCCAAAAGCGGCAGGTCGTGGGCGACGTAACCGATTTGATGGCGCAGGTCGGCGACGTCCAGTTGCCGCAGGTCCAGACCATCGAGCAGCAACTGTCCTTCATCCGGTTCGTAGAAGCCCATCACCAGTCGCGCCAGGGTACTTTTGCCTGAGCCGCTGCGGCCGATGATGCCGATGCGCTCGCCGGGTTTCACACTGAAGCTGGCATTGGCCAGGGCAGGCGCACTTTGGCCGTTGTAGTGGAAGGTTACGCCGACAACATCCAGTGCGCCTTGCAGTTGGGTGCGCTCCAGTGGCCGTTGTCTGGCGTCGCGCTCCTGGGGCAGACCCATCAGCGCATCGGTGCTTTTCATGGTCAGTTGCGCTTGCTGGTAGCGGGTGATCAGGCCGGCGATCTGACCCAGTGGTGCAAGTACCCGGCTACCGAGCATGTAACTGGCCACCAGGGCTCCGACGCTGAGGTTGCCGGCGATGATGCTGTAGACCCCGGCGACGATGATTGCCATGCCGGACAGTTGCTGGATGAACAACGTGCCGTTAGTGGCCAGGGCCGAGAGGTTGCGCGCGTGGCTGTCGAGGCGGGTGAGGGCGCCGTGGGTGCTTTCCCATTTGTGCTGGCGTTCGCTTTCGGCGCTGCAGGCCTTGAGGGTTTCCAGGCCGCTGAGGGTTTCGATCAGCAGTGCCTGGCGTTCGGCGCCCAGGCTGAGGCTTTTTTGCACGGTATCGCGCAGGCGCACCTGGATCACCATGGCGAAGATGATGGTGATGGGAAACGCCAGCATCGGGATCACCACCAGCCAGCCACCGAGCAGGCCGATCACCAGCAGCATCAGCAGGCAGAAGGGCAGGTCGATCAGGCTGGTGAGGGTCACGGCGGTGAGAAATTCCCGCAGGCCCTGGAAGTCATGAATGCTTTGGGCGAAGCCACCGATGGTCGCCGGCCGTGCTTTCATCGCCATGCCGGTGATGCGCTCGAACAGGGTGGCCGACAGGATCACATCGGTTTTCTTGCCGGCGGTATCCAGCAAGTGCGCGCGCACAACTCGCAGCACCAGTTCGAAAGCCGTGCCGATCAGCAAACCGATCGCCAGCACCCACAAGGTCGAAGTGGCCTGGTTCGGCACCACGCGATCGTAGGTCTGCATCACGAACAGCGGCACCATCAGTCCCAGCAGGTTGATCAGGAAGCTCGCCAGGATCGCATCGCTGTACAGCCATTTCGACAGCTTCAGCGTATCGCGAAACCAGGCCTGGACCCGAGGCACCAGCGGCGATCGCAAGTCTTCGAGTTCGTGACGCGGCCGGGCAAACAATGCCTGGCCACTGTAGTGTTCGCCCAGCTCCTCTGGGCTGAGCCATTGTTCACCGCCGTCGGCTTCGCTGGGCAGGATCAGCACCTTGCCGTCCTCGCCATAACGACGCAGCACAGCCGTGCGGCCGTTGTTGAGCAGCAGCAGCACGGGCAGGTTGAGCGAGGAGATGTCTTTGAGGTCGCGGCGCAGCAAGCGCGCCTGCAAACCGGCCCGGGCCGCTGCACGGGGCAGCAGGTCCAGGCTCAGGCGTTGGTGTGCCATGGGGAGCCCGGCACTGAGGCTGGCGCGACTGACCGTCGCGCCGTGGAGTTTGCAGAGGATCAACAGACCGTCCAGAAGCGGGTCATCGAAGCTCAGGCGCGGATCGACACCGGTGTTGCCGGGTTCCATGCTGGTCATTGAACCCTCCCGTGCACTACTTCATGTCAGGTAGACGAGCTTCGTTTTTCACTTCGGTCTGGGCGATCGCGTCGGCGGGCAGTACGACCCGTTGCTTGCTCAGCAACTGGCCCATGTTCGCCAGGACACGGTACATCGAGAACTCTTCGGTGTAGCGCACTTCGGTGTAGCGACGGTTGGCGTTGTAGAGCTCGTTTTCACTGTCGAGCAGGTCCAGCAGGGTCCGTTGGCCGAGGCCGAACTGATCCTGGTAGGCGACGCGCACGCGCTTACTGGTGTCGGCGTATTCACGGGCGGTCGGGGTTTGTTTCTTGGCGTTGACCATGGCGTTCCAGGCCAGGTGAATGTTCTCGTTGAGCTGGCGCAGGGCATTGTTGCGGATGTCCATGGCCTGGTTGATCTTGTGCGAGTCGGAGGCCAGGCGCGCCTTGTCGCTGCCGCCGCGGAACAGGTTGTAGTTCATCACCACGCCGACCCGCCATTCGTTGTCGTGACCTTCCTCACCCTGCAGGTTGTTGTTCGCGCCCACCGCCGCTTCGGCGTCGAAGCGAGGGTAGAACGGCGACTTGGCGACTTCGTACTGGCTTTCGGCCGATTGCACGTCGGCCTGGGCGGATTTCAGGTAAGGGTTGTTTTCCACCATGCTCTGCTGGGCTTCGGGCAGGGTAGTGGGGACTTCGCCGCGAATCGACGGCGGGGTTTCGAGTTCATCGGGCATGCGTCCCACAACGGCATAGAAGTTCGACTCGGCATCGGCCAAATCGACTTCGGCGGTGTCGAGGTTGTTTTCCGCCAGTGCCCGGCGAGCGCTGGACTGGTCGGCATCGGCGTTGCTGCCCACGCCGCGCTGGGTGCGCAGGCCGATCTGGTCGTTGACCCGCAAGTGCGCTTGCAGGTTGTTCTTGGCCAGGGTCACCAGTTCGCGGCGCTTGAGGACTTCGAGGTAAACCTCGGTGGTGCGCAGGGCCAGATCCTGAGCCGTACCCTGAGCGTAATAGGCTCGCGAGTTGACCACGCCTTTGGTGCGTTCGACCTCATTGGAAGTGTTGAACCCGTCGAAGAGCATTTGCCGCAGGCGCAATTCCGACTGGGTGTAGTTGAGAATTTCGGTGTGGTGATTGCCGAACGCCCGAGTATTGGTGTTATCGCTGTACCCGCGCCCGTAGGCGGCGTTCAAATCAACCGATGGATAAAAGCCCCCTTTGGCGACCTTCACGTCCTCATCCGCCGACAGTCGGCTGTCCACCCGGGATGCCAGTTCCGGGTGGGTCGCAATGGTGCTCTGGATCGCTTCGGTCAGCGTTATGGCCTGCGCTTGGGACGAGCAGGCCATGGCCAAAAGAACCGCGCTGCAGACGGGGGTTAATAGGCGCATGTACATCTCCCTGATTCCTGATGGTGCTTGTCTGTCGCCAATTATTTGACGAAATTTACCGGTAAAGTTGTTTCACATCTTTAACAAAAGAGCTAAGAACATTCTGGAGCGTAGCCAAGAAATTTTTTTCATAACGGATATGCCAAAAAAAACTTATGCGCTCTGCAAAATCCAGCACATTGTTCAATTAGAAAGCCCTTGTTTTATGGGCTCTAGGGCGCTCATCAGGGTTTTAGGAAAGTTCCAATCCACTTATCGAAATAGAGCGGAGAAGTGCTGGAGGGGAGGGATGCGAGCGATCTTGTGGCGACGGTTTTTTGTCACTTGAGTGCTTCGAGATCGTTACGCATCGCTCACAGGCAACGTTGTTGCGAACAGGGATCCGATGCCATTGATTGCAGAGGGATTTTCCCGAAATCGTAAACAGCGCCGTGAGCGACTGGCTGGGCGAGATCGTTGCCGGGGCCACGGCTTACTCAAGTAAACCGGCACCCGGAACACGATCCGCCAGACAACCCGCTCGGGCCATGAGCACGTTCTTCGCGCAATCAAGGTGCCGACAGCGGTTGGCGGCGGAGGAAGTGCACATGGCAACGCTCATCGGAATCGTCAGTAAGGTCATCGGTCAGGTGTTCGCGATTGCGAGCGACGGCACCCGGCGTGCTTTGGTCGAGGGGGACCGGCTGTTCGCTGGCGACCGACTGAGCACCGGCGCTGAAGGCGCGGTGGCGGTACATCTGCAAAATGGCCAGGAACTGACCCTCGGGCGCGACAGCAGCATGCAGATGACGCCGCAGTTGCTCGCCAATCAGATTCCCCATATCGACTCACCCGAAGCGGTGACTCCGAGCGAAGCGCAACTGACCGATGTCGAACAGCTGCAAAAAGCCATTGCGGCGGGCGACGACCCGACCCAAACCGCTGAAGCCACCGCTGCCGGGCCTGCCATGACTACCGGAGTACCGGGCGGCATCCCGGGCAGTGGCCATAGTTTTGTCATGCTCGAAGAAGTGGGCGGGCGAGTCGATCCGGTCATCGGCTTCCCCACTGCCGGGTTCAATGGCATTCCCGAATTTCCCGAAGAGCGCCTTAACGTTAATCCGGACATCGCTGTAGCGGACGAAGCCCCTGTGGTGCCGCCGCAGGTGCCGAACAATCCGGTCACCTTCGTCGGCCTGTCGGAGCAGAACGGCGAGCGGACTGTCAATGAAGCCAACCTGGCCGACGGTTCGGCGAGGAACGAAGTTTCGCTGACGCGAAGCGGCACCTTCACCATCAATGCGCCAGACGGGCTGACCAGCCTCAGCATCGGCGCAATCAACTTGATCAGCGGCGGTGTGGCGGCAGGTTTTCCGCAGTCGATCACCTCACCTCTGGGCAGTACCTTGACCATCACCGGTTACGACCCGGCCACGGGCGTGGTCAGTTACAGCTACACCCTCAACCGTGCCGAAACCCACGCAAGCGGCGAGGGTGCCAATAGTCTTGCCGAACACGTCACCGTGGTGGCCAGCGACAGCAATGGCGACAGCGTTACCGGTACGCTGGATATCAGCATCATCGACGACGTGCCGCAAGCAGTCGATGACAACAATGGCACCGCCTCGGAAACCCTGCTGACCCTCAACGGCAACGTGCTGAGCAACGACGTGCAGGGCGCGGACCGGGTGACGCTCGGTGAAAACAGCGGGCCGATCACCCCCGGTACCTTCACTGGCACCTACGGCACCCTGGTGCTGAATGCCAACGGCACTTACACCTACACCCTCAACACCAGCGATGCCGACTTCCAGGCGTTGCACGGCGGCGGCAATGGCACCGAAACCTTCGCCTATACGCTGACAGACGCCGATGGCGACACCAGTACCGCCAACCTGGTACTGCAGATCCACAACAACGATGACCCGATCACGATTGGCGGTTTGAATACCGGGGGCGGTGAGTTGACCGTCTTCGAGAAAAACCTCAGCGACGGCAGTGCACCGGACGCCACTGCCCTGACCCAGAACGGCACCTTCACCGTCGCCGCCCTCGACGGCGTGACGACCCTGACTGTCGGCGGAGTCGCCGTGGTCACCGCTGGCGTGGCCGCCGGCTTCCCGCAATCGATCACCACTCCATTGGGCAGCACCCTGACCATCACCGGGTTCAACGCGGTGACCGGCGTGGTCAACTACAGCTACACGCTGGTCGATAACGAAGCCCATCCAACTGCCAACGGCGCCAACACATTACCCGAGCAGTTCGCCGTGACCGTGGTCGACGACAACGGCACCACTGCCACCGGTTCTCTCGACGTGAACATCGTCGACGACCTGCCCAGCGCTGTGGGCGACAGCAATGGCACCGCCTCGGAAACCCTGCTGACCCTCAACGGCAACGTGCTGAGCAACGACGTGCAAGGCGCAGACCGCGTGCCGCTCGGCGAAAACAGCGGGCCGATCACCCCCGGCACCTTCACCGGCACCTACGGCACTTTGGTGCTGAATGCCAACGGCACTTACACCTACACCCTCAACACCAGCGATACCGACTTCAAGGCGTTGCACGGCGGCGGCAATGGCACGGAAACCTTCGCCTATACGCTGACAGACGCCGATGGCGACAGCAGCACCGCCAACCTGGTGCTGCAAATCCACAACAACGATGACCCGATCACGATTGGCGGTTTGAATACCGGGGACGGTGAGTTGACCGTCTTCGAGAAAAATCTCAGCGACGGCAGCGCACCGGACGCCACTGCCCTGACCCAGAGCGGTACTTTCACCGTCACTGCGCTGGATGGCGTAACCACCCTGACCGTGGGCGGTATCGCCGTGGTCACCGCTGGCGTGGCCGCCGGTTTCCCGCAATCGATCACTACGCCGCTGGGCAGCACCCTGACCATCACCGGGTTCAATGCGGTAACCGGCGTGGTCAGTTACAGCTACACGCTGGTCGATAACGAAGCCCACCCAACTGCCAACGGCGCCAACACATTGCCCGAGCAGTTCGCCGTGACCGTGGTCGACGACAACGGCACCACTGCCACCGGTTCACTGGACGTGAACATCGTTGACGACCTGCCCAGCGCCGTGGGCGACAACAATGGCACCGCCTCGGAAACCCTGCTCACGCTCAACGGCAACGTGCTGAGCAACGACGTGCAAGGTGCTGACCGCGTGACGCTCGGCGAAAACGCCGGCCCGATCACCCCCGGCACCTTCACCGGCACCTACGGCACTTTGGTGCTGAATGCCAACGGCACTTACACCTACACCCTCAACACCAGCGATGCGGATTTCAAAGCCCTGCACGGCGGTGGTGACGGCACCGAAACCTTCACCTACACAATCACCGATTCGGACGGCGACAGCAGCACCGCCAACCTGGTACTGCAGATCCACAACAACGATGACCCGATCACGATTGGCGGTTTGAATACTGAGGGCGGCGAGTTGACCGTCTTCGAGAAAAACCTCAGCGACGGCAGTGCACCGGATGCCACTGCCCTGACCCAGAACGGCACCTTCACCGTCGCCGCCCTCGACGGCGTGACGACCCTGACTGTCGGCGGTATCGCCGTGGTCACCGCTGGCGTGGCCGCCGGCTTCCCGCAATCGATCACCACCCCGCTGGGCAGCACCCTGACCATCACCGGGTTCAACGCGGCGACCGGCGTGGTCAGCTACAGCTACACCCTGAACGATAACGAAGCACACCCGACCGCCGCCGGCGCCAACACCCTGCCTGAGCAGTTCGCCGTGACCGTGGTCGACGACAACGGCACGACCGCCACCGGTTCTCTCGACGTGAACATCGTCGACGATCTGCCCAACGCCGTGGGCGACAACAATGGCACCGCCTCGGAAACTCTGCTGACGCTCAACGGCAATGTGCTGACCAACGACGTGCAAGGCGCCGATCGGGTAACGGTTGGGGAGAGTAGCGGGCCGATCACCCCTGGCACCTTCACCGGCACCTACGGCACCCTGGTACTGAATGCCAATGGCACATACACCTACACCCTCAACACCAGCGATGCCGACTTCAAGGCGTTGCACGGCGGTGGCGACGGCACCGAAACCTTCACCTACACAATCACCGATTCGGACGGCGACAGCAGCACCGCCAACCTGGTGCTCAACGTCTACAACAACGACGATCCGGTGACCCTCAACGGCCTCAACGTGTATGGCGGTGAGCTGACGGTCTACGAAAAAAATCTCGGCGACGGCAGTAACCCCAACGCGTCGGCCCTGACCCAGAGCGGGGCGTTTACCATCACCGCCCTCGATGGCTTGCAAACCCTGACCGTCGGCGGCATCGCCGTGGTCACCGCTGGCGTGGCCGCCGGCTTCCCGCAATCGATCACCACTCCGCTGGGCAGCACCCTGACCATTACCGGGTTCAACGCCGCCACTGGCGTGGTGAGTTACAGCTACACCCTGAACGACAATGAAGCGCACCCGACCGCCAACGGCGCCAACAGCCTGACCGAGAACTTCAACGTCGTCGCTACCGACAGCGATGGCGACAGTGCAACCGGGCAGATCAACGTCAACATCGTCGATGACTTGCCGAAGGGCGTGGACGACAGCAATGCATCAACGGCTTCGGAAACCCTGCTGACCCTCAACGGCAACGTGCTGACCAACGACGTGCAAGGCGCCGACCGCGTGCCGCTAGGCGAAAACGCCGGCCCGATTACTCCCGGTACCTTCACCGGCACCTACGGCACCCTGGTGCTGAATGCCAACGGCACTTACACCTACACCCTCAACACCAGCGATGCCGACTTCAAAGCCCTGCACGGTGGTGGCGACGGCACCGAAACCTTCACCTACACAATCACCGATTCGGACGGCGACAGCCGTACTGCCTACCTGGTGCTCAACGTCTCCAACAACGACAATCCGGTGACCCTCGACGGCCTCAACGTGTATGGCGGTGAGCTGACGGTCTACGAAAAAAATCTCGGCGACGGCAGCAACCCCAACGCGTCGGCCCTGACCCAGAGCGGCACCTTCACCGTCACTGCACTCGACGGTGTAACGACCCTGACTGTCGGCGGCATCGCCGTGGTCACCGCTGGCGTGGCCGCCGGCTTCCCGCAATCGATCACCACCCCGCTGGGCAGCACCCTGACCATTACCGGGTTCAACGCGGCGAGCGGGGTGGTCAGTTACAGCTACACCCTCAACGACAATGAAGCGCACCCGACCGCCAACGGTGCCAACACCCTGCCTGAGCAGTTCGCCGTGACCGTGGTCGATGACAACGGCACGACCGCCACGGGCAGCCTCGATGTGAACATCGTCGACGACCTGCCGAAAGGCGTGTACGACAGCAATGCATCAACGGCTTCGGAAACCCTGCTGACCCTCAACGGCAACGTGCTGAGCAACGACGTGCAAGGTGCTGACCGGGTAACGATCGGCGAAAACGCCGGCCCTATCACCCCCGGCACCTTCACCGGCACCTACGGCACTCTGGTGCTGAATGCCAACGGCACTTACACCTACACCCTGAACACCAGCGATGCCGACTTCCAGGCATTGCACGGCGGTGGCGACGGCACCGAAACCTTCACCTACACAATTACCGATTCGGACGGCGACAGCAGCACCGCCAACCTGGTGCTCAACGTCTACAACAACGACGATCCGGTGACCCTCGACGGCCTCAACGTGTATGGCGGTGAGCTGACGGTCTACGAAAAAAATCTCAGCGACGGCAGCAACCCCAACGCATCGGCCCTGACCCAGAGCGGCACCTTCACCGTCACCGCACTGGACGGCGTGACGACCCTGACCGTGGGCGGCATCACTGTCGTCAGCGGAGGCGTGGCCGCCAGCTTCCCGCAAACGGCCGTTACGCTACTGGGCAGCACCCTGACCATCACCGATTACAACCCGGCGACCGGGGTAATCAGCTACAGCTACACCCTCAACGATAACGAAGCCCATCCAACCGCCAACGGCGCCAACAGCCTGACCGAGAACTTCAACGTCGTCGCTACCGACAGCAATGGCGACACGGCGACCGGGCAGATCAACGTCAACATCATCGATGACTTGCCGAGCGCCAAACCTGACTCGTCGTCGGTAGTGGAGGGCGGCACCGTCAACATCAGTGTGCTGGGCAATGACGCCAGCGGCGCCGATGGTCCGGCGACGGTGGTCGGCGTGCGTGCCGGCGGCAACACCTCGACCTCGGCCATCGGCGGACTGGGTAACCAGATCAACGGCACCTATGGCTACCTGACCCTCGATGCCAACGGCAACGCGGTGTATCACAGCAACCAGGATTCCGTCGGCGATCCGGGCGCCACTGACACGTTCACCTACACCGTGCGTGATGCCGATGGCGATGAAAGCACCACCACCATCACCATCGACGTCGCCAGCAGCACGATCAAGGCCAACCCCGATAGCGACGTGACGGTCTACGAAAAAGCCCTCGACCTGAGCAAGGACGGGCTGGACCTGGTCGCCGGTACGGTCACCGGCAGCGACCCGGGCAACACTGGCGAAACCGCGTCCGGGACCCTGGTCGGTTCGGTCTCGGGTGCCAGCGGCGCGCTCACCTACACCCTGGTCGGCAGCGCGACAGGCACCTACGGAAAGATCCTGATCAACCCCAACGGCAGCTATACCTACACCCTGACCTCGGCTCCGAAAACCTTGCCGAATGCCAACGACGGGCCGAACAGCCTGAGTGAAAGCTTCACCTACAAAGCGACCGATGCGCTGGGCAACAGCAGCACCAGCACCATCGTGGTCAACATTGTCGATGACGTGCCCAAGGCGGTGGCAACGGATCGCTCGGTGGCGGCGGTGGAGATCGATTCCAATCTGCTGATCGTGCTCGACGTCTCCGGCAGCATGGCCGACCCATCCGGCGTGTCGGGCCTGTCGCGCCTGGCCCTGGCCAAGCAGGCCATCAGTGCCTTGCTGGATAAATACGATGACCTCGGCGATGTGAAAGTGCAGCTCGTCACCTTCAGCAGCAGCGCTACCGACATGACCTCTGTGTGGGTCGATGTCGCGACCGCCAAGACACTGCTGGCCGGCCTCACCGCGAACGGCGGGACCAACTACGACGCGGCCGTGGTGACCATGCAGGCCGCGTTCAACACCTCGGGCAAACTGACCGGTGCGCAAAACGTCGGCTACTTCTTCTCCGACGGCAAGCCCACCACCGGCCAGGAAATCGGCACCGCCGACGAAACCGCGCTGAAAGCCTTCCTCGATGCCAACAACATCAAGAACTACGCGATCGGCCTGGGCAGTGGCGTGAGCAACGCCAACCTCGATCCGCTGGCCTACGACGGCATCAGCCACACCAACACCAATGCGGTGGTGGTCACTGACCTCAACCAACTCAACTCGGTGCTGTCCGGCACCGTGGTCGGCTCACCGGTCACCGGTTCGTTGCTGGGTGAGGGCGGCACGTTCGGCGCTGATGGCGGTTTCATCAAATCCATCGTGGTCGACGGCACTACCTACACTTACGATCCAAACGCCCTCAGCGGCCAGGGTTCGTTGACGTCAAGCGGTGGCACCAACCACGGCACCTTCAACACCGTGAACAACACGGTGAGCATCGCCACCAACAACGGCGGCACGTTGGTGATCAACCTCGACACTGGCGATTACAACTACACCTCGCAGAAAACCACTGCGGTGGTGATCACCGAGAACATCGGTTTCACCGCCAGCGACAACGATGGCGACCTCGCCAGCTCGACGCTGACCGTGAAAGTGATCCCCAACGCGCCTCCGGTGGCGGTGGACGACCACGTCATCACCAACGTGCTCTCGGGCACCATCGTGGTGCCGGGCGAACTGTTGCTGGCCAACGACACCGACCCCAATGGCGACCAACTTTCGGCGACACCGACCTCGTTCAACACCGGCTGGGTCGTGAAAGGCGCGGACTTCACCGGCACCGGCGCGATCAGCTTCGCCGGCGAAAACAACAACCCCGGCAACCAGAATCTGGCCAACGTGCGCAACGCCTTTGCGGCCAACGCGGCGACCATGACGGCGCTGCTGGTGGTCAGTGGCTATCTTGGCGCAGCGAACAACTCCAATGGCAACAATGAAGACTTCATCACGGTCAAGCTGAATCAAGGAGAGACACTCAACCTCAATCACAACCTGGATGCCGGGCACATCACGATGGAGTATTCGCTCAACGGTGGGGCGTTCGTAAGCATCGCCGATGGTGACACCATCACCGCAGGCGCCGATGGCACTTACCAGATCCACGTGACCAACATCGCCAACTCCAGTGGCGGCAATAAGAATGGGGCAGAAAATTACGAACTGACCATGTCCGTCAACTACGCCGGAGCACACGAAGTCACTACGGACTACCACGGCACCTACACCGCCAACGACAACCACGGCGGCAGCGACTCGGCCAACCTGACCATCAGCTATCAGGACGGCCATACCCTCACCGGTACCAGCGGGGATGACGTACTGGTGGCGGGCGCGGGCAACAACATCATCAATGCCGGCGACGGCAACGATGTGCTCACTGCCGGTTCCGGCAACAACGAGCTGCATGGTGGCGCCGGCAATGATCTGCTCTTCAGCGGCCAGGGCAATGACATCCTTGATGGCGGCACGGGTATCGACACGGCCAGTTACGCCCACGCCACGGCTGGGGTGACGGTCGGCCTCAGCCTGTCGGGTGGGCAAAACACTCTCGGTGCCGGCACTGACACCCTGACCGGTATCGAAAACCTCATCGGCTCGAACTTCAACGACACCCTGACCGGCGACAACACTAACAACACGATCAATGGCGGTCTTGGCAACGACATCCTCAGTGGCGGGGGCGGCGATGACTTGCTGATTGGTGGCCTGGGCAATAACACCCTGACCGGGGGGGCGGGGGGCGATACCTTCCAGTGGTTCAAGGGCAACAGTGGCCATGACGTGATCACTGACTTCACGCCCGGCACCGACAAACTCGACCTGTCGCAACTGCTACAAGGGGAAAGCGGCACCACGGCTTCGCTGGATGATTACCTGCACTTCACCGTCACCGGCAGCGGGCCGTCGACAGTGACCAGCATCGACGTCAGCGCCATGGCCGGTGCCGCGCCGAACCAGACCATTGACCTGGCCGGCGTCGACCTCGCCAGTCAATACGGTGTAACGCCAGGCGCGGGTGGGGTGATCGCGGGTGGGCATGACACGGGGACCATTATCAACGGCATGCTCAACGATCATTCGTTGAAGGTGGATACCGTGTGACCTGAAAACCCGCTAAAGAACCCGCCATCCCTGTGAAGGGGAGGCGGGTTCTTTGTTGCCCGGGACAATGGTCGATGCCCGGTCAGTGGTTGGAAAACCTGGGCGCCCCGATCAATTGACCCATGGCCCCGAATATCCCCAACTCACTGATGACCTCCAGTTCCCCACGCGTCTCGACCATTTCCGCAATCAGCGGCAAATCTATGCTGTGGGTCGCGCGAAAGATCGCGTCGATGAACAGCCGTTTGTCAGGCTGCTCGTCGATGTTGCGAATGTAGGCTCCATCGATTTTCAGGTACGCCAAGCCCAATTGGGTCAGGTTGCCGATCTGGCTGAAGCGCCCTCCAAAGTGTTGCAGGCCGACTCGATAACCGGTCTTGAGCAATGTGCTGCAAAGGTTCTGCAGCACTTCGGGGGATGGCAACTGGCGCTCGTCGATTTCCAGGGTCAACAGCGGCGCCAGTTCGGGAAGGGATTCGAGCAGGTCGAGAATTGTTCGCCATTGCACCGGGTCGCGCAGGGTGCTCCCGGACAGGCTCAATGCCAAGGGGCTGCGGTTGACCACCAGCTCGTCCAGCGTGGCTTCGAGCATCGCCAGGTCGAACCGTCCCGACCAGCCGAGACGCTCGATCCACGGCAGGAAATGCCCTGCGGCAATCGCTTCGCCCTGCGGGTCGAGCAGGCGTGCGAGTACTTTGTGATGCAGCATCTGGCGGGTGTCGGCGCATTGCACGACGGGCTGAAAGTACAGCAGCACTTTGCCATGGGTCAGGGCGTCGTCGATCCAGGTGCGCCAGTCGTGCTGGGAGTGATTGGGTGCGGTGTCACGATGGCTCAAATGAACCCAGGGGCGTTCGGGATGCTGCCGGGACTCCGTCAGCGCCTGATCAAGGCGCAGGAGAACGGTGCTGATCGGCTCACCGGGGCGGTAGGCGACAACGCCCAGATGGGCGACCGGCATGCAATCGCTGGCGCCGGTCAGGCGCAGGTTCTCCAGGCTGACGCTGACATCGGCGGCCAGGCGCGCGGCACTTTCAGCATCCAGACCCGGTGTCAGCAGGCTGAATTCGCCGCCACGGTTGCGCGCCGCCAGCCAGGTTCGACGCTCCGGCAATTGAGTCAGGCGCTTGAGCAATTCGCCGACGGCAGTGATCAGCGCATCAGTCCGTTGGCCACCCAGGCGCTGGTTGAGGCCGTTCAGGTCGTTGATTCGCAACATCAGCAAATGGCCGTCACGGCTCTGTTCGCACACGCGTAAATGGTCGGCCAGTTGCTCGTCGAGCAGGCGTCGGTTGGCCAGGCCGGTGAGGCTGTCCAGATAGGATTCGGCCCGCAGTTTTTCGCTGCGTGCAGCCTCCTCGACGAACAGCGCCTTGAGCTTCTCGACCATCTGGTTCATCGCCAGCACGACCCGTTTCAATTCCGGTGTGCGCGGCAGTTTCGGCAGACTGAGAAACTCGCGTTTGCTGATGGCCTCGGCTTGTCGGACCATGCTGTCGAGTGGGCGAAATTGCCGGCGCAGCATCCATCCTCCAATCACGGCGCTGAACAGCCCGCACAGTAGCAGCCAGATCAGGCTGCCAAGGGTGCTTTCCCAGAGCTTGGCCAGGGCGAATTGCGGATTGCTCAGCACTTCGACCCGTGCCAGTTGTTCCCAGCCGCGCATGATCAGGGCATCGCCGCCTTCCGGGCGCAGGTCGACCAGGTTGACGAACCAGTCAGGTACACCGCCGATTTTTGTCGGTGCGGAGCGTTGCACCAGGGTTTGCTGATCCTTGAGCCTGATGACGCGGATGCTGCTGAAATAGCCGCTGTCGAAAATCGAACTGACCATCAGTTCCATCATTGCCGGGTCATCGACCTGTGCCGTCAGCGACAGCCCCAGCGCGGTGGCCGCGTCCTGGGCGTGGGCGCGCAGTTGGCTGAGCGTTTGTTCGCGGGAGCTTTCCAGGCTGGCAAAAAAACTGCCGCTGAACGCCACCAGCAGGAACAGGCAGATTGCCAGGAACAACTGTTTACGCAGTGTCATGCTTCGCTCCTTGCCAAGGCGGTTAGCCGTCGCCGATGTCGAACCCTTCGGCCTGCATCTTTTTCAACACGTCCTGCCAGCGCGACAGCTTTTTCGAGTCGCTGCTGCGCTGGCCGCCGTTTTTGCCCGGCAGGTACAGGCCTTCGGCATTGAAGGCGTACACCGGCAGCAAGTCTTTGCGTTGGGAGGCGGGGCGGATATCGCCGATCAGGTTGTCCAGCACCAGTGGTTCGCTCGTGGGGGTGCTGTAGAACGTCAACACCATGTGCGCCTGGTTCTGGCTCAAGGCCTTGACGTAGGTGATGCGCAGTTTTTCGCTGGGAATACCAAGCCGGCGCAGGCTGAAATACTTCGCCAGAGCATAGTCCTCGCAATCGGCGGCGCCCTTGATCAGGGCTTCGACGGGCGTGGCCCAGTAATCGGTCTGTTGCCAGATGCGCGTGTCGTCCTGGAAGTTCAGCTGTTGATCGAAGAAGCGGTTCACCGCGTTGAGCTGCTCGCGTTCGGGGGCGCCGCGTGCACTTTGCAGCATTTGACTCCAGGCCTCGATCCGAGCTCGCGCCGGTCCAAGGGGGCCGTAGCGTTTTTCAACGGTTTGCAGGATCTGCGCAAAATCCCAGTCGGCCCGGACCCCGTTGCATACAGTCAGTACCAAACCAGCCAGCAGCAACCAGCCGCCGAGCCGAAGTCGGAGCGTTGGCCATCCTGGACTACGCAGACTGCGGGCCATGTCTGGCTGCTCGAGTGTAGGTTTGTGAAGTTTAGGTGGAGTTTTGGGCGCGGTAGGTCAGGTCGTCGGCCGAAGGACGCTCGCTGAGTTTTTTGTGGCGAGGGGGCTTGTCGGAACGCCGCACCGCCCCGTTCGGTGGCGAAGCCGCCGTGAACCGGTGAGCGCGATCTATCTGGTGATCTGCGGTGAATGGCTTTAGGGCTGCTGCGCAACCCAACGGGGGCAAGCCCCCTCGCCACAATGGTCGCGGGAGACTTCAGGATTTGCGCAGGGTTTTCTGCTTGAGGATGTAAATCGTCACCAGCACCGCGCTAGTCAGCATGAAACACCGTGCCCAGTACAGCGGTACCAGGTAGCAGGAGAACAGGATACTCGGCCACATCAGGCCAATGGCGTAGACCTTGCCCTTGAGCGGAATGCCGTTGCCGTTGAGGTAATCGCGAATCCACGGGCCAAGCCGTGGATGCTCGACTAGCCATTGATAAAAGCGCGGCGAACTGCGGGCGAAGCAGGCGGCCGCCAGCAGCAGGAAAGGGGTGGTGGGCAATACCGGCAGGAAAATCCCGATCACCCCCAGCGCCACGCTTAGCCAGCCGATGGCCAGCAGCACGTAGCGCAACATCAGGGGGCGGTTGCCTATGGGGTTGTCCATAGGCAGAACCTTAGTGGTGGCGGGGCTTGAGAATCGCCGGTTTTTCGTCTGGCGCGTTGCACAGCAGGTACAGCGCGGTCAGGGCCTCCGGGATCTGTACGATCATGTCGTCCATCAGGTTGGCATCTTTGGCGATGTCTTCGAACTCCGGCTGCTCGTCGAACAGGCCCGAACCGACCATGATCGGCAGCAGCATTTCGCTGACTTCGTCTTCGGCGCTTTCGAACCAGGCCGCTTCGCGCAGGAATACGCCTTCCATGAAGCCGATGCACCAGCCGCGCAGGTCGGAATCGTCCGGCTCGTCGCCCAGGTCCAGGTCGCATGGCAGTTCGAATTCTTCATCGGAGGCCAGCTGGCGAGCGATGTGGGCCTTGAGGCCGATCAGGGTGGCTTCGATCTCTTCGCGCTGGGCTTCGCTGCTGTAATGCGGCTCCTCGGCGAAAAGTGCATCGATCCACTCACGATCAGGAACGACTTCGGAACAGATCGACAGCGCGGTGAGGTAGCCGTGGGCGGCCACGTAGTCCAGCGCCTCGTCATGCAGTTCATCAGCGTCGAGGAAGACTTGCAGGCGGGTTAGTTGCTCAGCGAAGGACATTAAAGGACTACCTTGGGGAATGTTCGATGCGGGAATTCTAGGCCTTCTTGAGCACTTGGGCCAGCCGCACGGCATATTTGCCCGTTTGTGGGAGCTGCTCCCCTTGCAGTTCGGTCAAGCGCTACCCCTGTGGGAGCGAGCTTGCTCGCGATAGCGGTGGTTCAGGCGAAATCAATGTTGACTGTGATGGCCTCATCGCGAGCAAGCTCGCTCCCACAGTTTTTATGTACATCGGGTTTGTCGGTGTCTTCTCAGCGGTGCCCTTTGCCGGACGGGGCTCGGGTATACTCGCGCGTTTTGTGATGCCCTGCTGGCGTCACGGCTGAAATGTGAAGCGTCATGCAATGCGCACTTACGATTTATCGGTGCAGCGTCGCGGGTTCTGAACCAGCCTTGCAGGGATGTTTCGGTGATTTTTGGAGTTTTTATGCTCGAACAGGCTCAACGCGTCCTCAAGGACATCTTCGGCTACGACAGTTTCCGTGGCCGCCAGGGTGCAATCATTGAGCGCGTGGCCAGCGGCGGCGATGCCCTGGTCCTGATGCCTACCGGCGGCGGCAAGTCCCTGTGCTTCCAGGTTCCGGCGCTGTTGCGCGAAGGCCTGGCCGTGGTGGTCTCGCCGCTGATCGCACTGATGGACGATCAAGTCGCTACCCTCGAAGAACTGGGCGTGGCCGCCGCCGCGTTGAACTCCACCCTCAGTGCCGAGCAGCAACGCGACCTCGCCGCCCGTATCCGCCGCGGTGAAGTGAAAATGCTCTATCTGGCGCCGGAACGCCTGGTCCAGCCGCGTATGTTGTCCTTCCTGCAGGGCCTGGACATCTCTCTGTTCGCCATCGACGAAGCGCACTGCGTGTCGCAATGGGGCCACGATTTCCGCCCGGAATACCTGCAACTGGGCCAGTTGGCGGAAATGTTCCCCGACGTGCCGCGCATCGCCCTGACCGCCACGGCCGACAAGCGCACCCGGGAAGAAATCGTCACCCGGCTGCACCTGCAAGACGCCGAGCGCTTCCTGTCGAGCTTCGACCGGCCGAACATCTTTTATCGCATCGTGCCCAAGGAACAGCCGCGCAAGCAGTTGCTGGCGTTCCTCGCCGAGCGCCGTAGCGATGCGGGCATCGTGTATTGCCTGTCGCGCAAGAAAGTCGAGGAAGTCGCCGCGTTCCTCAGCGAGCAAGGCTTCCCGGCGTTGCCGTACCACGCCGGGCTACCCAATGATCTGCGGGCCTACCATCAGAAGCGCTTCCTCAATGAGGAAGGCCTGATCATGGTCGCGACGGTGGCGTTCGGCATGGGCATCGACAAGCCCAACGTGCGTTTTGTCGCGCACCTCGATTTGCCGAAATCCCTAGAGGCCTATTACCAGGAAACCGGTCGTGGTGGCCGTGACGGTCTGCCGGCGGATGCCTGGATGGCCTACGGCCTGCAAGACGTGGTGATGCTCAAGCAGATGCTGCAGAACTCCGAAGGCGACGAACGCCACAAGCGTCTGGAGCAGCACAAGCTCGACGCCATGCTCTCGCTCTGTGAAGAAACCCGCTGCCGTCGGCAAACGCTGCTGGCCTACTTCGACGAAGACATGCCCGAGCCCTGCGGTCATTGCGATAACTGCGTCGACGGCGTGCAGACCTGGGATGCCACCGAGCCTGCGCGTCAGGCGCTGTCGGCGATCTACCGCACCGGTCAGCGCTACGGCGTCGGGCACCTGGTGGATGTATTGCTGGGCAAGGACAACGAGAAGGTCCGCAGCTTCGGCCATCAGCACCTGTCGGTGTATGGTGTTGGCAAGACGATGGCGGAGGGCGAATGGCGCTCGTTGTTCCGCCAACTGGTGGCCCGTGGTCTGGCGGACATCGACCTCGAGGGCTACGGTGGCCTGCGCCTGAGCGACAGCTGCCGGCCGCTGCTCAAGGGTGAAGTGACCCTGGAACTGCGCCGCGATCTCAAGGCGCAAACCGTGGCGAAAAGCAGCAAGAGCCAGGCGAGCCAGCTGGTCCGTGGCGAGGAGCGCGAACAATGGGAAGCCTTGCGCGCCCTGCGTCGCAAGCTCGCCGAAGAACATGGCGTGCCGCCGTATGTCATCTTCCCCGACTCGACCTTGCTGGAGATGCTGCGCAGCCAGCCGACCTCGCTGGCGGAAATGGCCACGGTCAGCGGCGTCGGCGCGCGCAAGCTGGAGCGTTACGGCGAGGCCTTCCTCGAAGTGCTCGGCGGCCAGGTCGAAGCGCCGAAACCGGTGGCCGACGTACGTCACGAACTGATCACGCTGGCGCGGGCCGGGATGACGCCGGTGCAGATCGCCGGTCAATTGCAGTGCTCGGAAAAGAACGTCTACACCATGCTGGCCGAAGCGATCGGCAAGCAGCAGTTGTCGTTGGAGCAGGCGCTGGATCTGCCTGAAGACCTGATGGGTGAAGTCCAGGACGCCTTCCTCGACGGCGAAGGCGAGTTGCCGCCGGTTTCCGAGATCGCCGCGCTGTTCGCGGGCCGGGTGCCGGAAGGGGTGTTGTACTGCGTTCGCGCTGCCTTGCAGTCGGAGTTCGAGATTTGAGACATCCGTAGTGCTGATGTAACGATTCACTACAGATCAAGCCTTGCCTCAAGTCGAGGCTCATGCTTAGCTGACTAATAATTAGTTTTTATTTATTTCAGTCTAATCATGAGTGTTTTATGCCGTTAACCGATCAACACCGCTTTGGCATGCAATTGGCCCAGATGTCCCGTGGCTGGCGTGCCGAACTGGACCGCCGACTGGCGGGCATGGGCTTGTCCCAGGCACGCTGGCTGGTGCTGCTGCACCTGGCCCGTTTCGAAGAAGCACCGACCCAGCGTGAGCTGGCACAAAGCGTCGGCGTCGAAGGTCCGACCCTGGCCCGTTTACTCGACAGCCTGGAAAGCCAGGGCCTGGTGCAACGCCAGGCAGTGCTGGAAGACCGTCGGGCGAAGAAAATCGTGCTCTGCGCGCCAGCGCGTCCCCTGATCGAACAAATTGAAACCATTGCCACGCAACTGCGTCACGAACTGTTCGAAGGCGTCGATGAGGCGGATTTGAAGGTGTGCATGCGGGTTCACGGGCACATCCTGGGCAACCTTGAAAAGTCTTGAGGCATAACCGAACGCCAGGTTTTTGAGAGACCGCATTGGACAGACTATAAGAACTACTCGGCAATATCGTGTTCGTAACGGATGTACGAACCCGTGCGGATGGTTTCTGTAGATCTCAAGGATGCTCATGCTCAAGTGTTGGCGATTGGTTTTACGCGGTGGTTCTCTGTGGTTGCTGGCCGGGGCCGCGGTCACTTATTCGGCATGGGCGGCTGCGCTGGGCCTGGGTGAAATCACCCTGCATTCGGCGCTGAATCAACCGCTGCGTGCCGATATCGCACTGGTGGATGCTGCTGGCGTGGAGGAAAACCAGCTGTCGGTGAGCCTGGCAACGGCAGACGAGTTCAGCCGTGCCGGGGTCGACCGGGCGTTTTTTCTCAGCAACCTGAAGTTCACCCCGGTGTTGCGCGGTAATCGCAGCGTGATCGAGGTGACCTCCAACAAACCGGTGAGTGAGCCGTTCCTGAATTTCCTCGTGCAGCTCAATCAGCCTAATGGGCGATTGCTGCGTGAGTACACGTTACTGATCGATCCGCCGGGTGCGCCTGGGGTAGTTCCCGCCGCTGATGAAGCGGCATCCGGTTCCCCGGCGTCCGCATTCCCTCGTGTGAAACCGGTCGTGGCGCCGTCACCCGTGGCCAGGACGACGCCAGAAACGGACGTCGCAGTGGTTGATCCCGCTGTCGAACAACTGGCCGCCAGCGCCCTGCAAAACCACCAGTTGCAAACCACTGTCGATGAGCTCAACGCGAAGCTTCAAGACCAGGATGAGCTGATCGCCGGCCAGAAAAAACATTTGGCCGAACTGCAAACCCAACTCGCGGAGCTCAAGAAGGTAAAGGCCCAACCGGTTGCTTCCGACGTGGCGACGCCAGCCCCCGTTATTGCTGAAAACCCCGGGATTGGCTGGCTGCCGATTGCCGGTTTGTCGGCGCTGATAGCGTTGCTGGCGCTGGGCTGGTTTGTTCGCCGCCAGCAGCATCAAGCCACAGCGTCAGAGGCGCTGCCGTCGCAGCATGAACCGCTGGCTGAGCTCTTTACCGAGCCAGTGATGTGGCCCTCCGTCATGCAACCATCCACTGGGCATCGCGACGGGGTGCCGGCCAACGACGAGCTTGAACGGGTCGATAGCCATCATTCCGTCCCGGTTGCTGTTGCCATGGCGGTGGTTCCGGGTTTGGCGATATCCGGCGAATCCGCTACTGACGATGAGTACCGGCTCAACCTGGAGGAGCTGTCCATGGCGTCGAGTTGGGACGTGATCAGTCTGACCGAGAACCCGCAGCCGGCGGCTCTGGCCATGATCGAGCCTGAGTTCGAGTTGGAGATGCAACCCGTTGCGCCGTCTCGACAGCCTCCGGTCGGGCTATCATAGCGGCGTCGTCAAACTCTGGAGTCAGGTCCCATCATGGCCGTCAGCAAACCGGAAATCATCATCACCTACTGCACGCAATGCCAATGGCTGTTGCGTGCGGCCTGGCTGGCCCAGGAACTGCTCAGCACCTTTGGTGATGACCTGGGCAAAGTCTCCCTGGTGCCAGGCACCGGTGGGGTCTTTCATATCTACTGTGGCGCTGTGCAGATCTGGGAGCGCAAGGCGGACGGTGGCTTCCCCGAGGCCAAAGTGCTCAAGCAGCGGGTCCGCGACCAGATCGACCCGGACCGCGACCTGGGGCACAACGACCGCACTCAGTGAGACGCGGCCTCGGCTGCAACGGCTTTCTTGCTTGTGCCACTTGAGAACCGGCTGGAGACCACAATCGCCACAATGATCAGCGCACCCCCCAGCAACATGCGCAGGGTCGGGTTTTCGTTGAACAGCAGCCAGGCGACGGTGATGCCGTAGACCGGCTCCAGGGCGAACACCACGGCGGCAGTGCGTGCCTTGATCACCGCGAGGCTGGCGACGAACAGGCTGTGGGCGACACCGGTACAGAACACACCGAGCAGGCCGATCCACAGCCAGTCGATGGCGCGCACTTCGCTCAATTGAGGCGCCGCCACCGGCAGCAGGCACAGGGCAACCACCACGTTCTGGCACAGCGCCGCCTGTACCGGCGGAACTCGCCCGGAGCTGGCACGGTTGGTCAGTGACAGCAGGGCGAACAGCAATCCGGAACCCACGGCCCACAGCAGGCCGGTGGTGGCGCCGCTGGCGAGGTCAAAATCGGGCGTGACCAGCACCAGGCCGACACTCACCAGCAGCACCAGCACGATCTCATTGGCGCGGATGCGCTCGCGGAAGATCAACCCTTCGAGGATCACGGTAAAGGCCGGGAAACTGGCGAAACCGAGCGTCGCAATCGCCACGCCTGCGACTTTCACCGCAATGAAGAAGCTCACCCAGTGTCCGGCCAGCAACAAGCCGCTGAGCAACAGGCGACGCCAGTCCATGGCCTCGAGTTTCTGCCAGCGCGTCTGGCTGGCGAACCGTGCAAAAAACGCCAGCGCGAGTACGGCGAAAGCGGCACGGCCGAAAACGATGATCGCCGGGGACGCAGCGGCCAGTTTGCCGAACACACCGGTCAGGCCGAACATCAATGCGCCTATATGCAAGGCGCCAAGGGCGGTACGGGGAGTCATTGCAATCCTTAACGACAAACGAACAGAGGCCTCATTGAAGCGCGTAATGGCCCATCAAGTCTGTCGGCAAACTCGCGTTATTTGTCGCCAGCCTCGCGCCGCAGTTTTCCGGGGGATGTCCCGAACTCGCGCAGCACCGCCGCCGCAAAGGCACTCTGGGAGCTGTAGCCGACGCGGCTGGCAATCTCGCCGATGGGCAACGCCGAATTGCGCAGCAAGCCCACCGCGATGTGCAGGCGTCGGCTGCGGATGTAGTCCATCGGCGTCTGCCCGCATTCGGCCACGAACCGCGCATGCAAACGGGCACTGGAAAGGCCGGCGACCCGGGCCAGGTCGGCCACTTGCAACGGGTACGCCGCGTACTGATCGATGTGTGCGTTCAGCGCCGCATAGGGCAGGCGCCGACCGCCGACGGCCTCGGGCCTGGCGTTGTTGAGACTGGCCAGCAAAAGCACCGCGCCTTGTTGAGCGATCAGCGGATCATCGACCGGACTGTTCGCCAGCCAACTGACCAATTGGCTTTGCCCGGCGTCCAGAGGCAGGCGCCCGGCGTTGTCGAGCAGGCGTCGGCTGGAGTCGGCGTGATCGCCCAACGACTGGGCAACCCATTGTTCGCTGGGGACATCCAGCACCAGGCAACGGCTGCCATTGGTGCTGCCACACGCGTGATGCGCTCCGGAGGGCACCACCACGAAACTCTGCTGGACCACCTGGCTGCCACGGCCGTCGACCTCGAAATCCAGGGCGCCCGAGAGCCCGAACACCAGTTGCGCGTGTTCGTGGCTATGGACGATCAGGTCGTGGCTGTATTGGCGAAGCGTGAGGATCGGTCTCATCGCGGGTCTCCCGGTTCAGGGCGTCAGTCTACACCGAGCGGGCCAACAAGCGCTGTCACAGGACTGACTTGACGCTGTCATGGACCATTAACCGGGCCGGGGCAGACTTGGCAAAACTTGTCAGAGGGTTGCCCATGACCAGCGCCGAGCTCGCCAAACCCACCCGTAAGCAACGCGTACGGACTTTATGGATTTCCGACGTGCATTTGGGCACCCGGGATTGCCAGGCTGAACACCTGTCGCAGTTTCTCAAGAGCTACCACGCAGACAAGATCTACCTGGTCGGCGACATCATCGACGGCTGGAAACTGCGCGGCGGCATGTACTGGCCGCAAGCGCACACCAACGTCATCCGCCGCCTGTTGACCATGAGCAAGCGTGGCACCGAGGTGATCTACGTCACCGGCAACCACGACGAATTCCTGCGCCGCTATTCGAAGCTGATCCTGGGCAACATCCAGTTGGTCGACGAAGCCGTGCACGTCACCGCCGACGGCCGGCACCTGCTGGTGATACACGGCGACCAGTTCGATGTGATCACCCGTTACCATCGCTGGCTGGCGTTTCTCGGTGACTCGGCCTACGAATTCACCCTGACCCTCAACCGCTGGCTCAATCATTGGCGCGCGCGATATGGCTACGGCTACTGGTCGCTGTCGGCCTACCTCAAGCACAAGGTGAAAACCGCGGTCAGCTTCATCAGCGACTTCGAAGAAGCCATCGCCCATGAATGCGTCAAGCGCGAGCTGCACGGAGTGGTGTGCGGGCACATTCACCATGCCGAGATTCGCAAGGTCGGCGAGGTGGACTACCTCAATTGCGGCGACTGGGTGGAATCGTGCACCGCGCTGATCGAGCACTGGGATGGCTCGATCGAGTTGTATCGCCTGGCGGATGCCCAGGCGCGCGAGGCACAGATGAAGGCGGGCAGGGTTGCGGAGTTGGCCTGATAATCATTCGGTGTTTGTACTGGCCTCTTCGCGGGCAAGCCCGCTCCCACAGGGTTAACTGGCGGTCACAAGTGCTGCGTTCACCTTCGCCCATTGTGGGAGCGGGCTTGCCCGCGAATGGAGCGCGAAGCGGTCCCGCTGGATCTGTCAGGCTGGCGAATGTTCTTCCATCGCCGCCTTGTAGATCGAATTCCTGGGGTGCGCAAACAGGCGCTCCATCATCGGCTCGAAAAAGCTCAACGGCAGCGTCTCGTACGCCGGATCAAACGCCGCCGCATCGTATTTGGCGCAGAACTCGACGGTCGCCTGGTACTGCGGATGGTCCTTGAATTGCTCGCGCAAGTGCCGATCCATACCCAAGTGATGGAAGAAGTAGTAGCCCTGGAAAATCCCGTGCTTTTCCACCATCCACAAGTTCTCGGTGCTGACGAACGGCTTGAGGATCGCCGCCGCGATGTCCGGGTGATTGTAGGTGCCCAGGGTGTCGCCGATATCGTGGAGCAGGGCGCAGACCACGTACTCCTCGTCGCGACCATCGCGCCAGGCGCGGGTGGCGGTTTGCAGGGAGTGGGTCAGGCGATCCACCGGGAAGCCGCCAAAATCCCCCTCCAGCAACTTCAGGTGCGCCACGATCCTTGTCGGCAATTGTCGCGCATAGGCACTGAAGTCCGCGGCGATGATCGCCCAGTCTTCCTGTGTGCCGTCCTTCATGTGGGTGAAGCGGGCATTGGCATTCATCGGTAACTCTCTTGTGACGCAAGTCAGCTAGAACGGAACGCGCCCCAGGACCATGTCCCGGTACATGACAAAATCGCCGAGCAGGCTATAGAAGGGGTGTTGGAACGTTGCCGGGCGGTTCTTCTCGAAGAAGAAATGCCCTACCCAGGCAAAGCTGTAGCCTGCCAGCGGCAGGGTCCACAACAGAATCCATGCTCCGCGACCAATGGTCAGCGTCAGAATCAAGATAACCAGGGTCGTGCCGATAAAGTGTAAACGGCGGCAGGTACTGTTGCTGTGCTCACTGAGGTAGTAAGGATAGAACTCAGCGAAGCTGTTGAATCGTTTGACGTTTTCCACGACAGCGATCTCTGTGGTTATTGTTCTTGCTGCAAGTTGTTCTGCGGGTAGCTTATTTGAGTCTAGAGTGATCAATGGCATCAGCCACTGACAATAGGCGCCACTTTAGTATCCTTCGGTCAATAGCCGTAGCATGCGGCCACCATGTAAGAAAACGCCATGAGCGAACGAACGACTTCTGCAAGCTGGGCGATGGGGATTGTCAAAGCGCTGGAGATGGACGGCCTGGATTGCCGGGCTCTGTTCAAGCAGTTGGGGCTCGACTACGCGGCACTGGATGATCCGGACGCACGCTTCCCCCAGGATTCCATGACCCGGTTGTGGCAACGGGCGGTCGAGCTATCCGGCAACCCGGCCATCGGCCTGAACATGGGCAAGGTGCTGCGACCGGCGCAGTTTCATGTGGCCGGTTACGCCTTGATGTCCAGCCGGACCCTGGCCGAAGGCTTTCAGCGTCTGGTGCGCTATCAGCGGATCATCGCCGAAAGTGCCGACCTGAGTTTCCAGCTACTGGAAGAAGGCTACGGGCTGATTCTGACGGTGCATGGCGATCATCTGCCGCCGACCCGGCAAAGCGCCGAAGCTTCAATGGCCTGTGCCTTGGCGCTGTGTGGCTGGTTGACCGGGCGTACGTTGCAACCGCGCAAAGTGTTGTTGCAAGGTACCGAGCCGGTCAATCTGGAACCCTATAAACAAGCTTTCCATGCACCGCTGGTGTTCAACGCGCCTTACGATGCGCTGATTTTCGAACCCGCCGATATGGAAGCGCCGCTGCCGACGGCCAACGAGGCCATGGCGTTGCTGCATGACCGCTTTGCCGGCGAGTACCTGGCGCGTTTTTCCGAAAGCCGGGTGACCCACAAGGCGCGGCAGGTGTTGTGCCGCCTGTTGCCCCAAGGCGAACCCAAGCGCGATACCGTGGCGCAGACGCTGCATCTGTCCCAGCGCACCTTGCAGCGGCGCTTGCAGGAAGAGGGTACGAGTTTTCAGGCGCTGCTGGACGATACCCGGCGCGAACTGGCCGAACAGTACCTGGCACGACCGAACATGACCTTGCTGGAAATTGCCTACTTGCTGGGGTTTGCCGATCCGAGCAACTTCTTCCGTGCTTTCCGGCGCTGGTTCGATGCCACACCCGGCGAGTACCGGATGCGGCTGATGCAAGCACCTGATGCGGTCAATGACGCCAAAATGCCGGAATACACAGCACAAACACCGTAATGATCTCCAGTCGGCCCAACAGCATGCCGAACGAGAGAATCCACTTGGCGGCATCCGGCAGGGTGGCGAAGTTGCCCGCCGGGCCGATGGTTTCGCCGAGCCCCGGGCCGACGCCGGACACGGTACTGGCCGCGCCGGTGAGGGCGGTCATCCAGTCCACGCCGAGCAGCGACAGCAGCAGCGCGATCACACAGATGGTGATTGCAAAGAAGAACGAAAAGGTAAGGATCGACCGCACGATTTCTTCGTCGAGGCGGTGACCGTTGTACTTCTGCTTGATCACCGCCCGCGGGTGAATCAGCTGGTTAAGGTTGGCCTTGAGCAGGATATAGGCCACCTGGAAGCGGAAAATCTTGATCCCGCCCGCGGTCGAGCCGGAACAACCGCCGATAAACCCCAGGTAGAAAAACAGCATCAGCGAGAAATTGCCCCAGAGGCTGTAGTCCCCCAGCGCGAAACCGGTCGTCGTCACCACCGATGTCACGTTCAGCGCCACATGCCGCAACGCTTCCAGCCAATGCAGCTGGGTAGTCCACCAATACCAGGTGCCGAGCACCAGCCAGGTCACCAGCAGCATGCCGAGCAGGCCTTGAACCTGTTCGTCCTTGATCAGCGCCCGACGGTTTCCACGCAACGTGGCCACATACAGGGTGAACGGCAGGGCACCGAGAATCATGATGACGATCGCTACCCAATGCACCGCCGGTTGCGGCCACTTGGCCAAAGACTGGTCGGAGGTCGAGAAGCCGCCGGTGGAAATGGCCGACATCGCATGGTTGATGGCGTCGAACGGGCTCATCCCGGCCCACCAGAACGCCAGGCTGCCGACAATGGTAATGCCGACGTAGGCCGCCACGATCAGCCGCGCGACCATGTGTGAGCGGGGCATGACCTTTTCCGAGCGGTCCGACGATTCGGTCTGGAACAGCCGCATGCCGCCGATGCGCAACAGCGGCAGGATCGCCACCGCCATGCCGATGAAGCCGATGCCGCCGATCCAGTGCAGCAACGAGCGCCACATCAGGATGCCGGGGGACATGTTGTCCAGGCCGTTGAGCACGGTTGCGCCAGTGGCGGTGATGCCGGACATGCTTTCGAAGAATGAATCGGTGTAGCTGATGTGCTGGGTCAGCAGGAATGGCAGCGCGGCGAAGATGCACACCACCAGCCAACTGCTGACGGTCAGCAGGTACATGTCCCGGGGGCGCAGGTGAACATGTTCGGGGCGCCCTGGAATCACCAGCGCCAAACCGGCGACAAAGGTGATCATGCTGGCCCAGAGGAACGATGGCAGATCGCTGGTGCGCTCGAAAATGACCAGTGTGGCCATGGGCACGACCATGGAGATCGCCAGCGTGATCAGGAAGATGCCGATGATGAAACCAATGATCCGTAAGGTCGGCAACGCCATGAGGTCCGCTCGGCTGATAGTGGAAAGGGCGCCATTCTACCTGCGGGGCAGGGCATGTAAACCGGCACTGCTGCGACAGTTACAGCTAGAATAGCCGCACAAATTTTTCAGGAGGTGGCCGATGCAGGCTCTCGACGCTTTGCTCAACCGTGTTTCCGTTCCACGACTGATTGACCCTGCACCCACTGCCGAGCAGCGCGAGGTGCTGTTTGGCGCCGCCATGCGCGCCCCGGATCACGGTCACTTGCAGCCTTGGCGTTTCCTGACGGTGGAAGGCGCGGCACGTGAGCAGATGGGCGAGTTGCTGGCCGAGGCGGCGAAACTGCAAGACAGCGAAGTCGGCGAAGCGGCCATCGACAAGGCGCGCAATAATCCACTGCGTGCACCACTGGTGGTGGTGGTGATTGCGCGGTTGCAGGATCACGTCAAATATCCGAAGTCCGAGCAATTGCTGGCGGCAGGCTGTGCGGCCCACGGGATTTTGCTGGCGGCGTATGCGCAGGGCATTGGTGCGGTGTGGCGTACCGGTGACCTGGCCTACTCGCCGCATGTGGCTAAGGGTTTGGGCCTGGCGGAAGGGGAAGAGGTGATTGCTTTCCTGTATCTGGGCACACCGCAGAAAGAACCGCGCGTGGCCGAGAAAGTTGACCTGGCCGAGTTCGTCAGCGCCTGGCCGGGCAAAGTCTGACACCGCAAAACCTGTGGGAGCGAGCTTGCTCGCGATAGCGGCCGGTCAGTCAATTTGATTGTTGAGAGTGCCGCCGTCATCGCGAGCAAGCTCACTCCCACAGTAGATCCAGGTAGCTCACATCAAAGGGTGTCCGTTTCAGGGCTGTACGACAGCCCCCGGCACCAACGGCAATTCCAGGCTGGCAATGAACCCGCCTTCCGGGTGATTGGCCAGCACCAGGCTGCCGCCATGTCGCTCCGCCGCGCGCCGGGCGATAGCCAGGCCCAGGCCGTGTCCGGCCGCAGTCTGCCCCGGCGCCCGATAGAATGGCTCACCGAGCTGACTCATGTATTCGGCACTGACACCGGGCCCATGATCGCGCACAGTCACGACGATCCGCTCACCCTGACGCAGCGCCTGCATTTCGATCGGTAGGCCACCCACCGGATTGAAACGCTGTGCATTGCGCAGCAGATTGTCGACGGCCCGTTCGATCATGGTCGGCCAGCCCTTCAGATTCAGTTGCGATTCGGCTTCGAGGTGGACCAGTTGCTCGGGTGAACCGAGTTGCGCATCCTTTTGCAGGGTATAGAGCAAGGCGTTCAGGTCCACCTCTTCCGCACTGGCGTTATCGGAGTCGACCCGCGCCAGTACCAGGATTTCGCTGATCAGCGCTTCCAGTCGGTCGCACTCGCGAGTCAGGCGCGGCCACAGCTGTTCCCGTTCTTGCGGGGTGGCCCGTTCGGCCAGTGCCAGCGCGATACGCAGGCGGGCGAGGGGCGAGCGCAGTTCATGGGACACATCCCGCAGCAGTTGCCGCTGACTGCCAATCAGGCTTTGCAGGCGCGCGCCCATGCGGTTGAAGTCGTTGGCCAGGACGCCGAACTCATCGCGACGGTTGGCCAGCTTGACCAGGCTGTTCTGTTGATACGTGGTTTGTCCCAGGTCATGCACCGCGCCGCGCAGACGGCTGAGCGGGCGAGTGATGGAGAAGGTCACCAGCAGGCTGAACAGGGTCAGCACCACCAGGGCGATCCCCAGCGCACTGAGCGGCCAGAGCAGGCTCTCGCGGTGCCAAGCGTCCAGTTCCGGGTGCGCAATGCGGTAGATGAACAGGTAGGTGTCACCGGTTTTTTCGCTGGTGAACTCATCGGTCAGACGCCGCCACGGCAGGCGCCGGTCCTCATTGTTCTGGCGCGCTTCAAAGGCCGCCGCACGTTTGGGGAAAGTGCCGCGCACCAGCGGATCGCCGCTTTCGTTAAGCACCTGAACGTCGATGTGATACTGGCGTTTGCGTTGCTGGAGAATGTCCTGGGCGGCGTCTTCACCCTGGCTTTCGTAGGTTTGCGTCCACTCTTCGGCCAGCGTGTTGAGGCCCGGGTGGCGGCTGAGAATCCATGCGTCCTGGTTGAGCATGTGCCCGAGCAGGATGGAAAGCCCTGCAACCAGGGCGATGGCCAGCCAGAAGCTGGCCAGGATACGCCAGAACAATGAACGCACAGGAAATCCTCAAACGATCACAAATCCATGTGGGAGCGAGCTTGCTCGCGATGGCGGTCTTTCAGTCACGTTGATGTTGAACGTGCTGACGCTATCGCGAGCAAGCTCGCTCCCACAGTGAATTGTGTGGTGTCAGACCCAACGGTGCTCAGCCGTCGGGTCCGTGGTCAGCGCATTATTGCGCCTTTTGCGGTTGTTGCGCTTTCCAGGCCTTGAACTCGGCCCACTCGGCGCGACGTTCAGCCTGTTTTTTCTGGATCTCGTCGAATTTCTTCTGTTGATCCGGTTTCAGCAAGGCGCGCACATCCGCTTCCGCTTTCTTGTGGTTAGCGGCCATCTCGTCCTTCATGGCTTTCTGGTCGGCTGGCGAGAGTTTCTCCAGGTACTTATCGACCAGTTGCTTACGCTCGTGCATCTGCTCGCCCATGATCTTGCGGATCTGCTCGCGCTGTTCGCGGCTCAGGTCCAGTTCACTGTACGGGCCTTTGCCGTGCATGCCGTGCATCTGACCGCCGTGGCGCGAGCCGTCCATCGACCCACCCATGGGGCCCGTGCCTTCAGGCATGGCCATGGCAACGGTCGGCAGGGCAGCAGCGAACATCAGAGCGATAAGAGTCTTGCGCATGGTGTATCTCCTTGTCTCGTTCCCGGTACGTTCCGGATGAGTACAGATTACGCAGTTCAAGGTCAGCGGCGGTCAGCGGTACGTAAAGCTTGGGTAAAGATGATTTTGCGCCGACCTGACAAAACGTCCAGGTGCCTGACTGTAGGAGCGAGCTCGCTCGCGATGGAGTTGAACGATTACGCGTGCTGTCTGGAAAAGCGCGTTGACTGTGAGACCATCGCGAGCAATCGAGCGTCGACCGGCTGCTCCTACAGGCTGTAGTAGTAACCGCGGCTGCGCAGGGCCACGATGCGCGGTCGACCATCGGGGTGTGGGCCGATCTTCTTGCGCAGGTTGCTGACGTGCATGTCCAGGCTGCGGTCGTACAGGGTCAGCTTGCGGCCGAGGGCGATCTGCGCCAGTTCCTGTTTGTCCAGGGGCTCGCCCGGTTGCTTGAGCAAGGCTTCCAGCAGGCGGCTTTCGGAGACGGTGAGGGTGAATTCCTGTTCGTCGATGCTGACCACGCCGCGCACCGGGCTGAAACACAGGTCGCCCAGTTCCATCTGGCTGGACACCGCCGCCGGGTGGCTACGGCGCAGGACTGCGCGCAAGCGGGCGGTCAGTTCCCGTGGGTCGCAGGGCTTGGCCAGGTAATCGTCGGCGCCGAGTTCCAGGCCGAGGATACGGTCCAGCGGTTCGCCCCGGGCCGAGAGCATCAGTACGGGCAAGTCCGGGTGATCGCTGCGCAACTGCTTGAGCAGTTCCAGGCCGCTGCCATCGGGCAACATCACATCCAGCACCACGGCCGCCGGGGCGGTTTCAGCCAGCGCGCGGCGTGCGCTCTGGCCGTCGTGACAGGCCCGAACCTGAAACCCTTCCTGGCTCAGCCAACTGCTCAGGAGCTCACACAGCTCCTGGTCATCATCAATAAGTAACAGCTCGCTCATGACTCACTCAATTTAGCCATTGTCGACGTTTTCGACTTGCTCCACTGGCGAAGATACCGCAGAGCAGAGCCAATAGCGCTACCCCGGCGCCAATGACGAACCATTGTTGCTGGTCGGTCAGCAGGCGCGGCAGCGGACTGCTGGCCTGGGCTTCCTTGAGTTGCAGCTTCAAACGCTGGTTCTCCTGGCGCAACCGGGCCAGGAGCGGGCTTTCGCGTTCGCCATCGGCAGTTTGCAATTGTTTGTTCAGTTCTTCCCGTTGCCGTTCGCTTTCTTTCAAGCGTTGCTGCAGCTCGGTGATCTGGCTTCCGGCGCTCAAGGAAAGCGGCGTCGAGTTGCCCCCCTCGGCGTTTTCTTCACCGTGGGCGGGCGCCACGATCGACAACGTGACCAACATCAGGCACAACGGACCCTTGCGCATGGCGACTCCTGGTTCCAATACGAGTATTGGGAAAGTTGTCGGCCGGCAAACGAGAATAATGAGCGATTGAGAGCGCGATGAACCGATATGGTTCACCGCGTGGGGGCATTGCGAGAAGAAAGTTACGGCAGGACTTGCTTGAACGGCTTCACCAGAACGTTGGCGTAGACGCCTGCGGCGATGTACGGATCAGCGTCGGCCCAGGCCTGGGCGGCGCTCAGGGAATCGAATTCGGCGACGATCAGGCTGCCGGTGAAACCCGCCGCGCCCGGATCATTGCTGTCGATCGCCGGATGTGGGCCGGCCAGTACGATGCGACCTTCGCCCTTGAGCACTTGCAGGCGCTCGAGGTGTGCAGGCCGAGCGGCCAGGCGGGCTTCCAGGGAATTGGCGACGTCTGTGGCAATGATTGCGTAAAGCATGTCAGTCCTCGGTTTTTGGCGTTGTGGTGTCGGCATCGTGCAGATGACGGGACAGGTAGATGCCCTGGCCGATCAGGAACAGCAAAGTCATGCCCAGGCTGCCGAAGACCTTGAAGTCGACCCAGTAGCTCTGGAAGGTGAACGCGACAAACAGGTTGGCGGCACCGCAAAACAGGAAGAAGGCGATCCAGGCGATGTTCAGGCGCGTCCAGACCGGCTCCGGCAAGCTCAGCGCGTGGCCCATGATGCGTTTGATCAGCAGGCTGTCACCGACGAAGTGGCTGCCGATGAACGCAAGGGCGAACAGCCAGTTGACCACCGGTGCTTTCCACTTAAGGAACGTCTCGCTGTGGAACGCGAGCGTCAGACTGCCGAAGACCAGGCAGGCGATCAGGGTCAGCCACTGGCTCTTCTCCAGCTTGCGCTGCTTGATGAACAGTGTGCCGTAGACCACCAGTGAACTGACGATCAGCATCGCGGTGGCGCTGTAAATACCGCCTACAGTGATCTCATGACCGGCGATGTCGACGACCTGTGGGTCGATTTTGAAGACGATGAAAAACAGCAGTAGCGGGATGAAATCGATGAATTGTTTCACAGTGGCAGCCAGAAGCAGGATGTGGCGGCATAATAACAAACATATGGGCGCGCGATAGCGCCAGCTGATTTGAGGTTACAAAGCCCTGTGAATGTTGATTTGCACTGCCATAGCACGGCCTCCGATGGCGCCCTGGCGCCTGCGGTTCTGGTGGCGCGGGCGTTCGAGAAAGGCGTGCGAGTCCTGGCCTTGACCGATCACGACACCCTCGAGGGCCTCGACGAGGCCCGGCACGCGGCTACCGCGCTGGGGATGCAACTGGTCAACGGCGTCGAATTGTCCTGCACCTGGGGCGGCGCGACCATTCATATCCTGGGCTACGGTTTTGACGTGAACGCCGCGCCGTTGGTCGAGGCCATCGCCAGATTGCATGATGGCCGCTGGCTACGCTCCGAGGAAATCAGCCGCAAACTGGCGCTCAAAGGCATGCCGGGGGCGCTTGAAGGCGCCCGGGAGATCCAGCAGGAGCTGGGCGACAGCGGTAACGCGCCGGCCCGCCCGCATTTCGCCGACTGGATGGTGCGTGAAGGTTTCGTCAAGGATCGCGCCGAGGCGTTCCGCAAATGGCTGGGCGCCGGCAAGCTGGGCGACGTCAAGCAACACTGGCCGACCCTGGAGGAAACCGTCGAAACCCTGCGCGCGGCCAAGGCCTGGGTCAGTCTGGCACACCCATGGCACTATGATTTCACGCGCAGCAAGCGACGTCGCCTGATTGCCGACTATATTCAAGCAGGGGGCCACGCTATCGAAGTGGTCAATGGTTACCAGCCTGCCGAGCAAGTGGGCAGCCTGGCCATTCTGGCCCGCGAGTTCGGTCTGCTGGTCAGTGCCGGCAGTGATTTTCATGGCCCCGGAGGCTGGTCGGAGATCGGTGAATACCGGCCACTCCCGGAGGATCTGCCACCGCTATGGTGTCGATTCAAACATGACCCAGTTATTGCCGCCGTCTGAACAGGTAGAGAATGTGAGTCAATTTTTCCAGATTCATCCGGAAAACCCGCAAGCGCGCCTGATCAAACAGGCAGTCGAGATCATCCGCAAGGGCGGGGTGGTGATTTATCCCACGGACTCTTCCTACGCCATAGGTTGCCAGATCGGCGACAAGGTAGCCGTGGAGCGCGTTCGGCGTCTGCGGCAGCTGGATGAAAAGCACAACTTCGCGCTGATTTGCAGCGACCTGTCGCAACTGGGGCTGTTCGCCAAGATCGACACCGGCACTTTCCGCATTCTCAAGGCCCATCTGCCGGGGCCGTATACCTTCATTCTCAACGCCACCCGCGAAGTGCCGCGGCTGTTGTTGCACCCGAAGAAACGCACCATCGGCCTGCGTGTGCCGAGCCACCCGATTGCCCTGGCGCTGCTGGCTGAGCTGGGCGAACCGTTGATGAGCGTAACCCTGATCATGCCAGGCGATGAAGATCCGTTGAGCGATCCGCACGAAATGCGCCAGTTGCTCGAACATCAGGTCGATCTGATCATCGACGGCGGTTTCGGCGGGATCAAGGCGTCCACCGTGATCAGCCTCGCTGACGGCGAGCCGGAAGTCATTCGCGTTGGTTGCGGCGACCCTGCGCCGTTCATGGTCGAGGCCTAGATGTCCGCAGTAGAACCCGTCGACAGTCAGGCCGGAGCCCAGCAGGAACTGCCCTTCGCCATGGTCTATGGCCAGGCGGTCATGGAAATGCCGCTGGACCTGTACATCCCGCCGGATGCCCTCGAAGTCTTTCTCGAGGCGTTCGAAGGCCCGCTCGACCTGCTGCTGTACCTGATCCGCAAACAGAACATCAACATCCTCGACATCCCGGTGGCGGAAATCACTCGCCAGTACATGGGCTACGTCGAATTGATGCAGTCGGTGCGCCTGGAGCTGGCCGCCGAATACCTGGTGATGGCGGCGATGCTGGCCGAGATCAAGTCGCGGATGCTGTTGCCAAGGGCCGAAACCGTCGAAGACGAAGAGGAAGACCCGCGCGCCGAACTGATCCGCCGCTTGCAGGAATACGAGCGTTTCAAGGCTGCCGCCGAAGGCATCGACGGCCTGAGTCGCGTCGGCCGTGATGTGGTGGTGCCTAAGCTTGACGCCCCGGAGGCCCGGGCGCGCAAGCTGTTGCCGGATGTGCGCTTGTCAGAGCTGCTGTTGTCCATGGCCGAGGTGTTGCGCCGTGGCGACATGTTCGAAAGCCATCAGGTCAGCCGCGAAGCGCTGTCGACCCGCGAACGCATGAGCGATGTGTTGGAACGGCTCAAGGGCGGCGGTTTCGTACCGTTTGTCGAGCTGTTCACCGCTGAAGAAGGGCGCCTGGGGGTGGTGGTGACCTTCATGGCGATCCTTGAATTGGTCAAGGAATCCCTGGTCGAGCTGGTGCAGAATGAGCCATTTGCCGCGATCCACGTGCGAGCCCGAGCCGAATAACGAGTCGAAACATGAACCTGACTGAACCCCGTGATCTGGCACCCTTGCTTGAAGCCTTTCTGTTGGCCTCGGGAAAGCCGCAATCTTTGGAAAGCCTGTTCGAACTCTTTGAAGAAGGCGAACGCCCGGAGCCACCGGTCTTCAAGAAGGCCCTGACGATTCTCGCCAAGTCCTGCGATGGCCGCGCGTTTGAACTCAAGGAAGTGGCCTCGGGGTATCGCCTGCAAATTCGCGAGAAATTTGCGCCTTGGGTCGGGCGTCTGTGGGAAGAGCGCCCGCAGCGTTACTCCCGGGCCATGCTGGAAACCATGGCACTGATTGCCTATCGCCAGCCGATCACCCGCGGTGAAATCGAAGACGTGCGGGGCGTGGCGGTCAACAGCAATATCGTCAAGACCTTGATGGAGCGCGAGTGGATCCGCATCGTCGGCTACCGCGATGTGCCCGGTAAGCCGGCGATGTTCGCCACCACCAAGGCGTTCCTCGATCACTTCAACCTGAAGAACCTCGACGACCTGCCACCGCTGGCGGAACTGCGCGAGCTGGAACCGGATCCGGTGCTCGACTTCGATGATGCCCCGGTACCGGCAGCCCTGCAGGAACTGGCCGACGCCAGTGCCGAACCGGAAGAGCCCAAGGAAGAAACCAGTTTCCACACGCTGCTGCTGGAACTGGACAGCATGGAGGAGGGGATCAAGACCGATTTCGACGATTTGCTGCGTGATGGGGCGTCGCCTGAATTCGATCCGGAACAGTCGGTCATCGAGCCAGAAGTCGAAGCGGCACAGCCCGAGCCTGAACCGGAAATTGAACCGGAGCAAGAAGACGACATCCTCGGTGTTGCCGAAGCCCGGGAAAAGCTCCTGGCCGCCGTGGCTGCCCTCGAACAGCCGAAACCCGAGCCCGAACTGTCGGACGAAGAAGCCGAAGCCCAGGCCCTGGCCGAAGCCATCGAGGCCGAACGGCGCCAGTTCGAAGATTGACACCGATCCTGTAGGAGCGAGCTTGCTCGCGATGGTCGTGAACGATGACGCGCACATCCGGATGCCCGTGGCGCCATTGGGTTTTTCGCGAGCAAGCTCGCTCCTACAGGGGGTTGTGATCGCCGAATGATCAAGTTGCGTGTCACCGGTCGGCGGAAAAGCAAATAACCTTGCCTTGATCAGCTAGTCTCTGATGCGCAAACGCCCTCATGCGCGTATGATTCGCGACCCTTCGGCGATCCCTTCGCCCAAGTACCCAGTTTTCAGACCACACCGGGAGGTGCCCAGATGAGTATCAAAGACCAGCAAGACGATCAGCCAATCGGCCCAGCAGGCGAAAAACTGCAGAAAGTCCTCGCCCGTATCGGCGTCGGCTCGCGCCGTGACGTGGAAGCCTGGATCAGCCACGGCCGCATCAAGGTCAACGGCAAAGACGCCACCCTTGGCCAGCGTGTCGACATGCACGACGCCATCACCATCGATGGCAAGGTGATCAAGCGCGAAGAGGCTGCCGAGTCGGTCCGCCGCGTGATCATGTACAACAAGCCCGACGGCGAGATCTGCACCCGCGTTGACCCTGAAGGCCGTCCGACCGTGTTCGACAAGATGCCGCGCCCGAAAGAAGGCCGCTGGATCAACATCGGTCGCCTGGACATCAACACCACCGGTCTGCTGATGTTCACCACCGACGGTGAACTGGCCAACCGCCTGATGCACCCTTCCTACGAAATGGACCGTGAATACGCGGTACGTGTGCGTGGTGAAGTCGATGACGAGATGATCGAGCGTCTGAAGGCTGGTGTTGTCCTTGAAGACGGCCCGGCCAAGTTCACCGACATCAAGCAGGCGCCAGGCGGTGAAGGTTTCAACCACTGGTATCACTGCGTGGTGATGGAAGGTCGTAACCGCGAAGTTCGTCGCCTGTGGGAATCCCAGGGCCTGGTGGTCAGCCGTCTGAAGCGCGTGCGTTTCGGCCCGGTGTTCCTCAACTCCGACCTGCCGATGGGCCGCTGGCGCGAAATGAGCCAGTACGAAGTCGACATCCTGAGTGCCGAGGTCGGCCTGACGCCGGTCGCGATGCCGCAGATGAACGCCAAGAGCAAGGACAAGCTTGACCGGATGCAGCGCAAGTCGTCGCGTCCGATGGCCAAGACCGAACGCGTTCGTACCCTGCGTCCAGCCACTGGTGCAGCCGCCGCACCTGCCGCGCCTCGTGCCAGCCGCGAGCCGCAGATCGAAGGCGAGCGTCCAGGGCGCAAGCCTGCTGCCCGTCAGGACGGCGAACGCGGTCCACGTACGCCACGTCCGGCCAACGGTCGTACCGAGCGTGGCGAAGGTCGTGGTACGCCGGTAGCCGATCGCCCGGCCGACACCAAGCGCCCGGCCAAGCCTGCGCCGAAGCGTCCGGGGATCAAACTGGTCGACGGTGACACGCCATCGGGCAAGCGCCGTGGCGCACCGGCCGGTTCCGGCCAGCGTCCAGGCTTCGGTCGTCGCAAGCCGGAGTGAGGCAGCGGTAAGCTGTTAGCGGCAAGTGAAAAACGCCAACCTTCGGGTTGGCGTTTTTTTTCGTCTGGCTTTATGTCCGTATTGTTTTTGAGGGCGCCATCGCGAGCAAGCTCGCTCCCACAGGGTAATGAGTTTGCTCGGAGAATCGCGATTAAAATGTGGGAGCGAGCTTGCTCGCGATGGCGTCAGTCGTCGCGCTGAGACCTCCAATATGGAAATCATGGTTTACGCGATGTAAAGAAATCCTGACAAAAACCACGGATTAACCCCGTGGATTCGCCACTCCCTGGATACCGTAAGAAAACGCTTACGCTTCAGCGTCTTCCTTCCTCCTTCCGACCCTCTGGCCCGCTTGTTTCACCGCTCCATGCAGGGTGTTATGCGCGCCATGCCTGTCGTGCAGGTGCATAACAAAAAGGAGGCGCAATGAACGCCGCAATCCGTTTTCATCTCTCCGCGAGTGGCGTGTTTGGCGCCGTCTGCGTCGATGATCCGCAAGGATCTGACCCATTTTTTGCAGCCGCCCGAGCCTCTCGGGGCGGACACAGGCAATCCCGGCCATAGACACGCTTGTCCAGCGGGTCTGGCAGCAGGGGGTTACAGGTGTACAATGCGCCGCGTTTTACCTGTGACCTCCTGCGCATCTGCGCAAACCTCAAGGCTATCCGCCTTGTTCACTCCGTCGCGTCACGAGCGCGTCGGGTTCGATTTCGTCACAGATAAAAACAAACAGGTGACGCATGACCGTTGTAATTACGCTGAACTCCTGGTGCCTGCGCTGGGGTTTGATCGGTGCCGCTTAACGCCTTTCTTGAGCAGCAACGTCTACTGAACATCATCAAACCTTGCGTGAGACCCTTTTCATGAGTGGACAAAACCCGCAATCAGGCGAGCTGAAGCGCGGCCTGAAAAATCGCCACATTCAATTGATCGCCCTCGGTGGCGCGATCGGTACCGGCTTGTTCCTCGGCTCGGCCGGGGTGCTGAAATCCGCCGGCCCGTCGATGATCCTCGGCTACGCCATCTGCGGCTTCATCGCCTTCATGATCATGCGCCAACTGGGTGAAATGATCGTCGAAGATCCGGTGGCCGGCTCCTTCAGCCACTTCGCGCACAAGTACTGGGGCGGCTTTGCCGGCTTCCTGTCGGGCTGGAACTGCTGGATCCTGTACATTCTGGTGGGTATGTCCGAGCTGACCGCGGTCGGCAAATACATCCACTACTGGGCGCCGGACATCCCGACCTGGGCCTCCGCAGCTGCCTTCTTCGTGCTGATCAACGCCATCAACCTGGCCAACGTCAAAGTCTTTGGCGAGGCCGAGTTCTGGTTTGCGATCATCAAGGTCGTGGCGATCGTCGGCATGATTGCTCTGGGCAGCTACCTGCTGGTCAGTGGCAATGGCGGCCCGCAAGCTGCGGTCAGCAACCTGTGGTCCCACGGTGGCTTCTTCCCGAACGGTGTCACGGGTCTGGTGATGGCCATGGCTTTCATCATGTTTTCCTTCGGTGGCCTGGAAATGCTCGGTTTCACCGCTGCCGAAGCCGACAAACCGAAAACCGTGATTCCGAAAGCGATCAACCAGGTGATCTACCGGATCCTGATTTTCTACATCGGTGCATTGGTGATCCTGCTGTCGTTGACGCCGTGGGACAGCCTGCTGACCACCCTGAACGCTTCCGGTGATTCCTATAGCGGCAGCCCGTTCGTGCAAGTGTTCTCGATGCTGGGCAGCAATACCGCCGCGCACATCCTCAACTTCGTGGTCCTGACCGCTGCGCTGTCGGTGTACAACAGCGGCACCTACTGCAACAGCCGCATGCTGCTGGGGATGGCCGAGCAAGGCGATGCGCCAAAGGCATTGGCGAAGATCGACAAGCGCGGTGTGCCGGTGCGCTCGATCCTGGCCTCGGCCGCCGTGACTCTGATCGCGGTACTGCTGAACTACCTGATTCCGCACAGCGCGCTGGAACTGCTGATGTCGCTGGTGGTGGCCACCCTGGTGATCAACTGGGCGATGATCAGCTACTCGCACTTCAAGTTCCGCCAACACATGAACAAGACAAAACAAACGCCACTGTTCAAGGCCTTGTGGTATCCGTACGGCAACTACATCTGCCTGGCGTTCGTGTTGTTCATCCTTGGTGTGATGTTGTTGATTCCGGGGATCCAGACATCGGTGTACGCGATTCCAGTGTGGCTCGTGTTCATGTGGGTCTGCTACGGCATCAAGAACAAGCGCAGCGCGCAACATGCACTGCAGGTTGCCGGCTCTGCGGCGAAGTAAACGCAGAACGCAGAAACAACGAACCCGGCCATGTGCCGGGTTTGTTTTTTTTCGGGGTTCACATAAATCCCTTTGTGGGAGCAAGCCCGCTCCCACATTGGTTCTGCTGCGTTCCTGACACTCATTCGCGGTATCCTGCACACTCTGAATACGGACGCTTTTCCATGCTGGTGATTTCCAACAACGTGCAACTGCCGGATGCCGAGATCGAGTTGACGGCCATTCGCGCCCAGGGCGCGGGTGGGCAGAACGTCAACAAGGTTTCCAGCGCCGTGCACCTGCGCTTCGACATTCCGACGTCGTCCTTGCCCGAGTTCTACAAGGAGCGGCTGCTGGCGCTGCGCGACAGTCGCATCACCAGCGACGGTGTGTTGATCATCAAGGCCCAGCAGTACCGGACGCAGGAGCAGAACCGCGCCGATGCGCTGTTGCGGCTGACCGAGTTGATCCTCAGTGCCACCAAGGTCGAGAAAAAGCGCCGTCCGACCAAACCGACCCTCGGCTCGAAGACCCGTCGCCTCGAATCCAAGAGCAAGCGCGGCAATATCAAGGCCGGGCGCGGCAAGGTCGACTTCTAGCGGGCGTCCCGCGCTTCGCGTTGCTTCGGCGCCTGCCGGTACAGGTATAGGCTCAGCATCAAACCGCTGAGCGCGGCGAGGGCGGCGAACAGGAAGATCGAAGCGAACCCGAACCCGGCGGCAATCGCCCCGGCCAGCGGCCCGGTGATCCCCAGCGACAAGTCGATGAACAGCGAATAGGCGCCGACCGCTGCACCACGGCTGGAGGCCGGGACCAGGTTGACCGCCTCCACGCCCAGTGCCGGAAACACCAGCGAAAAGCCGAAGCCGCTCAGCGCCGCACCCGCCAGTGCCCAATGGGCATCCGGTGCCAGCCACAGCAGGAGCAATCCCAGGGTTTCCACTGACAGGCAGGCAATGGCCACGCGAAAGCCGCCGAGGCGGTTGATCAGGTTGCCGAACAGTAAGCGCGCGCCGATGAAGCTGGCGCCGAACAGGCTTAGGCACAGCACCGCGTTGTCCCAGTGTTGCGTGGCGTAATACAAGGTGATGAAGGTGGCGATGGTGCCGAAGCCGATGGAGCCCAGGGCCAGGCCGCAACCGTGGGGGAAGACTCGCCCCAGCACATGCATGAACGGCAGGCGCTCACCGGCAACGATCGGCGCGGCGGTTTTCGGCCAGGCCAGCAGCAGGCCGAGGATCGCCAGCAGCACAATGCTCACTCCCATGCTCCACAAGCCCAGTTGATGGACGAGCAGCACGCCCAGGGGCGCGCCGACAGCCAGTGCGCCATAGCTGGCGATACCGTTCCAGGAGATGACCTTGGCCGTGTTCGCCGCGCCGACCCGGCCGATGCCCCAGCCAATCGAGCCCGAGCCCACCAGGCTTTCCGCGCTGCCGAGCACTAGGCGGCCGATCAACAGGCTGATCAGGCTCAAGGTCGGCAGGCTCTGGGTCCAGGCCGAGACCAGCATGAACACACCGCTCAAGCCGCAACCGGCCAGGCCATACATCACAGCCAGTTTGCTGCCCTTGTTGTCGATGATCTTCCCGGCATAGGGGCGGCTGAGCAGGGTGGCCAGGTATTGCACGCTGATCACCAGACCCGCGATCACCGCGCCGAAGCCCAGGTCGCTGTGGACGTAACCGGGCAATACGGCCAGGGGGATGCCGATGTTCAGGTAGCCAATGAAGGTGAAAAGGACGATGGAAACGACTTGCAGCGTGACCGCCAGGGGGCGCTGGTTTTCAGGCATGGGTAAAGGTCCACGGTAAAGCAGGATAGATAGGCTGCTTATGATAGCGGTGTGGACGGTCGGCGGTTGTGAAAAAGTAAAACTATTTACCGGGCGGTGTCATTCAGCTTTGACGGGAGCGACCAGTTGCGTGGTGACCAGGGCGGCCAGCGCATTTTCCTGGGTGCCGAAGCGGGCGAGCAAAGCGGCTTGTTTCTCGGGAGAGAGGCGATTCCAGATCTCGATCATTTTCTCGGCGGTGCCGATCAGGACGCTGGCCTGCGCTTCGCTGAATTCATCGGTCATGGAAAGTTCTCGTTTCAGGCAGTGTGGAAAGCGCATGGTAGCGCTTTCCACACGGTCTGTACGGCGGGTGTTTCAGTCTTCTCTGTCAGCCTGGCGGCTGTCAGTGGCTTCTTTCGGCTCGGGCTGTTGGGCTCCGGCTTGCTGCGTGGGCGTCTGCTCAGGTACGTGCAGGCTTGGGAAGGGGAGATTAGGAATCTCGTGCATGGTTGCGCTCCTCGCTAAGTCTGTTGATAGATCTGGTAGATCCGCGCTTTAAAAAAGCCTGGGCAGGATACAGCACTGAAAATGACAAACGGACTTTTATATCCATTTGTTTCGACGGATGGGGTTGTATAGACAGATAAGTAACAATTACGCAGAAGCAAATGTGGGAGCGAGCTTGCTCGCGATTGCGGAGTGTCATTCAACGATGATGTTGACTGATAGACCGCTATCGCGAGCAAGCTCGCTCCCACAGGGGGATTGCAGTGCCCGAGGGTTATTTGCAGACGTTGGCAATCGCCTCGGCCAGCAAATCCAGGCGCGTGGCATCAATGCCGGCCACGTTGGCCCGGCCCGAGCTGACCATGTACACGCTGTGATGATCGCGCAGGTTCTTCACTTGCTCAGGCGACAGGCCGGTGTAGGAGAACATCCCGCGTTGCACGCCAATGTGCGCAAAGCGCTCGCGCAAACCGTGAGGCTCCAGCGCTTCCACCAGACCGCTGCGCAGTTGGGCGATACGCAGGCGCATCGCTTCAACTTCGTCGGCCCACAGGCGTTTCAGCTCTGGATCACCGAGGATGGTCGCTACAACGGCAGCGCCATGATCCGGCGGCGTCGACCAAAGGTTGCGGGCGATGTTGGCCAGTTGGCTGCGGATATCCACCAGCTTGTCGGCGGTTTTCGCGCAGACAATCAGCGCGCCGGTGCGGTCGCGGTACAGGCCGAAATTCTTTGAGCAGGAACTGGTGATCAGCAGTTCCGGCAACTCGGCGGCGAACAGCCGGGTCGACCAGGCATCCTGTTCCAGCCCATCGCCGAATCCTTGATACGCGAAGTCGATCAGCGGCAGCAATTCACGCTTGCGTACTACCTCCAGCACCCGTTGCCAGTCATCCTGGGACAGGTCGAAACCCGTCGGGTTGTGGCAGCAGGCGTGCAGCAAGACCACGTCACCCTTGGGCGCTTCGTTGAGCGCCGCCAGCATGCCGTCGACGTCGAGACGGTTGTCACTACCCACGTACGGGTAGTGGCTGACCTTGACCTTGGCTGCCGCAAAAATCGTTTCGTGGATCGGCCAGGTCGGGTTGCTCAACCACACGCCGCGACCTGGCAAGCACTGGGCGATGAAGTCCGCGCTCAGGCGCAAAGCCCCGGTGCCGCCCGGAGTCTGGGTGGCGCCGGCGCGTTGTGCGCTGATCAGCTTCGAGTCGGCACCGAGCACCAGTTCATTGATCGCTTTGCCGAACGCCGGTTCGCCGTGACCACCGATGTAGGTCTTGGTGGACTGGTGATCCACCAGGCGCTGCTCGGCAAGTTTCACCGACTCGAGAATCGGCGTCAGGCCCTGGGCGTCCTTGTAGACACCCACGCCCAAATCGAATTTGCGCGGGTTCGGGTCCTGCGCGTAGGCCTCCATCAGGCCCAGAATCGGGTCGCCAGGCACTCGACCGATGGCGTCGAAATGCATTACTTGCGCCCCTCAGCGTCCTTCGCCACTTCGTCAGTGCGCGCGGCCATGATGAAATCGTTGCGGTGCAGGCCCTTGATCGAGTGGCTCCACCAGGTCACGGTCACTTTGCCCCACTCGGTCAGCAGGCCTGGGTGATGGCCCTCGGCTTCGGAGATTTCGCCGACGGCGTTGGTGAACGCCAGGGCGTGCTTGAAGTTCTTGAACAGGAAGACCTTTTCCAGCTGCATGACGCTGTCACGTACTTCGATGTTCCAGTCCGGGATCTGCTTGATCAGGATCGGCAGTTCTTCGTCGCTGACTTGTGGGGCGTCGGCGCGGCAGGCTTCGCAATGGGCTTGGTTCAAAGTGGACATGGTGTGTTTCCTGTAATCGAGTGTTTTTATATCGGTCGACAGTGCCGTCACGCTAAACCAAAGCGACGGTGACTGACAGACTCACTTGTCAGCAAAAGTCGCGGTTCACGCAGCTTTTGGTTTTGGCGGAAATTTCGGCGTGTGCAGACCCATCTGCATCGCTTGCTTGACCATGCCCATGATGTCTTCGTGGGCCAGGTCGAACAGGCGCTTGAGGTTCGGCAGAACGAAATACAGGGGTTGCAGGATGTCGATGCGGTAAGGCGTGCGCATGCATTCCAGCGGGTCGAAGGCTTGGTGTTCAGGCTCGTTCGACAGGCTGTAGACAGTCTCTTTCGGTGAGGACAGGATGCCGCCGCCGTAGATGCGCTGGCCTTGCGGGGTGTCGAGCAGGCCGAACTCGATGGTCATCCAGTACAGGCGCGCCAGGTACACGCGTTCTTCCTTGGACGCCTTGAGGCCGAGCTTGCCGTAGGTGTGGGTGAATTCGGCGAACCACGGGTTGGTCAGCAGCGGGCAGTGACCGAAGATCTCGTGGAAAATGTCCGGCTCTTGCAGGTAGTCCAGTTCTTCGCGGGTACGAATAAAGGTCGCCACCGGAAACTGCTTGCTGGCCAGCAATTCGAAAAAGGTCTGGAAGGGAATCAGTGCGGGAACCCGGGCAACCTGCCAGCCGGTAGTTTCAGCGAGGACCTTGTTGATTTCGCCGAGTTGAGGAATGCGGTCGTGGGGCAGACCGAGTTTTTCGATACCGTCCAGGTACTCCTGGCACGCACGCCCTTCAATCACTTTCAGTTGACGAGTGATCAGCGTGTTCCACACCGCGTGTTCTTCGGCGGGGTAGTCGATAAAACCTTGCGCATCGGGCTCGCGAGCCACGTATTGCGTCTGCTTCATGCTGCTCTCCTGCTAGGGGATTTCGTTCTTGTTATGTACTGCTATGGACGTAGAAATACCTCAAGAATTGCGCTGTTGCAGCAGGTGACTCTGGTAATTCGCAGGAAGATTTACCGTTTTTCGTAAATTTTTCGTTACGGATTAACTGCTGTGGCGCAGATGTTGAGTTTTTCGGGTTTGAAAAGCATCGTACCTGTCACATAATCTTGACGACTATCTGAGCACCTCAGCAGAAAAATAATCCCCGTAGGAGCGAGCCTGCTCGCGATGGACGTTAACGAAAACGCGTTCATCCTGAATAAACGCGTTGCGCTCGACTCCATCGCGAGCAGGCTCGCTCCTACAGGTTACGCACCCCATTCATCGTTTTTTCGGGCCTTTAATATGCGTATCAAAGTCCACTGCCAGAACCGCATCGGCATCCTGCGCGACATTCTCAACCTGTTGGTGGAGTACGGGATCAACGTGGCCCGCGGTGAGGTGGGGGGGGAGCATGGCAACGCCATCTACCTGCATTGCCCAAACCTGATCAACATTCAGTTCCAGGCCTTGCGTCCGAAATTCGAAGCGATTGCCGGGGTCTTTGGCGTCAAGCGTGTAGGGCTGATGCCCAGCGAGCGTCGACACATGGAACTCAATGCACTGCTCGGTGCGCTGGAGTTTCCGGTGCTGTCGATCGACATGGGCGGTTCCATTGTCGCGGCCAACCGTGCGGCGGCGCAGTTGCTCGGGGTGCGCGTCGACGAGGTGCCGGGGATTCCCCTGTCGCGGTACGCCGAGGATTTCGATTTGCCGGAACTGGTGCGCGCCAACAAGTCGCGGATCAACGGGCTGCGGGTCAAAGTCAAGGGGGATGTGTTCCTGGCCGACATCGCGCCGCTGCAATCGGAGCATGACGACAGCGAGGCTATGGCCGGTGCGGTGCTGACATTGCACCGCGCCGATCGGGTGGGCGAGCGCATCTACAACGTGCGCAAGCAGGAGTTGCGCGGCTTCGACAGCATCTTCCAAAGCTCGAAAGTCATGGCCGCCGTGGTGCGCGAAGCGCGGCGCATGGCGCCATTGGATGCACCGCTGTTGATCGAAGGGGAAACCGGCACCGGCAAAGAGTTGCTGGCGCGGGCTTGCCACTTGGCCAGCCCTCGAGGGCAGTCGCCGTTGATGGCGCTCAATTGCGCCGGTCTGCCGGAGTCCATGGCCGAGACGGAACTGTTCGGTTACGGCCCGGGTGCCTTTGAAGGGGCGCGGGCCGAAGGCAAGCTCGGGCTGCTGGAGCTGACGGCGGGCGGCACGCTGTTTCTCGATGGCGTCGGGGAAATGAGCCCGCGCTTGCAGGTGAAATTGCTGCGTTTTTTGCAGGACGGTTGCTTCCGTCGTGTGGGCAGTGATGAAGAGGTCTACCTCGACGTGCGAGTGATCTGCGCGACTCAGGTCGACCTGTCCGAATTGTGCGCTCGCGGTGAGTTCCGCCAGGACCTCTACCACCGCTTGAATGTGTTGTCGCTGCACATCCCGCCGTTGCGCGAATGCCTCGACGGTTTGACGCCGCTGGTGGAGCACTTCCTCGATCAGGCCAGCCGGCAGATTGGCTGTCCGCTGCCCAAACTCGCCCCGGCGGCCATGGAGCGGCTCAGCCATTACCATTGGCCGGGTAACGTGCGGCAACTGGAGAATGTGCTATTCCAGGCGGTTTCCCTATGCGACGGCGGCACGGTCAAGGCCGAGCATATTCGTCTGCCGGATTATGGCGTGCGTCAGCCCCTTGGCGATTTTTCGCTGGAGGGTGGGTTGGACGAGATCGTCGGGCGTTTCGAGAAGGCGGTACTGGAACGGCTTTATTCGGAACATGCCAGCAGCCGATTGCTCGGCAAGCGACTGGGTGTTTCCCACACAACGATTGCCAACAAGTTGCGTGAATATGAAATAGGCAAACTGGAGCGTTAAAAACTCACTCAAATAAAAACTCTTCTCGAGTGTCAATATTTATCCAGTGCTGTCAGTTCGCATTTAAGGCGCTAAAGCTTCTGCTATTGATCTGAATCATGGAACTTATAGAGGAAGCCATCTAGGCTCCTCTCAAAGTTTGGCAGGAGTGCTGACCATGCCATCAATGGATGACTCTACCCAGCGAGTTCGCAAAGAAACTCGCCTCTTCTATTTCCTGATCATTGTTCTGTTTCCACTGTTATCGGTGGCGATAGTCGGTGGTTACGGTTTTTTTGTCTGGTTCCTGCAAATGCTCCTCGGTCCGCCAGGCCCCCCCAACTGATCGCCATCTATCTCTAATTCAGCAGGGAGTACGGGACATGGGAAGGACGCTGCACATTGCCAGTCTGGTAGTACATGCCCGTCCGGCCCTGTTCGAGGCGGTGAAAGCCAACTTGCGTTTGCTCACGGGCGTTGAACTTCATCAGGAAAGTCCTGCCGGCAAACTGGTGGTTGTGCTGGAAACCGATCACGAAAGCCAGATTCTTCAGCGAATCGATCAGATCAATCGCTTGCCAGGCGTGCTCAATGCCGCCCTGGTTTATCACGAGATTCTCGATGTAACGGGAGAAAGCACATGCCTATGACGCGGCGAGAGTTTGTCAAAGCCCAGGCTGCCGGGATCGCAGCAGCGGCTGCGGGCCTCCCGGTCTTTACCTCTGCCAGCAACCTGATTACCGAACAAGACATGGTCGCCCTGGACTGGAACAAGGCGCCCTGTCGTTTTTGCGGCACCGGTTGCAGCGTCATGGTGGCGACCAAGGACAACAGGGTTGTTGCAACCCACGGCGACGTAAAAGCCGAGGTCAATCGCGGGTTGAACTGCGTCAAAGGCTACTTTTTATCCAAGATCATGTACGGCGTTGATCGGCTGACTCAGCCGCTGTTGCGCATGACCAATGGGCAATATGACAAACAAGGCGAGTTTCACCCGGTGTCCTGGAAACAGGCGTTCGATGTGATGGAGTTGAAGTACAAGGAGGCGCTGAAGAACAAGGGCGGGGAGTCTATCGCCATGTTCGGTTCCGGACAGTGGACGATCTGGGAAGGGTACGCGGCCAACAAATTGATGAAGGCGGGGTTTCGCTCGAACAACATCGATCCCAATGCTCGCCATTGCATGGCCTCGGCGGTCATGGGCTTTATGCGCACGTTCGGTATCGATGAGCCAATGGGCTGTTATGACGATATCGAAGTCACCGACGCATTCGTCTTGTGGGGTTCGAACATGGCGGAAATGCATCCGATTCTGTGGAGTCGGGTCACCGATCGCCGTCTAAGCCAGCCGAATGTGAAAGTGGCCGTGCTCTCTACTTTCGAACATCGCAGTTTTGAACTGGCCGATATTCCGATGGTGTTCAAGCCGCAGACTGACCTGCTCATTCTCAACTACATCGCCAATCACATCATTGAAAGCGGCTCGGTCAACAAAGACTTCGTCAGCAAACACACCAAGTTCGCCAAAGGCACGGATGACATCGGCTACGGTTTGCGTGCCGATAATCCGCTGGAGATGAAAGCCAAAAATGCCGACAAGGCGAACACCTGGACCGACATCGACTTCGAGCAATTCGCCGCTTTTGTAAAACCCTACACCCTTGAGCGCACCGCGAAAGAAACCGGTGTGCCGGCCGAGCGCCTCAAGGCATTGGCCGAACTGTACGCCGACCCCAAGCGTAAGGTGGTTTCGTTCTGGACCATGGGCTTCAACCAGCACACCCGGGGGGTGTGGGCCAACAACCTGATCTACAACATTCACCTGCTGACCGGGAAAATCAGCGAGCCGGGCAACAGTCCTTTCTCCCTGACGGGCCAGCCTTCGGCCTGCGGGACGGCACGTGAAGTGGGCACGTTCTCCCATCGTTTGCCGGCCGACCTGGTGGTCACCAATCCGGCGCACCGCGCCACCGCGGAAAAAATCTGGAAGCTCCCGGCGGGCACCATCAAGGAAAAGGTCGGGTTCCATGCCGTGCAGCAGAGTCGCATGCTCAAGGACGGCGTGCTCAATGTGTATTGGACGATGGCCAGCAACAACATGCAGGCCGGGCCCAACATCATGCAGGAAGTGCTGCCGGGGTGGCGCAACCCCGAGAACTTCGTGGTGGTGTCGGATGTGTATCCCACCGTCTCGGCACAGGCGGCCGATCTGATTTTGCCGACGGCGATGTGGGTCGAGAAAGAGGGCGCTTACGGCAACGCGGAGCGGCGTACGCAGTTCTGGCATCAACTGGTCTCGGCGCCGGGTGACGCCAAGTCGGACCTTTGGCAATTGGTCGAGTTTTCCAAGCGCTTTAAAACCGACGAGGTCTGGCCGCAGGAACTGTTGGACGGCTCACCGCAATACAAGGGCAAGACCCTGTATGAGGTGCTGTTCAAGAATGGCCAGGTCGATCAGTTCCCTGTTGAACAAATGGCGGCGGGCTATCAGAACGACGAAGCCCGGGATTTCGGTTTCTACCTGCAAAAAGGCCTGTTCGAAGAATATGCCCAGTTCGGCCGTGGACATGGTCATGACTTGGCGCCCTTTGATCGTTATCACTCCGAGCGCGGGTTGCGCTGGCCTGTCGTCGAAGGCAAGGAAACGCTTTGGCGCTTCCGCGAAGGTTACGACCCGTATGTCGAGAAGGGCAGTGGCGTGCAGTTCTACGGCTACCCCGATAAGAAGGCAATCATCTTCGCGCTGCCTTACGAGCCTCCTGCGGAAGCCCCGGACGCGGACTTCCCGTTCTGGTTGAGCACCGGTCGGGTGCTTGAGCATTGGCACACCGGGACTATGACCCAGCGTGTCGAAGAACTTTATAAAGCGGTCCCCGATGCGCTGGTCTACATGCACCCGGCCGATGCCAAGGCCTTGAATGCCCGGCGTGGCAGCGAAGTAAAACTGATCAGTCGGCGCGGCGAGATGCGTGCACGGATTGAAACCCGGGGGCGCAACAAGCCGCCCCAAGGCCTGGTGTTCGTGCCGTTTTTCGATGCCAACAAGCTGATCAACAAAGTCACGCTTGATGCGACGGATCCGATCTCCAAACAGACCGATTACAAGAAGTGCGCGATCAGGATTGAGTTGATCAAGACGGCATAAGGAGAGCTTTCATGAATTTTCGTTCGCTGTCCTTGCTTGTCATGCTGCTGATGTGGCTGCCCGCGGCATTTGCGGCAGAACCTGGTTACCCACTGGATGCGCCGGCACCGGATGGGCGGCGAGTCGGCGGGACCCTGACCCAGGAGCTGCCGGCACCGCCCATCGCGGAAGACGAGAACAAGGACCTCAAGCGTGAGCGCAATTACCCCGATCAACCACCCACCATACCCCACAGCATTCGCGGGTATGCCATCGACATGAACAGCAACAAGTGCCTGACCTGCCACAGTCGCGCCAACAGTGCGCGTACCCAGGCGCCGATGATCAGCATCACTCACTACATGGACCGTGACGGCCAGGCATTGGCGGCGGTGTCGCCGCGCCGATATTTCTGCAACCAGTGTCACGTGCCGCAAAAGGATGTGAAGCCACTGGTGAACAACAGCTTCAAGAACATCGACCAGGTCTTGCAAGACGAAATCAACCACCAGCCGAAACCTTGAGGAAAGGCCATGAAATCTTTGCTTGCCTTGCTCAAGGATTATTGGGCTGTGCTGCGTCGGCCCAGCGTGCATTACAGCCTGGGTTTCCTGACCCTCGGCGGGTTTATCGCCGGGGTGATTTTCTGGGGTGGGTTCAACACCGCGCTGGAAGCGACCAACACCGAGAAGTTCTGCACGTCCTGCCATGAAATGCGTGACAACGTTTTTGTCGAGTTGCAGGAAACCATTCACTACACCAACCGCTCGGGTGTGCGCGCCACGTGCCCGGACTGTCACGTCCCCCACGAGTGGACGCACAAGATCGCCCGCAAGATGCAGGCTTCCAAGGAGGTCTGGGGCAAGCTGTTCGGCACTATCAGTACCCGGGACAAGTTTCTGGGCATGCGCCGGGAGCTGGCCGAACACGAGTGGGCACGGCTCAAGGCCAACGATTCCCGGGAGTGTCGCAACTGCCATAACTTCGAGTTCATGGACTTCACACGCCAGGGTAAACGCGCCGCCAACATGCACTCCACCTCATTGGCCAGCGGCCAGGCGACCTGTATCGATTGCCATAAAGGCATTGCCCACAAATTGCCCGACATGAGCGGCGTGAAAGGTTGGTAGCCGGCTTTTCAAGGCGTTGCCGCCAAGCGGCATAACCGCGCCGGTTTTTCGTCTTCGATACATCGTTCGATTCCCTTCTGATTAGCCTCCAGCCCTCTGTTTAAAGGGGGTTGGAGCCGCTGCGCGCAAGTTGGTCTGCAAATTGCTACAGCCTGCGCAACACAGCAGTGGGCGGCAAACGTCCGGCAGGCAGAGGAAAGAGTGTGGACAAGTACCTTTATGTGGCAATGACCGGCGCCAGCCAGAATGCACTGGCGCAAAAGGCTCATGCCAACAACCTCGCGAACATCTCCACCAACGGCTTCCAGAAAGACCTGGAGCAGGCCCGTTCGATGCCGGTGTTCGGTGACAGCTTTCCGGCGCGTGCGTTTGCCATGTCCGAACGCCCGGCCACGGATTTCTCCCCCGGCTCACTGGTGGAAACCGGCCGCGACCTCGACGTTGCCGTGCAAGGCAACGGCTGGATTGCCGTACAGAATCCCGATGGCGGTGAAAGCTACGTGCGCACCGGCAGCCTGAACGTTGACGCCCTGGGTGTGCTGCGCGCCGGCAACGGCATGCCGGTCATGGGCAATGGCGGGCCGATTTCCGTGCCGCCGGAGCAGCAGATCGAAGTCGGCGAGGACGGCACCATCAGCATCCGCGCGATGGGCGAAGGTCCCCGGGTGATGGCGGAAGTCGACCGCATCAAGCTGGTCAACCCGGACTTCAAGAACATGACCAAGGGCCTGGATGGTTCGATCCACACCAAGGACGGCGCGCCTGCGCAGGCCGATGCCGACGTCAAGCTGGTGTCCGGGTTCCTCGAATCGAGCAACGTCAATGCCGTGGAGGAGATGACCTCCGTTCTGGCCCTGGCCAAGCAGTTCGAGCTGCACATCAAGATGATGAACACCGCCAAAGACGATGACCAGGCCATGGCTCGGGTCTTGCAGATCAGCTAATTACCAGAACGTCGCGCCGTAAAACAGGCGCACGAGGAGAATCGAATGCTTCCGGCTCTATGGGTTGCCAAAACAGGTCTGTCCGCCCAGGACACCAACCTGACCACCATTTCCAACAACCTGGCCAACGTGTCGACCACGGGTTTCAAACGTGACCGTGCCGAGTTCCAGGACCTGCTCTACCAGATCAAGCGCCAGCCAGGCGCCCAGTCGACCCAGGACAGCGAACTGCCGTCGGGTCTGCAACTGGGTACCGGTGTGCGCATCGTTGGCACCCAGAAAAACTTCACCGCCGGCAGCCTGCAAACTACCGAGCAGCCGCTGGACATGGCCATCGACGGCCGTGGTTTCTTCCAGATCCTGCAACCGGACGGCACCACGTCCTACACCCGTGACGGTACGTTCCACCTGGACTCCAACGGCCAGATCGTCAACGCCAGCGGCTTTGCCCTAGAGCCGGCCATTGTCATTCCGAACGACGCGCAGACCTTCACGGTCGGCCGCGACGGCACCGTGTCCATCACCGTTGCCGGCAACCCGGCAGCCCAGGTGATCGGCAACCTGCAAACCGCTGACTTCATCAACCCGGCCGGCCTGCAGGCGGTGGGCAACAACCTGTTCCTGGAAACCGCCGCCAGTGGTGCGCCGCAAGTCGGCACTCCGGGCCTGAACGGTTTCGGCTCCACGCTGCAGAACACCCTGGAAACGTCCAACGTCAGCACCGTTGAGGAGATGGTCAACATGATCACCACCCAGCGCGCCTACGAGATGAACTCCAAGGTGATCTCTACCGCCGACCAGATGCTCTCGTTCGTAACGCAGAATCTGTAATCAAGTCTATGTGGCGGCCATTGGGCCGCCTGCAACACCGTGAGGTAGGGTCATGAATCGCTATGTATCTGTTCTGGCACTGAGTGGGATCACCGCGCTCGCAGGTTGCGTGCCTGCGACGCCCAAGCCCAATGACCCTTACTACGCTCCGGTGTTGCCGCGTACGCCGTTGCCGGCGGCCGCGAACAATGGCTCGATCTATCAGGCCGGTTTCGAACAGAACCTCTACAGCGACCGCAAGGCGTTCCGGGTCGGTGACATCATCACCATCACCCTGAACGAAAGGACCCAGGCCAGCAAAAACGCCAACTCGCAAATTGGCAAGAACAGCAAGGCCAACATCGGCCTGAGTTCGCTGTTCGGCAGCAGCGCCACCACCAACAACCCGTTCAGCGATGGCGACCTGAGCCTGAGTGCCAGCTACGAAGGTGACCGCGCGACCAAGGGGGACAGCAAGGCCGCTCAGGGCAATACCCTGACCGGTTCGATCACTGTCACCGTCGCCGATGTGTTGCCCAACGGCATTATCGCGGTACGCGGCGAGAAGTGGATGACCCTCAACACCGGCGACGAGCTGGTGCGGATTGCCGGCCTGGTTCGCGCCGATGACATCGCCACCGACAACACCGTGCCGTCGACCCGTGTCGCCGATGCGCGCATTACCTACTCGGGCACCGGTTCGTTTGCCGATGCGAGTCAGCCAGGCTGGTTCGACCGTTTCTTCCTCAGCCCGCTGTTCCCTTTCTAGGTGGCTACGTTGAATTTCAGAAGTCTCATGATGGCTGCGTTCCTGATGTCCGCAGCGTTCAACGTTCAAGCCGAGCGCCTGAAGGACATCGCCAGCATTTCCGGCGTGCGTTCCAACCAATTGATCGGCTACGGCCTGGTGGTCGGGCTAAACGGCACCGGCGACCAGACGACGCAGACCCCGTTCACCCTGCAGACCTTCAACAACATGCTCTCGCAGTTCGGCATCAAGGTGCCGCCGGGTTCGGGCAACGTGCAGTTGAAGAACGTCGCGGCGGTGTCGATCAGTGCCGATTTGCCGGCGTTCGCCAAGCCGGGTCAGCAGGTCGATATCACCGTTTCGTCCATCGGTAACTCCAAGAGCCTGCGTGGCGGCACCTTGCTGCTGACGCCACTCAAGGGTATCGATGGCAACGTCTATGCGGTGGCCCAAGGCAACCTGGTGGTCGGCGGTTTCGACGCGGAAGGGCGAGACGGCTCGAAGATCACCGTCAACGTTCCGTCGGCCGGTCGCATCCCCGGTGGTGCATCGGTGGAACGTGCGGTGCCGAGCGGTTTCAACCAGGGCAACAGCCTGACGCTGAACCTCAACCGTTCCGACTTCACCACCGCCAAGCGCATCGTCGACAAGATCAACAACATGCTCGGCCCTGGCGTAGCCCAGGCCATCGACGGCGGGTCGATTCGCGTCACCGCGCCGCTCGATCCGAGCCAGCGCGTCGACTACCTGTCGATCCTGGAAAACCTCGAAGTCGATCCGGGCCAGGCAGTCGCGAAAGTCATCATCAACTCCCGTACCGGCACCATCGTGATCGGCCAGAATGTCAAGGTTTCCCCGGCCGCCGTGACCCACGGCAGCCTGACCGTGACCATTACCGAAGACTCGATCGTCAGCCAGCCCGGCCCTCTGTCCAATGGCACGACGGCGGTGGTGCCGCGTTCGAAGGTCAACGCTCAGCAGGAAGCCAAGCCGATGTTCAAGTTCGGCCCTGGTACCACCCTCGACGAGATCGTGCGGGCGGTGAACCAGGTCGGCGCGGCACCGGGTGACTTGATGGCCATCCTCGAAGCGCTGAAGCAGGCCGGCGCCCTGCAAGCCGATCTGATCGTGATCTGAGGACGGCCATCGTGGATATGCGCAAGAGCGGTCTGGTCAGCAGCAGCGATTCGGGCTCCTATTCGGACCTCAATCGTCTGAATCAGCTCAAGGTCGGCGACAAGAACAGCGACGGCAACATGCGCAAGGTGGCGCAGGAGTTCGAATCGCTGTTCCTCGGTGAGATGCTCAAGTCCATGCGCTCGGCAACCGAAGCGCTGGGGCAGGACAATCCGATGAACACGCCGGCGGCCAAGCAGTACCAGGAAATGTACGACCAGCAACTGGCCGTTTCCATGTCCCGCGAGGGCGGTGGTATCGGCCTGGCGGACGTGCTGATGCGCCAGATGTCGAAGAACAAGCCATTGGCGCCGGGCGAGGCCGCTGCTGCATCGCTGGCCAGGCAAGAGGCTGCCAAGGCCGCCGTGCAAACGCCGGTGGCGGCGGGCACGGTTGCGGTCAATGGGCCGCTGTCGCGGGTCAATGGCCAGCATCCATTGTGGGCTTCGCGATCGGTCCATGCGCCGCAAGAGGCGGGCGAGGGTGGTCATCGCAATGACATGGCTCTGATCAATCAGCGACGCCTGGCGTTGCCGCCGAAGCTGGCTGATCGTCTGTTGGCCGGGCTGGTGCCTTCGGCGACGGCCGCAGCCACGACGATCAACAAGACACCGTTGCCTGAGCGCGCGACAAGCACTGGCACCGGTCCTTTGTATAACGGCGACTGGCTGGCCAGCGCGCAGCAAACTTCCAGTGGCGGCATGCAGATCTACGGTCGCGCCATGGCGCAGATTCCGCTGGCGCTGGCGAAGAAAGCCTTCGGTTCCGCCGACCAGTTCGTCAACACCATGTTGCCGATGGCCAAGGAAGCGGCGGCCCGCATTGGTGTCGATCCGCGTTACCTGGTGGCGCAGGCGGCCCTGGAAACCGGCTGGGGCAAGTCGGTCATGCGTGCTCAGGACGGCAGCAGCAGCCACAACCTGTTCGGCATCAAGGCCGGCAATAGTTGGCAGGGCAATTCGGCGCGGGCGATCACCAGCGAATTCAGGAACGGGCAGATGGTCAAGGAGACGGCGCAGTTCCGCTCCTACGACTCCTACGAGGACAGTTTCCACGACCTTGTAACTTTGCTGCAGACCAACAATCGCTATCAAGATGTCGTGAAGTCGGCCGATAACCCAGAACAGTTTGTACGCGAGTTGCAGAAGGCCGGTTACGCAACCGATCCGAACTACGCGAGCAAGATTTCGCAGATAGCCAAGCAGATGACGAGTTACCAGAACTACGCTGCGGCGGGCGTTTCAACTACGCCTTTATAGGCACAAGGTATAAGGTCTGAACCATGAGTTTGCTCAATATCGGGATGTCGGGGCTGAGTGCTGGCCATAACTCGTTGGTGACGACCGGCAACAACATTGCCAACGTCGACACCGCCGGGTACTCGCGCCAGCAATCTGTGCAGAGCACCAAAGGCTCGATTCAGTACGGCAATGTGTTCATCGGCACCGGCACAACGCTGGCCGATGTGCGTCGCGTGTACAACGCCTACCTCGATTCGCAGCTGCGTACCGCCACCTCGCTCAACAGCGAAGCGGCGTCGTACAACGCTCAGGCCACTCCGCTGGACGCCACGCTTTCCGATACCAACACCGGGCTGACCGGCGTGCTGCAAAAGTTCTTCACCTCGATGCAGGGCGTTTCGACCTCGGCCACCGACGACACGTCCCGCCAGTCGGTGCTGACCGGTGCCCAGGCCCTGTCCGCCCGCTTCAATTCGATTGCCAAGCAGTTGAACGACCAGAACACCAACCTGAACGGCAGCCTGGGCGACATGGCGGATCAGGTGAACAAGCTGTCTACCACTATTGCCACGCTCAACCAGAAGATTTCCGAGCTCTCCACCGGCACCAATCAGCCAAACGACCTGCTGGACTCACGCAACGAAGCCGTGCGGCAACTGTCCGAGCTGGTCGGTACCCAAGTGGTCGAGCGTGGCAGCAGCTACGACATCTACATCGGCAGCGGCCAGCCCCTGGTGGTCGGCAACACCACCAATTCACTGCAAACCGTGCCGAGCCAGAACGATCCATCGCGCATGGCGCTGCAGCTGAACCGTGGCTCCAGCACCATCGACGTGACCTCGGTGATCAGCGGTGGTGAAATCGGTGGTCTGCTGACTTACCGCAAGGAAGTGCTCGACCCTTCGCTCAATGAGTTGGGGCGCGTGGCGCTGGTGGTGGCCGACCAGATCAACAGCCAGCAGGCGCAAGGCATCGACAAGAACGGTGACTTCGGCGCGGCGATCTTCAACAACATCAACAGTGCCGCCCTGATCAGTCAGCGCAGCATTGCGGCAGCGGGCAACAGTGCCGGCTCCGGCAACCTGGATGTCACCATCAAGGACACCGGCAAGCTGACCGCCAGCGACTATCAGGTGACGTTCACCAGCGCAACCAACTACACCGTCAAGCGCTCGGACGGCACCGACATGGGCTCGTTCAGCACCACGACGACGCCGGCTCCGGTGATCGATGGCTTCAGCCTGAACCTGAACGGCGGTGCGTTGAGCGCCGGCGACTCGTTCAAGGTGACACCGACCCGTGGCGCGGCGGCCGGTATCCAGACCGTGCTCACCGACCCGAAAAAAATCGCCGCGGCCGCACCCTTGACCGGTGTGACCAGCGCCAACAACACCGGCACCTACACCCAGCCGACGCTGACCAGCACCATCGATATCTACAACCCGGCGGCCCAGGCAGAAATGCAGACCGCGCTCAAGAACTCGACGCCGGTCAAACTGGTGTTCGGGGCGGCCAGCGGCGGTAGCCAGACCTACAACATGGTCGATGCCAAGGGCAACTCGATCGGCACCGGCACCATCGTTCCCGGCCAGAGCAACACCCTGAACCTGAAAGTGGGCATGGTCGATGCCAGCGGTGCGCCGGTGATGGACAACAGCGTCACGCCAGCCGTGCAGAAGACCTTCACTGTGCAGACCACGGTCGGCGCCACGCCAGCGAGCGGCGAAAGCTTCACCATCAACCTGACCGGCGCGGCGTCTTCGGACAACCGCAATGCTCAAGCGCTGGTGGGTTTGCAAACCAAGCAGACCGTAGACACCGGCACCGCGAGCAAGGGCATCAGCCTGACCGATGCCTACAACAAGCTGGTGACCAACGTCGGCGCCAAGGCTGCCCAGGGCAAGTCCGACAGCGACGCCACCACGGCAATCCTGGCCAATGCCAAGGGGGCGCGGGATTCGAACTCCGGGGTCGACCTGGATGAGGAAACCGGCAACCTGGTCAAGTACCAGCAGTACTACACCGCGTCTTCGCAGATCATCAAGGCTGCGCAGGAAATTTTCACCACGCTGATCAATAGCCTTTAAGGAGTCGTAATTCATGCGCATTTCCACCGCCCAGTATTACGAAATCACCGCTGCCAACTACCAGCGCAACTTCAACAAGGCCATCGCGACCAGCAACGAAGCCAGCAGCCTGGTCCGCATCAATACCGCCGCCGATGATCCGATCGGCGCCGGTCGTTTGCTGCAACTGGGTCAGCAGAGCGCGATGCTTGATCAGTACAAAACCAACATCGGCAGCACCAAAAATGCGTTGAGCCTGCAGGAAACCACGCTCGACTCCATCGGTACGGCTCTGCAGCGCGTCAAGGAACTGGCCCTCGCTGCCAGCAACGGCATTGCCACCGACGCGGACCGCAAGGCTTATGCGTCGGAACTGGGCCAGATCCAGCAACAAGTGCTGGGCCTGATGAACTCCAAGGACGCGAGCGGCAACTACCTGTTCTCCGGTTCGAAAACCGACACCGCGCCTTACTCGCAGAACGCCGACGGCACCTACAGCTACAACGGTGACCAGACCACCATCGACCTTGGTATTGGCGATGGCATGACGGTCGGGACCAACACCACTGGCTGGGATGCGTTCCAGCAGACCATCAATACCAGTCGCACCCAGACCACCATGACTGCTCCGGCGGTGGATGACGGTCGCGTGGTGCTGTCCAACGGTACGGTTGGCACCAGCTCCACCTACAACGCGAAGTTCACTGGCGGCCAGCCCTACACTGTCAGTTTCCTCAGCAGCACCCAGTTGAAGATCACCGACTCGCTGGGCAACGACGTGACCGCCGAAGCCAGCCAGAACGGTCTGATCAGCAATGCCAACGGCGCCAACCAGACGGTCAGTTTCCGTGGCGTCGACCTGAAGCTGAACATCAACCTCAAATCCGGTGATACCAACCCGGATGCGGTGATCGCCGGCCACAGTTTCAATCTGTCTTCCACGTCGGATACCTTCAACACCTCGCGCAGCGCCGGTAACCCGTCGACGGCGGTCATCACCGGTTCCAGCGTGACCGACCCGACGGCTTACACCAACGCCTTCCCGGCGGGCGGGGCGATCCTCAAGTTCACCAGCGCCACCAATTTCGACCTGTATGCAGCCCCGATCACCGCTGACAGCAAGCCGGTCTCGTCGGGCACGGTTTCGGGCGGCAACGCCACCGCGGCGGGCGTGACCTTTGCCCTGGGCGGAGGCACTCCAGCGTCCGGCGACCAGTTCGTGATCCAGAACAACAACCATCAGACCCAGAACGTGCTCGACACCCTGGGCCAGATGATCACCGCGCTGAACACGCCAGTCGACGGCGACGCAGTGGCCAAGCAGAAGTTTCTGGGGGCCATGGAGTCAGGAATGGGCAACATCGACAGTGCGGCCAACCAGATCGGCTCGGCCATCACCACGATCGGTGCCCGCGGTCAGGCGCTGGATAACCAGACCGCGACCAACGAGAGCCTGACCCTTGCGAACAGCGAGAGCCAGAAGTCAATTCGCGATTCGGACCCGGCCGAAGTCATGACTCGCCTGACCTTGCAGCAAACCATGTTGCAGGCTGCGCAGCTGGCCTTCAGCAAGATTTCCCAGCTGGGCCTGTTCAACAAGATCTGACGGTGGTCGGGCGCGCAGGCGCCCGATGGCCTTGTCCCTTCAGTATTTATCGTCTTTTTTTGCGGTAACAAAGGGCTCGCTATTCAGGGCGGGCTCGCGCCGCCTGTGAGCCCGCCGTGAATTCACTCCCGCTTGTCAGCCTGGTCATTCCCGCCTTCAATCCGCGCTTTTTCGGTCGTGCCTTGCACACGGCGGTGAGCCAGAGCTACGGCAATCTGGAGATCATCGTTTGCGATGACAGTCGCGGCCAGGAAATCGAAGACATCGTGGCTTCGCTGGTTGAGGAGGGGGCGAGCGTACGTTATGTGCGTAACCCGCGAACCCTGGGGCTGGTGGGTAACCTGCAGGCTTGCCTGGAGCAGGCGCGGGGCGAGTACATCAAATTTCTTTGTGATGACGACCAGTTGTTCTCGGCCTGCATCGAGCGTCAGGCGCAGATGCTCATCGATTGTGCCGACGTCAACCTGGTCGTCGCTCAGCGACTGCTTTGGGATGCCGACGACATGCCTCTGCCTTCGCGCCTGGAAAATACCCCGCTGTCCCCTGTGGGCGGGGTGTTCAAGGGGGAGGACCTGCTGGCGATCTTCGAAAATTTCCCGGTCAACATCCTCGGTGGTTTCAGCAACGCGATGTTCCGTCGGGCTGACGTGCTCGAACTGTTCCCGGCACTGACTCAGCCAGGCCATTGCTTCGTCGCGACCCTCGACTTCGCCTTGTATGTCTGCCTGATGCGGCGCGGCAACCTGGCGGTGTCCAATCACGTGCTCGGCGTCGAACGCCTGTACCCCGAACGATTGAGCGGCCAACAGTCGATGAAGGACGCAGCCGAAATCGAGCGGCAGTGGCTGTCGCAGATGCTCAAGGCACGTAGCGGCGAATCAGCGCCGGCCCAGGGCTGGGTGCGCTATCTGCCATTGACCAGGGTGGAGGAGTCGCCGCGGGTTTGGGAGGAGTTGCCGCTGAGCCGGACCCTGGGCACCAAGCAGACCACCCAGGACTGGCATGTCGGTATTGCCAGTGTCAGTTTCGCGCAACTGTATGCCCAGTGGCTGGCGTGCCGCCGTCTCACCGACGGTCAGCGCGAGCTGCTGGCGGACACGTTGGAGGCGTGGCCAACAAAGCCCAAAATCGTTCCGATCATCATCGATGAGCACGGCAGCCGTTCGGCGTTGGAGCTCACCCTGCAATCGCTGGCGGATCAGGATTACGCCCCTGAGCTGACGCTGGTGCTGTCGGCATCGTGCACAGAAGCCGTGCTGGACGAGCGCGTGTTCCGTTTGCCGTTGCAGGACGACTGGCAGCAGCAGATCAACGCCTTGTTACCGCAACTGGAAGGCACTGGCTGGTTCTATCTGCTGCGTGCCGGTGATCGGCTGGTGGCGCCGGCCTTGCTGGTCATGGCTGAACGCATTGCGCTGTCGCGCGCGATTACCTGTCTGTACAGCGACGAAGGTGGGTTGCATCAGGGGGAGTCGGCCGAGCCTGCCTTCAAGCCGGACTTCAACCTGGACCTGATGCGCAGTTATCCCTACGTGGGGCGAGCGCTGGCATTCGAGCGCGAGCAGTTCCTGGCGCTGGGCGGTTTCGATTCGGTGTACGGCGAACTGGCGCCACACGATGTGTTGTGGCGAATGGTCGAGAGCGGCGGTACGCAGGTGGTCGGACACGTTTCGGAGGTTCTGCTGGAGTCGGCGTTCGACCTGACCAAATGGCTGTCGCTGCCGCAAGTGGTGGACACCAATCCGCGGTTACTCGAGGCGCACTTGCAGCGCCTGGGTGTCGCCCACGGCATTCGCCAGGGCAGTTCGGCACTGCTCAATCGGGTCGACTATCACCATGAAGATCGGCCGCTGGTGTCGATCGTTATCGTCAGCAAGGACCAGACCCTGGCGTTGCAACGCTGTGTCGAGAGCCTGCTGGAGAAAACCGCGTACGGTGAATACGAGTTGCTGTTGGTGGACAATGGCAGCGAGAGCGCCGAGGCGCTTGACTGGTTCGCCGGCATGGCGCAACTGGGCAGCGACCGGGTCCGGGTGTTGCGTTACGAGTTGCAGGGCAATGCAGCGGCGGTGCGCAACTTCGCCGTGCAGCAGGCCGCTGGCGAGTATGTCCTGATGCTCAACCCCTACACGGTGATCACCCAGGCGCAATGGCTGGGTGAACTGCTCAATCATGCACAACGTCCGGAAGTCGGTGTGGTGGGGGCCAAGCTGTTCAACCCCGATGGCCGCGTGCTGCATGCCGGCCTGATTCTCGGGCTGCAAGGGCCCGCCGGCGTGCCGTTCCATGGCGAGATGCTGCACGCGGCAGGCTACATGTACCGCTTGCAGGTCGCCCACAATTTCAGTGCCGTCGGCGGCGACTGCCTGATGGTGCGCAAGGCGGTCTTCGATGCGGTCGGCGGCCTGGATGAGCAGGGCCTGGCGCACTCCCTCAACGAGGTGGACCTGTGCCTGCGGGTCGGCCAGGAAGGTTATCTGGTGGTGTGGACGCCCCACGCGCAACTGGCCTTGGGCGCGCAACCGGCGGTGGTAGCGCAAGAGGGTGACCAGGCCCGGAGCGAACAGGAGCAGGAGGTTTTCTATAAGCGCTGGCTGCCGATCGTGGCCCGTGATCCGGCCTACAACACCAACCTGGCGTTGCAGGGGTTGGGCGGGGCAAGCTTCAGTCTCGAGCCCGGCTTGCGATCCGGTTGGAGTCCGTTTTCCAAGGCGCAATTACCGAAGATTCTCGCGTTGCCGGTCAACGCATCCGCCATTGGCCATTATCGGGTCACGCAACCGCTGATCGAACTGGAGGCCGCCGGCAGGGCGCATGGGCGCATTCATTACAACCTGCCGACCATCATCGAAGTCGAGCGCCATTCGCCTGACGTGATCATCTTGCAGGGGCGCTATTCCGAAGGTCCGATCAACGAAATCCCGAGCCTGCAAAAATATTCCAGCGCGCGACGTATCTATGAGCTGGATGACTTTGTGATCAACGTCCCGCACCGTAATGCGCATATTCGCAATATGCCGGGAAAGGATGAAATGGAGTCGCTGGTCCGGCGCGCCATCGGCATGTGCGATCGCGTGGTGGTCTCCACCGAACCGCTGGGTAACGCACTGTCGGACATGCATCACGACATCCGCGTGGTACCCAACATGTTGGCGTCGCACTTGTGGACCGATCTGCGCAGTCAGCGCCGCACTTCGAAAAAACCTCGGGTCGGCTGGGGTGGCGGCACCAGCCACCACGGTGACCTGGCGGTCATCGCCGATGTGGTCCGCGAATTGGCCAATGAAGTCGACTGGGTCTTCTTCGGCATGTGCCCGGACGATTTGCGCCCGTACATGCATGAGTTTCATGGGGTGATCGGGCTGGATGTGTACCCGGCCAAGCTGGCCAGCCTGAACCTGGATCTGGCATTGGCGCCGTTGGAGTTCCACATCTTCAACGACTGCAAGAGCAACCTGCGGCTGCTGGAGTATGGCGCGTGCGGTTACCCGGTGATCTGCACCGACACCGAAGCCTATCGCGGCTACTTGCCGTGCACCCGGATCAAGACCAACTCCACGGATGAATGGCTGCAGGCGATCCGCATGCACCTGGCCGATCCGGACGCCAGCTATCGCATGGGCGATGAGTTGCGCGAGATCGTGCTGCGTGACTACGTGCTGCGCGGCGACAATTTGCGCTACTGGGAAAATGGCTGGCTGGCGGACTGACCGTTCGCGCATCCATCCCGTCCAGGCAGGCGACATTGAGTCGCCTGCCTTTTTTTTGCCGCCAGGTTTTCCAATCAGCGTTGAAGATGCCCGCCAGGCATTGCCCGGTAGCGGATTGAAAGAGCTGGCGCGTTTCCTGCAAGTCCCCCTTATATCGCCATAAAACGAGCACTTCCGGGGAGTCCGGACGTGTCCTGAACGGCGGCAGGTTTAACCCAGATGGCCCTGCAAAAGCTTGATACAGCTTGGCTGAGCCCTGTGACGAACAAGAGGGAAGGGGATGAAGGCAGTTATTTTGGCGGGTGGCCTGGGTACGCGGATCAGCGAGGAGTCGCACCTCAAGCCCAAGCCGATGATCGAGGTCGGCGGCAAGCCAATTCTCTGGCACATCATGAAGCAGTACTCCGCTCACGGAATCCACGATTTCGTGATCTGTCTTGGCTACAAGGGCTATGCGATCAAGGACTTCTTCGCCAACTACTTCCTGCACACCTCCGACGTCACGTTCGACATGCGCAACAACCGCATGGATGTTCACCAGAACTACAGCGAGCCATGGCGCGTCACGCTGATCGACACCGGCGAAGAGACCATGACCGGTGGCCGTTTGCGCCGCGCCCGACGCTACCTCGAAGACGAAAAGGCCTTCTGTTTTACCTATGGCGACGGCGTGTCGGACCTCAATATCGGTGCGTTGGTGGATTTCCATCTCAAGCACGGAAAGCTGGCGACCGTCACCGCGGTACAGCCACCAGGTCGCTACGGCGCCCTCAATCGCGATGGCGACAGGGTCTTGGGCTTCACTGAAAAACCTCGCGGCGACGGTGGCTGGATCAATGGCGGGTTCTTTGTCCTGTCGCCCAAAGTGCTGCCGTTGATCGACGGCGATGAAACCTCGTGGGAGTCCGGCCCGCTGGACGGCCTGGCCGAGCGCGGCGAACTCATGGCGTTCCAGCACGACGGTTTCTGGCAACCGATGGATACCCTGCGCGACAAGAATCACCTCGAAGCGCTGTGGCAGAGCGGGGAGGCCCCATGGAAGCAATGGGATTGAGCCCGCAATTCTGGCGTGGCAAGCGCGTGCTGGTCACCGGCCACACCGGGTTCAAGGGCAGTTGGCTGACGTTGTGGCTGCAAAGCCTGGGTGCCGAGGTCAGCGGGTTTTCCCTCGATCCGTCCACCGAGCCGAGCCTGTTCGAACTGGCCCGGGTTCACGAAGGCATCAATGATCAGCGCGGCGACCTGCGTGATCTGGGGGCCTTGCTGGAACTGATCGCCGAAACCCAGCCGCAGATCGTTCTGCACCTGGCGGCCCAGCCGCTGGTGCGCGAAGGTTATCGCGACCCGTTGGGCACGTACTCCAGTAACGTCATGGGCACGCTCAACCTGCTCGAGGCGATCCGTCAGGTGGGCGGCGTGCGCGCCTGCGTGCTGGTGACCACCGACAAGGTCTACGCCAATCAGGAATGGCTGTGGCCGTACCGCGAAAACGAAGCGTTGGGCGGTCATGATCCCTACAGCAGCAGCAAGGCGTGCTGCGAATTGCTGGCGCAATCCTATGCCGCCTCGTTCTTTGCGCCGCAAAAGCATGCCGAGCATGGTCTGGCGTTGGCCACGGCCCGCGCCGGCAATGTGCTCGGTGGTGGCGATTTTGCCCCGGAGCGGCTGATTCCCGACGTGCTGCGGGCGTGGTCGGCGGATGAGCCCGTGACCTTGCGCTATCCCCAGGCGGTGCGCCCATGGCAGCACGCGCTGGAACCGCTGGCCGGCTATCTGCAACTGGCGGCCGGCCTGTTTGAGCAGGGCCCGCAATTCGCCGGGGCGTGGAATTTCGGCCCCGGTGAAGCGGACATGCGCAGCGTCGGTGAAGTGGTCGAACTGCTCGCCAGCCGCTGGCCGCAAGCACGCGGGCTACGCATCGAACCGAGCGATATGCATGAGGCCGGCCTGTTGCGCCTGGACAGCAGCCGCGCCCGTCAATTGCTGGGCTGGCAACCGCGCTGGTCGTTGCAGCAGTGCCTGACCCAGACCCTGGATTGGCATTTGGCGTGGCAGAACGGCGATGACATGCGCGCCGTCAGCCTGGCGCAATTGAACCTGTACCGAGGCACGCTGTGAGTGAATTTCTGCTGAAGGCGTTGCCACTGAACGGATTGTTCAGCGTGCAGCACAAACGTTTCGAGGACGAGCGCGGGCACTTTTCCCGGTTGTTTTGCGAAGGCAGCCTCGGTGCGTTTGGCCAGGCGTTTCATATCCGCCAGATCAATCACTCCTGCACCCGCGAACGCGGCAGCGTGCGTGGCCTGCATTACCAGAGTGCCCGTGCACCGGAAGCCAAATTGATCACCTGCCTGCGCGGTGAAGTCTGGGATGTCGCGGTGGATCTGCGTCCCGACTCCGAGACTTTCCTGCACTGGCACGCCGAACACCTGCGTGCCGGCGATGGCCGCAGCCTGTTGATTCCTGCCGGGTTCGCTCATGGCTTCCAGACCCTGAGTGCCGATGCCGAGCTGCTTTACCTGCACAGCAACGACTACACGCCGGAACATGAAGGCGGGTTGTCGGTGCTCGATCCACGGCTGGCGATTGCCTGGCCGTTGCCTGTCAATAATCTGTCGGTGCGCGATGCGAGCCATCCGGCGCTCGATGAACACTTTGCCGGAGTGCGTCTATGAACTGCCGTGGTTGCGCCGCTGCGCTGGCCCTGCCGCTGATTGACCTGGGCACCTCGCCGCCGTCCAACGCTTACGTGCGTGCCGACCAGCTGGAGCAGGCCGAACAATGGGTGCCGTTGAAGGTTGCCGTGTGCCAGCAGTGCTGGCTGGTGCAAACCGAGGATTACACCAGCGCCGACAGCCTGTTCGATGCCGAGTACGCCTATTTCAGTTCGTTCTCCAGCACCTGGCTGGCCCATGCCGAGCGTTATGTGGCCGAGATGGTCGAACGCTTCGGCCTGAGCGCCGACAGCCGTGTGGTGGAAGTCGCGGCCAACGACGGTTACCTGTTGCAGTACGTGGCCGGGCGCGGCATCCCTTGCCTGGGCGTCGAGCCGACCCGCAGCACCGCGCAAGCGGCGCGGGAAAAAGGCTTGGAGATTCGTGAGCTGTTTTTCGGTCGCGACACCGCCGCGCAATTGAAAAGCGAAGGCTGGGGCGCCGACCTGATGGCCGCCAACAACGTGTTGGCCCACGTCCCGGATATCAACGATTTCCTCGACGGCTTTGCGACCTTGCTCAAGCCGGCGGGTGTGGCGACTTTCGAATTCCCGCAGTTGCTGACCCTGATGGCCGGCCAGCAGTTCGACACGCTGTACCACGAGCATTATTCCTACCTGTCGCTGACCGCTGTGCAGACCTTGTGCGAGCGCAATGGCCTGCAAGTGTTCGACGTCAGTCAGCTCCCGACCCATGGCGGCTCGCTGCGGGTCTTCGTCCAGCGGCTGGACGGCGAGCGTCGCGAAGTGCAACCGACGGTTCGGCAACAGCTGCAGGCTGAACTCGCCGCCGGGGTGAAAACCCCTGAGTACTACGCGACCCTGGCGCCCGCCGCCGAGCGCATCAAGCATGACCTGCTGCGCTTCCTGTTGCAGGCCAAGGCCGATGGCAAGCGCGTGGTCGGCTACGGCGCCGCCGCCAAGGGCAACACCTTGCTCAACTACGCCGGGGTCAAGCCGGACCTGCTGGCCTGGGTGGCCGATGCCAACCCGCACAAGCAAGGCAAGTACCTGCCCGGGAGCCGCATTCCGATCGTGTCGCCGGCACAGATCGACATCGAAAAACCGGACTACGTGCTGGTGCTGCCGTGGAACCTGCTGGATGAGATCACCCAGGCCTTTGCCGGCATTCGTGCATGGGACGGTCGTTTTGTCATTGCCATTCCCGAGTTGATCATTCGATGAGCCGAATTCATTACACCAAACCCAGTGTCGGTGAACTGGAAGCCGACTACGTACTCGATGCCGTCCGCCATGGTTGGGGAGAGCGCTGCTACGAGTACCTGACCCGCTTCGAAAAGTCCTTTGCCGAGCACGTGGGTGCGACCTACGCGATTGCAACGTCCAGTTGCACCGGCGCGCTGCACATGGGCATGGCGGCGCTGGGCATCGGTGCCGGCGATGAGGTGATCCTCGCCGATACCAACTGGATCGCCTCGGCTGCGCCCATCACCTATCTGGGTGCGACACCGGTGTTCGTCGACGTGCTGGCCGACAGTTGGTGCCTTGACCCGCAGCAGGTTCGCCGGGCAATTACCCCACGGACCAAGGCGATTCTGGCGGTGCACCTCTACGGCAATCTCTGCGACATGGATGCGCTGCTGGCCATCGGCCGTGAGTTTGGCCTGCCGGTCATCGAGGACGCCGCCGAGGCGATCGGCTCGCAGTGGCGCCGTCAGGCGGCGGGTTCACTGGGCGCGTTCGGTGCGTTTTCCTTTCACGGCACCAAGACCATGACCACCGGCGAAGGCGGGATCTTCGTGACGTCGGACAAGGCTCTGTATGACCGGGTATTGACCCTGTCCAACCATGGTCGGGTAGCGGGCAGCAGCAAACAGTTCTGGCCGGATTTCCTGGGCTTCAAATACAAAATGAGCAACCTGCAAGCGGCCGTCGGTTGCGCGCAGGTTGAACGTATCGACGAGCTGATCGAACGCAAGCGCGCGATCTTCGCCAACTATGCCCAGGCGCTGGCCCTGCTGCCGGGCCTGTCCATGAACCCTGAGCCCGAACACGCACGCAACGGTTACTGGATGCCCACCGTCGTCTTTGACCGCGAGCTGGGGATCACGCGGGACATGTTGATTGCAGCCTTCCAGGCCGCCGATATCGATGCGCGGGTGTTCTTCTGGCCGCTGTCGTCCTTGCCGATGTTCAGCGAACTGACGGCTGACTCGCCCGTGGCGCATGCGCTGCCGGAGCGCGCGATCAATCTGCCGAGTTATCACGACATGACCGATGACGATCAGCAACGGGTCATCGAGGTGCTGCGCGCGCTGGTACTCAAAAGGACGCGGCTATGAAGGTTTACCTGCTGGGGGCGGCCAATCCTGAAGCGGTACGGATGATCCTCACCCTGCAACGCAGCCAGCCGGACGTACAGTTCGCCTTTCTCGATAACGATCCGGCGAAGCAAGGCACGCTGTTTTATGGCGTGCCGGTGGTGGGTGGTACCGACAAGGTGGCCGAGCTGAAAGGCCCAGATACACGCTTTGTCAATCTGATCACTGGCACCACGGCGCTGCGTTACCGGACCACCTGCGAAATCGTCGAGGCCGGCGGCACCCTGGGCAACTTCATCCACCCGGGCATCGATCTGACGATGATCACCATGGGCGTCGGCACCTATCTGCAAGAGGGCGTGATCATGCAGGCGCAAGTCAGCCTCGGTGATAACACCAGCATCAGCGCCGGTAGCGTCGTCGGGCATGAGGGACAGATCGGCCATTCGGTATTCATGGCGCCGGGTGTCTGCATTGCCGGTTGCGTCGAGATCGGCGACGGCACCTTCATCGGCACCAACGCCACGATCCTGCCGCGATTGCGCATCGGTCGTTGGGTCACCATCGGTGCAGGCGCCGTGGTGACCAAAGACGTTCCAGACTATGCGGTTGTGGTGGGCAGTCCCGCCAGGACCATCAAGACCAATCCAGCTTCCTTTCAAGACGGTCGGGTTTTCAACTAACCACCGCACCAATTTCCGGAGAGTCTGTAATGAATCCTCATGAGCAGTTTCGTGAAGAAGTAAAAGAGAACATCGAAGGCCTGCAACAGGACAAAGCGTTGCAAGCCACGTCGCTGGACTGGGTTGGCACGACCGCCAAGCATAAATACACCTACAACTTCAGCTGGATGGGCCGCCCGATCATTCAGTTTCCCCAGGACATGGTCGCCATGCAGGAGATCATCTGGGCGCTGCGGCCGGACATCATTGTCGAGACCGGTATTGCCCACGGCGGCTCGCTGGTGTTTTACGCCTCGATGCTCGAACTGATCGGCCATGGCGAAGTGCTGGGCGTCGACATCGATATCCGCCAGCACAACCGTGAGGCGATCGAAGCGCACCCGATGAGCAAGCGGATCCAGATGATCCAGGGTTCGAGCATTGATCCGGCAATCGTCGAGCAGGTCCGTCAGCGCGTCGAAGGCAAGAAAGTGCTGGTGGTGCTGGACTCCAACCACACCCACGAGCACGTCCTGGAAGAGCTGCGGGCCTATGCGCCGATGACCTCGGTGGGCAGCTACTGCGTGGTGATGGATACCGTGGTTGAAGACATGCCCGAAGACGCGTTCCCGGACCGTCCGTGGGGCAAGGGCGACAACCCGAAGACCGCGGTATGGGCTTACCTGGAAGAAAACGGCGGTTTTGAAATCGATCAGGCCATTCACAGCAAGCTGCTGATCACCGTCGCGCCGGATGGCTATCTGCGTCGCGTGCGGTAATCGACAAGACATCGTTGGGTTTTTTCGGCGATTCGCCGTTGTGGGGAAATGTATGCAAGGCAAGAACAATTCTGAACACGGGTTGGCACTCAACGAACAGTTGACCGTGGTGCTGATGTCTCACGAGCGGCCGGCATTTTTGCGCCGGGCCGCACGTTTCTACAGCGGCTTGCCTTGCAGGATTCTGGTGCTGGATTCTTCGACTGAAGGTCAGCCAAGCCTGGCCGGGCAGTTTGAAAATGTGGATTACCAGCATGTTCCGCAGTTTGGCTACTGGGGAGTCCGTGCCAAGCTGGCCTTTGGCGTGGAACAAGTGACCACGCCGTTCATGGTGTTCGCCGCCGACGATGACTTCCATGTGCACGACGCCCTGCGCGCAGCCGTGGCATTCATGCAGGCCAATCCCGATTACGGCCTGTGCCACGGCTACAGCATGATGTATCTGTCGCAACCCAACAGCGTCAGCTACTTCCGGCGGGACAAGAAGGTCTGCGAAGACTATTCGTCCGAGCACGCCGAGGAGCGTGTGCTCGATTACATGCACCAGTACCTGCCGCCTTTCTATGCCGTACAGCGCACCGACCTGGTACGTGACTGGTATCAGGTGATGCCTCAGGATACGTCCTTCCAATGGCAGGAAATCGGTCACACCTATTACATGCTGGCGCGGGGCAAGGCGCGGATTCTGCCGATCCCGTATGTCGTGCGTGAAATGAACTACGGGTACTCGGATCACAACACTGAAATCTTCCACACGCTGGCTCATACGGATGCCAGGACGGTCGCCGAGCGTGAAACCTTTGCCGCTTTCCTCTTCGGCTTGCCGACTCAAGTTCAAAGCGAGGACCCGGAGCAAGGCCGGCAGTTCGCGCTGCAAAGCTTTGAGGCCTTGGCCGATAGCTTGCGCACCGGTCGCGCACTGACCACCGAGCTGATTATCGAGTCCGCCTGGACGAGCGTCGAGAAAGGCCCTGTGCGCCGTTTCGGCCCCAAGCAATACGTCGAAATGCCGTTCTACAACCAGGCGTTTTTCGATCAGTTGACCCAGTTCGAGTTCCTGTTGCACGCCATGCCGGCCGGTCGCGTTCAGTTGGCAGGCCTGGAGGGTATCTGGACCCGTCAGCAGAGCTTGATGCTGGCGCGCAACAATGACACGCCGGAAAGTGTGGTCGACCGTTTGTGGCAAGCCCACGACAGCAACATCTTCAACCGCGCGGTGGTCAAGCGTCTGGTGGCCCAGCTGGAACTGTTGGGTGAAGACGAAGAAGCGCAGACCCTGGGCGATTGGGCTGCACGTCTGGAGGCGGTGTCGGTTGAGGGTAATCGTGCGACGTTCGACAAGATGCTCTCCGGTCGACTGCTCAAATGGCTCTCCCCCCGCCAGCCTGATGAACAAGAGGCTGAGACGATCGCCCAACACCTTGCGGCCAACGACGGTGGTCCTCAGTTCGGGATTTTCCTGCTCGACCTGGATAACGATATCGACAAGCTGCAAGTCTCTCTCGACAGCCTGCTCGAAGGTCACAGCAAGGCGTTCAGGATTGTGGTCTTCACCACCGGTGAAGCACCGGCCGCGACCACGGCGCAGAACACTCTGCACTTTGTCCGGGTTACCCAAAGCAACTACGTCGACAAGCTGAACCAGGGGGCTCGTCAGTCGTCTTGCGACTGGTTGATGCTGGCCGAAGCCGGCGACGAGTTCACTGCCGGCGGGCTGTTGCGCGCCAGCCTGGAACTGTTGTCTGCCGCGGATTGCCGCGCCGTCGCCACCGACGAAATCCAGCGCACCAGCGAAGGCGCACTGGTGGACGTATTCCGTCCTGGCTTCAATCTTGATCTGCTGCAAAGCCTGCCGGCCTTGATGGCGCGTCACTGGCTGATCCGTCGGGAAGTGTTCCTTGAAGTCGGTGGGTACCAGCCTGACTTCAGCAAGGCCCTTGAGTTCGACCTGCTGCTGCGCATCATCGAGCAGGGTGGCCTCAACGGGCTGGCCCACCTGGATGAGCCGCTGGTGATTGCCCGGGCGCCCGTACTGGAAGAAAACGCCGATGAGCGCCTGGCGTTGTTGCGCCACCTGGGCAATCGTGGCTACAAGGCCAAGATCACTTCGACGGTACCTGGCACCTGGCAGATTGATTACCGCCACACCGAACGCCCGCTGGTATCGATCATCGTGCCGGCCGGGGACAATCTTTCGGCCCTGCAGCAGTGCCTGCAAGCGGTCTTGCTGCGAACCCGCTACATCCAGTACGAAGTGTTGGTTGCGATCAATCAGCATCAGTCGGCCGAGGTCAATGACTGGCTCGGTACTTATCAGCATCCGAAAGTCAGCGTCCTGCGCACCGATCAGCGTATGAGCGATGCGGCGTTGTACAACGCGGCCAGCCAGCAGGCGCAGGGCGAGTACCTGATACTGTTGGCCGCCGACAGTGAAGTGGTCAACCCGAACTGGCTTGAGTCGCTGCTCAATCACGCCCAGCGTCCGGAAGTCGGCGTGGTCGGTCCCAAGTTGATCGACCGCGACGGCAAGGTCACTCAGGCCGGTCTGATTCTCGGCATGAACGGTGGTGTGGGTTCAGCCTTTGTTGGTGAAAAACACGACGCCGAAGGTTACCTGCACCGGTTGGCGCTGGAGCAGAACTACTCGGCGGTGTCGATGGTGTGCCTGATGGTGCGTAAAGCGTTGTTCGACGAGCTGGACGGTCTGGACAGCGTGACCTTCGCCGACGGCTTGAGCGACGTCGACCTGTGCCTGCGGGCCGGTCAGGCCGGTTACCTCACCGTGTGGACGCCGCTGGTACAGGTGATTCATTCGGGTGAAATACCACAAGCGCCGCAAGCCCTCGATGCACTGCGTGACAAGTGGGCCCCAGCCTTTGCTCAGGACCAGGCCTATAACGCCAATCTGGCCTTGAGCGGCAAAGGCTTTGCCCTGGGCGAAAGTGCTTCGGTGAACTGGGCGCAGATGCTCGGCTAGGCCTGGCGAACAGGTATAAGGATTCAAGGCATGTTCAACGGAAAATCGATTTTCATCGCAGGCGGGGCCGGTTCGTTCGGGTGTCGGATCATTCGGGACGCGCTGGTGCGTGTCTGGTTGCCAGCATGATTCCTTACGCTAGGCAAAGCCTTGATCAGGCGGACATCGATGCCGTGGTCGGTGTATTGCAGTCTGACTGGCTGACCCAGGGGCCGACCATCGAGCGCTTTGAGCGAGCGATGGCCGAACGCTGCGAGGCAGGTTTTGCCGTGGCGGTGTGCAATGCCACGGCGGCCCTGCACATCGCTTGCCTGGCGGCAGGGCTCGGCCCGGGCGATTGGCTGTGGACGACACCGAACACCTTTCTCGCCTCGGCCAACTGTGGTCGCTACTGCGGTGCCGAGGTGGATTTTGTCGACATCGACCCGCTGACCTGGAATCTCGATGCCGCTGCGCTGGCCGTCAAGCTGGAGCGGGCCGAGCGTGAAGGCCGGCTGCCAAAAGTGCTGGTGGCGGTGGCGTTCTCCGGGCAGAGCTGCGACATGCGCAGGATTGCCGCACTGGCCAGGCGATATGGCGTTACTGTGATCGAAGACGCGGCCCATGCTGCTGGTGCGTCCTACGCCGGGCGGCCGGTGGGTTGTGGCGAGTTTGCCGCGATGACCGTGTTCAGTTTTCATCCGGTGAAGATCATCACCAGCGCCGAAGGTGGCATGGTGATGACCAACAGCCCGGAACTGGCCGAGCGTCTGCAACGCTTGCGCAGCCACGGCATGACCCGGGATCCGCAGCAGATGACCGGGCCCAGCCACGGCCCTTGGTACTACGAACAGGTGGAGCTGGGCTTCAATTACCGCATTACCGACCTGCAAGCGGCCCTTGGTTTGTCGCAGTTGAACAAACTGGATGAGTTCATCGAGCGCCGGCGTGAACTGGCGGCTCGTTATGACCGCTTGCTGGCGTATTTGCCGCTGACCTTGCCTGGTGCGCAACCCGAGGCCGAGTCGTCATGGCATCTGTATGTGGTGCGGCTGCAACTCGATCAGATCGGTCTCACTCATCGTGAGGTGTTCGAGGGGTTGCGAGAGGCCGGGGTCGGTGTGAACCTGCACTACATTCCCGTGCATTTGCAGCCTTACTATCGTGATCTCGGGTTCGTCGAAGGTGATTTTCCGCAGGCAGAACGTTACTACGCCGAAGCCATCAGCCTGCCGTTATATCCGTTGCTCAGTGATGAACAACAGGACTACGTGGTCGAGCAGATGCGGCAGCTGATCGAAATAATCCAGCCATTGCGGCGGGTGGGAAATGTGTGATGCATGAACTGACCGAGCAGGAAACCTTCTGGCAGGGTGAATTCGGTAACCAGTACGTTGAGCGCAATGTCGGGCAGCCGCTGGTGGCGGCCAACCTGGCGTTGTTCGCCAAGGCACTGACACGGGTCGGGCACATCGACAGCCTGGTAGAACTGGGCACCAATGCCGGCAACAACCTGCAGGCACTGCACCAGCTGTTGCCGCGCTGCGAGTTGTTCGGCGTGGAAATCAATGCCAGCGCTTGTGCCGCGGCCCGGGCGTTGGGTATCGCACACATCTGGCAGGGTTCGCTGTACGACTTCCCACGGGAACGCACCTTCGACCTGACCCTGAGCAAAGGCGTTCTGATTCACCTGGCGCCGGAGTTGCTGCCGGCCGCGTACGCGCAACTGTATGAGCTGAGCCAGCGCTACATACTGATCGCCGAGTACTACAACCCGGTGCCGGTCGAGGTCCCGTATCGCGGCAACAGCGGCAAGTTGTTCAAACGCGATTTCGCCGGTGAAATGCTCGATCGCTATGACGACCTGCAACTGGTTGATTACGGTTTTGGTTACCACCGCGATCGGCAATTCCCGGTGGATGACATCACCTGGTTTGTCCTGGAAAAATGCCGTTGAACAACGTCGCCATTATTCCGGCCCGCGGTGGCAGCAAACGCATACCCCGCAAGAACCTCAAGCCGTTTGCCGGTGTGCCGATGATTGCCCGATCGATTCAGGTCGCTCTGGAATCCGGGTTGTTTTCCCGGGTGGTGGTCAGCACCGACGACGAGGAAATCGCCGGGCTGGCGCGGGACTGCGGCGCCCTGGTGCCCTTCATGCGCCCGGCGGCACTGGCCGACGACTTCACGGGCACCGCGGCGGTGATCGCCCATGCCCTGCAAGCCTTGCGCGAACAAGGGGACGAGTTTGATCGCGCCTGTTGTATCTACGCGACCGCGCCTTTGTTGCAATCGCGATTTCTTGTCCAGGGGCTGAGCCTGCTGGAACAGCATCCCGACAAGTCATTCGCTTTTTCGGTGTGCGACTTCGGATTCCCGGTCCAGCGAGCCCTGACCCTTGATGATCAGGGGGCATTAACGGCGCTGTATCCGCAGTATCGTGATACCCGCTCCCAGGATTTGTCGATCGCCTATCAGGATGCCGGACAGTTCTACTGGGGCCGCAGCGATGCCTGGCTGCGTGGCGAGGTGTTGTATTCGCCGTACAGCCTGCCGGTCATCCTGCCGCGTCATCTGGTGCAGGACATCGACACACCGCAGGACTGGAAACGCGCCGAATACCTGTATGCCGCGCTGAAGGCCGGGGGTGAGCTGCAATGAGAGTGCTGATTCGCTCTGACGCCTCGCCAACCATCGGCAGCGGCCACATTGCGCGCTGCCTGTGCCTGGCCCGGGTGTTGCGCAGGCAGGGCAGTCATGTGGCGTTCGCCTGTCGCCTGTTACCGGGGCATCGACTGGAGGCACTGCGGGCCGAAGGCTTCGAAACCTTCGCGCTGCCCGAGCGCTACAGCGATGAAGACCCGCAGCAAGCCATCGAGTCCATGCTGCCATGGCAGACGGACATCGCCGCGCTCGAGCCGCTGCTGGAGCACCAGCCGGCGTTTGACTGGATCATTGTCGACCACTACGGCCTCGATCATCACTGGCAGACGGCCGCCCGGCGCTTTGCACCACGGATCGCCGTGGTCGATGACCTCGCCACGCGGACCTACAGCGCCGACTTGCTGCTGAACCAGAATCTCTCGGGAACGCCAGAGGCTTATGCGTCGCTGCTGGCGCCAGGCTGCCGGACCTTGTTCGGCCCAAGGTTTGCCATGCTGCGCGACGAGTTCCGTTGCCCGGCCATCGAAATCAAGCCTCAGGCCCGGCGTGTGCTGGTAAATTTCGGCGGTTTCGACGCGGCAATGCAGACCCATCATGCGATGCTGGCGCTGGCAGACTTTGCTGAGCTGGAAGTCGATTTTGTCGCCGGAGCAGATAATCCGGCCTGGGCGCAGATGCAGGCGTTGGCGGTGAGTCGCCCGCATTGGCGCCTGCACAGTTTTGTCAGTGACTTTTATCGATTGATGACCGAGGCCGACCTGTTTGTCGGGGCGGGTGGCGGCACCAGTTGGGAGCGGGCGGCCATGGGGCTGCCGACGATTTGCATTGCCGTATCGAACAACCAGCAGGTCAACGGCGAGGTCATGGCGGCCGCGGGCGCCCATGTGTTCATGGGGGCGCGCGAGCAGGTCAGTGTCGAGCAATTGCGCCTGGCCATCGGCTTTGTCGCGGGTAACCAGGGTCTGCGCCAGAGCCTGGCGCGGCAATCGCGACAACTGGTCGATGGCCGGGGGGCGCAGCGAGTGGCGGCTGCGCTGGCCGGCGCGGTGCTGAGGGTGCGTCCGGCGACCCTGGGTGATGCGCAGCTGTTGTTCGACGGGCGCAACACCGAGGCCGTGCGCCACTGGTCGCTGGAGACCGGAGTGATCGAGTGGCCCGCGCATCAAAACTGGCTGACGGCGACCCTGAGCAATCCCCGGCGGCTGCTGTTGATAGCCGAGGCCGATGACGGTCCGGTCGGTGTGCTGCGTTATGACGTGCGTGGCTTTACCGCCGAAGTGTCGATTTATCTGTTCGAAGGTCGGTTCGGCCTGGGCTGGGGCAGGGCGCTGCTGGACCGTGGAGAAGCCTTTGTGAAGGCCCGCTGGCCAGAACTTGAGTCGCTCACCGCCCAGGTATTGCCCGCTAACCAGCCGTCGCTGCATGTCTTTCGCGAAGCCGGTTTTACCCAGAGTGCCTGCGCGTTCACGCGCGTATTGAAGGATCACGCAGATGACTAGCTTCAAGATTGGCGAGCGCCTGATCGGTGCCGATGCGCCGCCATTGATCATTGCCGAGATGAGCGGCAACCATAACCAGTCCCTGGACGTGGCGCTGCAAATCGTCGAGGCCGCGGCCAAGGCCGGTGCCCATGCGTTGAAACTGCAGACCTACACCGCCGACACCATGACCCTGGACCTGGCCGAGGGTGAGTTTTTCATCAAGGACCCCAACAGCCTGTGGGCCGGTAGTTCGTTGTACGCGCTGTACGAGAAGGCATACACGCCCTGGGAATGGCATGCGCCGATTTTCGCTCGCGCCAGGGAGCTGGGCCTGCTGGCGTTCTCCACGCCATTCGATGAGAGCGCCGTGGATTTCCTCGAAAGCCTCGACGTGCCGGCCTACAAGATCGCCAGTTTCGAAAACACCGACCTGCCGCTGATACGCCGGGTGGCCGCGACGGGCAAGCCGCTGATCATTTCCACCGGCATGGCCAGCATCGCCGAGCTCGATGAAACCGTGCGCGCCGCCCGTGGGGCCGGGTGCAAGGATCTGGTGCTGCTCAAATGCACCAGCACCTATCCGGCATCACCCGCGAACAGCAACCTGCGCACGATCGCGCATTTGCGCGAGTTGTTCGATTGTCAGGTGGGGCTGTCCGATCACTCCATGGGGGTCGGTGTGTCCGTGGCGGCGGTGGCATTGGGGGCAACGGTGGTGGAAAAGCATTTCACCCTCGACCGTGCGGCCGGTGGCGTCGACGCCAGTTTCTCGCTGGAGCCTTCCGAACTGGCCAGCCTGGTGATTGAAACCGAGCGCGCCTGGCAAGCCATGGGGCAGGTGCATTACGGTGTCACCGAGGCTGAGCGCCAATCCCTGGTGTACCGTAGATCGTTGTATGTAACCCGGGATATGGCGGCCGGCGAGCCCTTCGACGGGACAAATCTGAGAGCCATCCGTCCGGGTCTCGGGCTGGCGCCCAAACACGCGCAAAGTCTCCTGGGACGCCGTGCCCGTCAGGCCATCAAGCGTGGAACAGCACTGGATTGGTCGTTGGTCGAATGACCCGTTGCCGGGCTGATTCGGCAAAATAGCGTGACCTGCGAGTCATAACGGGCATCTTCACTGTATTGTATTGACCGGGAAGATGGCGCCTGACCCTTTATCGGGTTCAGTGATGGCCCTCTACGCTTCCCGGCCGTCGCCTTGGGGCGACGCAAATCCAGGTTTGTCGGCGCCCCTCGATTCCTGCGAGTGGTGGTATTGGGCTGTTTATTATTGGGAAGCCGTAATGATTGGCATAAAGAGCATTGCGAGCTACGTTCCTGTAGCCGGCGTGGACAATTACGCACAAGGTGCAAAATTCGAGAAGGATGAAGAATTCATCCTGGGCAAGATCGGTTCGGCTTTCCTGCCGCGCAAGGGCGTTGATCAGGAAACTTCCGATCTGTGCGTTGAAGCGGCCAATGCGCTGTTTGCCAGCAACCCCGATTTGAAACGCGAGTCCATAGATGCGTTGATCGTTGTCACCCAGAACGGTGACGAAGAAGGCCTGCCGCATACCGCGGCCATCGTGCAGGACAAACTCGGCCTGCCGACCAACGTCGCTGCGTTCGATATTTCCCTGGGTTGTTCCGGTTACGTCTACGGCATTTATGCGATCAAGGGCTTCATGGAGGCCGCTGGCCTGAAGAACGGCCTGCTGATCACTGCCGACCCGTATTCGAAGATCGTCGACCCGGAAGACCGCAACACCACCATGCTGTTCGGCGATGCGGCCACGGCTACCTGGATGGGTGAGAACCCGACCTGGGCACTGGGCAAGGCCAAGTTCGGCACCGATGGTTCCGGCGCCCCACATTTGAAAGTCACCGACGGCGTGTTCTTCATGAACGGTCGCCAGGTGTTCAATTTCGCACTGCTCAAGGTGCCGGCGCATTTGCATGAGTTGCTGGGCGAATCGCAATTGAGCGCTGACGACATCGATGCGTTCTGCATTCACCAAGGCAGCGCGGCGATTGTCGACGCAGTTGCGCGGCGCTTCGAAGAGTGCCCGCAGAAGTTCATCAAGGACATGGTCGAGACCGGTAACACGGTGTCGTCGAGCATTCCATTGCTGCTGGAAAAGCATATTCTCGATTCCGAATGGAAGCGCGTTGCGCTCAGCGGTTTCGGAGTGGGGCTGTCATGGGGTTCGGCGATTATCTATCGTCCTTGAGTGAACGTCTTTTAATAAAAAGGCCGGTACAAAAAAGCGCTCAAGGGTTAACCTTGAGCGCTTTTTTGCTTGTAAGGAATGCGAGGTAGCATGAGCGAATGCTTTGAAGACAATGCTCAGGTTATCCAGCGTCGCTGGCCGTCGCTGTATGCGCGATTGAAAACGGAAGACCGCCTGGCCGTCGAGGTCGACCTGATCGAGGGGCGGGACTCGACGCTGTGTGTGGGTGGCATCCAGCTCACCAGCCGTCATGGTCGTCTGCGCGAGGCCCGCCTGCAGGCCGCCAGTCTCCCGCTCGACAAGCCACAGCTGCACGTTTACGGCACCGGCTTCGGCGATTTGCCTGCGGTTTTGCTGGAACGCGCCGGGCTTGAAAAACTCTATGTCCACATTCTCAACGGCGCGCTTTTCCTGTTGGTGCTGGAGCTGATCGATCAACGCCAATGGCTGGGCGATCCGCGCGTGCAATTGCTCTACGCCGGCGATCTGTCCGACATCTTCACGCCGTTTTTTGCCTTGCCCGCCGAAATGCTGCTGGCCGATGACCACAGTGCGAAGATTCGTGATCGGCTGGTCAGCGAAGTGCACTTGAGTTTCAACAATCGTGATTTCGACCCGCAGTCGCCGGTCATTCTGCAGCGCTTGCAGGACACCCTTGGACTACTGCTTGCCGATGACGATGTGGCTCGGCTCTTTGGCACTTGTCCCGGGCGTGAGGTTTATGTGATTGCCACCGGGCCGAGCCTGGAAGGGAATTTCGAGCGCTTGGCAGCGGTGCGCAACCAATCCCCGCGACCCCTGTTCATCTGTGTGGACACGGCCTACAAGCCCCTTCGCGAGCACGGAATCAAGCCTGACCTGGTCGTGAGCATCGACCAGCGCATCAGCGTGCTGCACTTGTCCGGTGACGCGTCCGAGGATATTGCGCTGGTGTACTTGCCATTGAGCGATCCACAAATGCTCAATGCCTGGAAAGGCAAGCGTTACGGTGGTTACTCCGCAAGCCCGATCTACGCCACGTTGCGCGAACAGCATCCCCGTGCGCAGCTGAACGTGGGCGGCAGCGTGATTCACCCGGCCGTGGATCTGGCGGTGAAGATGGGCGCGCAGCGCATCACGCTTTTCGGTGCCGACTTTGCCTTTCCAATGAACCGGACCCACACCGGCTGGAACGATGGTGACCTGGGGCCGCCGGTGAGTCAGGCCAGATACTGGGTGCACGATGGTCATGGCCAGAAGGTCAAGACGCAGTTGAATTTTCGCGGCTATCTGTGCGAGCTGGAGCGTTACATTGCCAGGCATCCCCAGGTCCTTTTCCTCAACAGCAGTCGGGCGGGGGCAATGATTGCCGGGACACAGTTCAATCAGGATTTCGTGCGATGAAGCATCAGGCGATAGGTATCGATGAATACCGGCAATGCGCCGGTTTGTTTCGCTTGGGGCGTGATGTCGAAGCGGCGTTGAACATGGTCGATCTGTTCGATGAGGCGCAGCGCCTGTTTTTGCAGGCGCCGCAGGACGTGCAGCAGGCGTGGGCATCGTTGCTCAGGCAAATGCTCGCCTGCCAGGAGCGCCAGGATTGGCTGGGGCTCGCCGATTTCATGGAATATGAGTTGATCGAATTGCTCGAAAACATGCCGGCCTGAGGGCAACAACAGCTTTGGCACGGGCGTTTTCGGGCTGGACAGTTTTATGGCGTCATTTTTTCGCGGTTGAGGGGCGCTAAGCCCTTGTTTTCTCGGGGGTGGCAGGGTGATGGCATTTTTTTTAAAAAAAGCCCTCAAGCAACCTGCCAACCCGACGATAACTAATACGAAGGTTCTCTAGGCCATACCCGGCGGTTGCCAGGGCCGGAAGCCGCAGTACCCAACCAACGAGGAATTCGTCATGGCTTTAACAGTAAACACCAACACCACGTCGCTGAACGTTCAGAAAAACCTGAACCGTGCTACCGACGCTCTGTCGACTTCGATGGCTCGCCTGTCTTCCGGCCTGAAAATCAACAGCGCTAAAGACGACGCCGCTGGCCTGCAGATCGCAACTCGCATGGCTGCACAGATTCGTGGTGGCAATCAGGCAGTGCAGAACGCCAACGACGGTATCTCCGTTGCCCAGACCGCTGAAGGCGCGCTGCAAGCTTCGACCGACATTCTGCAGCGTATGCGTGAACTGGCTGTTAAAGCACGTAACGGCACCAACAGCACTGCTGACCAGACCGCTACCAACTCCGAATTCGCTCAGATGTCTGACGAGATCACTCGTATCTCTGCTTCCACCAATCTGAACGGCAAAAACCTGCTGGACGGTACCGCTGGTACCATGCAACTGCAAGTTGGCGCAAACACTGGTTCGGCTAACCGCATCGACCTGGTACTGAGCTCCAAGTTCGACGCCGTATCCCTGTCCGTAGGCAGCGGTACTGTTGTTCTGACTGGTGCAACTTCCGCTACCCTGTCTGCCAACATCGACAACGCGATCACCGCGATCGACGCTGCTCTGGCATCGATCAACGCCACCCGCGCAAACCTGGGTGCTTCGCAGAACCGTCTGACCAGCACCATCTCCAACCTGCAGAACATCGTGGAAAACACCACTGCTGCACAAGGCCGTGTACAAGACACCGACTTCGCCGCAGAAACCGCGAACCTGACCAAGCAGCAAACCCTGCAACAGGCTTCTACCTCGGTTCTGGCTCAAGCCAACCAACTGCCTTCCGCTGTACTGAAGCTGCTTCAGTAATTTTGGCAAGAGTTTGGGCGGGGGAGTGTGCTTGTCACGCTCTCTCGCTTTTTACGTTAAGAGGTGATGGGCATGGAGATGAGCGTAAAGCTTGGCGTGTCTTATCCGGCTCCCCAGCCAGCGAGCACCGTTTCGGATAAAGCGCCGGAAAAGCCTAAAGTCGCCAGCGAGACTCCCGTGGCGCAAAAGAAGCAGGATACGGATGACACCCACTTGAAGCAGGCGGTGCAGCAGATCGAAAAGTTTGTACAGTCGATCAAGCGCAATCTGGAGTTCTCGATAGACGAGCAATCCGGAAAGGTCGTCGTCAAGGTGATTGCAAGCGAAACGGGCGAAGTCGTGCGACAGATCCCCTCCGCGGAGGCCCTCAAGCTGGCAGAAAGCCTGAGCAATGCGAGTCACGTATTGTTCGACGCTAAAGTTTGATGGCTGGCATGAATAGTGTTTGTACGTTCTTTGGGCGCTGATAAAGGTCAAAAGAGTGGCAGCAACCTGAAGGGAGACGAAAAATGGCAAGTCCAATTTTACCGGGTACGGGCCTGGGCTCTGGCCTGGATATCGGTGCGATCGTTACTGCGCTGGTCAACGCCGACAAATCGGCGAAACAGACGCAGATCGATACCCAGACCAAAACCAACACGCTGAAGATCTCCGGTGTCGGTTCCTTGAAAAGCGCACTGACGGCCTTTCAGACGGCGCTGACCAATCTCGGTAGCAAGACCAATCCTGCGTTTGCGGGCTATACCGCAACTTCGGGTACCCCGTCGATCCTGGGTGCAACTTCCGACAATACCGCCGTTGCCGGTACTTACAGCGTTGTTGTGAATAAGCTGGCCACCAGCTCGAAAGTAGCCAGTGCTTCTTTTGCCGGCGGTGCCGCCAGTGCCATTCCGAGTGGTACTTTGAAAATCAGTCAGAATGGCACTGATTACGATGTCACGATTCCAGCCAATGCGACCTTGCAGAGCACCCGGGACGCCATCAACTCTGCACAGGCGAGTAATGGTATTTCTGCCAACATCGTGACCGACAGCACGGGTGCGTCGCGTCTGGTGATCAGCTCCACCAAGACCGGCGCGGGTTCCGACCTGACGGTCAGCGGTATCGCCGGCCTTGAAATCGACGGCACCCAACCGATGGGCACCAACCCTTCGGCCTCCAGTTCAGGAGCTGTCAACGGGATTGCGGTGGATGCATCGCTGACCATCGATGGACTGGCAGTGACCAGCAAGAGCAATACGGTTACCGGCGCGGTCAGTGGCCTGACCCTGAACCTGACATCCGTGAGCCCGGGTACGCCGCCGGCTGCGGCGACCGTCACCGTCGCGAACAACACCGCCGGTTTGCAGACGTCGATCCAGTCGTTCGTTGATTCCTACAACACCCTGATGAACACCATCAACTCCCTGTCCAAGGCGACAGCGGATGCCGATGGCAACCTGACTGTTCAGGCGGCGTTTACCGGTGATTCGATGTCGCGCACACTGATCTCCGATATCCGCAGCGTGCTGACCGCTCCCGGGGCGGGCGGTCCATTGGCCGTTCTGTCGCAGATCGGCGTGCTGACGAATGAGAAAACTGGCAACCTGGCGTTCGATACAACGGCGTTCAACAAGACGATGGCCATCAACGGCATGAGTGGCCAGGTGCAGCAGTTGTTCAACGGTAGCAATGCTACCAACGGCCTGCTGGCGCGCATGGGCACTGTAATCAAGCCTTATGTGCAGACGGGCGGGTTGCTTGACCAGCGCAATACCAGCCTGCAGACCGTGAGCAAGAACCTTTCAAATCAGCAGACTGCGCTGGACTTGCGTGTCGCCAACATGACCAAGACGTTGACCGCCAAGTACAACGCAATGGACCTTTTGGTCGGGCAGATGAAAGCGACGGCGAGTAACATCACCTCGTTCTTCACTTCCTTGAACGCCCAGAAGTCCAACAGCTAGTCGTGAACTGACGATAAAAACCCGGCTACGCATTTTCGCGTGTGCCGGGTTTTTGTCTTTTGATCTAAAGTTCTCTGGCTCGCGGACGATACACTGGTCATACGAGTCTTTGTGGTAATGAGGTAGAACATGAATCCAATGTTAGCCCTTCGGCAGTATCAGAAAGTGGGTGCGCACGCCCAGACGTCAGAAGCAAGTCCGCATCGTTTGGTGCAGATGCTCATGGGGGGTGGCCTGGACCGTATTGCCCAGGCCAAAGGCGCCCTGGAGCGCAAGGACATTCCCGGCAAGTGTGTGTCGATCAGCAAGGCGATCGGCATCATCGGTGGTTTGCGTGAAGGCCTGGATCTTGAAAACTGCGCCGATGCCGTGGGTGAACTCGACAGCCTTTACCTCTACATGATGAAGCGCCTGGCCGAGGCGAACATCAGCAGCGATCCGGAGATTCTCGATGAGGTCGCGAGCTTGTTGCGCACGGTGAAAGAAGGCTGGGACGGCATTGCTGAGCCAGGTCCGCAGTTCTAAGGGAGATCGCCATGAGTCTTGTATTGCAGCGGATAGAGCAAACTCGTGAAGCGCTGGTCGGTGCTTTGGCCGAGCGTGACTGGGAGGCCATCGGTCAATTGGACCTGGATTGCCGTTCCTGCATGGAAGATGTCATGAGCGAGGCTTCGCTGGATGAAGAGGTTTTGCGCAGCAATCTTGAGGAGTTGCTGTATGTCTACAAGCAGTTGCTTGAGGTCGCGATGGGTGAAAGGCAGGCGATAGTCGATGAAATGTCTCAGATCCAGCAAGCGCGGAACGCGGCAAAGGTTTACCATCTGTTTGGATAATAAAACCCGGTTAATCCAAACAAGTGCGCCATAAATTTGACTGTGCACGGATTTTTGACTTAACTAGTGGCTGGTTCCAGATTTCAGTCGTCTTCAGGCATACAAGGCCTGCAAGCGTTTAGCTTGCCCCAGCATTTTGGGCATTGAGTTGACTAGGGAAGTTGCTATTGCATGTGGCGTGAAACCAAAATTCTGCTGATTGATGACGATAGCGTCCGCCGCCGCGACCTGGCGGTGATTTTGAATTTTCTCGGCGAAGAAAATTTACCCTGCGGAAGCCATGACTGGCAGCAGGCTGTCGGCTCTTTGTCGTCAAGTCGTGAAGTGATCTGTGTCCTCATCGGGACGGTCAATGCTCCTGGTGCACTTCTGGGCTTGCTTAAGACACTGTCGACATGGGATGAGTTCCTTCCGGTTTTGTTAATGGGCGATAATTCTTCCATTGACTTGCCGGAAGACCAGCGTCGGCGAGTGCTTTCGACCCTCGAAATGCCGCCCAGCTACAGCAAATTGCTCGATTCGCTGCACCGTGCCCAGGTCTATCGCGAGATGTACGACCAGGCCCGCGAGCGCGGTCGTCATCGCGAGCCCAATCTTTTCCGCAGCCTTGTCGGCACCAGCCGGGCGATTCAACACGTCCGCCAGATGATGCAGCAGGTCGCCGACACCGATGCCAGCGTGCTGATCCTCGGTGAGTCCGGCACCGGCAAGGAAGTGGTTGCGCGCAACCTGCATTACCATTCCAAGCGCCGCGAAGCGCCGTTCGTGCCGGTCAACTGCGGGGCGATTCCGGCCGAGTTGCTGGAAAGCGAATTGTTCGGCCATGAGAAGGGCGCCTTCACCGGGGCGATCACCAGCCGCGCCGGTCGATTCGAGCTGGCCAACGGCGGCACACTGTTCCTCGATGAAATCGGCGACATGCCGCTGCCGATGCAGGTCAAGTTGCTGCGCGTGTTGCAGGAGCGCACCTTCGAGCGCGTGGGCAGCAACAAGACCCAGAGCGTCGACGTGCGCATCATTGCGGCGACCCACAAGAATCTCGAAAGCATGATCGAGATCGGCACCTTCCGCGAAGATTTGTACTACCGCCTGAATGTGTTCCCGATCGAGATGGCGCCGCTGCGTGAGCGCGTCGAAGACATTCCCCTGCTGATGAACGAGCTGATCTCGCGCATGGAGCACGAGAAGCGCGGTTCGATCCGTTTCAACTCGGCGGCCATCATGTCGCTGTGTCGTCATGGCTGGCCGGGCAACGTCCGCGAATTGGCCAACCTGGTGGAGCGCATGGCGATCATGCACCCATACGGCGTGATCGGCGTGGTCGAGTTGCCGAAGAAATTCCGCTACGTCGACGATGAAGACGAGCAAATGGTCGACAGCCTGCGCAGCGATCTGGAAGAGCGCGTGGCTATCAACGGCCATACCCAGGACTTTACCGCCAATGCCATGTTGCCTCCGGAAGGTCTGGACCTGAAGGACTACCTCGGTGGTCTGGAGCAGGGGCTGATCCAGCAGGCGCTGGATGATGCCAACGGCATTGTGGCGCGCGCGGCCGAGCGCCTGCGTATTCGTCGCACCACGCTGGTGGAAAAGATGCGCAAGTACGGCATGAGCCGTCGTGATGGAGACGAGCAGGCGGATGATTGACGCCTGTTTTTCAACTCATTCATTTATAAGAAGTTTTTTTTAGGCACGGGTATTGCTACGTCCCTCGCAACGTTCCGTTTCACTGACGGTCAGCCAAGCGAGAGAGCACGATGCCCCAAGCCGCCCAGATGTCTCCTGTCCTTGATGCTTCGGGACAACCGTCGTCCGTAGAGCTGGCGAGCCGGCTTGGCCTTGAGCAGGCATTTTCGCTGTTCAACCAGATGTCCAGTCAGTTGACCGATTCCTACAGCATGCTTGAAGCCCGGGTAACCGAGCTCAAGGGTGAACTGGCAGTGGTCAGTGCCCAGCGCATGCAGGAGCTGGCGGAAAAAGAACGCCTGGCCAATCGCCTGCAAAACCTCCTTGATCTCTTGCCCGGCGGGGTCATCGTCATTGACGCCCAGGGCATCGTGCGCGAAGCCAATCCGGCGGCGTGCGAGTTGCTGGGGTTGCCGCTGGAAGGTGAATTGTGGCGCCACGTCATTGCCCGCTGTTTTGCGCCGCGCGAAGACGATGGTCATGAAGTCTCCCTCAAGGATGGTCGGCGCCTGTCGATCGCCACGCGCTCGCTGGACGCCGAGCCTGGCCAGTTGGTGTTGCTCAACGACCTGACTGAAACCCGTCACCTGCAGGATCAACTGGCCCGTCATGAGCGGCTGTCGTCGTTGGGGCGCATGGTCGCTTCGTTGGCTCATCAGATACGCACGCCGTTGTCCGCCGCGTTGCTGTATGCCAGTCATTTGACCGAGCAAGAGCTGCCGGTCGCTACCCAGCAGCGCTTTGCCGGGCGCCTCAAGGAGCGCCTGCACGAGCTGGAGCACCAGGTGCGCGACATGCTGGTTTTCGCCCGGGGCGAGTTGCCGCTGACCGATCGCGTGACGCCCGCTCAGTTGATGCAATCGTTGCAAGCGGCGGCGCTGACCCACGTACAGGATCTGCCGATCCGCTGGCAGTGCGACAGTCATTCGGGGGAGTTGCTGTGTAATCGCGACACCCTGGTCGGTGCGATCCTCAATCTGATCGAGAACGCCATTCAGTCCAGTGCCGGTCCATTGCGCCTCAAGATTCACCTCTATACCCGTGGCAATTACCTGCGCCTGTGCGTCAGCGACAGTGGCTCCGGTATCGATGCCGCCGTTCTGGCGCGATTGGGCGAACCCTTTTTTACCACCAGGGCCACTGGTACAGGTCTTGGCCTGACCGTGGTCAAGGCAGTGGCGCGTGCTCATCAGGGACAATTGCAGTTGCGCTCGCAACTCGGTCGCGGCACTTGCGCGCAGGTTATCCTGCCGTTGTTCAGCAGCGCTCAAGGAGCGGAGTGACACAGATGGGTATCAAGGTTCTGCTGGTCGAGGACGACCGCGCGTTGCGCGAGGCGCTGGCCGATACGCTATTGCTCGCGGGGCACGATTACAAGGCGGTGGGTTCGGCAGAGGAGGCGTTGCTTGCCGTCGGCGGCGAGGCCTTCAGCCTGGTGATCAGCGACGTCAACATGCCGGGTATGGACGGCCACCAGTTGCTGGGCCTGTTGCGAGCGCGGCAGCCGCAATTGCCGGTGTTGCTGATGACGGCTCACGGCGCGGTCGAGCGTGCGGTCGATGCGATGCGCCAAGGTGCGGTGGACTATCTGGTCAAACCTTTCGAGCCCAAGGCGTTGCTCGATCTGGTGGGGCGTCATGCCCTGGGCAGTCTCGGCCTGGCTGAGGGTGAAGGGCCGATAGCATTCGAGCCGGCGAGCGCGCAGTTGCTCGAATTGGCAGCGCGGGTCGCACGCAGCGATTCCACGGTGTTGATCTCGGGTGAGTCGGGCACGGGCAAGGAAGTGCTGGCGCGCTACATTCATCAGCATTCTCATCGCGCCAATCAGCCATTCATTGCGATCAACTGTGCGGCGATCCCGGACAACATGCTCGAAGCGACCTTGTTCGGGCACGAGAAGGGCTCCTTCACCGGTGCCATTGCCGCGCAAGCCGGCAAGTTCGAGCAGGCCGACGGCGGCACCATTCTGCTCGACGAAATTTCCGAAATGCCCCTGGGGCTCCAGGCCAAATTGCTGCGCGTACTGCAAGAACGTGAGGTCGAAAGGGTTGGGGCGCGCAAGCCGATCACGCTGGACATTCGCGTAGTCGCCACCACCAATCGCGACCTGGCGGGTGAAGTGGCAGCGGGGCGCTTCCGTGAAGATCTTTACTATCGCCTGTCGGTGTTTCCCCTGGCCTGGCGTCCGTTGCGCGAGCGTACCGCCGACATCCTGCCGCTGGCCGAGCGTCTGCTGGCCAGGCACGTCAATAAAATGAAGCATTCACCGGCCAGATTGTCCCCCGAGGCCCAGGCGTGTCTGATCGCTTATCCGTGGCCGGGTAACGTGCGTGAGCTGGACAACGCGATTCAGCGAGCGTTGATTCTGCAGCAGGGTGGCTTGATCCAGCCGCAGGATTTCTGCCTGGCCGGGCCGGTGGCTTGCGCTCCATTGCCTGCGTTGGCGCAGGCGCCGGTGCGTCCAGTGGAAGTCGAGGCCGAGTCGGCCGGGGCGCTGGGCGATGATCTGCGTCGCCGTGAATTCCAGATGATCATCGATACCCTGCGCGCCGAGCGCGGTCGTCGCAAAGAGGCGGCCGAGCGCCTGGGTATCAGCCCGCGGACCCTGCGCTACAAGCTGGCGCAAATGCGCGATGCCGGTATGGATGTGGAAGCCTATCTGTTCGCCACCTGATCCTGTTCCTGTAGGAGCGAGCTCTGCTCGCGATGGTCGTTAACGATAATGCGGGGCGTCAGGATAAACGCGGCGTTCTTCAGTTCATCGCGAGCAAGCTCGCTCCTGCAGCGGCTAGCGGCGATGAGAAGGGCTTTTGTGAAACAAGGCCATGGAGCTGGCACCCTTGTTGCTAACACCTCATGACCCGCCGAGTGAGTGTCAAAAAATTGCGGGTCGTCAAAGAGAGAAACCATGAGCCAAGGTATTGAATTCAATCGGTTGATGCTGGATATGCGCGCCATGCAAATGGATGCCATGTCTGCGCCGAAATCGACTGCCGTTCCTGAAGTGTCGGGCAGCAGCTTTTCCGACATGCTCGGTCAGGCCGTCAATAAAGTGAACGACACCCAACAGGCTTCCACGCAGTTGGCCAGTGCGTTCGAAATCGGCAAAAGCGGCGTCGATCTTACAGACGTGATGATCTCATCGCAGAAAGCCAGCGTGTCCTTCCAGGCATTGACCCAGGTACGCAACAAACTGGTTCAGGCCTACCAAGACATCATGCAGATGCCGGTTTAAAGGACGAGATTGAGTCATGGCAGAAGCAGTCGCCGATAACGTTCCGGCCAAGGCCACTCCAATAGACGGCAAACCGCCGCTGTTCGGGTTGTCCTTCCTGGAAAACCTCTCCGAGATGACCATGTTGCGTCAGGTGGGCCTGTTGGTCGGCCTGGCGGCGAGCGTGGCGATTGGTTTTGCCGTGGTGTTGTGGTCCCAGCAACCGGACTACCGGCCTCTGTACGGCAGCCTTGCCGGCATGGACGCCAAGCAGGTCATGGATACCCTGGCCTCCGCCGATATCCCGTACACCGTCGAACCCAATTCCGGTGCCTTGCTGGTCAAGGCCGATGACCTGTCCCGAGCGCGGCTCAAGCTCGCGGCCGCTGGTGTCACTCCCAGCGACGGCAACATCGGTTTTGAAATCCTCGACAAGGAGCAGGGGCTTGGCACCAGTCAGTTCATGGAAGCGACCCGCTACCGTCGCGGCCTCGAAGGCGAACTGGCCCGCACCATTTCCAGCCTGAACAACGTCAAGGGCGCCCGCGTACACCTGGCGATCCCGAAAAGTTCGGTGTTCGTGCGCGACGAACGCAAGCCAAGCGCTTCTGTTCTGGTTGAACTCTATTCCGGTCGCTCCCTCGAGCCTGGCCAGGTCGTGGCTATTATCAATCTGGTAGCGACCAGCGTTCCCGAGCTCAGCAAGTCGCAGATCACCGTGGTCGACCAGAAGGGCAACCTGCTCTCCGATCAGGCGGAAAACTCCGAACTGACCATGGCTGGCAAGCAGTTCGACTACAGCCGTCGCATGGAAAGCATGCTCACTCAGCGCGTGCACAACATCCTGCAGCCGGTGCTGGGCAACGACCGTTACAAGGCCGAAGTCTCGGCCGACGTGGATTTCAGTGCGGTCGAATCGACTTCCGAGCAATTCAACCCGGATCAACCGGCGTTGCGCAGCGAGCAGTCGGTCAACGAACAACGTACCGCCAGCAATGGCCCGCAAGGCGTGCCGGGTGCCTTGAGCAACCAGCCTCCAGCGCCGGCCTCCGCGCCGCAAACCACCGGCGGCACTCCGGGTGCAGCCGGCATGGTGCAGCCGGGCCAACCGCTGGTTGATGCCAATGGCCAGCAAATCATGGACCCGGCCACCGGTCAGCCGATGCTCGCTCCGTACCCGGCGGACAAGCGTCAACAATCGACCAAGAACTTCGAACTCGACCGATCCATCAGCCACACCAAGCAGCAGCAGGGCCGGTTGAATCGCCTGTCGGTGTCGGTGGTGGTCGATGATCAGGTCAAGATCAATCCGGCCAACGGCGAAACCACCCGTGCGCCATGGAGCGCCGATGAATTGGCGCGCTTCACTCGCCTGGTTCAGGACGCGGTCGGCTTCGATGCCAGCCGTGGTGACAGCGTCAGCGTGATCAACATGCCGTTCTCCGCCGAGCGCGGTGAAGCGATTGCCGAAATTCCGTTCTACTCCCAGCCGTGGTTCTGGGACATCGTCAAGCAAGTGCTGGGTGTGCTGTTCATTCTGGTGCTGGTATTCGGTGTGCTGCGTCCGGTGCTCAACAATATTACCGGTGGTGGCAAGGGCAAGCAGTTGGCCGGTATCGGCAGCGACGTCGAGTTGGGTGGCATGGGCGGTCTGGATGGCGAACTGGCCAACGACCGTGTCAGCCTCGGTGGCCCGACCAGCATCCTGTTGCCGAGCCTGAGCGAAGGCTATGACGCTCAGTTGAACGCAATCAAGAGTCTGGTGGCAGAAGACCCGGGTCGTGTGGCCCAGGTCGTGAAAGAGTGGATTAACGCAGATGAGTGATAACCGAGCCGTTGCCGCCAAACTGTCCAAGGTCGACAAAGCCGCAATCCTGTTGCTGTCCCTGGGGTCCACCGACGCTGCCCAGGTGCTGCGCCACATGGGCCCCAAAGAGGTTCAGCGCGTGGGTGTGGCCATGGCCCAGATGGGTAATGTGCACCGCGAGCAGGTCGAACAGGTGATGAGCGAGTTCGTCGATATCGTCGGCGACCAGACCAGCCTGGGCGTCGGCTCCGACGACTATGTGCGCAAGATGCTCACCCAGGCTCTTGGCGAAGACAAGGCCAACGGCCTGATCGACCGCATCCTGCTCGGTGGCAACACCAGCGGCCTCGACAGCCTGAAGTGGATGGAGCCGCGCGCCGTCGCCGACGTGATCCGTTACGAGCACCCGCAGATCCAGGCGATCGTGGTGGCGTATCTCGATCCGGACCAGGCCGGTGAAGTGCTCGGCAACTTCGACCACAAGGTGCGGCTCGACATCATCCTGCGGGTCTCTTCGCTGAACACCGTACAGCCAGCGGCCCTGAAAGAGCTCAACCAGATTCTCGAGAAGCAGTTCTCCGGCAACTCGAATGCCTCGCGCACTACCCTGGGTGGCATCAAACGCGCGGCGGACATCATGAACTTCCTCGACAGCTCGATCGAAGGCCAGCTCATGGACTCGATCCGCGAAGTCGACGAAGACCTGTCCGGTCAGATCGAAGACCTCATGTTCGTGTTCAACAACCTGGCCGATGTCGACGACCGCGGGATTCAGGCGCTGCTGCGCGAGGTGTCCTCCGATGTGCTGGTGCTGGCCCTCAAGGGGTCGGACGAAGGCGTCAAGGAGAAGATCTTCAAGAACATGTCCAAGCGTGCCGCCGAACTGTTGCGCGACGACCTGGAAGCCAAGGGCCCGGTGCGCGTCAGCGACGTGGAAACCGCGCAGAAGGAAATCCTCACCATCGCCCGCCGTATGGCCGAAGCCGGGGAAATCGTTCTCGGCGGCAAGGGCGGCGAGCAAATGATCTAACACCATGGTCAAGAATGATGATGCACCCACTGACCTGATCCGGGCCAGGGATGTCAGTGGTTTCGATACCTGGGCGCTGCCCAGTTTCGACCCGCCGGAACCCGAGCCGGAACCTGAGCCTGAACCCGAACCGCCGGAAATGGAGGAAGTGCCGCTGGAGGAAGTCCAGCCACTGACCCTTGAAGAGCTCGAAAGCATTCGCCAGGAAGCCTATAACGAAGGCTTCGCGGTGGGTGAGAAGGAAGGTTTCCACAGCACCACGCTCAAGGTCCGTCAGGAAGCCGAAATGGCCCTGACCGCCAAGATTGCGGCGTTGGAGCAACTGATGACGCACCTGTTCGAGCCCATTGCCGAACAGGACACCGAGATTGAAAAGTCCCTGGTCGACCTCGTGCAGCACATCACCAGACAGGTGATCCAGCGCGAGCTGGCCATCGACTCGACGCAGATCGAACACGTCATGCGCGAGGCGCTCAAGCTCTTGCCGCTGGGCGTGGGCAATGTGCGGCTGTACATCAATCCGCAGGATTTCGAACAGGTCAAAGCCCTGCGCGAACGTCATGAAGAAACCTGGCGCATCGTCGAGGACGAAGCGCTGTTGCCTGGCGGTTGCCGGGTCGAGACAGAACACAGCCGCATCGACGCCACGGTCGAAACCCGTGTCGCGCGGGTGATGGACAAGCTGTTCGATCAGTTGCACGAGCAGGCCTTGCACCCGGCCGCGCCGGACCTGAGCCTGGAACTGCCGATCGAAAACAAGCCTGCGGTCGCACCGGCTCAGGATGTTCCCGATGCGCCTTGAACGCACCAGTTTCGCCAAGCGCCTGCGCAGCTATGCCGAGGCCACGGGACTGGAGGGCGCACCGATCCTCGAAGGCCGCTTGCTGCGCATGGTCGGCCTGACCCTTGAAGCCGAAGGCCTGCGCGCCGCCATGGGCAGTCGCTGCATGGTCATCAACGACGACAGCTATCACCCGATGCAGGTCGAAGCCGAGGTGATGGGCTTCTCCGGCAGTAAAGTTTTCCTGATGCCAGTCGGCAGTGTCGCCGGCATCGCGCCCGGTGCCCGAGTGGTGCCCTTGGCCGATACCGGTCGCCTGCCCATGGGCATGAGCATGCTCGGGCGGGTGCTGGATGGCGCCGGTCGTGCGCTGGACGGCAAGGGGGGGATGAAGGCCGAAGACTGGGTGCCAATGGACGGCCCGACCATCAACCCGCTCAAGCGCGAACCGATCAGCGAACCGCTGGACGTGGGCATCCGTTGCATCAATGGCATGCTGACGGTCGGCCGCGGCCAGCGGCTCGGCCTGTTCGCCGGTACCGGTGTCGGTAAATCCGTGCTGTTGGGGATGATGACGCGCTTTACCGAGGCCGACATTATCGTCGTCGGGCTGATCGGTGAGCGGGGGCGTGAAGTTAAAGAATTCATCGAGCACATCCTCGGTGAAGAAGGGCTCAAGCGTTCGGTAGTGGTGGCGTCCCCGGCGGACGATGCGCCGCTGATGCGACTGCGCGCCGCCATGTACTGCACGCGCATCGCCGAATATTTCCGCGACAAGGGCAAGAACGTCCTGTTACTCATGGATTCGCTGACCCGTTTCGCCCAGGCCCAGCGGGAAATCGCCTTGGCCATCGGCGAGCCGCCGGCGACCAAAGGCTATCCGCCGTCGGTATTCGCCAAGCTGCCGAAGCTGGTGGAGCGGGCCGGTAATGCCGAGAAGGGCGGTGGTTCGATCACCGCGTTCTACACCGTGCTGTCCGAAGGCGATGACCAGCAGGACCCGATTGCCGACTCGGCGCGGGGCGTGCTCGACGGGCACATCGTGCTGTCCCGGCGACTGGCCGAGGAAGGGCATTACCCGGCCATTGATATCGAGGCATCCATCAGCCGGGTGATGCCGGCGGTGGTGTCGCCGGAGCACATGATGCGAGCACAGTATTTCAAGCAATTGTGGTCGCGCTATCAGCAGAGTCGCGACCTGATCAGCGTCGGCGCCTACGTCGCTGGCGGCGACCGCGAGACCGACCTGGCGATTTCCTTGCAGCCGCAGCTGGTCAAATACCTGCGCCAGGGGCTCAACGACAGCATCAGCCTGGGCGAAAGCGAAGCTTACCTCGCGTCGATCTTCGCGCCCGCGGCGGGCGGCTAACCGGCCATGGCCCAGACTCGGGCAGGGCGCCTGGCCCCCGTGGTGGAAATGGCCGAAAAGGCCGAGATAACCGCAGTCCAGCGCCTGGGGCACTTTCAGGGGCAAGTGCGTTTGGCCGAAAGCAAACTCGCCGACCTCGAAGCCTTCCGTCTCGACTATCAGGAACAATGGATCGTGCGCGGCAGCGGCGGCGTCTCGGGCCAATGGTTGCTGGGCTATCAGGGCTTTCTCGCGCAACTGGGCACGGCCATCGACCAGCAGCGGCAAAGCCTGGCCTGGCATCAGAACAACCTGAACAAGGCCCGGGAAACCTGGCAGCAGGCGTTTGCCCGGGTCGAGGGTTTGCGCAAGCTGGTTCAGCGCTATGCCGATGAGGCGCGGGCGCTTGAAGACCGGCGCGAACAGAAACTGTTGGATGAATTGTCCCAGCGCCTGCCACGGCAGAATCACCCGTAGGAGCGAGCTCGCTCGCGATAAACCCGAGAGCGCACCGGGCTGTCAGGTGTACAGCGATACTATTGACGACCATCGTCACCACAACCTACCGCCTTGCTCCAACCTCTACCAAATGCTAAACCTTGTGCAAGCGGGTTTACCAATGACAAGGAAGCCATGAAATGTCAGTCGTTACAGAACTCTCTCCGGATGGGCAAAAACTGACGATATCGGTCAAGGGACGATTCGATTTCGCCAAGCATCAGGAGTTTCGTCAGTCCTACGAAAATAAAGAGATATCGGCGGTTGTGGTCGACCTGAAAGACGCCACTTACCTCGACAGCTCGGCGCTGGGCATGCTGCTTTTGCTGCGTGATCACGCCGGTGGCGACGACTCCGATGTCCGCGTCGTCAACAGCAGTACCGACGTGCGCAAGATCCTCGCCATCTCCAACTTCGACAAGCTGTTCGACATCAGTTGATTGCCATGCAGCCACTGGAGCCGCTGACGATCCTGATCGCCGAGGACAGCGCCGCCGATCGCCTGCTGTTGTCGAGCATTCTGCGCCGCCAGGGGCACGAAGTGCTGACGGCGGCCAACGGTGCCGAAGCGGTCGAGGTGTTTCGCCAGCAATCACCGCACCTGGTGTTGATGGATGCGCTGATGCCGGTGATGGACGGTTTCGAGGCGGCCCGGCAGATCAAGGCTCTGGCCGGGGAAACCCTGGTGCCGATCATCTTCCTCACGTCGTTGTCCGAAAGCGAAGCCCTGGCCCGTTGCCTGGAAGTCGGCGGTGACGACTTTCTGGCCAAGCCCTACAACCAGGTGATTCTCGCTGCCAAGATCAAGGCGATGGATCGCTTGCGGCGCTTGCAGGACACCGTGCTGCAACAGCGTGACCAGATCGCCCGGCACCACGACTACCTGCTCAACGAACAGCGTGTGGCCAAGGCCGTTTTCGACAAGGTGGCGCACTCCGGCTGCCTGAATGCCGCTCCGAATATCCGTTATCTGCAATCGCCCTATGCGCTGTTCAACGGCGACCTGTTGCTGGCCGCGTTCACCCCGGCTGGAGACATGCACGTGCTGCTGGGCGATTTCACCGGCCACGGTTTGCCAGCGGCAGTGGGTGCGATGCCCTTGGCCGAGGTCTTCTACGGCATGACCGCCAAGGGCTATGGCCTGGCGGAAATCCTGCGCGAGATGAATGCCAAGCTCAAGCGCATCCTGCCGGTGGACATGTTCTGCTGTGCCACGTTGCTGTGCCTGAGTTTTCAGCGTCGTTCGGTGGAAGTCTGGAATGGCGGCATGCCGGACGGTTACCTGCATCGCGTTGCCAGTGGCGAGCGAACGCCTCTGCCGGCGCGGAACCTGCCTTTGGGTGTGCTGAGCCCGGAATCCTTCGATGAGCGTACCGACGTGTATCCCATGGCCCTCGGGGATCGGGTGTTTCTGCTGTCCGATGGGGTGATCGATACCTGCGACGCCAATGATCAACTGTTTGGCGCGCAGCGATTGCAGCAGGTGTTTGCCGCCAATCGGCATCCGAATGCGCTGTTCGAAGAGATCGAGCAGGCGCTGCGTCATTTCGGCGGTGAAGCGCGTGACGATGTCAGTATGGTCGAAGTCAGCCTGCTGGAGTCGACGCAAATCACTCCGCCGGCGTTGGTCTACTCCGACAGCGGCCAGTCCTGCCCGCTGGACTGGTCGGTAAGTTTCGAGTTTCGCGCCGCCACGCTCAAGCGCTTCAATCCGTTACCCTATCTGTTGCAGTTGTTGCTTGAGGTCCATGGTCTTCGGGCTCAGAGCGGTGCGCTCTACAGCGTGCTGGCGGAGCTCTACTCCAATGCGCTGGAGCATGGCGTGCTGGGGCTGGATTCGAGTCTCAAGCGCGATGCCTCGGGTTTTGCGCGATATTATCAAGAGCGCAATGCCCGGCTGGACGAGCTGCTGGATGGTTATGTACGGTTGCATTTGCAGGTGACGCCAACGGACGATGGCGGTTGCCTGACCATTCACATCGAAGACAGCGGCAAGGGTTTCGATGTCGAGCGGGTGATCGCAAGACCTTTGGAAGACGTCCGCCTGTCGGGGCGTGGGGTCAGTCTGATCCGCCAGTTGGGGCGTAATGCCCGCTGGACCGACAATGGTCGAAGTGCACGCGTGGAGTTTATCTGGGAGGCTCTGGCATAATCCGCGCATTCTTGATCAAGGAGTGAGCAAGTGGACGACACACATGTGGATCGCGACGTGCTGAGCGCATTGCAGGAAGTGATGGAAGAGGGCTATCCGGATCTGCTGGTTGTCTTTCTTGCAGACTCCGAAGAGCGCCTGAAAGTCTTGAGAACAGCCGACAGTGCCGCACGGCTCGTTGAAACCGCCCATAGCTTCAAGGGCAGCAGCAGCAATATGGGCGCCTTCCGGCTGACAGAGCTCTGCCGTCAACTTGAACAGCAGGCCAAAGATTTGCCATGGGCCGCCGTTCAGGAGTTGGTCGGCGAAATCGACCGCGAATTCGCCGATATCCGGCCTCTGTACGAAGCTGAACGACAGCGTTGCCCGGCGAAAATCTGAGCACACGCTGCATTTGGTCCTCTTCGAGTGAAACTGGCTCGACTTTTGCACTTAACTCATCCAACTGTACTTACGAGCCCCGTGCAGCGGAGACCGTTTCATGCCCGTTACTCCCGATATTCTGTTTCAGGCCTCCAGGCAGGCCAAGACTCAAGCTGGCTCCGCCAATCCTCCGGCGCAGACCTCTGAGCCCGGGGGCAAGGCCGCAAGCTTCGCTGATGTCTACGCCGATCAGGCGCAAAGCAAGCCCACTGCGTTGGCGGATGCGTCGCTCAAGCCGGGTCGCGACAAAACCTGCGATGTTGCCGGAACCAAAGACGCTGGTGACGACAAGTCTGCCGCCGAGGAACCGGTGGTTGCCGATGGCGGCAAATCCTTGCCTGCCGAGAGCTCGGTGCAGGCTGGCGACAAGGTCGCTGGCGATGATGCGTCAGATGCCGACCCGGCTCCGGTCGTTGACGCCGCACTGCTGGATCCGGCGCTTGATCCTACATTGCAATCCATCGTATCGGCACCGGTAGCCCCCGCCGTGGTCGACACCGTGCAACCTGTCGTTGATGCGCCGGTTGCCGCTACGGCTACGGCTGTACTCGCTCCAGCGCTGGCCACTGCCGAGGGCGATTTCGATCCCTCGACCGATCCGCTCGACGCATTGCCGGCGGTGCGCCTGGCGATGGAGCAGGGCGGTCACGTATCGGCTTCCAGCCAGGCACAACCCAAGGCTGCACCGACACAGGCGCAAGCCCAGGCTGACGCAGAGCTGACGCCAGAGCAAAATTTTGCCGCCGGCATGGCGACCCTGTTGGATGTTAAGGGTGACAAGAGCGACACCAGCCCGGGTGAAGACAAGGCTTTCAGCGGCTTGATCGATGACGGCCTGAAGGATCTCAAGTCCGCCAGCAGCGACACCCGTGTCGATGATTTCGCCAACCGTCTGGCAGCGCTGACCCAGGCGGCCACACCGAAGACAGCCAATGCCTTGCCGGTGAACCAGCCGATCGCCATGCACCAGAGCGGGTGGACCGAAGAGGTGGTGAACCGGGTCATGTACCTGTCCAGCGCCAATCTCAAGGCGGCGGACATCCAGTTGCAGCCCGCTGAGCTCGGGCGTCTGGACATTCGGGTGAACATGGTTCCCGATCAACAGACCCAGGTCACGTTCATGAGTGCGCATCCGGGCGTCCGTGAGGCGCTGGATGGGCAGGTCCATCGCTTGCGCGACATGTTCGCGCAGCAGGGCATGGGGCAGGTCGATGTCAACGTTTCGGACCAGTCCCGTGGTTCGCAGCAGGGGCAGGAACAAGCCCGGCAAGGTCAGAGCGGGCGGACCAGTGCCAGCGGCGGTCGCCTCGATTCAATGGATGATGACATCACCCCAAGCGTCGCTGAAGCGGCGGTCAATACCACCAGCGTGATCGGCTCCAGCGCGGTCGATTACTACGCCTGACCAAACGAACACCTAACCCTGTGGGAGCGAGCTTGCTCGCGATAGCGGTGTAACAGTCGATGAAAATGTTGACTGTTAAAATGCCATCGCGAGCAAGCTCGCTCCCACAGTGGCTTCGTGGTGATCTTCCGATCGAAGCCGGTCCGCCCAGCTCTTCCCGATACTTCTGGCATAACACTTGCTCTTGCCTTGCCGTGCGACTGTGAAAACCCGAATAGTGACGGATTATTGGCATGGCGAAGAGCGACGCAGCAGTAAAAGACCCCGCAACCAAAGGCAAACTCAAGCTGATTATCGTGATCGTGCTGGCCCTGCTGCTGGCGATCGGTGTGTCCGTGGGGGCGACCTGGTACTTCATGCACAGCGCTCAGAGCAAGCCTGCCGCCGCAGTGGAACAAACCGCTCCTGTCGGCAAGCAGCCAGCGATTTTCGAGGCGATGGCGCCAGCTTTCGTGGCCAACTTCAACCAGAGCGGTCGCCAGCGCTACATGCAAGTGAGCATCACCATGCTCGCGCGCAACCAGGCGGATCTGGAGGCGCTCAAGGTCCACATGCCGGTGATCCGCAATAACCTGGTGATGCTGTTCTCCGGGCAGGACTTCGCGACCCTCGCCTCGCCGGTCGGCCAGGAAATGCTGCGGCAGAAAGCTACCGCCAGTGTCCAGGAAGTGGCGCAGAAAGAGCTCGGTAAAGTGGTGATCGAACAGTTGCTTTTCACTAATTTCGTACTGCAGTAGGAACACGACATGGCCGTGCAGGACCTGCTGTCCCAGGATGAGATCGACGCGCTGTTGCATGGCGTCGACGATGGTCTGGTACAGACCGAAAACGCTGCCGAACCCGGCAGCGTCAAAAGCTATGACCTGACCAGCCAGGATCGCATCGTCCGTGGACGCATGCCGACCCTGGAAATGATCAACGAGCGTTTCGCCCGCTACACACGCATCAGCATGTTCAACATGCTGCGTCGCTCGGCGGACGTGGCGGTCGGCGGCGTGCAGGTGATGAAGTTCGGCGAATACGTGCACTCGCTGTACGTGCCGACCAGTCTCAACCTGGTCAAGATCAAACCCCTGCGCGGCACCGCGCTGTTCATCCTCGACGCCAAACTGGTGTTCAAGCTGGTGGACAACTTCTTCGGCGGCGACGGCCGCCACGCCAAGATCGAAGGGCGTGAATTCACGCCGACCGAACTGCGCGTGGTACGCATGGTGCTGGAGCAGGCGTTCGTCGATTTGAAGGAAGCCTGGCAGGCGATCATGGAAGTCAACTTCGAGTACATCAACTCGGAAGTGAACCCGGCCATGGCCAACATCGTCGGCCCGAGCGAGGCCATTGTGGTGTCGACCTTCCACATCGAACTCGATGGCGGTGGCGGCGACCTGCACGTGACCATGCCGTACTCGATGATCGAGCCAGTGCGCGAAATGCTCGACGCCGGCTTCCAGTCGGATCTCGACGATCAGGACGAGCGCTGGGTCAACGCTCTGCGCCAGGACGTGCTGGACGTCGACGTGCCGATCGGTGCGACGGTGGCTCGTCGTCAGTTGCGCCTGCGCGACATCCTGCACATGCAGCCGGGGGATGTGATCCCGGTCGACATGCCGGAAGAAATGATCATGCGCGCCAACGGCGTGCCGGCCTTCAAGGTCAAGATGGGCTCGCACAAGGGCAATCTGGCGTTGCAAGTGATCGAGCCGATCGAGCGCCGTTGACCGGCGCTCGTACCCATTCGCGATTAAACCGAATTCTGAATTTTTGCTCGCCGAGGACACTGACAAATGAACACGCAAGACGACCAGGCTCTGGCCGATGAGTGGGCAGCAGCCCTGGAAGAAACCGGTGATGCCGGGCAGGCTGACATCGATGCCTTGCTGGCCGCCGACTCCGGCAGTTCCGCGTCCAACCGCCTGCCCATGGAAGAGTTCGGCAGTGTGCCGAGAAACAACGATCCGGTGAGTCTCGAAGGCCCGAACCTGGACGTGATCCTCGATATCCCGGTGTCGATTTCCATGGAAGTGGGCAGCACCGACATCAACATCCGCAACCTGCTGCAACTGAACCAGGGTTCGGTGATCGAGCTTGATCGCCTGGCCGGCGAGCCGCTGGACGTGCTGGTCAATGGCACGCTCATCGCCCACGGCGAAGTGGTGGTGGTCAACGAGAAGTTCGGCATCCGCCTGACGGACGTGATCAGCCCGAGCGAACGCATCAAGAAGCTGCGCTGAGTGAAAAGGGTTCTCGGGTTTGTATTGGCGATGCCGTTCAGCGTGCTGGCGGCTGAGCCTGTCGCTACGGCGACCACGGCTGCCGCGCCGGCGGTGAGCAGCGGTGTGGCTGGGCAACTGACGCAGCTGGTGTTCGGCTTGCTGCTGGTGCTGGGGTTGATCTTCCTCCTCGCCTGGTTGCTGCGTCGGGTCCAGCAGGCAGGTCCGGCTGGCAAGGGGCAGGTGATCGAGATTGTCGGTTCCCGCGCGCTGGGGCCTCGCGACCGCTTGATGCTGGTGCAGGTCGGCAACGAGCAGATCCTGTTGGGCCTGAGCCCCGGCAACATCACTGCATTGCATGTGCTCAAGGAGCCGGTGCAAGTGCCGAGTACCGAGAAGCCGACGCCGGAATTTGCCCAGCGCCTGTTGGAGATGCTGGGTAAAGATCAGAAGGATAAGAAGTAATGGGTGCGCTGCGCATCGCCTTGATGCTGACCCTGATGCTGGCCGCGCCGCTGGCATTCGCCGCCGATCCGTTGTCGATCCCGGCTATCACCCTGGGCACCAATGCGCAGGGTGCGCAGGAATACTCGGTCAGCCTGCAAATCCTGCTGATCATGACCGCGCTGAGTTTTATCCCGGCGTTTGTCATGCTGATGACCAGTTTCACCCGGATCATCATTGTCTTCTCGATCCTGCGCCAGGCCCTGGGCCTGCAGCAGACACCGTCGAACCAGATCCTCACCGGCATGGCGCTGTTCCTGACCCTGTTCATCATGGCGCCGGTGTTCGACCGGGTGAACCAGGACGCCTTGCAGCCGTATCTGGCGGAAAAACTGACGGCCCAGGATGCGGTCGCCAAGGCCCAGGTGCCGATCAAGAACTTCATGCTCGCCCAGACCCGCACCAGCGATCTGGAACTGTTCATGCGCCTGTCCAAGCGCACTGACATCGCGACGCCGGATCAGGCGCCATTGACCATCCTGGTGCCGGCCTTCGTGACCTCCGAGCTGAAAACGGCATTCCAGATCGGCTTCATGATCTTCATTCCGTTCCTGATCATCGACCTGGTCGTGGCCAGTGTGTTGATGGCCATGGGTATGATGATGCTGTCGCCGCTGATCATTTCCCTGCCGTTCAAAATCATGTTGTTCGTGCTGGTGGATGGCTGGGCGCTGATCATCGGCACGCTGGCCAGCAGCTTTGGCGGTGTCTCGCCATGACCCCGGAAGTTGCGGTCGACATCTTTCGCGAAGCGCTGTGGCTGACCACCATGATGGTCGCCGTGCTGGTGATTCCGAGTTTGCTGGTGGGCCTGTTGGTGGCGATGTTTCAGGCCGCCACGCAGATCAACGAACAGACCCTGAGCTTTTTGCCGCGCCTGTTGGTGATGCTGGTGACGCTGATCGTTGGCGGTCCATGGCTGGTGCAGACTTTCATGGAGTACATCCTGCAGTTGTACGGCAGTATTCCGCAGGTCATCGGCTAAGCCATGTCACTGCTTGCACTGACCGATACCCAGATCAGCACCTGGGTGGCGACGTTCATGTTGCCGCTGTTTCGCGTCGGCGCCTTGCTGATGGTCATGCCGGTGTTTGGCACGACCTTGCTGCCCCGGCGCATCCGCCTGTATTTCGCGTTGGCCATCACCGTGGTCATCGCGCCGGGCCTGCCGCCGATGCCGCCGGTCAATGCCCTGGATTTGAGCGGGCTATTGCTGATTGCCGAGCAGATTCTCATCGGTGCGGTGATGGGTTTTTCCTTGCAGCTGTTCTTCCAGGCCTTTGTGGTGGCCGGGCAAATCGTCGCCATCCAGATGGGCATGGGCTTCGCCTCCATGATCGACCCGGCCAACGGCGTATCGACGGCGGTGATCGGGCAGTTCTTCACCATGCTGGTGACGCTGCTGTTCCTGTCCATGAACGGTCATCTGGTGGTGTTCGAGATCCTCACCGAGAGTTTCACCACGTTGCCGGTGGGGGGCGGCCTGATGGTCAACCACTACTGGGAACTGGCCGGCAAGCTCGGCTGGGTGCTCGGTGCGGCGCTGTTGCTGGTACTGCCGGCGATCACCGCGTTGCTGGTGGTCAACATCGCGTTTGGCGTCATGACCCGGGCGGCGCCGCAACTCAATATTTTCTCTGTCGGCTTCCCGCTGATCCTGGTGCTTGGGCTGTTTATCGTCTGGGTCGGGCTGGCGGACATTCTCAACCAGTATCAACCGCTGGCCTCCGAGGCCTTGCAGTTGTTACGCGAAATGGCACGGGCGAGCTGAGTCATGGCCGAGAGCGAAAGCGGTCAGGATAAAACAGAAGACCCCACGGAGAAGCGCAAGCAGGACTCCCGTGAAAAGGGTGAGATTGCGCGGTCCAAGGAGCTCAACACCCTGGCGATCATGCTGGTCGGTGCCTCGGCACTGCTGATTTTTGGCGGCGCCATGGCGCAGGACATGATGGAGCTGATGCGCATCAACTTCTCGCTGCCGCGGGAGGTGATTCTGGATCAGCGCTCCATGGCCACCTACCTGATGCGCTCGGGGCAGATTGCCCTGTGGTCGATCCAGCCAGTGATGATCACGTTGGTGCTGGCCGCCATCATCGGTCCGATTTCCCTGGGTGGCTGGCTGTTCGCGGCAAGTTCCATGGCGCCCAAATTCAGCCGCTTGAACCCCGGTCCCGGCCTCAAGCGCATGTTCTCGACCAAGTCGCTGGTCGAACTGCTCAAGGCTCTGGCCAAGTTCATCATCATCCTGTTCGTGGCGCTGGCGGTGCTGTCGTCGGACATCGACGACCTGCTGCGCATCGCCCATGAGCCCTTGGATATGGCCATTATTCACAGTCTGCAAGTCGTGGGCTGGAGCACCTTGTGGATGGCCTGCGGGTTGATCCTCATCGCTGCGGTGGATGTGCCGGTGCAGCTCTGGGAAAGCCACAAGAAGCTGCTGATGACCAAGCAGGAAGTGCGTGACGAGCACAAGGATCAAGAGGGGCGACCGGAGGTCAAGCAGCGAATTCGACAGCTGCAGCGCGAGATGTCCCAGCGGCGGATGATGGCCGCCATTCCCGAGGCCGACGTGGTCATCACCAACCCGACGCACTACGCCGTGGCCCTCAAGTACGACCCGGAAAAGGGTAATGCGCCGGTATTGCTGGCCAAGGGTAGCGACTTCCTGGCCCTGAAGATCCGTGAGATCGCTGCGGCCAACGAGATTCTGTTGCTGGAGTCTCCGGCACTGGCGCGGTCGATTTACTACTCCACGGAACTGGAGCAGGAGATTCCCGGCGGTCTCTACCTGGCGGTCGCGCAGGTGCTGGCTTACGTTTATCAGATTCGACAGTATCGGGCGGGCAAGGGCAAGCGGCCTGATCCGCTTAAGGATGATTTGCCGATTCCGCCGGATTTGCGCCGCGATTCTTGAGTTTCGCGCTGTCGCTGATGGCCCCTTCGCGGGCAAGCCCGCTCCCACAGGTTTGGCGATAACTTGTGGGAGCGTGGCTTGCCCGCGATGACGTCAGTCCAGGCAACTCATATCCTCCTGAAAAATCGCTCTATTTCTCCCTTTGCAAAAGTTGGAAAGCTTCTTGCAGTAGCCGCCTTGCGCCCGCTTCAGGCGTCAAAAGTTTGCTTTAAAGGAACGGGGAAAACCGGTGGATCGCTCTCAGTTATTCAACACTGCTCGCACAAACGTTGCCGATTTGAGTCGCGGCAATCTGGGCGTGCCGCTGTTGCTGCTGGTCATGCTGGCGATGATGATGTTGCCGGTGCCGCCGTTCCTGCTGGACGTGTTCTTCACCTTCAACATTGCCCTGTCCATCGTCGTGCTGCTGGTGTGCGTCTATGCTCTGCGCCCGCTGGATTTCGCGGTGTTTCCGACCATTCTGCTGGTGGCGACGTTGTTGCGCCTGGCGTTGAACGTGGCTTCGACTCGGGTGGTGATGCTCCACGGCCAGGACGGTCATGCGGCGGCCGGCAAGGTGATCCAGGCCTTCGGCGAGGTGGTGATCGGCGGTAACTACGTGGTCGGTATCGTGGTCTTCGCGATTTTGATGATCATCAACTTCGTCGTGGTGACCAAGGGCGCGGGGCGGATTTCCGAGGTGAGCGCGCGTTTCACCCTCGATGCGATGCCCGGCAAGCAAATGGCGATCGACGCCGACCTCAACGCCGGCCTGATCGATCAGGCCCAGGCCAAGGCCCGTCGTTCGGAAGTGGCCCAGGAAGCCGAGTTCTACGGCTCCATGGACGGTGCCAGCAAATTCGTCCGCGGTGACGCCATCGCCGGCCTGTTGATCCTGTTCATCAACCTGATCGGCGGCATGGCGGTCGGTATCTTCCAACACGGCATGACCTTCGGCGACGCCGGCAAGGTGTATGCGCTGCTGACCATCGGTGACGGTTTGGTGGCGCAATTGCCATCACTGTTGTTATCGACAGCAGCGGCAATCATGGTGACCCGTGCGTCCGGTTCGGAAGACATGGGCAAGCAAATCAATCGCCAGATGTTCGCCTCGCCCAAGGCGCTGGCGGTGGCAGCCGGTTTGATGGCGGTCATGGGCCTGGTGCCCGGCATGCCGCACTTCTCGTTCCTGAGCATGGCGGCCCTGGCGGCCGGTGGCGCTTACCTGTTCTGGAAGAAGCAGAACGTGGCCAAGGTTCACGCCCTGCAAGAGGTCAAGCGCCAGCAGGAGTTGCTGCCGTCGCCGGCCCGCGCCCAGGAAACCAAGGAGCTTGGCTGGGATGACGTGACGCCGATCGACATGATCGGCCTGGAGGTGGGTTATCGCCTGATTCCGCTGGTGGACCGCAACCAGGGCGGCCAGTTGCTGGCGCGAATCAAGGGCGTGCGCAAGAAGCTGTCCCAGGATCTGGGCTTCCTGATGCCCACGGTGCATATCCGCGACAACCTCGACCTGGCGCCGAGTGCCTATCGCCTGACCCTCATGGGAGTGATCCTGGCCGAAGCGGAGATTTACCCGGATCGCGAACTGGCGATCAACCCGGGGCAGGTCTACGGCACGCTCAACGGCATTACCGCCAAAGATCCGGCTTTCGGCCTGGAGGCGGTCTGGATCGAAATCAGCCAGCGCGCCCAGGCGCAATCCCTCGGTTATACGGTGGTCGATGCCAGTACAGTAGTGGCTACTCACTTGAACCAGATACTCTACAAGCATTCCAGTGAGCTGATCGGTCACGAAGAAGTGCAGCAACTCATGCAATTGCTGGCCAAAAGCTCGCCGAAACTGGCCGAGGAGCTGGTGCCGGGCGTGGTTTCGCTGTCGCAGTTGCTCAAGGTGCTGCAAGCACTGTTGGCCGAACAAGTGCCTGTTCGCGATATCCGCAGTATTGCCGAGGCGATCGCCAACAATGCCGCCAAGAGTCAAGATACCGCCGCGCTGGTGGCTGCCGTGCGGGTTGGCGTATCCCGCGCAATCGTCCAAAGCATTGTAGGTACTGAGTCGGAGCTGCCAGTTATCACGCTGGAGCCAAGGTTGGAACAGATATTGCTCAATAGTCTGCAAAAGGCAGGACAAGGCTCGGAAGAGGGCGTTCTGCTGGAGCCAAGCATGGCTGAGAAGCTGCAACGTTCGTTGATCGACGCGGCGCAGCGTCAGGAGATGCAAGGTCAGCCGGTGATTCTGCTGGTGGCCGGTCCGGTTCGCGCGATGCTCTCGCGATTTGGCCGGCTCGCAGTCCCGGGTTTGCATGTGTTGGCTTACCAGGAAATCCCTGACAACAAGCAAGTGACCATCGTTGCGACAGTAGGGCCCAACGGCTGAGGTAGTGGTTTATGCAAGTTAAGCGTTTTTTCGCCGCCGATATGCGTCAGGCCATGAAGCTGGTTCGCGATGAGTTGGGCGCTGATGCCGCCATCATTGGCAACCGCCGGATCGCCGGGGGGGTCGAACTGACAGCTGCGCTGGATTACAAGTTGTCGGCGCTGGCGCCGCGGGTTCCGAACATGGAACTCGAAGACGAATTGCGCAAGACTCAGTCGCGGATCGTCACCGCCCAGGCCGAATTGAGCCTGCGTGGCGATGGCGAGAGCGACAATGCAACCAATCGCCAACTGTTCGCCGGATTGCCGTTGACTGCCGCCGAGCCTCTGATCGAGCCGACCTACGCCGAACCCCGTCGCCCCGCGCCGGCCGCTGCGCCAGCGTCCGGTGGCGTGGACCCGCGCGCGTTCGACTCGATGCGTTTCGAGCTCAACAGCCTGCGCGAACTCATGGAAGTACAACTCGGCTCCCTGGCCTGGAATCAGCTGCAAGGCAGCCGTCCGGACCAGGCCAACCTCTGGCGTCGCCTGCAACGTATCGGCCTGTCTGGCCCGCTGTCGCGCGACCTGCTGGCAATGATCACCGAAATCGAAGAGCCTCGTCAGGCCTGGCGTATGTTGCTGGCGCACCTGGCGCGCATGATCGTTACTCCGGAAGTCGAGCCGCTGGAAGAGGGTGGAGTGATCGCCATGGTCGGCCCTGCCGGCATGGGCAAGACCACCACCCTGGCCAAGCTGGCCGCCCGTTACGTGCTCAAGTACGGCGCGCAGAACATTGCGTTGGTGAGCATGGACAGCTTCCGCATCGGCGCCCAGGAACAGCTCAAGACCCTGGGGCGCATTCTCAATGTGTCGGTGACCCACGTCGATCCCGGCCAGTCCCTGGTGCAGGCCCTGGAGCCGTTGCTGCGCAAACGCGTGGTGCTGATCGATACCGCGGGCCTGCAGGCCAGCGATCCGGCGCTGCGCATGCAGCTCGAAAGCCTGGCCGGTCGCGGCATCAAATCAAAAAATTATCTGGTCCTGGCAACCACCAGCCAGAAACAGGTTCTAACGGCCGCGTATCACAGTTACAAGCGCTGCGGGCTCTCCGGCTGCATTCTGACTAAACTGGATGAAACGGCTAGTCTGGGTGAGGTGTTGAGCCTTGCCATCAGCCATGAACTGCCGGTGGCTTACCTGACCGATGGCCCGCGGATCCCGGATGATTTGCATCTGCCGCGCCGTCATCAATTGGTCAGCCGCGCCGTGAGCGTGCAAATGCAGGAAGAACCCAGCGAAGAAGCCATGGCTGACATGTTCGCTGACATCTACCACAGCCCGACCAAGCAGGTTGGCTGAGGTAATAATGAACAGTTTTTGTACCTACATCGATGGTCTGCCATGCATTGTTCCGTTTGTGAACGCGCAGCCAGTAATGTGGCCTCCGTCTATGCAAGACAAGGTAAAGAAATAACATGGGCAGCATGCATCCCGTACAGGTGATCGCGGTGACCGGCGGCAAAGGTGGCGTCGGGAAAACTAATGTGTCAGTGAACTTGTCCCTGGCTTTGGCCGAACTTGGCCGGCGCGTCATGCTGTTGGACGCCGACCTGGGACTGGCGAACGTCGACGTTCTGCTGGGCCTGACACCCAAACGTACCCTGGCCGACGTGATCGAGGGCCGCTGCGAACTGCGCGATGTATTGCTGCAGGGACCCGGCGGCATCCGTATCGTTCCGGCCGCATCCGGCACTCAGAGCATGGTGCATCTGAGCCCCGCGCAACACGCCGGCCTGATCCAGGCCTTCAGTGATATCGGCGATAACCTCGACGTACTGGTGATCGACACCGCTGCGGGCATTGGTGACTCGGTAGTCAGTTTCGTCCGCGCAGCCCAGGAAGTGCTGCTGGTGGTGTGCGACGAGCCGACCTCGATCACCGATGCCTACGCCTTGATCAAGTTGCTCAATCGCGACTACGGCATGAACCGCTTCCGCGTCCTGGCCAACATGGCCCAGAGCCCGCAGGAAGGACGCAACCTGTTCGCCAAGTTGACCAAGGTCACGGATCGCTTCCTCGACGTCGCCCTGCAATACGTCGGTGCGGTGCCTTACGACGAAAGCGTGCGCAAGGCCGTGCAGAAGCAGCGCGCCGTCTACGAGGCCTTTCCGCGTTCCAAGTGCTCGCTGGCATTCAAGGCCATCGCGCAGAAGGTTGATACCTGGCCGCTGCCTGCCAACCCGCGCGGGCACCTGGAGTTTTTCGTCGAGCGCCTCGTGCAGCAGACAGCAGGACCTGTTCTATGACAGCCAGCGGCTACAACCTCTACAAGAAGTCGGCACGTGATGCGCAGTACGAGCTGATCGAGCGTTACGCGCCGCTGGTTAAACGCATTGCCTACCACTTGCTGGCGCGTTTACCGGCCAGTGTCCAGGTCGAAGACCTGATCCAGGCCGGGATGATTGGCCTGCTTGAAGTGTCGACCAAATATGACGCCGGCAAAGGCGCCAGTTTCGAGACGTACGCGGGCATACGAATCCGCGGCGCCATGCTCGATGAAGTGCGCAAGGGGGACTGGGCGCCACGTTCGGTCCACCGCAATACGCGCATGGTCAGCGATGCCATTCGCTCGATTGAAGCTAAAACCGGCCGTGACGCTAAAGATCACGAAGTTGCGGCCGAACTCCAATTGAGTCTCGACGATTACTACGGGATTTTGAACGACACCCTGGGCAGCCGGCTGTTCAGTTTCGACGACCTGTTGCAGGACGGCGAACACGAAGGGCTGCACGAGGATGGCGCGAGTGCTCATGTCGAGCCGTCACGCGACCTGGAGGATGAACGCTTCCAGGCTGCGCTGGCGGATGCGATTGCCAATTTGCCGGAGCGTGAGCGACTGGTGTTGGCGCTGTACTACGACGAAGAGTTGAATCTCAAGGAAATCGGTGAGGTCCTGGGGGTCAGCGAATCTCGGGTCAGCCAGTTACACAGCCAGTGCGCGGCCCGTTTACGGGGGCGTTTGGGGGAGTGGCGAGCGCGCTGAAGGCAGTGTGGGGACACTGCGAACGAGGCCGGTGTGGTGTTGAACTGCGCCGGTCGCGATCTGTTGTGCTCCAGACAGTCATTGAGTGCTTTGCCGGATTGATTGAAATGGCGTGTCCAGGTGCTGGGCGCGTTTAAGACTGCTTGGAGGTCGAATTGGACAAGAACATGAAAATCCTCATCGTTGATGACTTCTCAACGATGCGGCGGATCATCAAGAACCTGCTGCGTGACCTTGGGTTCACCAACACCGTCGAGGCCGACGATGGCACTACCGCCATCCCGGTGCTCAACAGCGGAAGCATCGACTTTCTGGTAACGGACTGGAACATGCCTGGCATGACCGGTATCGATCTGCTGCGCCACGTGCGTGCCGATGAAAAGCTCAAGCACCTGCCGGTGCTGATGGTGACCGCTGAAGCCAAGCGCGAGCAGATCATCGAAGCGGCCCAGGCCGGCGTTAACGGCTATGTGGTCAAGCCCTTCACGGCCCAGGCGTTGAAAGAAAAAATCGAGAAGATTTTCGAACGCATCGGTTGATGAGTGCGCCACGGGGGAGCTATGGGCAATAACGAAACTTCATTGGGCGATTTTGAATCGACCCTGAAAAAACACGCCGTCGAATTGGTCGAGAGCCTTGAAAAAGGCAAGTTCGGCGACGCGGTGCAATTGATCCATGAGCTCAACCAGACCCGTGACCGCGGCCTGTATCAGGAAGTGGGCAAGCTCACCCGCGAACTGCATAGCGCGATCGTCAATTTCCAGATTGACCCGCACATGCCGCAGGCCGAAGAAGTGTCGCAGATCACCGACGCCACCGAGCGCCTGGGGTATGTGGTCAAGCTGACCGAGGCTGCGGCCAACCGCACCATGGATCTGGTGGAAAGTGCCACGCCGCTGGTCAATGGCCTGGCCGATGAAGCCAAGGTGTTGAGCGCGGACTGGGGGCGCTTCATGCGTCGCGAAGTCGGCGCCGAAGAGTTTCGTGAACTGGCCCGGCGGGTCGACGGGTTCCTGACGCGCAGCGGCACGGACAATCGCGCGGTGTCGGGCAACCTGAACGACATCCTGCTCGCCCAGGATTACCAGGACCTCACAGGCCAGGTGATCAAGCGTGTGACCCAGTTGGTCACCGAAGTTGAAAGCAACCTGCTCAAGCTCGTGCTGATGGCCAGTCAGGTGGACCGCTTTGCGGGCATCGAACATGACCGTGAAGCGATGCTTGCTGAAAAAGATCCACAAAAACATCTCTCTCAGGGTGAAGGTCCGCAGATTCATGCCGATAAAAGAGAAGACGTTGTGTCCGGTCAGGACGATGTGGACGATTTGCTATCCAGCCTAGGGTTTTAGAATTTTAGGCATTTTAGGTTTTTAGACCTTTAGGAGCACCCCCTTAATGAGCTTCGGCGCCGATGAAGAGATCCTTCAGGATTTCCTGGTTGAGGCCGGCGAGATTCTAGAGCAACTGTCCGAGCAACTGGTCGAGCTGGAAAGCCGCCCGGATGATGCGGATTTGCTCAATGCAATTTTTCGCGGTTTTCACACTGTAAAAGGAGGCGCCGGCTTCCTCCAGCTCAACGAACTGGTGGAGTGTTGCCACATCGCCGAGAACGTGTTCGACATCCTGCGCAAGGGTGAGCGTCGCGTCGACTCGGAACTGATGGACGTGGTTCTCGAAGCGCTGGACGCGGTGAACAGCATGTTCAGCGAAGTCCGCGAACGCAGCCCGATCACGGCCGCGACACCGGAACTGCTCGCGGCACTGGCCCGTCTGGCCGAGCCGCAATCGGCTGACGAGGCGGCTGCCGCACCTGTCGTCGCCGTGGTCCAAGCGCCTGTGGCTGAAAGCGAGTCGGGCGATATCACCGACAATGAATTCGAACAACTGCTGGACTCGCTGAACGCCGTCAAGGCCCAGGCCGAGGCCCCGGCGGCTGTTCCAGCGCCTGCCGGCAATGCCGCTGGCAGCGACGAAATCACCGATGCCGAGTTCGAGTCGTTGCTCGATCAACTGCACGGTAAAGGCCAGTTCGCCGTTGACGCGGTGGTCCCGGCACCGGCTGCGCCAGAAGCCCCGAAAGCGGCTGGCGACAGTTCCGATATTACTGACGACGAATTCGAAGCACTGCTCGACCAGCTGCACGGCAAGGGTAATTTTGCTGTCGAGGCGCTGGAGTCGGCCATTGCTTCTGTGCCTGCACCCGCGGCACCAAGCGCGGTGGCGGCCGGCAGCGATCTGATTTCCGATCACGAGTTCGAAGCGCTGCTCGACGAATTGCACGGCAAAGGCAAGTTCACTGAAGTGGGCGCGACGGTTGGAACGGCAACCGGCGCCAACGCCTCGGTTGCGGCACCTGCCGCCAAGGCAGCCGCGCCGAAACCGGTGGCCAGGGCCCCCGAGCCAAAAACCGAAGCGCCGGCCCCGGCAACTGCTACACCGGCATCGTCCCGTGCCCCGGCCGCGCCACCGGCGGAAAAGCCGGCGAGCGAAGCCGAGACCACGGTACGTGTCGATACCGCGCGTCTGGACGAGATCATGAACATGGTCGGCGAGTTGGTGCTGGTGCGTAACCGCCTGGTCCGCCTGGGCCTCAACAGCGGCGACGAAGCCATGTCCAAGGCCGTGTCGAACCTCGACGTGGTCACCGCCGACTTGCAAACCGCAGTCATGAAGACCCGGATGCAACCGATCAAGAAAGTCTTCGGGCGCTTCCCGCGCCTGGTTCGCGACTTGGCCCGCCAGCTCAAGAAAGAGATCAACCTGGAGCTGGTCGGCGAAGAAACCGACCTCGACAAGAACCTCGTCGAGGCCCTGGCCGACCCGCTGGTCCACTTGGTGCGCAACGCGGTTGACCACGGCATCGAGTCGCCGGAAGAACGCGAAGCCTCGGGCAAGGCCCGGGGTGGCAAGGTGATCCTGGCGGCGGAGCAGGAAGGCGACCACATCCTGCTGTCGATCTCCGACGACGGCAAGGGCATGGACCCGAACGTGCTGCGTTCCATCGCGGTAAAACGCGGTGTGATGGACAAGGACGCCGCCGATCGCCTGAGCGACACCGAATGCTACAACCTGATCTTCGCCCCGGGTTTCTCGACCAAGACCGAGATTTCCGACGTATCGGGTCGTGGCGTGGGCATGGACGTGGTGAAAACCAAGATTTCCCAGCTCAACGGCTCGATCAACATCTACTCGGCCAAGGGCCAGGGTTCGAAGATCGTCATCAAGGTGCCGCTGACCCTGGCGATCATGCCGACGCTGATGGTCATGCTCGGTAACCAGGCGTTCGCGTTCCCGCTGGTGAACGTCAACGAGATCTTCCACCTCGACCTGTCGACCACCAACGTCGTGGACGGCCAGGAAGTGGTGATCGTGCGGGACAAGGCGCTGCCATTGTTCTATCTCAAACGCTGGCTGGTCAGCTCCGCCGCTCACGAAGAGCAGCGCGAGGGCCATGTGGTGATCCTTTCGGTGGGCACGCAGCGGATCGGCTTTGTCGTCGATCAACTGGTGGGCCAGGAAGAAGTAGTCATCAAGCCATTGGGCAAAATGCTCCAGGGAACCCCGGGCATGTCCGGCGCCACCATCACCGGTGACGGCCGCATCGCGCTGATTCTCGATGTTCCGAGCATGCTCAAGCGTTACGCCACACGGCGTATTTGATTCTGGTGGAGCGAGGCGCCTGGCCTCGCTCCATCTAATGGAGTGTTTATGGCAGTCAAAGTCCTGGTGGTGGACGATTCGGGTTTTTTCCGCCGCCGCGTCTCGGAAATTCTTTCAGCGGATTCCAATATCCAGGTCGTCGGCACGGCGACCAACGGCAAAGAGGCGATCGATCAGGCGCTGGCCCTCAAGCCGGATGTGATCACCATGGACTACGAGATGCCGATGATGGACGGCATCACCGCCGTGCGGCACATCATGCAACGCTGCCCGACCCCGGTCCTGATGTTCTCCTCGCTGACCCACGAAGGCGCCCGGGTCACCCTCGATGCGCTGGATGCCGGCGCGGTGGACTTCCTGCCGAAGAATTTCGAAGACATCTCGCGCAACCCCGAGAAGGTCAAGCAACTGTTGTGCGAGAAGATCCTGAGCATCTCGCGCAGCAATCGTCGCGTCAGCACTTACAGCGCTCCGGCCCCTGTGACCGCACTTGCTCCAACAGCTGCGCCTTCGAGCGTCGGCAGTTACGGCAGCAGCGCGCCCGTGCGTCCGGCACCGATCCCTGCGCGTACGCATGCGGCCACTGCGTCGTCGCCCGCGCCGAAACGCAAAGCCTTCAAACTGGTGGCCATCGGTACGTCCACCGGCGGCCCGGTCGCCCTGCAGCGAGTGTTGACTCAATTGCCGGCCAACTTCCCGGCCCCGATCGTGCTGGTTCAACACATGCCGGCGGCCTTCACCAAGGCCTTCGCCGAACGCCTGGACAAGCTCTGCCGCATCAGCGTCAAGGAAGCCGAGGATGGCGATATCCTGCGTCCGGGCCTGGCGCTACTGGCACCGGGTGGCAAACAGATGATGATCGACGGCCGCGGCGCGGTGAAAATCCTCCCGGGTGACGAGCGTCTCAATTACAAGCCGTGCGTGGACATCACCTTCGGTTCGGCAGCCAAGACCTACGGTGACAAAGTTCTGGCGGTGGTCCTGACCGGCATGGGCGCCGACGGCCGCGAAGGCGCGCGCCTGCTCAAGCAGGGCGGCAGTTCGATCTGGGCCCAGGACGAAGCCAGTTGCGTGATCTACGGCATGCCGATGGCCATCGTCAAAGCCGAGCTCGCCGACGCGGTGTACAGCCTGGACGACATTGGCAAGCACCTGGTCGAGGCCTGTATCTGATGGATGTTCTAAGCCTGATTGGCATCATCATGGCCTTTGTCGCGATCATCGGCGGCAACTACCTTGAAGGCGGTCACCTCGGCGCCCTGGCCAACGGCCCGGCAGCGCTGATCGTGCTCGGCGGCACCATTGGCGCCGCGCTACTGCAATCGCCGATGAGTGCCTTCAAGCGTGCCATGCAGATCCTCGCCTGGATCCTGTTCCCGCCCCGTGTCGATCTGGCCGGTGGCATCGACCGCGTGGTGAACTGGAGCCTGACCGCCCGCAAGGAAGGCCTGCTGGGCCTTGAAGGCATCGCCGACGCCGAGCCGGACAACTACGCACGCAAAGGCCTGCAACTGCTGGTTGACGGCGCCGAGCCGGAAGCGATCCGCAGCATTCTGGAAGTGGACTTCTACACCCAGGAAAGCCGCGACATCGAAGCGGCCAAAGTCTTCGAAAGCATGGGCGGTTACGCGCCGACCATCGGCATCATCGGTGCGGTCATGGGCCTGATTCATGTCATGGGCAACCTCGCTGATCCATCGCAACTGGGCAGCGGTATTGCCGTGGCGTTCGTCGCCACTATCTACGGTGTGGCCAGTGCCAACCTGGTGCTGCTGCCGATTGCCGCCAAACTCAAATCCATCGCGTTACGTCAGTCGCGTTATCGCGAGATGTTGCTGGAAGGGCTCCTGTCGATCGCCGAAGGTGAAAACCCTCGCTCCATTGAGTTGAAGCTTCAGGGCTTCATGGATTAAGGGAATAAGCTCATGGCCCGTCGTCGACATCAGGAAGAACACGTTAACCACGAGCGCTGGCTGGTGTCCTACGCGGACTTCATCACCTTGCTGTTCGCCTTTTTCGTGGTGATGTACTCCATCTCGTCGATCAACGAAGGCAAGTACAAGGTCATTTCCGAGGCATTGATCGGGGTCTTTACCGACTCCGACCGTTCGATCAAGCCGATCCTCATCGGTGACGAGCGGCCGAAGACCGTGACCCCGGCCAAGCCGCTGGTCAAGGACAGTGACCAGGTCGATGCCGGCGTCTCCGGCGCCAGCGATCCGCTCAAGAGCATCGCCGACGACATCAGTGCGGCGTTCGGTGACCTGATCAGCTCCAACCAGATGACCGTGCGCGGCAACGAGTTGTGGGTTGAGATCGAGCTCAATTCCAGCCTGCTGTTCGGCAGTGGCGACGCCATGCCCAGCGACATCGCGTTCAACATCATCGACAAGGTCGCGGCGATCCTGAAGCCGTTCGACAACCCGATCCATGTCGAAGGTTTCACTGACGATCAGCCGATCCGCACCGCGCAGTACCCGACCAACTGGGAGCTGTCCTCGGCCCGCTCGGCCAGCATCGTGCGCATGCTGGCGATGCAGGGGGTGAACCCCGGTCGCCTGGCTTCAGTGGGCTACGGCGAGTTTCAGCCGGTGGCCAACAACGCCACCGCCGAAGGCCGCGCCCGCAACCGTCGCGTGGTGCTGGTGGTGTCGCGCAACCTCGATGTTCGCCGCAGCCTGACCGGTACCGGAACCGCCCATGCGCAACCGGATGCCGCATTGAAGCGTGCTGGCACACAAACTGCACCGACCCCGGTCAAGTCGCCGGTACGAGAGAACGCCGTCAATTCTCCGTCACCCGCATTAACACGTTGAGCTATTTCTCGGTCGATCCGTTCGGCCGGGAGGAACAATCCGAATGAGAGTCTGGGCAGTCGCCAATCAAAAGGGTGGTGTCGGTAAAACCACTTCCTCCATCGCTTTAGCCGGTTTACTGGCGGAGGCGGGCAAGCGCGTGGTCGTGGTTGATCTCGACCCCCATGGCTCCATGACCAGCTACTTCGGCTACGATCCCGACGCCCTGGAGCACAGCAGCTACGATTTGTTCCTGCACAAAGGCAACGTGCCCCAAGGCCTGCCGGGTCAACTGCTGCTGTCGACCAGTGACGAGCGCATCTCCCTGTTGCCCTCCAGCACCGCACTGGCCACCCTTGAGCGCCAGTCGCCGGGGCAGAGCGGTTTGGGCCTGGTGATTGCCAAGAGCCTGGCGCAACTGTGGCAGGACTTCGATTACGCCGTGATCGACAGCCCGCCATTGCTCGGCGTGCTGATGGTCAATGCCTTGGCGGCGAGCCAGCAACTGGTGATCCCGGTGCAGACCGAGCATCTGGCGGTCAAAGGCCTTGAGCGCATGGTCAACACCCTGGCGATGATCAATCGCTCTCGCAAACAGGCGCTGCCCTTCACCATCGTGCCAACCCTGTTTGACCGCCGCACCCAGGCGTCCCTCGGAACGTTGCGCGTGCTGCGCGACAAATTCCCCGACGAAATCTGGCAAGGCTATATCCCGGTGGACACGCGCCTGCGCGATGCCAGCCGCGCCGGTCTGACGCCTTCACAATTCGACGGCAAGAGCCGTGGCGTTCTCGCTTACCGTGCGTTGCTCAAGCATCTGCTGGCGGCGCAACTTGTGCCGCAGGTGGCATGAGATGAAACCAATCCCTGTAGGAGCGAGCTTGCTCGCGATGGACGACAACGATTACGCGCGCTGTCTGGATGATCGCGTTTCCCGACAGTTTTTCGCGAGCAAGCTCGCTCCTGCAGGGGGGCAGCCATGAACCGGCCGTTTAAGACCACCTCGCGCCCGCAACTGGCGCTTCAGTCTTATCTGGACAGCTTGCTGCAGGACATCACCGAGGAATTTGCGCCACAAATCGAAGCGCCTCCCCGGGTGGTCGAGGTTGAAGCGGCGCTGGACGAATTCCAGGCGGCAGTGCTCGAAGAACAGGCCCACGATGCGCAGAAAATTGTGGTTGCTCCCGCTCCTGTGGTCACGCCGGTAGCGAAGGCTCCAGTAGCTGTGGTCGAAGCACCGACACCCATGCTGGCGCCGGTATCGACCATCGCACCGTTGCTCCAGGCGTTGGTGCCGCCGGCCGTCGAGGTGCAGCCAGCACCGGAGCCAGCTGTTGTCGAAGTGCCTCAGGCACTGGTGCCGCCAGTCGTCGAAGTTCATCTGCCGCCAAGCAATACGCCGCCACCGGTGGAAACCGACGGTCGTCCGTCCTGGGCTGCCGAACCCTTCGAATGCCTGCTGTTCGATGTCGCCGGCTTGACCCTGGCGGTGCCGCTGGTGTGCCTGGGGTCGATTTACTCCCTGGCCGGCCACGAGTTGACCCCATTGTTCGGCCAGCCCGAATGGTTCCTGGGCATCCTGCCGAGCCAGGCCGGCAATCTCAAGGTGCTCGATACCGCGCGTTGGGTCATGCCCGACCGATACCGCGACGATTTCAAGCAAGGTCTGCAATACGTGATTTCGGTGCAAGGCTACGAGTGGGGGCTGGCAGTGCATCAGGTCAGTCGCTCGTTGCGCCTGAACCCGAATGAAATCAAATGGAGAAGTCACCGAGGTCAGCGGCCATGGCTCGCCGGCACGGTAATTGAACACATGTGCGCCTTGCTCGATGTCGCCTCACTGGCCGAGTTGATCGCCAGCGGCGGAGCCCGGCACATGTCCGGCGACAAGCCGGGCCACAAACCGACATCAGTCAAATAAACAAAACAGGCGACGTCACATCTGATGATGTTGCACAGAACACACACCGCCAGGGCGGTTTCTTGAGGGGTCAGGGTATGAATGACAAGGCAACGGCGGCAAAAGGTTCCGAAGATCCGATCCTGCAATGGGTCACCTTCAAGCTGGACAACGAGACCTACGGCATCAACGTGATGCGCGTCCAGGAAGTCCTGCGTTACACCGAAATCGCCCCGGTCCCGGGTGCCCCGAGCTACGTGCTGGGCATCATCAACCTGCGCGGCAACGTCGTGACCGTGATCGACACCCGCCAGCGCTTCGGCCTGATGAATGCCGAGATCAGCGACAACACCCGTATCGTCATCATCGAAGCCGACAAGCAGGTGGTCGGGATCATGGTCGACAGCGTGGCCGAAGTGGTTTACCTGCGTCAGTCGGAAATCGAAACCGCGCCGAACGTGGGTAACGAAGAGTCCGCCAAGTTCATTCAAGGCGTATGCAACAAGAACAACGAATTGCTCATCCTGGTCGAGCTCGACAAGATGATGAGCGAAGAAGAATGGTCGGAACTGGAGAGTATCTGATTGATTCTCGAGGTTGCGGTCATTGTCCTGTTCCTGTTTTGGGCAGGCACGCTGGCAATGTTCCTGGCGTACATTCGCGGTCAAAAGCAGATCGCCGCGCAACAGGCCCAGGGTGATGCGCTGCGCGATCAGCGCATCAAGGACCTGGCCAGGCGCGTCGAGGATTACCAGAACGGCAATGTGCGCATGGGCGAGGACCTGCATGAACTGCGGGCGATCGTTGCGCCCCTGCCGGACAAACTCGCCCAGCTGGAACAACGCGACCCCTCAAGCCTGTCGTTCGCCCAGGCGGCGCGACTGGTCGGGATGGGCGCCAGCGTCAACGAACTGACCCAGTCCTGCGGCTTGACCCAGGCTGAGGCGGAGTTGATGAGCAAGTTGCACAAGAACAGCTAGAAATCTGTAGGAGCGAGCTTGCTCGCGATGGTCGTCAACGATGACGCGGGCCTCCTGGAGAAACGCGGCGCTCATACCTCCATCGTGAGCAAGCTCGCTCCTACAAAGGTTCCATGTCGGACACAGAACATGTGTTCACCGCAGATCATCTGTGGGAGCGAGCTTGCTCGCGATGGACGTCAACGATGACGCGGGCTTCCTGGAGAAACGCGGCGCTCATGCCTCCATCGCGAGCAGGCTCGCTCCTACAGTGGTTCTATGTCGGACACAGAACATGTGTTCACCGCAGATCATCTGTGGGAGCGAGCTTGCTCGCGATGGACGTTAACGATGACGCGGGCTTCCTGGAGAAACGCGGCGCTCATGCCTCCATCGCGAGCAAGCTCGCTCCTACAATGGTTCCATGTCGGACATGGAACATGAGTTCACCTGTGGGAGCGAGCTTGCTCGCGATGGCGTACTCGAAAACTCAATAATCATCCCCTCGCTCGGTAATATCCTTCTCGACCATCAGTCCATCCGCATCCTGCCCCGCCGGAAACTTCCCCTTCAAACTCCACGCAAACGCAATGATCTCGGCAATCGTCAGATAGAGTTCCTGCGGAATGCTGTCCCCCAGTTCCATGCGCGCCAGCAGTCTCACCAGTTCGGCGTTTTCGTAGATCGGCACTTCGCAGTCGCGGGCAATGCGCAGGATTTCTTCCGCCAGCTCTTCGTCGCCCTTGGCGGTGAGGGTGGGGGCGTGGGTGCCGTCGTATTTGAGGGCGATGGCCTGGCGTGGAGCGTTGGGGTTTTTCATGCGGTTTCGTCGACCCAGCGTTGTTCGAGGCGGGTTTGCGGGCCTTGGGGCGGTGTACCGAGGTGGCAGTCCAGGTCGCCGACGTTCAGGCCGGCGGACAGCAGGCGATCACGCAGCCCGGCCAAATTGCTTCCGATCAGGCTGGCGGTGTATGGCCGCTCGGCCCAGAGTTGGCCGCAGAGGCTGCCCTTGACCAGTTGCGCCTGGATTTGCAGCGGCCCCAAAGGCTCCATGGAGAAGGCCAGCTCCACACGCCACAGCTGTTGCTTGGGTTCGTGTTCTTCGCGACGTTCCTTTGGCTGTTGTTTTTCGGCGGCGTCTTCGCGCTGGAACTTGACCTGCAAGGGCACGATGTCCTGCATATTGCGCATCGGGATTTCCAGCTGCCAGGTGCTCATCAGCCGTCCGTCGGCGGTTACGCCGGTCTGTTCCAGGCTCGACAGTTGATGGCTTTGCAGGCGTGAAACCGCGGCGGCGGCCAGGCGAAGCAGGTGTTCGAGGTCGTTTTCACCGTCGGCACCTTTTAACAGACGTTCGGGCAGCGGGAAACCGGTCGGCGACGGCTTGGCACTGACCTGACCGAGCATGCCCAGGGCATTGCGGACAAAATTCGGCATGGCCTGGGCCAGGGTATTGGCGGCGATGATCGCGCCGAGGCTGGTGTTGGCTGGCAAGCCCTGACTCAACTGCGCAACCAGTTTGAGCAAATCGCCTTTCATGTCCGGCGCGAGCGTCGGGTTTTGCCCGGTCAGCAGTTTGCTTTCGAGAAACATGCCGCTGCTGGCCAGGGCCTGGGCCAGGCCCTTGGGGGTGCTCAACTGTTGAACATCCGGTAAGCCGGCGAGCAAACGGGCAGCAGCGCTGCGCAATTCAACGGATGTCTGGTCCGAGGGCGGAAGGTTCTGCAGGCGCATGAGCAAGCTATCCAGCGAGCCCTGGCGGCTTTGCTGGTCGACCAGTTGCTGGGTCACCGCCAGTTGTTCCTGTCGGCTGCTCAGGGGTACGAACTTCACGGTCTGGGCGTCCTGCACCTGTGCGCTCAACAAGGTGCCGATGCGCAAGGGTTGCGGGCTGTCGATGCTCAGTGTGCTGCCGCTCAGTGCGGTGTTGAGCAGGCCCACCATCGAGCGAAACACCATGGGCTGGCCGGGCACCTGGGGCAGCACTTGCGAGGTCAGCACTTTGCCCTGTAGCAGGGTGCCAACGGGCAGTTGCGCGGTGTCGAGGCGGGTGAGGGTGGCGACGTTGGAAGCAATGGCCTGTTGTACCGTCACGGCCAGGTTGCCGGCCGAGGGTTGGGTGACGACCAGCGTGGTGCCCTGGGCCAGCGGTTGATTGCTGGTGGTCTGGACCGTGGTCTGGCGACCGCTGTCGAGGGTGACCTTGAGCAGCAGCTGGAAAGTCTGGTCCGCCTGCTTGAGCGACAACACTTCGGCCTGGGCGGTTTGACCGACGCTGATCAGCCCCTCCACTGGCGTCAGCAACTTGAGCAACTCACCGCTGACCACCTGCGGGCGCGAAGTCGCCTGGAGGGTTTGCGGTAGCGGGAGGATGTTCATTTCGCCTGTCATACGCGGTCACAACCTGAGGAAAATGCACTCTTTAGAGTAAGGTATGGCATGTATAATGCCGCGCCGTTGTATCCAATAATGGCGAAAACTTTGCAATTGTTTGACGCAGCTCTCTAGAACAAGACGCCAATGCATCTATGCTGCATCTCTTTAACGGCCGCGCCAGAGCCGACTTGAACCGTATAAGGCCCGTGATCCCTTGACCAGTCCTGTCCTGCAAACCGTTGCCCTTGCCTGTGAGCGAGACCTTCGGCTGCTCTTCGAAAATCTCGATTTGAGACTGGCCAGTGGCGAAATGATGCAAATCAGCGGCCCCAACGGCAGCGGCAAGACCAGCCTGTTGCGCCTGCTCTCGGGGCTGATGCAGCCGACCGCCGGTCAAGTGCTGCTCAACGGCCAGCCGCTGAATGAACAACGCGGTGAGCTGGCGCGCAACCTGCTGTGGATCGGCCATGCGGCCGGGATCAAGGATTTGCTGACGCCGGAAGAGAACCTGAGCTGGCTGTGCGCCTTGCATCATCCGGCGACCCATGCGGCGATCTGGCAGGCGCTGGCCGCGGTCGGGCTGCGCGGATTCGAGGATGTTCCCTGTCATACGTTGTCCGCCGGACAACAGCGGCGCGTTGCCCTGGCACGGCTGTATCTGGACAGTCCGCCGCTGTGGATCCTCGATGAACCCTTTACCGCCCTCGACAAGCAGGGCGTGGCGCAACTGGAAGAACACCTGGCCGGCCACTGCGAACGCGGCGGCATGGTGGTGTTGACCACCCACCACACGCTGAGCCGGATGCCGGCCGGTTATCGCGACATCGATCTGGGGAGCTGGGCCGTATGAGTGTTTTCGGCCTGCTGGTCGCCCGCGAGGCTCGTCTGCTGTTTCGCCGTCCGGCTGAACTGGCCAATCCGCTGGTGTTCTTCGCCATCGTCGTTTCCCTGTTCCCGTTGGCGGTCGGCCCCGAGTCTCAATTGTTGCAAACCTTGTCTCCGGGGTTGGTCTGGGTCGCGGCACTTTTATCGGTTCTGCTCTCGCTGGACGGGCTTTTCCGCAGTGATTTCGAAGACGGATCCCTTGAGCAGTGGGTCCTTTCGCCGCACCCCCTGCCTCTTCTGGTTTTGGCCAAAGTGCTGGCACACTGGGCTTTTTCCGGTCTGGCACTGGTTTTGCTCGCACCCTTGCTGGCGCTGATGCTCGGTTTGCCTGCCGCCTGTCTGCCGGTGTTGCTGCTTTCGTTGCTGCTCGGTACACCGGTACTGAGCCTGCTCGGTGCGGTGGGTGCGGCGCTGACAGTAGGTTTGAAGCGCGGCGGCCTGTTGCTGGCACTGCTGATTCTGCCGTTGTACATCCCGGTATTGATCCTTGGCAGTGGCGCCTTGCAGGCGGCCTTGCAGGGAATGCCGGCGACCGGTTATCTCCTATGGCTTGGCAGCCTGACCGCCTTGGCGATAACCCTGACACCTTTTGCAATAGCCGCTGGCTTGAAGATCAGCGTCGGCGAATAATGAGGTCTGGTCAAAAATTGATCAGTAAAGGCCCTGGCTCTTCACAGTAAAGAGCAACCGTGATGGAAACAGTATGAACTGGACGTGGTTTCACAAACTCGGCTCGCCCAAATGGTTTTACGGTATCAGCGGCAGAATGCTGCCCTGGCTGAGCGTCGCGGCGTTGCTGCTGATCGGCGTTGGCGTGGTCTGGGGCCTGGCCTTCGCGCCGCCGGACTACCAGCAGGGCAACAGCTTCCGCATCATCTATATCCACGTTCCGGCCGCCATGCTGGCGCAGTCCATCTACGTGATGCTGGCCGTGTGCGGCATCGTCGGCCTTGTGTGGAAGATGAAACTGGCCGACGTCGCCCTGCAATGCGCGGCGCCCATCGGCGCCTGGATGACCGCCGTGGCGCTGGTCACCGGGGCCATCTGGGGCAAGCCGACCTGGGGCTCGTGGTGGGTCTGGGATGCACGCCTTACGTCCATGCTTATCCTGCTGTTCCTGTACTTCGGTCTCATTGCATTGGGCAACGCCATCAGCAATCGTGACAGCGCGGCCAAGGCCTGTGCGGTGCTGGCGATCGTTGGTGTGATCAACATCCCGATCATCAAGTACTCGGTGGAGTGGTGGAACACCCTGCACCAGGGCGCGACCTTCACCCTCACCGAAAAACCGGCGATGCCAGCCGAGATGTGGCTGCCACTGCTGCTGACGGCGCTGGGTTTCTACTGTTTCTTCGGCGCGGTCCTGCTGCTGCGCATGCGTCTTGAAGTGCTCAAGCGCGAAGCCCGGGCCAGTTGGGTCAAAACCGAAGTCGAAAACAGCCTGGAGGTCGCTCGATGAGTTTTGCTTCATTCGGCGACTTCGTCGCCATGGGTCATCATGGCCTGTATGTCTGGTCAGCCTATGGCATCTGCCTGGCGGTATTGGCCCTCAACGTGGCGGCGCCGATCCTGGCCCGCAAGCGGTATCTGCAACAAGAGGCGCGCCGTCTGCGCCGGGAGAACGGCAAGTGAATCCGCTGCGTAAAAAGCGTCTTATCATCATTCTCGCGATCCTGGTCGGGGTCGGCGCTGCCGTTGGCCTGGCCCTGAGTGCCCTGCAGCAGAACATCAACCTGTTTTACACACCGACCCAGATCGCCAACGGCGAAGCCCCGCAGGACACGCGTATCCGTGCCGGCGGCATGGTCGAGGCCGGTTCCTTGCAGCGCTCCGGCGACTCGCTGGACGTGAAGTTTGTCGTCACCGACTTCAACAAATCCGTGACCATCACTTATCGCGGCATCCTGCCGGACCTGTTCCGCGAAGGGCAGGGCATTGTTGCCCTGGGCAAACTCAATGCTGACGGCGTCGTGGTGGCCGATGAAGTGCTGGCCAAGCACGATGAAAAGTACATGCCGCCGGAAGTGACCAAGGCGTTGAAAGACAGCGGCCAGTCGGCACCCACTCCCGCGAAAGAGGGCTAACTGATGACAGCTGGAATCTTCATTCCCGAATTGGGCCACCTGGCCATGATCCTGGCGCTGTGTTTCGCGCTGGTTCAGGCCGTGGTGCCATTGGTCGGTGCCTGGCGCGGTGACCGCTTCTGGATGAGCCTGGCCCAGCCGGCCGCGTGGGGGCAGTTCGCGTTCTTGCTGTTCGCCTTCGGTTGCCTGACCTACGCTTTCATGGTCGACGATTTCTCCGTGGCCTATGTGGCCAACAACTCCAACAGTGCCTTGCCGTGGTACTACAAGTTCAGCGCCGTGTGGGGTGCCCACGAAGGTTCCCTGCTGTTGTGGGCCTTGATTCTCGGCGGCTGGACCTTTGCGGTATCGGTGTTTTCCCGGCAATTGCCGCAGGTCATGCTGGCCCGCGTGCTGGCGGTGATGGGCATGATCAGCACCGGTTTCCTGCTATTCCTGATCATGACCTCCAACCCGTTCAAGCGCATCCTGCCGCAAATGCCCACCGACGGTGCCGACCTCAACCCGCTGCTGCAAGACATCGGCCTGATCGTTCACCCGCCGATGCTGTACATGGGCTACGTCGGCTTCTCGGTGGCCTTCGCCTTCGCCATCGCCGCGCTGATGGGCGGTCGCCTGGACGCCGCCTGGGCGCGCTGGTCGCGTCCGTGGACCATCGTGGCCTGGGCGTTCCTCGGTATTGGTATCACCCTTGGTTCGTGGTGGGCCTATTACGAACTCGGCTGGGGTGGCTGGTGGTTCTGGGATCCGGTGGAAAACGCCTCGTTCATGCCATGGCTGGTGGGCACCGCACTGATTCACTCGTTGGCGGTCACGGAAAAACGTGGCGTGTTCAAAAGCTGGACCGTGTTGCTGGCCATCGCCGCATTCTCCTTGAGCCTGCTGGGTACCTTCCTCGTGCGTTCCGGCGTGCTGACCTCGGTGCACGCCTTTGCGTCCGACCCGGAGCGCGGGGTGTTCATCCTGATTTTCCTGCTGTTCGTGGTCGGTGGTTCGCTGACGCTGTTCGCCCTGCGCGCGCCGGTGGTCAAGAGCCAGGTGGGCTTCAACCTCTGGTCCCGGGAAACCCTGCTGCTGGGTAACAACCTGGTGCTGGTGGTGGCCGCGTCGATGATTCTGCTCGGCACCTTGTATCCGCTGATTCTGGACGCCATGACCGGCGCCAAGCTGTCCGTCGGCCCGCCATACTTCAACGCGCTGTTCATTCCGTTGATGGCATTGCTGATGGTGGTGATGGCGGTCGGCGTGATCGTGCGCTGGAAAGACACTCCGGTGAAATGGCTGGTAAGCATGCTCACCCCGGTCCTGCTCGGCAGTGCCGCGCTGGCCGTAGTGGCCGGCATCGCCTACGGCGATTTCAACTGGGCCGTGCTCGCGACCTTCATGCTCGCTGCCTGGGTGTTGCTGGCCGGCGTGCGTGACATCTTCGACAAGACTCGCCACAAGGGCCTGATCAAAGGACTGCCAACCCTGACCCGCAGCTACTGGGGCATGCAGATCGCGCACCTGGGTATCGCCGTGTGTGCGCTGGGTGTCGTGCTGTCGAGCCAGAACAGTGCCGAGCGCGACCTGCGCCTGGCGCCCGGTGAATCCATGGACCTGGGCGGCTATCAGTTCGTCTTCGAAGGCGCCAAACACTTCGAAGGCCCGAACTTCACCTCCGACAAGGGCACCGTGCGGGTGATCCGCAACGGCAAGGAAATCAGCGTGCTGCACCCGGAAAAACGCCTCTATACCGTGCAGAACTCGGTGATGACCGAAGCGGGTATCGACGCCGGTTTCACCCGCGACCTCTATGTCGCCCTCGGTGAACCACTGGGTAACGGCGCCTGGGCTGTGCGTGTGCACGTCAAGCCGTTCGTGCGCTGGATCTGGTTCGGCGGCTTGCTGACAGGTGCAGGCGGGTTGCTGGCGGCGCTGGATCGGCGTTATCGGGTCAAGGTCAAAAGCCGCGTGCGCGAAGCACTGGGCATGTCGGGAGCCACTGCATGAAGCGTTGGTTGATGTTGCTGCCACTGGCGATTTTTCTGGTGGTCGCGGTATTCCTTTACCGTGGGTTGTACCTGGATCCGGCCGAGCTGCCTTCGGCCATGATCAACAAGCCGTTCCCGGAGTTTTCCCTGCCGTCGGTGCAGGGCGACAAGACCCTGACCCGCGCTGACATTCTGGGCAAACCGGCGCTGGTCAACGTCTGGGGCACCTGGTGCATTTCCTGCCGGGTCGAGCACCCGGTGTTGAACAAACTGGCCCAGCAGGGCGTGGTGATCTACGGCATCAACTACAAGGACGTCAACGCCGATGCCTTGAAGTGGCTGAAGGACTTCCACAATCCGTATGCGCTGGACATTCGTGACGACGAAGGCTCGTTGGGCCTGAACCTCGGCGTGTATGGCGCACCGGAAACCTTCTTCATCGACGCCAAAGGCATCATCCGTGACAAGTTCGTCGGCGTGATCGACGAGCAGGTCTGGCGTGAAAAACTGGCGGGCAAGTACCAGGCGCTGGTCGACGAGGCCAAGCCATGAAGCGCTGGATCGCTGCCGTTGTCCTGGGCTTGAGCCTGGCGGGCGTGGCCCACGCGGCCATCGACACCTACGAGTTCGCCAAGGAAGAAGACCGCGAGCGTTTCCGCGAGTTGACCAAGGAGCTGCGTTGCCCCAAGTGCCAGAATCAGGACATCGCCGATTCCAACGCACCGATTGCCGCCGACCTGCGCAAAGAGATTTACCGCATGCTCGGCGAGGGCAAGGACAACCAGCAGATCATCGACTTCATGGTCGATCGCTACGGTGATTTCGTCCGCTACAAGCCTGCGCTGAACGCCAAGACCGCCTTGCTCTGGTTTGGCCCCGCCGGCCTGCTGCTGGGCGGTGTCGTGATCATCGCGGTGATCGTCCGCCGTCGTCGCGTGCAACGCGCCGGCACCCCGGACTCGCTTTCTGCCGAGGAGCGCTCGCGCCTCGACCACCTGTTGGATAAAACCAAGAATGATTGATTTCTGGCTCGCTGCAGGTCTGCTGCTTCTGGTTGCCCTGAGTTTTCTGTTGATCCCGGTGCTGCGCAGCCGTCGCGCCCAGCGCGAAGAGGATCGTACCGCCCTGAACGTCGCGCTGTATCAGGAGCGCGTGACTGAGTTGCAGACTCAGCAGGAAGAGGGCGTGCTCGATGCCGCGCAAATGGACGCCGGTCGCGCCGAAGCTGCCCGTGAGTTGCTGGCGGACACCGAAGGCGCTGAAGCGCCACGGGTGTCGCGTCTGGGCAAACCCTTGCCGTTGCTGGCGGCCATTCTGGTGCCGGTGCTGGGCCTGGGCCTGTATCTGCATTTCGGTGCCAGCGACAAGGTCGAACTGACCCGCGAATTCTCCCAGGCACCCCAGTCGATGGAAGAGATGACGCGGCGCCTGGAACGTGCGGTCGCCGCTCAACCGGATTCCGCTGAAGGCATGTATTTCCTCGGTCGCACCTACATGGCTCAGGATCGTCCGGCGGACGCGGCGAAGATGTTCGAACGCACCGTGAGCCTGGCCGGTCGCCAGCCCGAGTTGCTCGGTCAATGGGCCCAGGCCCAGTACTTCGCCGATGGCAAGAAGTGGTCGGACAAGGTCCAGGCCCTGACCGACGAAGCGCTCAAGACCGATCCGAAAGAAGTCACCAGCCTTGGCTTGCTTGGCATTGCCGCGTTTGAAAGCGAGCGTTATCAGGACGCCATCGATTACTGGAATCGCCTGTTGGCGCAGCTGCCGCCGGAGGACAAGTCCCGCGAGGCGCTGCAAGGCGGAATTACCCGGGCCACGGAAAAGCTGGTGGCCAGTGGCGGCAAGGTTGCACAAGCACCGGCGGCAAAGGCCTCGGCGTTGCTCAAGGTCAGTGTCGATCTGGCCGCGGACCTCAAATCCAAGGTCCAGCCTGGCGACAGCGTGTTCATCTTCGCTCGTGCGATCTCCGGTCCTCCGGCCCCGCTGGCGGTCAAGCGCATGACCGTGGCCGACCTGCCGGTGACCGTCGAACTGGGCGATGCCGACGCAATGATGCCGCAATTGAAACTGTCGAACTTCCCTGAAGTCCAACTGGTTGCGCGCATTTCCCGCGCCGGCAAACCGACCGCCGGCGAATGGATTGGTCGCAGCCAGCCCCTGGCCAGCAGCACCACCGCGCCGCAGACACTGACCATCGACAGCCCGGATAAATAACAGGAAACGCCACCATGACCGCCATTGCTCGTATTGCCCTGCTCAGCGCTGTTTTGGGGTTAAGCGCTTGTGCGGTCCAGCAACCAACGGAACATCAGGCACCACCACCGTTCCCGCCGTCGCAGCCCAGCCCCACGCCATCGACGTCGCCTGTACCGAGCAAGCCGACCATCCCGGCCAAACCCTCCAAGCCGTTGCCACGCACTTCTGCCAGCTTCGCGCCACCACCGGGGGGCAATAGCCATTGGGATCCGAAGCTTGGGGTGTATGTGCTTGATGACCAGCCCAATACCTTTTATCGCCAACGTACCTATTACCGCTGGGATAATGGTTGGAGTCGGTCGATTAGTCCGCAAGGGCCGTGGGAAGATACTGACATCCAGGGTGTACCGGGTGGCCTGGGACGGAAATTCGGGCAGTAACGCAAAAAAGGCGACCTTCGGGTCGCCTTTTTTGTGCCTGCCGGAATGTGATTGGTGGGTCACTGCTGAATTCTGTGGGAGCGAGCTTGCTCGCGATGGCGGCCTGAATGAGTCCATACATAAGGGCGGAACCCTAAATGGCCGTGACCGCAGAAACGGATATGTACACCGGTAAAAACACTCCGCCACCGCAGGCAAGCCAAGCACCCACAGCCTCCAACGCCGGATTGACCTGCGCTGCGAGGACACCCTCAGCGTAACCGTGACCCGCTGGAAAACCCGCTGGTGCAACCGGTGTCGGTGATGGATCATACGCGGGGCCTGCGGGCTGATCTGGCGCAAGCGCAATCAGGACGGTCTGTCGTGGGGCCGGCAAACAGGTCGAAAAATGAAGAGGGTGGTTTGATGGCGGGCAGGTTGATCTATCTCATCGGGCCTTCAGGTTCGGGCAAGGACAGCCTGCTGGATGCCGCGCGAACACGGTTGGCCGAACGCGGCTGCCGCGTCGTGCGGCGGGTCATCACGCGTTCGGCGGAAGCCGTGGGCGAAGCGGCGCTGGGCGTCAGTGAACAGCAGTTCTCCGAAATGGAGGCCCAGGGCGCGTTTGCCCTGAGCTGGCACGCCAACGGGTTGTCCTATGGCATCCCGCGGGAAATCGACGATTGGCTGGCCGCCGGGCAGGACGTGCTGATCAATGGCTCTCGAGGGCATTTGCAGAACACGCGCCAGCGCTATCCGAACGCGTTGGTGCTGTTGTTGACTGTGGATCAGGCAGTACTGCGCCAGCGCTTGCTGGAACGCAGGCGGGAATCGCCGATCGAGATCGATCAGCGGTTGGCACGCAATGCCCGATTCAGCGAGCAATTGCTGGCGGAGGACCCGGCCGTGCACTTGCTCGACAACTCAGGGCCGCTTGAGCAAACGGTCGAACGGTTGCTGGTCTGCATTGACGAGTAACTCCCGGCTGCCTGTCAGGCCTTCCAGGCCAACAACCCCTGCACATACTCCACGAATGCCCGAGCGTTGGCGCTGGCCATTCTCCCTGTAGGGAAAACCGTCCACAAATCCAGGTCCGGCAGTGCCCAGTCCTTCATCACTTCCCGAACCGAACCGTCGGCCAGTTCCGGCGCAAACATCCATTGCGAGGCCATGGCCAGCCCTTGGTGGGCCAGCACGGCTTCTCGCAGGCCTTCGGCGGCATTGACGCGGATCCGACCGCTGACGATGACCGATTGCTCCTCGCCGGCCTTGTTGAACGGCCGATCCACTGTGGGAGCGAGCCTGCTCCGGGCGGCGATCCGACCGGGTTTTGAGGCTTACGCCGTCGCCAGCGAAGCCTTCTGCGAAGCACTCAAGAACCGCAACAACGCCAACAGCGGAAACGCGCTGCCGACGATCACGATCCACAACCAGCCACCGTGTTCGTACACCGCGCTGGCCACCGAAGAGCCGAAGGCGCCGCCGATGAAGATGCTGGTCATGTACAGCGCATTCAGGCGGCTGCGGCTTTTGCCGTCGAGGGCGTAGACGGCGCGTTGGCCGAGGACCATGTTCATCTGCACGCAGAAGTCGAGCACCACGCCGGTCACCGCCAGACCGATGACGCTGTAGGCCGGATGGATAAACGCCGGCATGAAACTCAAGCTGGCAAACAGCAGGGACAGCAACGATGCGATGCGGGTGTGACCGGCATCGGCCAGGCGACCGGCGATCGGGGCAGCAATGGCGCCGATGGCCCCGACCAGGGCGAAGATCGCGATCTCGCTTTGCGACAAACCGTGATTGCGCGCCAGTTCCAGCGGCACGGCGGTCCAGAACAGGCTGAAGGTGGCAAACATGCAGCCCTGGTAAAACGCACGCTGGCGCAGGACCGGTTGCTTGCGCAATAGCGTCCACAGAGAGCCCAGCAACTGGCCATAGGACGCGCTGTGATCAGGCTCACGCTTGGGAATGGTCACGGCCAGCACGATGCTGATGGCCGCCATCAACACTGCGGCAATCACAAACATCGCCCGCCAGCCAAAGTGGTCGGCCACCACGCTGGACACCGGTCGGGCCAGCAGAATGCCGAGCAACAACCCACCCATGATCCCGCCCACCACACGACCACGGGTTTCTTCCGGTGCCAGGTGCGCGGCCAACGGAATCAGGATTTGCACCGAAACCGAACTGAAGCCCACCAACAGCGAAATCAGCAAAAACACGTTCGGCTGGTCGGTAAACGCCGCACCTAGCAGGCTGACAATTGCCACTAGCGTGGTGATGATCATCAACCGGCGGTTCTCCAGCAGATCCCCCAGCGGCACCAGGAAAAACAGTCCCAGCGCATAGCCGATCTGAGTCAAGGAAACGATCAGGCTGGCCATGGTGTTGGTCAGGCCAATGTCCGGCGCGATCAGGCCGATGATCGGCTGGGCGTAGTAGATATTGGCGACAATGGCGCCGCAGCAGAAGGCGAACAGCAGCACCATGCCTCGGGTCATTGTCGCGGTGCCGTGGGGCACCTGGGTCGCTGGGTTCATAACGGGTCTCGCTGTACGGAAAGGAATGCGCGCAGGCTAATGGGCTGACTGAAACGGCGGAAGTGGGATTGGAGTGATAGCAATCATTCCATTGCGGAATGACTGACGAACGTGTGTGTCTTGCGTCAGAACATCGAGGGTGAATGATACATTCACTTACATCTTGTTCGTGAAGATCGTGACCTTTGTGACGCAGGGCGCTGACGGCACGCTCACCGCCCAATCCATTTCGGCGGGCAAGGATGGCGTGACGCCGCCGATGTAGCGGGAGGTCGCAGAACCTGTGGGAGCGAGCTTGCTCGCGATAGCGTAATGGCAGTCAACGACGATGCTGACTGTTCAATTGTCATCGCGAGCAAGCTCGCTCCCATAGAAGTTGCAGTGTTTCAGTCGATTACTTGCCGCTGTAGATCTGGTCGAAAACCCCGCCATCATTGAAGTGGGTCTTCTGCACGGTGCGCCAGTCGCCGAAGGTCTTCTCGACCGACAGGAAGTCTACTTTCGGGAAACGGTCGGTGTACTTGGCCAACACGGCTGGGTCACGCGGGCGCAGGTAGTTTGCCGCGGCAATTTCCTGACCTTCCGGCGACCACAAGTACTTCAGGTATTCCTCGGCCGCTGCACGGGTGCCTTTTTTGTCGACGGTCTTGTCGACCACCGACACCGGTGGCTCGGCTTCGGCGGAAACGCTTGGGTAGATGACTTCGAACTGATCACGGCCGAACTCGCGGGCGATCATTTCCGCTTCGTTTTCAAAGGTCACCAGCACGTCGCCGATCTGGTTGGTCATGAAGGTGGTGGTGGCGGCACGGCCACCGGTGTCGAGTACCGGCGCTTGCTTGAACAGCTTGCCGACGAAGTCTTTGGCCTTGTTCTCGTCGCCGCCGGTTTTCAGCACGTAGCCCCAGGCCGAGAGGTAGGTATAGCGACCGTTACCGGAGGTTTTCGGGTTTGGCACGATGACCTGAACGCCGTCCTTGAGCAGGTCCGGCCAGTCTTTCAGGGCTTTCGGGTTGCCCTTGCGCACGATGAACACGGTGGCCGAGGTGAACGGCGCGCTGTTGTTCGGCAGGCGCGTGACCCAGTTGTCCGGGACCAGTTTGCCATTGTCCGCCAGGGCGTTGATGTCGGTGGCCATGTTCATGGTGATGACGTCGGCCGGCAAGCCGTCGATGACCGAACGCGCCTGTTTGCTGGAGCCGCCGAAGGACATTTGCAGGGTGATGTTTTCGTTATGCTCGGCTTGCCAGTGTTTCTGGAACGCAGTGTTGTAGTCCTTGTAGAAATCGCGCATCACGTCGTAGGAAACGTTGAGCAGGGTCGGTGCAGCCTGGGCGATGTTGCCCAGGGCCAGGCCAGCGGCGATAAGCGAGGCGCCAAAGAGTTTTTTCACTGCGCATTCCTTGTTCTATTAAAAGTGGGGCAATTTGCCAGCGACTATAACTGGGCTCGTATAGTCCTTTAAAGATTAAAAAGCTCTTTGCTTATTCCCGTTTCCTGAATAGCGCATTACCGCAACGGGAACAGAACGACGCCTCCGGCTCATGGCTGTCCTTGGCGCACACCGGGCAGTGGTGCTGCAACTGGCCACCACGCATGGCCGTGGCCAGTTCGGCGGTGAAGATCCCGGTGGGCACGGCGATGATCGAGTAACCGGTGATCATCACCATCGACGAGATGACCTGACCCAGTGCGGTCTTGGGCACGATGTCGCCGTAACCGACGGTGGTCAACGTCACGATAGCCCAGTAAATGCTCTTGGGAATGCTGGTGAAGCCATGTTGCGGGCCCTCGACCACATACATCAGGGTGCCGAACACCGTCACCAGGGTGCAGACGCTGAGCAGGAACACAAGGATCTTCTGCTTGCTGCCACGCAGGGCATCGAGCAGGTAATGAGCTTGCTTGAGGTACGGGCCGAGCTTGAGCACGCGGAAGATCCGCAGCATCCGGATCACCCGGATGATCAGCAGGTACTGGGCATCGCTGTAGTACAGCGCGAGGATGCCGGGCACGATGGCCAGCAAGTCCACCAGCCCATAGAAACTGAAGGCATAGCGCAGGGGCCTGGGCGAGCAGTACAGGCGCAGGATGTACTCGCCGAGGAAGATCACCGTGAAGCCCCACTCGATGTACGCCAGCAGGCTGGCGTAGTGCTGGTGAACGTCATCGATGCTGTCCAGAATCACTACTACCAGGCTGGCGAAGATGATCAGCAGCAGGGTGGAGTCGAAGCGTCGACCGGCGACGGTGTCGGTCTGGAAAATAATCACGTACAGGCGATTACGCCACGTGTCGTTGCTGATCATGCCCATCGCCTTGGCCGCAAATCAGCGCAGCCTAGGTCGATTCTCCCCGGTAGCGCAAGGCGTGCTTTCGACCGTGGCTCTGCCGAGCATTTGCACGACGCTGCGAATCAGCCAGCCGGCAAGAATGAACGGCGCGGTCAGGGTGGGCAGACCGATGGCGGCAAACAGCGGCGTCAGCAGCAGCGCCAGGCCGATGCCAACCAGCGGCAGCCACGGTTGGCGACGCTGGGAGCTGAAGGCGAGGGCGACCAGCACGGCGTTATAGCCACCGAGGCCGAGCAGTGCGGTATAGAAATCGTGGTTCAGCAGGCTCCAGCCCATGCCCGCGACTGAGGCCAACAATGCCCAGCAGAATGCGCGGCGATCAGCGATCAGCAAACCGGCGGCAATCATCGCACCGGCCAGCGGATGACCGAGGAACATCACCTGGCCGAGGCCTTTGAGTGGCGCGGCGAGCATGTTCAGGGTGCTGACTTCGATCAAGTGCGGCTCTGTCGAGGGCGTGGCGAAGCACAGCAGCAACCAGCCCAGCCCAACGAAGGGCGCGGTGTAGGCCGGCAGGTATTGGCTGAACCGGACGCGCTTGAGCCACTGTTGGGTGACCATCGCGCTCAGGCCACCGGCGGCCAGGATCAGTGGCGGCATCATCGCCGACCAGGGGAAATACAGGCTCAGCAACAGTCCGAGCAGCACGCCGTTGTAGCTGAACAACCCGGCCTGACGATCAGCCTTGGCATAGTTGCGGCGTTGCGCGGTGAGTAGCCCGGCGACACCACCGAGCAAGGCGCCGCCGAGCAAGGCGGGCGCCGTGAACAAGATGGCCAGGACGCACAGCAGGCCGCACAGCGGATTGCGCTGAAGAAAGATCTGGCTGAAGCCGTTGAGCAAGGCTTCGGCCCAGTCGGGGCAGTGGGTGTTGAAATGGTTGGCAGGCATGGCAGGTCTGAAAGTCAGTGGGACCGGGTTGCCTGCATCGCGAGCAAGCTCGCTCACACACTGAATCTTTGTTCAGTCTTGGTTCCGTGAATGACACAAAACCAATGTGGGAGCGAGCTTGCTCGCGATAAGGCCGGTACAGGCGCTAGATCAATGTCTCGATACGCAGAGAGTTAGTCGACCCCGGCTGGCCAAAGGGCACACCTGCGGTGATCAACAGTGTGTCGCCACGCTGCGCCATGCCCTGGGCCTGGGCAATTTCCAGTGCCGTCGAGCAGACTTCATCGACCTGACGCAGGCGGTCGTTGACCACCGAGTGCACACCCCACGCCACGCTCAGGCGACGGGCGGTCTGCAGGTTCGGTGTCAGGTTGAGGATCGGCACTGTCGGCCGCTCCCGCGCCGCACGCAGGCTCGACGCACCGGACTCGCTGTAGTTGACCAGCACCGCCACCGGCAGCACGTTGCTGATACGGCGAATGGCGCAGCTGATCGCATCGGAAACAGTCGCCTCGGCTTTCGGCCGGCTGACGTCCAGTTGAGTCTGATAGTCCGGACCGTTTTCCACCTGGCGGATGATCTTGCTCATCATCTGCACAGCTTCGAGCGGGTATTCGCCGGATGCGGTTTCCGCCGACAGCATCACCGCGTCCGCACCTTCGGCCACGGCGTTGGCCACATCGGTGACTTCGGCGCGGGTTGGCGCGGGTGAGAAGCGCATCGACTCCAGCATCTGAGTGGCGACCACCACCGGTTTGCCGAGCTGGCGGCAGGTGCTGATGATGTTCTTCTGGATCTGCGGCACGCTTTCGGCCGGCACTTCCACACCCAGGTCACCCCGGGCGACCATGATCGCGTCGCTCAATTCGGCGATCTCGCGCAGTTGCTCGACGGCCGAAGGCTTCTCGATCTTGGCCATCAGGAACGCCTTGTCGCCGATCAGGGTACGGGCTTCGCGGATGTCATCGGGACGTTGCACGAACGACAGCGCCACCCAGTCCACACCCAGCTCCAGACCGAAGGCCAAGTCGCGGCGATCCTTGGCGGTCAGCGGGCTCAGGTCGAGTACCGCTTGCGGTACGTTCACGCCTTTGCGGTCCGACAGTTCGCCGCCATTGAGCACGGTGGTGTCGATGGCGTCGGCGTACTTGGTCACCACCCGCAGGCGCAACTTGCCATCGTCCAGCAGCAGGTCCATGCCCGGCTCCAGCGCGGCGATGATTTCCGGGTGGGGCAGGTTGACCCGGCGCTCATCGCCCGGCGTGGCATCGAGGTCCAGGCGCAAGGCCTGGCCGCGAACCAGTTGCACCTTGCCTTCGGCGAACTTGCCGACCCGCAGTTTCGGGCCTTGCAGGTCCATCAGGATGCCCAATGGATAATTGAGCTGACGCTCGACTTCACGAATCCACTGGAAACGCTGGGCGTGGTCAGCATGATCGCCATGGCTGAAGTTCAGACGGAAGATGTTGACCCCGGCCAGCACCAGTTCACGGATGGCATCGATGCCGTCGATGGCCGGGCCGAGCGTGGCGAGGATTTTGACCTTTTTATCAGGCGTCATGTTTAGTGCTCTCAAGGATCAGAATGGCGCGGAAGTCGTTGACGTTGGTTCGGGTCGGCTCGGTGACGATCAGGGCGTCCAGCGCCTCGAAGTAGCCGTAACCGTTGTTGTTATCCAACTCGTCGCTGGCGCTCAGGCCCTTTGCCGCGGCGAGGGCGTAGCTGTCCGGGGTCATGATCGCGCCGGCGTTGTCTTCGGAACCGTCGATGCCGTCGGTATCACCGGCCAGTGCGTAGACGCCGGGCAGGCCCTTGAGGCTGTCGGTCAGGCTGAGCAGGAACTCGGCATTGCGCCCGCCACGGCCATTGCCGCGCACGGTGACGGTGGTTTCACCGCCCGAGAGAATCACGCAGGGCGCCGCCAGCGGCTGACCGTGCAGGACGATCTGCCGTGCGATGCCGGCGTGGACTTTCGCCACCTCGCGGGATTCGCCTTCAAGGTCGCCGAGGATCAGCGGACTGAACCCGGCCTGACGGCATTTCACCGCCGCCGCTTCAAGGGATTGCTGCGGGCGGGCGATCAACTGGAAATGACTGCGTGCCAGGCTCGGGTCGCCGGGTTTGACGGTTTCCGATTCGGGGCTTTGCAGCCAGGTGCGCACCGAAGCCGGAACCTCGATGGCGTAGCGTTTCAGGATCGCCAGCGCTTCGGCCGACGTGCTCGGGTCGGCCACGGTAGGGCCGGAGGCGATGACCGTGGCGAGGTCGCCCGGCACATCGGAAATCGCATAGGTATAAACCGTGGCAGGCCAGCAGGCTTTGCCCAGACGCCCACCCTTGATCGCCGAGAGGTGCTTGCGCACGCAGTTCATCTCGCCGATGGTGGCGCCGGACTTGAGCAGGGCTTTGTTGATTGACTGCTTGTCGGCCAGGGTGATGCCTTCGGCCGGCAGTGCCAGCAGGGCAGAGCCACCGCCGGAGAGCAGGAAGATCACGCGGTCGGATTCGTTCAGGTCGCTGACCAGTTCCAGCACACGCTTGGCCACCGCCAGACCTGCAGCGTCCGGTACCGGATGTGCGGCTTCGACCACTTCGATTTTTTCGCAAGGTGCGCCGTGACCGTAGCGGGTCACCACCAGGCCGGACACTTCACCCTGCCAGCAGCGCTCGACCACCTGGGCCATGGCGGCTGCGGCTTTGCCGGCGCCAATGACGATCACGCGGCCGCTGCGGTCGGCAGGCAAATGGGCTTCGAGGACTTGTTGCGGATGCGCCGCATCGATGGCTGTGGCAAACAGCTCGCGCAGCAATTGTTGCGGATCGACCGACATGGCGGGCTCCCGGAATTCTTGTTATTTGAAGGGCAACTCGGGTTCCTGTGGGAGCGAGCTTGCTCGCGATAGCGGTGTGTCAGTCAACATGGATGTTGATAGTCAGGGCCTCATCGCGAGCAAGCTCGCTCCCACAGGTTTGATGCAGTTTCGGGCAGGGGCTTACTTCTTGTCGCGAATCGAGAAGTTCGCCATGTGTTCCAGGCCCTTGATCAGCGCCGAGTGGTCCCAGTTGCTGCCACCGATGGCCGCGCAGGTGCTGAACACTTGCTGGGTGTTGGCGGTGTTCGGCAGGTTGATGTTCAGCTCCTTGGCGCCTTGCAGGGCCAGGTTCAGGTCCTTCTGGTGCAGGCTGATGCGGAAGCCTGGATCGAAGGTGCCCTTGATCATGCGCTCGCCGTGCACTTCGAGGATCTTGGAGGACGCGAAACCGCCCATCAGTGCTTCACGCACCTTGGCTGGATCGGCACCGTTTTTCGAAGCGAACAGCAGGGCTTCAGCCACGGCCTGGATGTTCAGGGCCACGATGATCTGGTTGGCCACCTTGGCGGTTTGACCGTCGCCGTTGCCGCCGACCAAGGTGATGTTCTTGCCCATGGCCTGGAACAGTGGCAGGGCGCGCTCGAAGGCGTCGGCATCGCCGCCGACCATGATGCTCAGGGTCGCAGCCTTGGCGCCGACTTCACCGCCGGAGACCGGGGCGTCGAGGTATTGCGCGCCTTTTTCGTTGATCTTTGCTGCGAAAGCCTTGGTGGCGGTCGGCGAGATCGAGCTCATGTCGATCACCACTTTGCCTTTGCCAACACCGGCGGCAACGCCATCAGCGCGGAACAGCACGTCATCGACCTGTGGGGTATCCGGCACCATGACGATGATGAATTCGGCTTCCTGGGCGACTTCCTTCGGGTTCGCCAGGGCAACGGCGCCAGCGGCGACCAGGTCGGCAGGCGCAGGGTCGTGGTGTGCCGACAGGAACAGGCTGTGACCGGCTTTCTGCAGGTTCAACGCCATTGGGTGGCCCATGATGCCGGTGCCGATAAATCCGATTTTAGCCATGAGAAAATCCTCTTGTTTTTATTGCTGCTTCAAGCAAATAGGGGAGTACTGCTCTTTGTGGGAGCGAGCTTGCTCGCGATGGGGCCATAACATTCAGCATCGATGTCGACTGTTCCACCGCTATCGCGAGCAAGCTCGCTCCCACAGGGATCTACATCAGATTGCGTTATGGGTCTTGAGCCAGCCCAGGCCCGCTTCGGTGGTGGTCAGCGGCTTGTATTCGCAACCGACCCAGCCCTGGTAACCGATGCGGTCCAGGTGTTCGAACAGGAAGCGGTAGTTGATTTCACCGGTGCCTGGTTCGTTGCGCCCCGGGTTGTCCGCGAGCTGCACGTGGTTGATCTCGCCCAGGTGCGATTGCAGGGTGCGGGCCAGATCGCCTTCCATGATTTGCATGTGATAGATGTCGTATTGCAGGAACAGGTTGGCGCTGCCGACCTGCTCGCGAATCGACAGGGCTTGCGCCGTGTTGTTCAGGTAGAAACCTGGAATGTCACGGGTGTTGATCGCTTCCATCACCAGTTTGATGCCTGCCGCTTGCAGCTTGTCGGCCGCGTACTTGAGGTTGGCGACGAAGGTTTTCTCCACGGTGGCATCGTCAAAGCCCTGCGGACGAATACCGGCCAGGCAGTTGACCTGGGTGTTGCCCAGCACTTGCGCGTAAGCGATGGCCAGGTCGACACCGGCACGGAACTCTTCGACCCGGTCCGGCAGGCAGGCGATACCGCGCTCGCCCTTCGCCCAGTCGCCGGCTGGCAGATTGAACAGCACTTGGGTCAGACCGTTGGCGTCGAGCTGGGCCTTGATTTCGGCGGAGCTGAAGTCGTACGGGAACAGGTATTCGACACCACTGAAGCCGGCTTTGGCGGCCGCTTCGAAACGGGCAAGAAAGTCCTGTTCGGTGAACAGCATGGACAGGTTGGCTGCGAAACGCGGCATGGTGGTCTCCTGTAAATGTGTGTAGGCCCCTTGTAGGAGCGAGCTTGCTCGCGATAGCGGTGTGTCAGTCAACATAGATGTTGAATGTGCCGGACTCATCGCGAGCAAGCTCGCTCCCACAGGGGTGGTGATCAATCAAGCAACGAAATCGCAGTCGGTGCGTCGTCGCCGACCAGCGCCAGGTCTTCGAATTCGTTGACGGCGTTGATCTCGGTACCCATGGAAATGTTGGTCACGCGCTCCAGGATGATCTCGACGATCACCGGAACCTTGAACTCTTCGATCAGCTCCTGGGCCTTGCGCAGGGCAGGCTGGATCTGAGCCGGTTCGAACACACGCAGTGCCTTGCAGCCCAAGCCTTCGGCAACTGCGACGTGGTCCACACCGTAGCCGTTGAGTTCCGGCGCGTTCAGGTTGTCGAACGACAGCTGTACGCAGTAATCCATGTCGAAACCGCGCTGCGCCTGACGGATCAGACCCAGGTACGAGTTGTTTACCACCACATGAATGTACGGCAGCTTGAACTGCGCGCCCACTGCCAATTCTTCGATCATGAACTGGAAGTCATAGTCCCCCGACAGGGCCACGACTTTACGGTTCGGATCAGCCTTGACCACGCCCAGTGCTGCCGGAATGGTCCAGCCCAGAGGGCCTGCCTGACCGCAGTTGATCCAGTGACGCGGCTTGTAGACGTGCAGGAACTGAGCGCCGGCAATCTGCGACAGACCGATGGTGCTGACGTAGCAGGTGTCTTTGCCGAACACCTGGTTCATTTCTTCGTAAACGCGTTGCGGCTTGACCGGCACGTTGTCGAAGTGAGTCTTGCGCTGCAGGCTGGCTTTACGCTGCTGGCAGTCTTGCAACCAGGCGCTGCGGTTCTTCAGCTTGCCGGCGGCTTGCCATTCGCGAGCGACTTCGATGAACACGGTCAGCGCGGCGGCAGCGTCGGAAACGATGCCCAGGTCCGGGGTGAACACGCGACCGATCTGGGTCGGTTCGATATCAACATGAATGAACTTGCGGCCTTCGGTGTACACGTCAACGGAACCGGTGTGACGGTTGGCCCAGCGGTTGCCTACGCCCAGAACCACGTCGGACTTGAGCATGGTGGCGTTGCCGTAGCGGTGCGACGTCTGCAAGCCAACCATGCCCACCATCAACGGGTGATCGTCCGGGATGGCGCCCCAGCCCATCAGGGTCGGGATCACTGGAATACCGGTCAGTTCGGCGAACTCCACCAGCAGATCGGCGGCATCGGCATTGATGATGCCGCCACCGGCCACCAGCAATGGACGCTCGGCCTGATCCAGCATGGCCAGGGCCTTTTCAACCTGGACGCGGGTAGCGCTCGGCTTGGCCAATGGCAGTGGCTGGTAGGCGTCGATGTCGAATTCGATTTCGGCCATCTGCACGTCGAACGGCAGGTCGATCAGCACCGGGCCCGGACGGCCGGAGCGCATTTCATAGAAAGCTTTCTGGAACGCGTAAGGCACCTGGCCCGGTTCCATGACGGTGGTCGACCACTTGGTGACTGGCTTGACGATGGTGGTGATATCGACAGCCTGGAAGTCTTCCTTGTGCATACGGGCGCGAGGTGCCTGGCCTGTGATGCAGAGGATTGGAATCGAGTCGGCCGAGGCGCTGTAGAGCCCGGTGACCATGTCGGTACCGGCAGGGCCGGAAGTGCCGATGCACACGCCGATGTTGCCGGCCTTGGTGCGGGTGTAGCCCTCGGCCATGTGCGAGGCGCCTTCAACGTGGCGAGCGAGTACGTGATCGATGCCGCCGACCTTTTGCAGGGCGGAGTACAGCGGGTTGATGGCGGCACCCGGGATGCCAAAAGCGGTATCGACCCCTTCACGGCGCATCACCAGAACGGCGGCTTCGATTGCTCTCATTTTGCTCATGGTTTTGTGCCTCTTTACGTTTTGTAATTGTATACAAGTGGCTTTGCGCAGAGTGTATTCACGGCGGACGGCGCAGGTCAATCCATTTTCTCAAGCGCTTGTTTCATTCGTCGGAAGCCGGTTCTGCTGTGGCTTTTCGTCGCATGTGGCGCCTTTCGATGATTATTGTATACAAAAAAATAATTCATTGTGTTCTATTTGTTGCATCGGGCTGCGGCACAACGGCGCAGTCCACCGACTTTCCGAAAAACAAAATGAGGACGGCACCATGAGCGCTTTAACCTTGAAAGTCGCAGTCAACCTGGTCGATCAGGCCATCACCGCGGGGCGGGCAATCTCTGCCGCGCCATTGACCGTTGCAGTACTGGATGCCGGCGGGCACCTGATAACGCTGCAGCGGGAAGACGGCGCCAGCCTGCTGCGCCCGCAGATCGCCATCGGCAAGGCCTGGGGCGCGATCGCCCTGGGCAAGGGCTCACGCCTGCTGGCACAGGACGCGCAACAACGCCCGGCGTTCTTCGCCGCGCTCAATAGCCTGGGGCAGGGTAGCGTCGTCCCGGTGCCGGGCGGCGTGCTGGTTCGGGATCAGGACGGGACTGTGCTGGGGGCGGTGGGCATCAGCGGGGATCTGTCAGATGTTGACGAGCAATGTGCGATCCGCGCGATCGAGGGGCAGGGGCTGAGGGCGGATGCGGGGGTGGCTGGTTGATCTTCGGCGTCTGATTTACCGCTTTCGCGGGCTTGCTCGCGAAAGCGCCTTACGGATGAAAACAGCTTTCTAGCTGTCTGCTTTTCTCGTTGAGATTTCCATCCGGTAAATTCCGTTTTTTTAGAATTTTGTGCGAAACATTTGGGCGTTACCGAAGATTTTCGCAAGAAAATTCACAGGTATCACTCGTATCATTCTCTCGGAACAGTCCGAGAGCTTTGCAATGAAAACAACACTGTCGTGGTGGGATATCAGCCCGCCGTTGAGCACCACTACACCTACCTGGCCGGGTGACACACCTTTTCAGGAAGAGCGCGTGTGGAGCTTCGGACCAGAGTGTCCGGTGAATGTCGGGCGTATCACCCTGTCGCCTCACACGGGGGCCCATGTCGACGCGCCACTGCATTACAGCGCTGATGGCGCGGCCATTGGCGATGTGTCGCTCGATGTCTATATGGGGCCTTGCCGTGTGCTGCATTGCCTGAGCAGCGGCCGGCTGGTGCACCCCGAACAGCTTGAAGGTCGCTTGCAAGACCTGCCTGAACGGGTGCTGCTGCGCACCTGGCGACAAGCGCCGTTGAGCGCCTGGGATCCTGATTTCTCCGCAGTCGCCAAAGAAACCGTCGACCTGCTGGCGAGCCTCGGTGTGCGCTTGATCGGTATCGATACGCCGTCGCTGGACCCCCAGCAATCCAAAACCATGGATTCGCACAATGCCGTGGCCCGACATGGCATGGCTATCCTCGAGGGCATCGTGCTCGATGACGTCCCGGAAGGGGACTATGAATTGATCGCGCTGCCGCTGCGTTTTGCCCATCTGGACGCCAGTCCGGTCAGGGCAATTTTGCGTCCACTGAACAAACCGCAACTTGAGGAACCGACTCAATGAGCCAATGCCCCTATTCACCTGCAAACCAGACGGAAGAATGGCATAACGCCGAGCTGAATTTTTCCGACTCCATGAGCTACGGCGACTACCTGGATCTGGGGCGCATTCTCAGCGCACAGCACCCGTTGTCTCCGGACCATAACGAGATGCTGTTCATCATCCAGCATCAGACCTCGGAGCTGTGGATGAAGCTGATGCTGCACGAGCTCAATGCCGCCCGTGAGCACGTTCGACTGGGAGAGTTGCCGCCCGCGTTCAAGATGCTGGCGCGGGTCTCGCGGATTTTTGATCAGCTGGTGCATGCCTGGACGGTGCTGGCCACCATGACTCCCACCGAGTACCACGCGATACGGCCCTTTCTGGGGCAGTCATCGGGCTTTCAGTCGTTCCAGTACCGCGAGATCGAATTCATTCTGGGCAACAAAAGCGCGACCCTGTTGCGCCCCCATGCGCATCGGCCGGAACTGTTGCAGGCGCTTGAAAAGGCGATCGCCACACCGTCGCTGTATGACGAGGCGATTCGCTTGATGGCCAGCGCTGGCTTGACCATCGACCCACAGCGTTTCGAGCGTGATCCGACCAGTCCAACGGCGCATGACGCGTCGGTCGAAGCTGCGTGGCGCGTGGTCTACACGGACCCTTCGCGTTATTGGGATCTCTATCAGTTGGCGGAGAAACTCATCGACCTTGAGGATTCGTTCCGGCAATGGCGCTTCCGGCATGTGACCACGGTCGAGCGGATCATCGGCTTCCAACCAGGGACCGGTGGCACAGAAGGTGTCGGTTATCTGCGCAAGATGCTCGATACCGTGCTGTTCCCGGAGTTGTGGCGAGTGCGCTCAACGCTCTGATTTACCGATAGTCATGTCTGAACGCTTAAACCGGGCGGCAATTGAATAAATTGACGCATTCAAACCATGCCTGACCATAACAATTAGAAGGTAACCAGATGGCGGATGAAATCTTGCGACAAGGCGAACTCAAGCGAGGGCTGAAAAATCGTCATATTCAGCTGATCGCATTGGGCGGCGCGATAGGTACCGGGTTGTTTCTCGGCTCTGCCGGCGTGCTCAAGTCGGCCGGGCCGTCGATGATCCTCGGCTATGCGATTGCCGGATTCATCGCCTTTCTGATCATGCGCCAGCTGGGCGAGATGATTGTCGAGGAACCGGTGGCCGGCTCCTTCAGTCATTTTGCCCACAAGTACTGGGGCGGCTATGCCGGCTTTCTGTCCGGCTGGAACTACTGGGTGCTGTATGTGCTGGTGGGCATGGCCGAGTTGACGGCCGTCGGCAAGTACGTGCAGTTCTGGTGGCCGGAAGTCCCCTCCTGGGTCAGCGCGGCGGTGTTCTTCGTCCTGGTCAATTTGATCAATATGATGAACGTCAAAGTCTTCGGTGAGATGGAATTCTGGTTCGCAATCATCAAGGTCGTAGCGATCATTGGCATGATCGCCCTGGGCTGCTACATGCTGTTCAGCGGCACCGGCGGCCCGCAGGCCTCGGTCAGCAATCTGTGGGACCACGGCGGGTTCTTCCCAAACGGCTACAGCGGTCTGCTGATGGCGATGGCGTTCATCATGTTCTCCTTCGGCGGCCTGGAGCTGGTCGGCATCACCGCCGCTGAAGCCAGCGAGCCGGGAAAGGTGATTCCCAAGGCGATCAACCAGGTGGTTTATCGCGTGCTGATCTTCTACGTCGGCGCGCTCACCGTGCTGCTGTCGTTGTATCCGTGGGACCAACTGCTACAGACACTCGGCGCTTCGGGCGATGCCTATGGCGGCAGCCCGTTCGTGCAGATCTTCTCCTTGATCGGCAGCGACACAGCAGCGCACATCCTCAATTTCGTGGTGCTCACCGCTGCGCTCTCTGTCTATAACAGTGGCGTCTACTGCAACAGCCGTATGCTCTATGGCCTGGCCGAACAGGGCGACGCACCCAAGGCGCTGATGAAACTGAACAAGCAGGGCGTGCCTCTGCTGGCGCTGGGCGTATCGGCGTTGATCACCCTGCTGTCCGTGCTGGTCAACTACCTCGCCCCGCATGAAGCGCTTGAGTTGCTCTTTGCACTGGTGGTCGCATCGCTGATGATCAACTGGGCGATGATCAGCCTGACGCACCTGAAGTTTCGCAAAAGCATGAGCCAGCAAGGCATCGTTCCGGGCTTCAAGTCGTTCTGGTTTCCCTTCAGCAACTACCTGTGCCTGGCCTTCATGGTCATGATCGTCTGCGTCATGCTGATGATTCCAGGTATACGCGCTTCAGTCTTCGCCATACCGGTGTGGGTGTTGATCATCTTCGGCTTTTACCGGATGCGTATGGCCAAGGATCGGGCCTTGCCGGTGGTTCAATAGCCTTTGCCGTGGGGGCGCCGTGATGAGTAGCAACGTTGATCCGCAGTTTCGCGACATTCGTATCGATCACTATGACCTCGAGGGTGCGAGGAACTGGATGTCGGGTATCTGCGGGCCGCACCGCCTCCAGACTTCGACGCCCGAGCGGATCCGCTTTCATCACAGCGCCAATGTGTTCAAGTCGATGGCCACGACCCTGGGCACTCTCTCATACGGTACCGATGTCACCATCGATATTGAAGACGCCGAGCACTTCAGCAGTTACAGCCTGAGTTTGCCTTTGGTGGGCGAGCAGGAACTGAGCAAGAACGGCAGCGTGTTGAAATCCAACCGCGATCAAGGGGTGATCATTTCCCCGAATGAGAACCAGATGCTGGCGATCTCCGGGGACTGTCGCAAAGTTCAGGTGGTGATCACCCGCGTCGCCATGAGCGAGTCGCTGGAAGGCATGCTGCAGCGACCGTTGGATACGCCGCTGTGTTTCGAGCCGGTGATGGATGCGGTGGACGGCACGTCGGCCTCGTGGTGGCGCATGGCGCGTTATTTCATCGAGGAGCTGGAACGCAGCAGTGAACTGTACGAACAGGTGGCCTTCACTCGGGACATCGAAAGCTCATTGATCAAAGGCTTGATCCTCGCCCAGCCGAACAACTACTCCGAAGAGTTGCGCAACGTGCTCGGCGTGAAACTGCCGCACTACCTGATCAGGGCCAAGCAATACATTCACGACAATGCTCGCGAAGCCTTGCACCTGGAGGACATCGAGGTCGCGGCCGGGGTCTCGCGTTTCAAGCTGTTCGAGGCGTTCAAGAAGTACTTCGCCCTGTCGCCGATGGCCTACCTGAAAAAGTACCGGTTGAACGCTGTGCGCCAGGAAATCCTCGAACACGGCTCGTCGCGTAATATTTCCGCGATCGCCATGGGCTGGGGCTTTACGCATCTCGGACGTTTTTGCGCCGAATACCGCAAGTTGTTTGACGAGTCCCCCAGCATGACCTTGCAGCGTAACGAAGCCCGGCGCATGCGCGGGGCCTGAGTATTCCGCCGCCCAGAATTTCAGGACCGCTTCGTGCACCGGCGGGAGCAAGCGCCCTCGCCACAATTCATCACCTGACCATCGATATCCATTAACTGGCGCTCACTTACGCACTACCAAATCAAGCAACGTCTCCTGCTCCTTGATTTTCTGCAACACGATTTCCGAGCGGATATCAGTCACCCCCGCCGTGCGGTTCAGTTGGTTGACGATGAAGTCGGAGAAGTGTTTGATGTTGCGCGCCTGGACCCGCAGCACATAGTTGCTCGCCCCGGTAATCACGTAGGCGGTGACCACCTCCGGCCACAACTGGACCTTCTTGATGAAGGTCTCGTGCCAATCCTCGACGTCCTGTCGCAATGACACATGGACGATGGCTTCCAGTTCGACTCCCAACTTTTCGGCGTTCAGCATCGCGCGATAGCCGGTGATGATTCCTTCACTTTCCAGCAAGCGTAAACGGCGCAAACAGGCCGACGGCGACAGTGCGACCTTCTCTGCCATTTCGTGATTGCTGATGCGGCCGTCCCGTTGCAAGAGATGCAGGATCCGCAGGTCTGTCGAGTCGAGTGTCATGGCTAGAATAAATCCGCGATATTTTGAGTTGGATTCGAATTTTCTTCGAGATAAATACAAGATGGCCGCTTACTTTGCACGAAAATTCTCTAAAACTTCGTTCATTATTTCCTCATCGTGAAGGCGCAAACAACGCCTGAAACACGACACTCACACCCGACTATCGCGATTTGCCCGGACGGCACTTCTTTCAAAAAAGCAGGACACCCAATGACTACAAGAAACGATTGTCTGGCGCTCGATGCGCAGGACGCTCTGGCCCCTCTGCGTCAGCAGTTTGCGCTCCCTGAAGGGGTGATCTATCTCGACGGCAACTCCCTGGGCGCGCGCCCGGTCGCAGCGCTGGCGCGTGCTCAGGCAGTGATCGCCGAGGAATGGGGCAATGGCCTGATCCGCAGTTGGAACAGCGCTGGCTGGCGCGACCTGCCTGAACGTCTGGGCAATCGACTGGCGGGGCTGATTGGCGCCGGTGACGGCGAAGTGGTGGTGACCGACACCACCTCGATCAACCTGTTCAAGGTGCTCAGTGCCGCCTTGCGCGTGCAGGCCACGCGGGCGCCGACGCGGCGGGTGATCGTCACCGAGACCGGCAACTTCCCGACTGACCTGTATATCGCCGAAGGTCTGGCGGACATGCTGCAGCAGGGCTACACCCTGCGTCTGGTCGACAGCCCGCAAGAGCTGCCGCAAGCGATTGACCAGGACACCGCGGTGGTCATGCTCACCCACGTCAACTACAAGACCGGCTACATGCACGACATGCAGGCCCTGACCACGTTGACCCATGAGTGTGGCGCGCTGGCCATCTGGGACCTGGCGCATTCCGCCGGGGCGGTGCCGGTCGATCTGCATCAGGCGCGCGCCGACTACGCCATCGGTTGCACCTACAAGTACCTCAATGGCGGTCCGGGCTCGCAAGCTTTCGTCTGGGTTTCCCCTGAGCTGTGCGATCTGGTGGCGCAACCACTGTCCGGCTGGTTCGGTCATTCGCGGCAGTTCGCCATGGAGTCGCATTACCAGCCGAGCAGCGGAATCGCCCGCTATTTGTGCGGCACCCAGCCCATCACTTCATTGGCGATGGTCGAGTGTGGTCTGGATGTTTTCGCCCAGACCGACATGGCCAGCCTGCGCAGCAAGTCCTTGGCCCTGACGGACCTGTTCATCCAGTTGGTCGAGCAGCGCTGCGCCGCTCACGAGCTGACCTTGGTCACTCCACGCGAACACGCCAAACGTGGCAGCCATGTCAGCTTCGAACATCCTCAAGGTTATGCGGTGATCCAGGCCTTGATCGCCCGTGGCGTGATCGGCGATTACCGCGAGCCGCGGATCATGCGGTTCGGCTTCACCCCGCTGTACACCAGCTTCACCGAGGTCTGGGATGCGGTGCAGATCCTCGGCGAAATACTCGATCAGAAAACCTGGTCGCAAGAGCAATTCCAGATCCGCCACAGCGTCACCTGATACCCCCGAAGCCTTTGTCTTGCTGCCGCGAATTTCCCGGCAGCAGGGCTTCGGTCGCCTCCGATAAGCAGTTCTGTGAAAACACAATAATAAGGAGCACGCAGAATGAAACCGTCCCTTTGGCCCGCCTTGCCGCTCGCCATTACCAGCTGTCTCGGCCAAGTGGCCTATGCCGCACCCGACAATGGATTCGTTGAAGACAGCAGCCTGACCCTGACCAATCGCAATTTCTATTTTTACCGAAACAACCTTAACAACCCCGGCGGTCAAAACTATCGGGAGGAGTGGGCCCACGGGCTCATGCTCAATTACCGTTCCGGCTATACCCAGGGCACTGTGGGCTTCGGAGTCGACGCCTACGCGCAGTTGGGACTCAAGCTCGACAGCGGCAGGGGCCGTACCGGCACCGGTTTATTGCCGGTCGATTCCGATGGACGCGCCGAGGATGAGTATTCCGAAGCGGGTGGTGCACTCAAGGCGCGGATCTCGAAGACCGAACTCAAATACGGCAACCTGACACCGCTCAACCCGGTGTTCGGCACCGGCTCGGCGCGCCTGTTCACCACCTACGCCAATGGTTTCCAGCTGACCAGCAGCGAGTTGAAAGGACTGCAACTCGATGCCGGGCACTTCACCTCGGGCAATGACAGTGCGTCGACCAACGACGATGGCGCCCTCAAGGCGCTGTATGCCGGGGTGGAAACCCGTAGTGTCGATTATCTGGGCGGCAGCTATGCCCTGAACGATCAGTTGAGCGTCAGCCTGTACGGTTCGCAGTTCGCTGATATCTGGCGGCAGTACTACGCCAATGCCAACTACAGCCATGCCCTGAGCGAAAACCAGTCGCTGAACCTGGATTTCAACCTCTATCGCACCAACGACTCTGGCCAGAGCCTGGCCGGCAAGATCGACAACACCACCTGGTCGCTGGCCGCCGCTTACAAGGTGGGTGCGCACCGCGTGACCCTGGCCTACCAACGGGTCGATGGCGATGAGCCGTTCGATTATCTCGGCTTCGATCAACAGCCGGGCACCTCGATATTCCTTGCCAACTCGGTACAGATCCTCGACTTCAACGCGCCCAATGAACGTTCCTGGCAGCTGCGTTATGACCTGGACATGGCGCCTTTCGGCGTGCCCGGCCTGAGTTTCATGTCGCGCTATGTGAGCGGTGACCATATCGACGACAGCCACTACGACGGCGGCCCCAATGGTGCCTATGGACGTTACGGCAGCGATGGCAAGCGCTGGGAGCGCGACCTTGAAGCGCGCTACGTGGTGCAGGAGGGCAAGGCCAGGGACCTGTCGATACGTGTGCGTCAGGCCAGTGTGCGTTCCACCGGCCAGGTCGCCCGGGCGGACACCACCGACAACAATGAAGTCCGGGTGATCGTCGAGTATCCGCTGAATATCTTCTGATTCGTGGCTGATCCCCAACGGCAATCCCAACGACTTGCTCTCTTCAAGAAAGACAATATTCAGAGGACAGATAAATGACCGATAACACCGGTTTTGAAAACATCTCCAAGCGTGAGCAGGGCCTCAGGCGCCAGCTCACCTCGGGTCAGATGAGCATGATCGCCATTGGCGGCGCGATTGGCACCGGGCTGTTCATGGGCAGTGCCTACGCCATCGGTTATGCCGGGCCGAGCGTGCTGCTCAGCTACGCCATTGGCGCGATCATCACCCTGCTGTTGATGGGCTGTCTGGCGGAAATGACGGTGGCCCATTCGACCTCCGGCTCGTTCGGCGCCTATGCCGAATTCTATGTCAGCCCATTGGCCGGGTTCCTGGTGCGCTATGCCTATTGGGCGGCGATTGTGCTGGCAGTGGGCACGGAAGTGACGGCGGTGGCGATGTACATGAAGTACTGGTTCGCCAACGTGCCCGAATGGATCTGGATTGTTTCGTTCTCGAGCATGCTGATCGTGCTCAATGCCATCAGCGTGAAAACCTTCGGCACCTTCGAGTACTGGTTCTCGACCATCAAGATCGGTGCGATTGTCGGCTTCATAATCCTCGCGGTGTATGTGGTGTACGGTTCCGGCAATCCGGATTACGGCGTGCACAACTACACGGCCCACGGCGGCTTCTTTCCCAATGGTCTGCAAGGCATGTGGATTGCGGTGATCGTCTCGATCTTCAGCTATCTGAGCGTGGAAATGATCGCAGTGGCCGCCGGTGAGGCGCAGGACCCGGAGCGGGCGGTGAAGAAGGCCTTTCGCGCGACCATCGTGCGGCTGGTGGTGTTCTACCTGCTGACCCTGGCCCTGATGCTGGCGATTGTGCCGTGGGTCCAGGCCGGTCAAGCGCAGAGCCCGTTCGTCACCGTCATGCAGACCATTGGTATTCCCGGCGCAACCGGCGTGATGAACTTCGTGATCCTGATTGCGGCGTTGTCGGCGATGAACAGTCAGCTCTACATCACCACCCGCATGATGTTCAGCCTGTCCCGCGGCGGTTATGCACCCAAGTCCATGGGGGTGTTGAGCAAGACCGGAATCCCGCTGAATGCCTTGTTGCTGTCGAGCTCCGGCATTGCCCTGGCGACCTTGCTCAACGTGTTGTACCCGGAAAGCTCCTTCACCTTGATGATGGCGATCTCGATGTTCGGCGCGATCTTCACCTGGTTCATGATCTTCCTGACCCACTACTGCTTCCGTCGCTACCACGAGCGCAACGGCGAACGGAAACTGTCCTTCCGCATGCGCCTGTTCCCGTACACCACGCTGTTGGGGCTGCTGCTGATGGGCGCGGTGATGATCACCACCTACTTCACCGATGCATTCAAAATGACCTTGGTATTCGGTGTGCCTTTTCTGCTGATCCTCACGGTTGTCTACTGGATCTTCTTCAGAAAACCCAAGGCAGCCGTGGCGTTGAATCCGCTGCCGAAGGTTTAGAGGGCGCAAACATGCAATCCCGACCGGCAGTTTTCATGGACTGCCGAGTCGGCATTGATCCAGGGCCGCTATCAGTCCGGCTCACACCCTTTGAGCACCAACCGGATAATCGTCTGCGCCGCCGCTTCATAGTCCACGTCATCCAGCTTGGTCTTGCCGGTGATGGCGGTGATTTGCCAGTCGAAGTCGGCGTAGGTCTGGGTCGCGGCCCAGATGCTGAACATCAGGTGGTTGGGATCGATGGGGGCGATTTGCCCGCGGTCGATCCAGGTCTGGATGCACTCGATGTTGTGTTTGGCCTGGCCATTGAGCTGCTCGACCAGATCGCTGCTCAGGTGGGGGGCGCCGTGCATGATTTCGCTGGCGAACACTTTGGAGGCGAAAGGCAGGTCGCGGGAGATGCGGATTTTCGAGCGAATGTAGCCGCTGAGCACTTCACCGGGCTCGCCGTCCGGATTGAACGGTGTCGAGGCCTGCAGGATGGGCTCGATGATGCTTTCCAGAACCTCGCGGTAGAGGTTTTCCTTGGACTTGAAGTAGTAGTAGACGTTGGGCTTTGGCAATCCCGCCTTGGCTGCGATGTCGCTGGTTTTGGTCGCAGCGAAGCCTTTGTCGGCGAATTCCTCACTGGCGGCACGCAGGATCAGTTGTTTGTTGCGCTCGCGGATAGTGCTCATAAACCGGGTGATTCCTTGCCTGTTCTGGCGGTTGCGCATGGTATCACCGGCCTCGCGCGGCGCTCAAGAATGCACCGTAGGCTCTTATGTCGCGCTATGCTGCTGCGCATTCATTGCAGAAGGAAACCTGATTCATGGCAGGAAGCAGTTTGCTGGTGCTGATCGACGACATTGCGACCGTGCTGGATGACGTGTCCTTGATGACCCAAATGGCCGCCAAGAAAACGGCCGGCGTACTCGGTGACGACCTGGCGCTCAACGCTCAGCAAGTCAGTGGCGTGCGTGCCGAACGGGAAATCCCGGTGGTCTGGGCGGTCGCCAAGGGTTCGTTCATCAATAAACTGATCCTGGTGCCGTCGGCGCTGGCGATCAGTGCGTTCATTCCGTGGCTGGTCACACCGCTGTTGATGGTCGGCGGTGCCTATCTGTGCTTTGAAGGGTTTGAGAAGCTCGCCCACAAGTTCCTGCACAGCAAGGCTGAAGATCAGGCTGAACATGCCGAATTGGTCGAAGCTGTGGCAGACCCGGCGGTGGATCTGGTGGCGTTTGAAAAGGACAAGATCAAGGGCGCGATCCGTACCGACTTCATTCTCTCGGCCGAAATCATCGCCATCACCCTCGGTGTCGTCGCCGAGTCGGCGCTGACCCAGCAAGTCGTCGTGCTGTCGGGGATCGCCATCGTCATGACTGTCGGTGTCTACGGGTTGGTAGCGGGTATCGTCAAACTCGATGATCTGGGGCTCTGGCTGACCCAGAAGCCTGGTCAGATGGCCAAGAGCATCGGTGGCGGGATTTTGCGTGCGGCTCCGTACATGATGAAAAGCCTGTCGGTGATCGGCACCGCGGCGATGTTCCTGGTCGGCGGCGGCATCCTGACCCACGGCGTGCCGGTGGTGCATCACTGGATCGAAAGTGTCAGCGCGGGGGCGGGTGGTGCCGGGTTTATCGTACCGACGTTGCTCAATGGGGTAGCGGGGATTGTGGCGGGGGCGGTGGTGTTGGTTGGGGTGATGGCTGCCGGCAAGATCTGGAAAGTCCTGAAAGGCTGAAGCGCGAATAGAGGATTTATCTGCAGTACATAACAACTGTGGGAGCGTGCTTGCTCGCGATGGCGGTGTAGCAGTCAACATCAATGTTGAATGTAACGGCCTCATCGCGAGCAAGCTCGCTCCCACAGTGTTTTTTGGGGGGCTTGTTTACTCGGCAACCTGCAACTTGCGCGCTTCGGTGTACACGTAACGCACTTTCTCGTACTCGAATGGCGAGTTCATCTGACCATAGCGGAAGCCGGTCTGGTGGCGCTTGTCGATGCCGCGCAGGATCACGACTTCCGGATGGTTGGAGCTGACTTCGGCCACGTTGAGGAAGTTGATCGCATTCTCGGCCGAGTAATCCACCAGCAGGCCGCCGGTGTCACGCAGATTCGACGGACCGAGGATCGGCAGGACGAAGTAAGCGCCGCCCGGCACGCCGTAGAAGCCTAAAGTCTGGCCGAAGTCTTCGCTCTGACGCGGCAGGCCCATGGCGGTGGCCGGGTCCCACAGGCCGGCGATGCCGATGGTGGTGTTGAGCAGCAGTCGCCCGGTGGTTTCCAGCGAGCGTTGGCCCTTGAGTTGCAGCAGGCTGTTCATCAGGTTCGGCACGTCGCCGAGGTTGTTGAAGAAGTTGCTGACACCGGTGCGCAGGAAGCTCGGGGTAACGTAGCGGTAACCATTGACCACCGGCAGGAACACCCATTGGTCGAAGCGGTAGTTGAAGTGATAGACGCGCCGGTTCCACTCTTCCAGCGGATCGTAGACGGCCAGCGCGTTGAGCGTCGAACGCTCGAACTCGCGCTGATCCAGGCCCGGGTTGAATTTGAGTTTGCTCAGCGGCTCCTTGAAGCCATCGCTGTCGACGACCACGGGGGCATTGGCTTTGCTGTTGTCGGCATTGGCGACGCCTGCACAGAGTAACGCTGCGAAAAGCAGGAGATATTTAGCCACGGAAAAACTCCAGCATGGCGTCGCTGTTGACGCGGTAGTTAATGTTGCCGCAGTGGCCGCCATACGGGTAAACGGTCAGGCGATCACCGAAGGTCTTGCGCAGGAAGCCCAGGTCGCCAGGACCGAGGATTACGTCATCGGCGTTGTGCATGACCGCGATTTTCGGACTTTCGTGCAGGTAGTCCTTCAGTGCATACAGGCTCACCTGGTCAATCAGTTGCAGCAGGCTGCCGCCGTCGGTGCGGGCGCGCCACATCGGGATCACTTGTTCGGTGATGTAGCAGTCGAAGTCGCATTGCAGCGCACGCTTGAGGAATGGCGTGAGGCTGGTGCCCTCGGTGATCGGGAACTTGGGTGGGGTGATCAGGCCGCGACGGTTGACCAGGTCCGAAGTGAAGGCGATATCGGCCGCCGAAAAGCGGAACGAGGTGCCGATCAACATGGCCATCTGCTCGTTGGTCAGGTGCTGCTTGGACTGCTGGAAGTCGTAGAGCAGGGCGTCATTGAGGTCGATGTAGCCCTTTTGCTGGAAGTAGCGGGTCAGCTTGTCCAGTACCAGTTCATAGAATGTGGTGCTGGTGTTGATGCCCTTGACCTCGGTCTGGACCAGCTTGTCGAGGTTGGTGATCGAGGTGTAGAGGTTGACCGGCGGGTTGAGCAGCAGGACTTTCTTGAAGTTGAAGCTGCGGCGGGTTTCGTCCAGGTGAGAGACGAACGCGGCATCCAGTGCACCCAGGCTATACCCGGTCAGGTAGTAATCGGTGACCGGCACTTTCGGATTCTGTGCCCGTACGGCCTGCATCACCCGGTACAGATCTTCGGCGTCTTCCTTGGAAACACCCGGCGTGGCGAAGCGTGAGGCGGCACTCATGAAGTCATAGCTGGTGGGCGATGACAACTGCACCACGTGGTAGCCGGCTTTGTAATAGAGCTTTTTCAGGTATTCGTTCAGGGTGCTGTCATAGCGCGCGCCGGTGCCGGCGATCAGGAACATCAGCGGTGCGGCGTGATCCTGTGTGGCAATGCGGTAGTCGAGCGTCTTGACCGCCCAGAAGTTGTTCGGCAATTCGAACGCCCGTTCCGGACGCAAGGTGACACTGCGCACCGTCTGATCGATGTCTTCGTCCAGAGGTAACTCCGGACGCAGGTCCGGCGGTGTGGTCGCGATGGTCGCCTCGAACGGGTTGGTCAGGGGGTAGCCATAGCTGGCGGCGTCAATGTCGGCCGCCAGTGCGGACGCACTCAATATAAGGCCGCCAAACAGGGCAGCGAAGCGCAAGGAACGGAGCATGACTAAATCCCTTAGAGGAAGGTGCCGAATGAATTTCGCAGGCTATGACCACCAGATTTGCGCCAAAGTGCCAACCCTCGGCACCAAACAGGCTTAATTTCGAAGTAATAGTAGCTGGACGATACACTTTGCAGCGATTGAAAGACCAGTTAACAGTTGTTATCGCTTGCGAAACGCTTAAGGGCGATTAAGCTGGCCGCCGCTTTTCGCCAATTGGAGTGTTTCATGTCTCGCCGCTTGCCCGTGATTCTGCTGCTTGTTTTGCTGCCTTTATGGCTGGCCGCCAGTTATGGCGCGCGCTATGGCTTCATGGAGGATGCGCAGTGGGTTGGCATTTGTGTGGATGAAGCGAATCGTTGGGAATGCCTGGTACGTTCGAACCTGGGGCTGATGATCCATTTCGGGGTGTTGGGCTGGGCTGCGCTGGGTGCGGCGATCATCGGCTTTGTCGTGCCGGGGCGGGCAGGCTGGTGGCTGGCGGTGCTGGCGCTGGTGTTCGGTTTTCCGGCACTGGCGTTGTACAACACCACGCTGGCAGTGTTTGCGGTGGTGATTGCGGGGTTGCGGTTGGTCAGGGCTTCCCGTAGCGCTTAAAAGTCCGTCTTCGCGAGCAAGCCCGCTCCCACATTTGATCTTTATCGCACGCAAACATTGTGTGCACTGAGGATCTACTGTGGGAGCGAGCTTGCTCGCGATGAGGTCAGTCAGGTCGCTAAAGAGTTAAACCTTGCGAACCCGCAAGCAGCGCCACAACGCAGCCACCATCAACACACTCACCAGCGCCCAACCCCAGGCCTGCTGGTTCTGCAAACCTTCACGGTACAGCTGCGGCGCAATGCCGGCACCGATGATGAAGGTCAGCAACGCAATCTCGCGGCGCGGCACGTTCACCGGGCGGCACAGATAGACCAGTGCCGGCACGATGAACGCGACACTCGGGAAGCTGCGATAACGCGGATCGAGCACCAGTTCCAGCATCATCACGGCTGCCGCGAAACCTGTCGTTGCAACCAGCCAGCCAGCACGGCGCTCAAGCAGGTTGAAAGCCCGCCCGCGCCAACCGTTGCGAGGGCTCAATGTCAGCGCGGCATGAGTCAGCACCAGCAGATTCAGGGCGGTCAGCAATCCGACCCATAGCCATTCACTGGTAAAGCGCGTGGTCACCCGTGCCAGGTCGCCCCAGGCGCCAATCGAACACGCAGCCAAGGCACCGAGCAGGGGCAGCACCAGTGCCGACCGCGTCGTGCGGACCCGACCACCGAGCAGCAAGGTGCCGATGAAGATCAAGCCGCCCACCGCCAGCCACTGCGACCAGTACGGTACGTTTGTCACGGGCCCCGCCAGCACGCCCTTGTCCTGGCGATCGGCGTCGAACAAGCCCCAGTATCCACCGACCGCACCTTCACTGGCGCGTTTCCAGGGCTGGTCGAAGGCTTCGATCAGGTTGTAGTGCCAACCCTGTTGCTCGGCCATGGCGACAAAGCCGCGAATGAACTTGGCTTCGTTGACCCGGCTCGGCAGGGCCGTTTCGCGCTGGCGACCTTCGCTTGGCCAGCCGGTTTCGCCGATCAGCACATCCTTGGGCGCGAATTTGTTGCCGAACACCTGGCGTACATCGGCCACATGCTGCAGGGCTGCGTCGATGTTCGACGGATCATCTTCCCAGTAGGGCAGCAAGTGAATGGTCAGGAAGTCCACGGCGGGGGCAATTTCCGGATGCTTGAGCCAGAACTCCCAGACGTCGGCGTAGGTGACAGGTTGTTTGACCTGGCTCTTGACCTTGTTGATCAGCTTCGCCAATTGCGCGCCAGTGATTTCCTTGCGCAGCAGGGTTTCGTTGCCGACGATCACTGCGCTCACCACATCCGGGTTGGCATTGGCCGAGGCGATCAGCAGGTCGACTTCTTTCTCGGTGTCCACCGGGTTGCTGTTGACCCAGGCACCGATCATCAGCTTCAAGCCATGCTTGCGCGCCAGGTCCGGCAGGGCTTCGAGGCCGGTCATGGAATAGGTGCGGATGCATTCGAAACGGGTCGCCAGCAGCGCGAGGTCGGCGTCCATGCGCTCCGGACGCAATTTGAATGGCTGGTCGAACGGCGATTGATCCTTGTCGAACGGCGTGTAGGAGGCGCATTGCAGCTTGTGCGTCGCGCTGGCGACGTCCGGTAAAGCCACCGGTTTGCCGAGGCCGTACCAGAAGCCACCGAGGGCAAACAGCCCCAGCAGGCAAGCGAATAGATAAGCAGCGAAAGGAAAGCGGGATGTCGCGGACATGGTCAGGCCGTGTGGGAGCAAAGCGGCGCATGTTACCTGCATTTACCGCGTGCTTGGTGGCCTGCATGATTTTGACATGCAAAGTTCGAGCGGATTGGCAGGGGGGTCTGTTGCGCTGAGGATTAATGGCTTTCTGATGTCGTTTCTCGATGGCTTGAGGTCGCTGGCAGAGCAGGTCGCCATGAGCGTCAGGTTGATTATCGCAAGTGTCAGTACTCCGCTGATGTTCGAACGAGTTTGCGGTGGGCGTGATGGGGGCGCTGTGCACCATAACAATACGTTTAAGCGACTCGGCATCCGTCGAGCGCAGCACTTTCGGGGAAGTAACGATGAAGATGCGACGACTCTTGGGCGCAGGTGCGGCTTTGGTGCTGGCGATCAGTTCGGCCGTGGCGAGCGCCGCCGGCAAGGACGTGACGCTCGGTTATGTCGACGGTTGGTCGGACAGTGTCGCCACGACCAACGTGGCGGCTGAAGTGATCAGGCAGAAACTCGGTTATGACGTGAAGCTGCAAGCCGTCGCTACCGGGATCATGTGGCAGGGCGTGGCCACCGGCAAACTCGACGCCATGCTGTCGGCCTGGCTGCCGGTGACCCACGGTGAGTACTGGACGAAGAACAAGGATCAGGTCGTCGACTACGGCCCGAACTTCAAGGACGCGAAAATCGGCCTGATCGTGCCGGAGTACGTCAAGGCCAAGTCCATTGACGACCTCAAGACCGACGACACCTTCAAGAACCGCATCGTCGGCATCGACGCCGGTTCAGGTGTGATGCTCAAGACCGATCAGGCGATCAAGGACTACGACCTGACCGGTTATCAACTCAAGGCCAGTTCCGGTGCCGGCATGATCGCCGAGCTGACCCGTGCCGAGAAGAAGAACGAATCCATCGCGGTCACCGGCTGGGTACCGCACTGGATGTTCGCCAAGTGGAAACTGCGCTTCCTCGAAGACCCGAAAGGCGTGTACGGCGCGGCTGAAACCGTGAACAGCATCGGCAGCAAGGGCTTGGAAGCCAAGGCGCCGGAAGTGGCCAAGTTCCTGAAGAACTTCCAGTGGGAATCCAAGGATGAAATCGGCCAGGTGATGTTGGCGATTCAGGATGGTGCCAAACCTGAAGCCGCGGCGAAGGATTGGATCGCCAAACACCCTGAGCGTGTGGCTGACTGGACCAAGTAATAGCAAAGAACACGCTTGACCCTGTGGGAGGGGGGGGGGGGGGGGGGGGGGGGGGGGGGGGGGGGGGGGGGGGGGGGGGGGGGGGGGGGGGGGGGGGGGGGG
>NZ_JBXAQZ010000014.1:0-148155 GCF_058807755.1 Pseudomonas sp. GW821-FHT12A04
CTCCACAAGCACCCACACGAATTGCTTGATTCAGTTGTTAAAGAGCGGTTGGTTAAGATCTTTCGTCTCAACCGAGGTGCGCATCTTACAGCGCATCTTTTCAATTTGCAACCTTAAAAGTTTCTGATTTTTCAACAAAATCAACTACTTAAACCAAGAGCCACATCAAACTGCTCGTTAGCGGGAGGCGAATAATACAGTATTAAAATACGTGGTCAACCCCCCACCTAAAAATTCTTCTTCCTTACCAAAGCACCCGGGTCGCCACCATGAGAACCTCCAGCATCTATATAAAGCACTGGGGCAGCAACGAACCCAAACCACATCACCTGGACATATAGATACAACAATGGTGAGAAAGCCCTACGGCAAATGGATACCCAGGGGATCCCAAGAGCATGACGGGCATCACGTCAAAAATGCCGGGACACGAAATGCCCTCCCCGACCAATACGACAGAAACGAAAAAGCCCCTGAAATGTTTAACCACTTCAGGGGCTTCGTCTTGTTCAATAATGGCGGAGAGATAGGGATTCGAACCCTAGGTACCGGTGAAGGTACAACGGATTTCGAATCCGTCCCATTCGGCCACTCTGGCATCTCTCCAACGGCGCGCATCATAACAACACTTTCGCAGGAAGCGAACCCCCTAAGCGAAATATTTCTGTGCTATCAGATGCTTGCGTCGGTTAAAGCGGTACGCCCAGACGATTGGCGACCTCTTCATAGGCTTCGATGACGTCACCGAGGCCCTGACGGAAGCGGTCCTTGTCCATTTTCTTGCCGGTGGCCTTGTCCCACAGACGGCAGCCGTCCGGACTGAATTCGTCGCCCAGCACGATGGAGCCATCGTGGAACACGCCGAACTCCAGTTTGAAGTCGACCAGCAGCAGGCCGGCGTCATCGAACAGTTTGCTCAGGACTTCGTTGACCTTGAGCGACAGCTCTTTCATGCGCACCAGTTGCTCGGCGGTGCCCCAACCAAAGGCCACGACGTGGGATTCGTTGATGAACGGGTCGCCCTTGGCGTCGTCCTTCAGGAACAGTTCGAAGGTGTAAGGGTTGAGCTTCATGCCTTCTTCGACACCCAGACGCTTGACCAGGCTGCCGGCGGCGTAGTTACGCACGACGCATTCGACCGGGATCATGTCGAGTTTCTTCACCAGGCATTCGTTGTCGCCCAGCAATTTGTCGAATTGGGTCGGCACGCCGGCCGCTTCGAGCTTCTGCATGATGAAGGCGTTGAACTTGTTGTTCACCATGCCTTTGCGGTCGAGCTGCTCGATGCGCTTGCCGTCGAACGCCGAGGTGTCGTTACGAAACAGCAGGATCAAGCGGTTAGCGTCGTCGGTCTTGTAAACCGACTTGGCTTTGCCGCGGTAGAGTTCTTCACGTTTTTCCATGATGGGCTCCGCTTGCTAAGTAGATGGGCTAGGCGATATGTCGCCAGTCGAGCCCTGAATCTTGATCGGCCAGTTGCAGCCAGTCCGGGTCGCACCCAAGGGTGTCGACAAAACATTGCCGGGCCAGCCGCGGCAGGTTGTTCTTGCTGCTCAGATGGGCCAGGACCAGGTGTTGCAGGTCTTTCCAGCCCAGCTCGGCCACCAGGAATGCCGCCTGGTGGTTATTCAAATGCCCCAGTTCACCGCCTACCCGCTGCTTGAGAAAGTACGGGTAATGACCGCGAGCCAGCATGTCACGACAGTGATTGGACTCGATCATCAACGCATCGAGGTCCCGATAGCCGTCCAGCACCTTGTCACAATACGAGCCCAGGTCGGTCAACAGGCCGAAGCGCCGTAAACCGTCACTGAAAACATATTGCGTCGGTTCTTGTGCATCGTGGGCCACGGCAATGACACCGATGCTCAAGTCGCCGATTTGCAGTTGATCGCCGCCGGCCAGAAAGCCTGCGGGCTCAATAGGTTTGCGCATCCCGCGCAAGGTCCCGCGACTGAGGTAGACAGGCAGATTGTAGCGCCGAGACAGCAAACCCACGCCATGCACGTGGTCGGCATGTTCGTGGGTCACGAGTATCGCGCTCAGCTGCGCAGGGCTCACACCCAGGCGCAGCAGGCGTTTTTCGGTTTCCCGCAGGGAAAAACCACAATCCACCAATACGTACGTATCAGCGCTGGCTATCAGCGTGCCGTTCCCTTGACTACCGCTGCCGAGAACGGCAAAACGCATAGGATCAGCCCAGGTTGTCCTGAATCTTGCTCAACACTTTACGCGCCACATCGGCCGGCGCCACGGTGTTGATGTTTTTCTCTACGGTGACCTGGACGTTCTCGCCAACCTTGCTCAGGCGAACCTGATAACGCTCGGCGCGGGCCTCAAGCTCTTCCTTGCTCGGCGCGCTGCCGAACAGACTGCTGAAGAAGCCTGGCTTGTCGTCTTTGCTCTCGGCTTTTTCGGCCAGGTTGATGTAGTACAGGCCCAGGCTGCGGTTGATGTCTTCAACACGCCATTCGCCTTGTTCCAGCGCACGACCGACGCTCGACCAGGCACGATCCAGGTCGGTACCGACGTTCAGCACAGGGTTGCCGCTGCCGTCTTCACTCAGGCTGACACGACTTGGCGCGTCGAAATCACGCGAAGCCAGCATGGAGACCGAACCGCCCTTCTCGGAGATACGGCTCATGCTCGCAAGCATGTCGTCGACCAGTGCCGCGTCCAGGCCAGTGTTGACCGAACGGTTGGTGAAGGCCACGTCGGCGGTGCTGCCGGCGGGACGCTCGGCGCTGACCACATAGACTTCACTGGTATTGCGCTGCACGCCCGGCTCGATGCGCACCCGCACGCGGGTTTCGCTGTCCGTGCTGACGCCGGCCGCGCTCAGGCGCTTGGCCATGGCCGCAGACAGTTCATCGGAATGCTGCCAGGTCGTGGTGAATTCACCGGTTTGCGGACGCTGTTCATCCAGACGGAAACCGTTGTCCTGGAAGAACTGAACGGCCACGGGCCAGACTTCAGCCGGCGGATTCTGCGCCAGGATGGAGCTGGAGCCGCCGCTCTTCTGCAGGGAGTAGGCACCGGCGTCAGCACCCGCGGTCAGCGGCTGCGGCCGAGGAACGATGTATTCGCCCTTGGCGGTGTCATCGGCCACGTTGCGCGGGATCGGCAACAGCGGATCCAGACGCTTGGCGGTACGGACATCCGGTGGCATTTGCATCGGTGCAGTCTGTTGCGCTTCCAGGTAATCGCTACCACGGTCACGGAAATAACCTTCCGGGCCCCAGATCCATCCACAGCCACTGGTGCTGGAGATAATCAAGGCAAGTGCGGAAAGTCCGGCCATTCGCTTCATGCGTTGTACTTCCTCAATTAAACCAGGACGCCGCACTGGCGCAGGGCCGTGCGCAGCGTTTCGTGACAAGGTGCGCTCAGCCAGGTCAACGGCAGGCGAATGCCTTCGTGCATCAGGCCCATTTCAACCAAAGCCCACTTCACCGGAATCGGGTTGGCTTCGATGAACAGGTCCTTGTGCAGCGGCATCAGTTTTTCGTTGATTGCCCGTGCAGTCTCGGCATCCCCCTTGAGGGCAGCCTCGCACAGATCGGCCATTTCACGCGGTGCGACGTTGGCGGTAACGGAGATGTTGCCCTTGCCGCCCATCAGGATCAGCTCGACCGCGGTCGGATCATCGCCGGACAGGACGATGAAGTCCTTGCTTACGCCGTCGAGGATGGCCTTGGCGCGCTTGAGGTCGCCAGTCGCTTCCTTGATACCGATGATGTTCGGCACGGTGGACAGGCGGATCACGGTTTCGGCCTGCATGTCGCAGGAGGTGCGGCCGGGAACGTTATAGAGAATCTGCGGGATGTCGACCGATTCGGCGATGTGCTTGAAGTGCAGGTACAGGCCTTCCTGGGTCGGCTTGTTGTAGTACGGCACTACCAGCAGGCAGGCATCGGCGCCGGCTTCCTTGGCATTACGGGTCAATTCGACGGCTTCGCGGGTCGAATTGGCGCCGGTACCGGCAATCACCGGAATACGACCGTTGACCTGCTTGACCACGGCACGGATGACTTCGATGTGCTCGTTGACGTCGAGGGTTGCCGACTCGCCGGTGGTGCCGACGGCGACAATGGCATGGGTGCCGTTTTCAAGGTGGAAGTCCACGAGTTTGCTGAGGCTGTCCCAGTCAAGACGCCCCTGTGCATCCATGGGTGTGACCAGTGCCACCATACTGCCCGCAATCATGAAACCGCTCCTGCCGGAAAAAGAGAGCCGTAATGGTACTGGCGCCAAGATGCTTGCACAAGCGAAGTACTGTGCTGCCGCCATTCCCCTTGGCGCCGGTTTTCGCTACCCTTCAGACTTTGATCGGTACAGACAAGCTCGCGCGCCGGGTTTCAGCCTCCATTTACGGCATCACAAGCCCTGATCCAGCGTTGCCGCCTCTCGCTCCCGCCCTGCCGGAGCACGTCGCGACCTGCCGCTTGGGGGTTTCTGAATTCGCATCCGCAGGCTCGCCCCGGCAAAACGCCCTCTGGACGTACCGACCGCTCATCGCTTTAGGAATGCTGCATGTCCACCCCCACAGTTCGCGAACAATTCCTTGTTATCAGTGCCCTCGGCGCCAACCCCATGGAGCTGACCAACGTCCTGTGCCGCGCCAGCCATGAAAACCGCTGCGCCGTTGTCACCTCTCGCCTGACCCGCCATGGCGAATGCAGTGCCCTGGTGCTGGAAATCTCCGGTAGCTGGGATGCCCTGGCACGCCTGGAAGGCAGCCTGCCAGTATTGGCCAAGCGGCATGCGTTCACGGTCAACGTGGTGCGCAGCGCGGCCTTGGAAAACCGCCCTCAGGCCCTGCCGTACGTCGCTTATGTCAGCTCGGCCTACCGCTCGGACATCATCAACGAGCTGTGCCAGTTCTTCATGGACCACAATGTCGAGTTGGAAAACCTCACCTGCGACACTTATCAGGCTCCGCAGACCGGCGGCACCATGCTCAACGCCACGTTTACCGTGACCTTGCCAGCCGGCGTGCAAATCAGCTGGCTGCGCGATCAGTTCCTGGATTTTGCCGACGCGCTGAACCTCGATGCCCTGATCGAACCCTGGCGCCCACAGAACCCAATGTAAGGAAGCTTTCATGGCCGTTGCCATCGACCAACCGGTTGCCGATTTCCAAGCCCCCGCCACCAGCGGGCAAACCGTCAGCCTCGCCGGCCTGAAAGGCAAGCAGGTAGTGATCTACTTCTACCCCAAGGACAGCACACCGGGCTGCACGACCGAGGGGCAGGGCTTTCGTGATCAATACGCTGCGTTCAAGGCCGCCAATACCGAAGTGTTCGGCGTGTCTCGCGACAGCCTCAAATCCCACGAGAACTTCAAGTGCAAACAGGAATTCCCCTTTGAGCTGATCAGCGACAAGGACGAAGCCATCTGCCAGCTGTTCGACGTGATCAAGCTGAAAAAGCTCTACGGCAAGGAATACATGGGCGTGGATCGCAGCACGTTCCTGATCGACGCCAACGGCGTGCTGCGCCAGGAATGGCGCGGCGTGAAGGTGCCGGGGCATGTTGATGCGGTATTGGCCGCGGCCCAGGCTCTGAATAAGGCCTGATTTCCGGGCGTTCTTTCGGACGCCATCGCGAGCAAGCTCGCTCCCACAGTTGACCGAGTTGCCCGGGCATCCACGGTTCAATGTGGGAGCGAGCTTGCTCGCGATGAGGCTCGTCGCTTCAGCTCATAAATCCACTTCGTGAATTAAAGCAGCGGCGCGACCTCCGGCTCCTTGCGCGGCCAGGCATCCAGCACGGCCTTGAACAGCGTCGCCAGGGGAATCGCGAAGAACACCCCCCAGAACCCCCACAACCCGCCAAACAACAGCACTGCGCAGATGATTGCCACCGGGTGCAGGTTGACCGCCTCCGAGAACAACAATGGCACCAGCACGTTGCCATCCAGCGTCTGAATGATCCCGTAGACCGCCATCAAGTATATGAACTGATCGCTCCAGCCCCACTGGAACAGCGCAATCAGAAACACGGGCACGGTCACCACCACGGCGCCGACATAAGGCACCACCACCGAAATCCCCACCAGCAGTGCCAGCAGCGCCGCGTAATTGAGTTCCAGGACAACAAAGGCGATGTAGGTCACGCCACCGCAAATGAAGATTTCGATGACCTTGCCGCGAATGTAATTGGCGATCTGCCGGTTCATTTCATGGGCGACCCGGGTGATCAATGCCCGCTCACGGGGCAGGTAACCGCGCACCCACTGGCCGATCATGGCCCGATCCTTGAGGAAGAAAAACACCAGGATCGGCACCAGCACCAGATAGATCATGATGTTCACCAGCAATGGCAGGCTCGACAGCGAGAACGTCAGTGCCCACTGACCAAACTTGCCGATTTCACCCCGTGCCGCTTCGATGGCCTGCAGTACCTGCTCATCGGACACCAGATGCGGATAGCGTTCGGGCAGCAGCAGCAACAGCGACTGCCACTTGGCGAGCATGCCGGGCAACTCGTTGAACAGGGTGATCAGTTGATGCCAGAGCAATGGCACGACAACCACGATAAACACCAGCAACAGCCCCATGAACAACGCAAAGACCAGCCCCACCGCGACCCCGCCCGGCACCCGCAGGCGCTCGAGGGTCACCACCAGCCCCTGCATCAGGTACGCCAGCACCATCCCGGCGAGCACCGGCGCCAGCATACCGCCCAGGGTCAGCACGGCGGTGAACGCCAGAAACAGCAGGACAGCCAGCACCACCGCTTCTTCATCGGAGAAATAGCGCTGAATCCAGTCGCGCAACACTTTGAACATCAATAATCCTTAGGAGTAAACGCAGCCGAATTCAGGCTTTTTTCAACCAGTAGCGGTAAACACCCGCCTCATCTTCTTCACGAAGCAGGGTATGACCGGCCAATCGGGCAAAGGTGCGAAAGTCGCGTTGCGAACCCGCATCGGTGGCGATGACCTTGAGCACCGCGCCACTGGCCAGCCGGTTGAGCTCCATCTTGGCCTTGAGCAACGGCAACGGGCAATTCAGGCCGCTGGCATCCAGTTCAACGTCATGCTCTACAGCGTCGGTCATTGCATCACTCCGGGTCAGGTGGTTGTGTTGCCTAGAATATCTGGTCGCAACGCCGGTGTCCGGCTACAGTAAGGTCTTTGTCGACTAAGGCTTTGTGCATGACTTTTTTGCGCCCCACCCTGCTGACGCTCGCTTGCCTGCTCGCCTCACCGGGCTTTGCCGACGACCTGCCGTCACTCGGCGACGCCAGTTCTGCCATTGTCTCACCGCAACAGGAATACCAGCTCGGTCGCGCCTGGCTGGCAATGTTGCGCAGTCAGGTTTCGCAGCTCAACGATCCTCAGCTCAAGAATTACGTGGAATCCAGCGTTTACCGACTGGTCGAGACCAGCCAGGTCACTGACCGACGCCTGGAATTCATCCTGATCAACAGCCCGCAGCTCAACGCCTTTGCAGCGCCGGGCGGGATCGTCGGGGTGAACGGTGGTTTGTTCCTCAACGCCCAGACCGAGGGCGAATACGCTTCGGTACTGGCGCACGAATTGGCTCACTTGTCGCAGCGCCACTTTGCCCGGGGCGTCGAAGCGCAGCAACGCATGCAAGTACCCATGATGGCTGCATTGCTGGCGGGTATCGTGCTGGCAGCCGCCGGTGGCGGTGACGCCGGGATCGCGGCCATTGCCGGCACACAGGCCGCAGCCATTCAGGAACAGCGGCGATTCTCCCGCCAGAACGAGCAGGAAGCCGACCGTATCGGCATCCTCAATCTGGAAAAGGCCGGTTACGATCCCCGCTCGATGCCAACCATGTTCGAACGGCTGGGGCGTCAGTACCGCTACGATGCCAAGCCACCGGAATTTCTGCTGACCCACCCGGTCACCGAATCGCGTATCGCCGACACCCGCAACCGCGCCGAACAGTTTCCAAAGGGCGGTATCGAAGACAGCATGCGCTACCAACTGATCCGCGCACGCGTACAGCTGATCTATGAAGAAACCCCGGGGCTTGGCGCCAAGCGCTTCCGCGCCCAGCTCGACGAGAACCCGAAAAACGACGTGGCACGCTACGGCCTGGCGATCGCCCAGATCAAGGGCGGCCAACTGAACGAAGCACGGGAAAACCTCAAGCAGTTGCTGGCCAAGTCACCCAACGAAATCATCTACAACCTGGCTCAGGTCGATCTGGATATCACCAATAATCGCCTGGCGGATGCCCAGTCCCGGGTTGACCGGTTGATGGGCCAATACTCTGGCAACTACCCGCTGAACCAGATTCGCGTCGACCTGCTGCTCAAACAAAACCGTACTGCGGATGCGGAGAAAGCCCTCGAAAGCCTGCTCAAGTCCCGCCCGGATGACCCGGACGTGTGGTATCAGGTTGCCGAGACGCGCGGCCTGTCGGGCAATATCATCGGCCTGCATCAGGCTCGCGCCGAATACTTTGCGCTGGTCGGTGACTACAAACAGGCCATTCAGCAACTGGACTTCGCCAAACGCAGGGCTGGCAGCAACTTCCCGCTGTCTTCGCGGATCGACGCGCGGCAACGCGAGCTGATGGAACAAGAGCGCATGATCAAGGACATGATGGGCTGACACCCCGGCGACAAAAGGTCCGGACACAAAAAAACCGCCTCTTTCGAGGCGGTTTTTTATGCAACCAACAACCGGGTTATTCAGCCAGCTTGAAGGTGATGAAGCTCGCACGCCCCTGACGCAGTACCCGCATCGACACCGAACGGTTCTTTGGCAGCGCCTTGGCGATGTCCGCGAACTCCTTGGTGGAACCGATGGCCTGGTTGTTCAGATGGGTGATCACATCACCCGGCTGCAAGCCGATCATGGCAGCAGGGCCGTCCTGTACTTCCTTGATCAGCACACCACCCTTGAGGTCGTAGGTTTTCTTCTGCTCATCAGTCAGCTCGACCACGGAAACACCCAGGCGATTGCTGCTGCGCTCGATGCTGGATTTTGGCAGCGCATCCAGCTCCTTGCCTTCTTCCGGAATCGCGCCGACCGTCAATTCGACATTCTTGCGCTTGCCGTCACGAATCACTTCCAGATCGGCCTTGTTGCCAGCCTTCAACGCGCCAACCAGATGCGGCAGATCGGCCGACATGACGATTGGCTGACCGTTCATGCTCAGGATCACGTCGCCAACTTGCAGGCCGCCCTTGGCAGCCGGACCATCGTCCTGGATTTGGGCAACCAGCGCACCGGCCGGCTTCTCCAGGCCGAACGACTCGGCCAGGTCCTTGCTCACTTCCTGAATCACGACGCCCAGCCAGCCACGGCTGACCTTGCCACCGGATTTCAGCTGATTGGAAACATCCATGGCCACGTCGATCGGGATTGCAAACGACACGCCCATGAAGCCACCGGAGCGGGTATAGATCTGCGAGTTGATCCCGACCACCTCACCGTTGAGGTTGAACAGCGGACCACCGGAGTTACCCGGGTTGATCGGCACGTCGGTCTGGATGAACGGCACATAGTTTTCGTTCGGCAGGCTGCGACCGACGGCGCTGACGATGCCTTGGGTCACCGTGTGGTCAAAGCCGAATGGCGAACCGATCGCGACAACCCATTGGCCAGCTTTCAGGTCCTGGGATTTACCGAGCTTGAGCACTGGCAGATCCTTGCCTTCGATTTTCAGCAGCGCCACGTCGGAACGTGGATCGGTACCGATCAGCTTGGCTTTCATTTCGCTGCGATCGGCCAGGCGGACGAGGATTTCGTCAGCATCGGCGATCACGTGATTATTGGTCAGGATATAGCCATCGGAAGAGATGATGAAACCCGAACCCAGGGAGGTTGCCTCGCGCTGACGGTCACGAGGTGAGCGCGATTGTGGTGGCATGCCCCGTTCGAAGAATTCGCGCAGCATCGGTGGCAAGCCTTCGAGGTCGGGCATCTGCTGGTTGACTTTGCGATCCGGCAGCTTTTGCGTGGTACTGATGTTTACGACCGCAGGCGAGGCCTGTTCGACCAGTTGCGTAAAATCAGGCAATTCGACCGCTTGGGCGGTGACCGCCTGACCGAGCACCAGCACGGTGGCAATAATGGAAAGGTAGGACTTCAAGCGTGGTATCGACATACGGCTCCCGTTACAACGAGCATGGTTAAGCGATATGGAGCAAGGAACACCGGGAACAATACGCCGGTATTTTTGTTCCGGGAACAACAAACAAGGCCAGAGCCGAGGGGCTCTGACCTATAAAAAATTTACGGGATTTTTGCAAACTGAAATGCTCACGAAACATTTCAAATTCAGCTCACTGCTTGGTTGCAGCGGCGTCGGTGCGCATTGAAAGCGCTATCCGTTCAGCAGTACCGACCGGTATCTCGCCAACGACAGTCACCATCATGTCGCCCTGTGCCGTGGCCAGGCGCCGGGAAACCGCAACGGTCGGCCCCAACTGAGTACGGGTGTCGGTGACTGTTGCGCCATTCAACGGCTCGAGGAATACCGAAAAACGCGTCAGGCCATCGTCATACATCAGGCTATTGACCTGGGTCTTGGTCTGCGGATCCTTGCGAGCGGTGCTGCTGGTCAGCTCGAAGCCGGGCGGCAACCAGTCGGAACGCCAGACCTGGGCAGCCTTGACGGCAGAGGCCTTGTCACTTTCGAGATTGACCGGCTTGCAATCATTACTGGCCTGCAGGTCTTTTTCGGAAGGGACGTCAGCGGTATCCATTTGCGTGAACTGGAAGCGCTCCAACAACCGCCCCTTGTCGTCCAGTAGCAAGGACTTCAGAGGCAGGCCGGTCTCCTTGTCCAGATGCAGTTCAAAACCGTAGCGGTGCTGATCACGGGGTGTCAGCGATACGATCACCGCCGAACGCCCGGCGACACGCGACTTGCCGATGACGGCCAGGTCATACCAATTCTTGAGCTTTTGAGGATCGAGTGCACGGGCGGCGGAGTTCGGGGAGTCCCCAAGCCCTGCTATCAGTGTGCCGCTGACGCATTGGGTTTGCCCATCAATGCGTACGACTTCCTGAGCGGAACCGTCGAGCTGGATCAAACGCTCGCGGACCTTTCCATCCTGGACGCGGTGCCAGATGTTATGGGTAGAAAAACTACCGTTACGCTCGTAGACGAAAGTACCCTGAAAGCTTTGCTGTTGCTCTGCCTGGCCCAGGCGGGTCAACCAGTCCTGGGCTTCACCGGCTTGGGCTGGAACGATGAACCAGCCGCTGAGCAGAAGCGAAAGTAGAGGTATGGCGCGCATGATCCTCCTTAACGGTTTTCCAGACTTGCGGCACGAGCGTAAGGCAGAGCGCTCTCAGTGCCTTTCAATGCAGCCTGTTGTGCGTGTTGGCGCAAGTAACCTGGCAGACGCTGATCGTGCCAGCCTGGCTGACCTTGCAGTACGCCGTTGGCCATTGGGCCAGTAGCATCCGAACTCTCATTGTAGCCTGCCAAAACGGCTGGGCCTTTTACTTGTGGAGCAGCCAGTCCGGGTTGAGCGGATTGCTGGGCCAGTTCGACACCGGCGATCTCATCCTGGTTGTACAGACGCACGCCGGCCAGCACCGCCAGGGTCACCGAGGCAGCGACCGCCAGACGACCCAGGCTGCGCCATGGACCACGGGAAGCTTTTGCCGGTACGGCTTCGTCAGCCAGGGCAGCAGAAACAGCCGCGGCGATGTCCAGGCGTGGAAGCAGCAGATCCTTGTGCATCACTGCCCGAGCGATCTGATAACGAGCCCAGGTTTCACGGGTTTCTACATCGTCACAGGCATTCAATACCCGACGCAATTCCAATTCGTCCGCTTCGTTATCCATCACTGCGGACAGCGATTCCTGCAGGGCTTCACGACTCATGGCGTTCCTCTCTTGGCTGTCGCCGCTGTCTTTAGTTTTCCTGCAACAACGGCTGCAGGGCTTTGTCGATGGCCTCCCGGGCGCGGAAAATCCGGGAGCGCACGGTGCCTACCGGACATTGCATGACACTCGCAATGTCCTCGTAACTCAGACCATCAAACTCACGTAAAGTTAAAGCCGTACGCAAATCTTCCGGCAGTTGCTGAATGGTTCGATGGACGGTGCCTTCGATCTCATCCCGCAGCAAAGCCCGCTCTGGCGACTCGAGATCCTTGAGGCCATGATCGCCATCGTAGAACTCTGCATCCTCGGAACTGACATCGCTATCCGGCGGCCGACGGCCGCGTGAAACCAGATAGTTTTTCGCCGTGTTGATGGCGATGCGGTAAAGCCACGTATAAAACGCGCTGTCTCCGCGAAAATTTCCAAGTGCACGGTATGCCTTGATAAAGGCTTCTTGTGCCACATCCTGGGCTTCATGGGTGTCGTGCACGAAACGCACGATCAACCCGAGAATTTTGTGCTGGTATTTCAGCACTAGCAGATCGAAAGCACGCTTGTCGCCGCGCTGAACGCGTTCGACCAGTTGCTGATCCTCTTCCTGGGTTAGCATGAACACTCCTCGATGAGCTCGGAGGAGGCTTGCAGAAGTAAACCACCAGACTTGCAAACATAGACTCGGGCTTTTCGCAAAAGTTCTCCCCCTCCAGGCAAGTTTCCTGCGGGCTCTGATTTGGCACGCACGAAAAGCGCAGCACGAGTTGACCCGGCTGCGCGGATAATCTTGTCATCGGATTCTTCAGCAAGGATCGAACTGCAATCCGGCACTGAAGCCGACACTGTCCCTTGTTTCAGGCAACCGTCTATTGATCTTGGCCCTTTGGCAAAAGTTCCAATTATTTATAGCCGTACCAACCCGACATTGTGCAACCGTGAAGGGAAAAAGACTGTTAAATCGGCGATACAGTCATTCTCGCGCCCAACGGGCAGAAAAACATCCGACGAAGCGACCGATGTTTTGCGTCACGGTAGTTTCACAATGCCATGCTAGCTCGGGTATTGTGCCGCTCCCCCCCTCTATATACTAGTGGGCAGTGCGGCTGCATTGACTCGAAAGTCCAGCTGCGCCACCCCCGACCCGGGTCGCTTTGAGCGGAATCCTGAAATGAGCCAACAGTTTCAACACGATGTTCTGGTAATTGGCAGCGGTGCTGCCGGCTTGAGCCTTGCGCTGACCTTGCCCGGTCATTTGCGCATTGCCGTTCTGAGCAAGGGCAACCTCGCCAATGGCTCGACTTTCTGGGCCCAGGGCGGCGTTGCGGCCGTTCTCGATGACACCGATACCGTTGAGTCCCATGTCGATGACACCCTCAATGCCGGCGGCGGCCTGTGTCATGAGGACGCCGTGCGCTTTACCGTCGAGCACAGCCGGGAAGCGATTCAATGGCTGATCGACCAGGGCGTGCCCTTTACCCGCGATGAACAGTCGAGTAACGAAGATGGCGGGTTCGAGTTCCACCTCACCCGCGAGGGCGGTCACAGCCATCGGCGCATCATCCACGCCGCCGATGCCACCGGCGCTGCCATTTTCACCACCCTGCTCGACCAGGCCCGGAAACGACCGAACATCGAACTGCTGGAGCAGCGGGTTGCGGTTGACCTTATCACCGAGAAACGCCTGGGACTCGAAGGTGATCGCTGCCTCGGCGCCTATGTGCTCAATCGCGGTACCGGCGAAGTCGACACCTACGGCGCCCGCTTTGTGATCCTCGCCTCCGGTGGTGCCGCCAAGGTTTACCTCTACACCAGTAACCCTGACGGCGCCTGCGGCGATGGCATCGCCATGGCCTGGCGCTCGGGCTGCCGGGTGGCGAACCTGGAATTCAACCAGTTCCACCCTACTTGCCTGTATCACCCGCAAGCCAAGAGTTTCCTGGTCACCGAAGCCCTGCGAGGCGAAGGTGCCCACCTGAAGCTGCCCAACGGCGAGCGCTTCATGCAGCGCTTCGATCCACGGGCCGAGTTGGCCCCACGAGACATCGTCGCCCGGGCCATCGACCATGAAATGAAGCGCCTGGGCATCGACTGCGTCTATCTGGACATCAGCCACAAACCGGAAGCCTTCATCAAGACGCACTTCCCGACGGTGTACGAACGCTGCCTGGAATTTTCCATCGACATCACCAAACAACCGATCCCGGTGGTCCCAGCGGCGCACTACACCTGCGGCGGCGTGATGGTCGATCAACAGGGTCGCACCGATGTGCCGGGGCTGTATGCCATCGGCGAAACCAGTTTCACCGGCCTGCACGGTGCCAACCGCATGGCCAGCAACTCGCTGCTGGAATGTTTCGTCTATGCCCGCTCGGCAGCCGCGGACATTCTCGAACAGTTGCCCCGGGTTCCGATGCCAACGCCCCTTCCCGCCTGGGATGCGAGTCAGGTCACCGATTCCGATGAAGACGTGATCATTGCGCACAACTGGGATGAGCTGCGGCGATTCATGTGGGACTACGTTGGCATCGTGCGCACCAACAAGCGTCTGCAACGGGCGCAACATCGCGTGCAGCTGTTGCTGGATGAAATCGACGAGTTCTACAGCAACTACAAGGTCAGCCGGGACTTGATCGAGCTGCGCAACCTGGCCCAGGTTGCCGAGCTGATGATTCTGTCAGCCATGGAACGCAAGGAAAGCCGTGGCCTGCATTACACCCTCGACTACCCGGACATGTTGCCGGTCGCGCTGGACACTATTCTGGTACCGCCCACCTACGTCGGCTGAATTTGAGCCGCACCCGCAGGCGTCGGTGCACATCCACCGCCTGCGCATCCCGGGGTACGCAAATGGCCCGGGCCCGACGCTCGCCCCGTAGTCGAAAACGCAGTACCACCACCAACGGCAGCGCCAGGCTGTCCGGCCTTAGTTGCACGGGCTGCCAGCCCTTGGCACGACTCCACAACTGCCAGCCATCGGCATCGCGCCGCAAGCCGCAAAAGGCCTGCGGGTGGGTCAGCAGGATTTGCCGGGGCAACAGCCAGACTCCGTGAACCACGCACAGCACGACGCCGAGCAAGCTGACCCAGACCGGAATCGACAGTAAAAACAACGAACCCAACGCGAACAGCTGGGCCAGAAGATAGGCCGCCAGCAACTGCCGTGAGGCATGCCAGCGGCATTCGAACCCATTACTTGGGCTGGACACGATCCAGAATCATGCGAACCATGCGTTGCAGCTCAGGATCTTCCGATTCGCTGCGTTCCATGAACCAGCCGAACATGTCCTGATCTTCGCATTCGAGCAACCTGACATAGCAGGCGCGATCAACCTCGTTGAGGTGCCGATAAACCTCTTTCACAAACGGCACCAGCAACACATCAAGCTCAAGCATGCCGCGGCGGCTGTGCCAGTAGAGGCGGTTCAGTTCAACATCTTCGACCATGGAGCGCTCCTCAAATAGGCCGCAAGTATACAGGCCCGCGCCCCGTCGAACAGTCGGCTTTGGTCGGCCACCGTCGAGCCTTTGTTAACTACCCATTTCGAAGGCGGCCCCTTATGATGTCCACCAGACTTTTTACCCTGCGATGACCCATGGCCGACTCTGCTTTTTTCTGCACCCTTTCTCATGAAGGTGTTCTCGCGGTCCGCGGCGCGGACGCCAGCAAATTCCTGCAAGGCCAACTGACCTGCAACCTCAACTACCTGAGCGATTCCCGGGCCAGCCTCGGTGCCCGCTGCACGCAAAAAGGCCGGATGCAATCGAGTTTCCGCATCCTGCTCGAAGGTGACGGCGTGGTCCTGGCCATGGCCACCGAATTGCTCGAACCGCAACTGGCGGACCTGAAAAAATACGCGGTGTTTTCCAAGTCGAAACTGACCGACGAAAGTGCCGCCTGGGTCCGCTTCGGCGTTGACCATGGCGACGCCGCACTGGTCAGCCTCGGCCTGGACCTGCCGGCAGAAACCGACAGCGTCGTGCGCAACGATGGACTGATCGCCATCCGCGTCTCGCCTGATCGTGCCGAACTGTGGGTTGCCGCCGGTCAAGCCGATGCGGTCAAAGGCAAGCTTTCGGCTGTGCTGAGCGAAGGCGATCTGAATCAATGGCTGCTGGGCCAGGTCCGCGCCGGGATCGGCCAGGTCATGCCCGGCACCCGCGAGTTGTTCATCCCCCAGATGCTCAACCTGCAAGCGGTCGGTGGCGTGAGTTTCAAGAAAGGTTGCTACACCGGGCAGGAAATCGTCGCGCGGATGCAGTACCTGGGCAAACTCAAGCGCCGCCTGTATCGCCTGCAACTGGCTGCCGGTGAACTGCCTGAACCGGGTACCCCGCTGTTTTCCCCGACCCACGGCAGCGCCATCGGCGAAGTGGTGCTGGCGGCCCGCGCCGGACAGAACATTGAACTCCTGGCTGTGTTGCAAGCCGAAGCAGCAGAAAGTGGAGACATCCACTTGGGCGCGCTCGAAGGGCCGTCCTTGCAGCTGCTCGACCTGCCTTATGAACTGGACCGCGACCGCGAAATCCAGCAATAACGGCAGTACTTGGCGCGACACCTAGAGAGACTAAATGAGCAAGCTGGCGGAAAAGGTCCAACAGGATTTGGTTGAGGCCATCAATAACGATGACCTGGTTCTGCCAACGTTACCGGAAGTGGCCCTGCAGATTCGCAAGGCCGCGGAAAACCCGGAAGTCAGCGTCAGTACCCTGAGCAAAGTGATCGGCCGTGATACCGCGCTGTCGGCACGCCTGATCAAAGTGGTCAACAGCCCACTGTTGCGCGCGACCCAGGAAGTGACCGATCTGCATACCGCGATCACCCGCCTGGGCATCAACTACAGCTGTAACCTGGCGATCGGCCTGGTCATGGAGCAGATTTTCCATGCCCGCTCCGATGTGGTGGAACAGAAAATGCGCGATGTCTGGCGAAAAAGCCTGGAAATCGCCGGCGTCAGCTACGCCTTGTGCCGCAGTTACACCCGACTAAAGCCCGATCAGGCGGCCCTTGGCGGTCTGGTGCACCAGATCGGCGTGCTGCCGATCCTGACCTACGCCGAAGATCACTACGAGCTGCTGTCCGACCCGGTCAGCCTCAACCATGTGATCGACCGGATTCATCCGCTAATCGGTGAAAAACTGCTCAGGGTCTGGGAATTTCCCGACATGCTGGTGCAAGTGCCGCGGCTATACCTGAACTTCAAACGCCAGTCTGCGCAGGTCGACTATGTGGATCTGGTACAGGTGGCCAGCCTGTATTGCCTGCAGGACACCGATCACCCGCTCGCCAGTACCGATGCGTTGAACGTACCGGCCTACAAGGCACTTGGAATCGATTTTGACGACAAGGCGATGTGCGCCGACCTGGAAGAAACGCGCACGATGTTTTACTGATCCTTGTGGCGAGGGGGCTTGCCCCCTCGCCACAGATGTTGTGTTACTCCCCGGAGATAAAACTCACCCGCACCTTCAACCCCGCCCGCTCGCCATCGTGCAGGCTGATCTGGGCCAGATGCGCGCGGCAGATCTCACCGACAATCGCCAACCCCAATCCGGAACCGGCCACTTGCTGATTGCGGCGATAAAAGCGCTCGAATACCCGATCGCGTTCTTCAAGAGGAATGCCGGGGCCATCATCTTCGACTTCCAGCACGGCGGGCGCCGAGACCCGCAGAATCACGTTGCCACCCGGCGGCGTGTGGGCCAATGCGTTATCCACCAGATTGCTCAGCAGCTCGTTCAATAACGTCGGCTCGCCCCGCAGCCAGACCGGTTCATCCGCCTCCAGCGCCAGCGCGATACCACGCTTGTGGGCCAACGGCGCCATGGCCATGCCCAGCTCCCGTGCCAACTGACTCAGGTCGAGTAACTGCGCGCCGCCCTCGGCAATCGCCCGGGCACCATTTTCGACCCGCGCCAGGGAAAGCAACTGATTGGCCAGATGAGTCAATCGATCAGTGCTCTGGGCGGCAGTCTCCAGGGTGCTGCGCCAGACATCGGGCTCAGCCGAGCGCTGGCCCAGCTCCAGGCGCGCCTTGAGTGCCGCCAGCGGCGTGCGCAGTTCGTGGGCGGCGTCGGCGATGAATTGTGCCTGCTTCTCGAACTGGCCACGCAAGCGCTCGGTAAAGTGATTGAGTGCGCGCACCAGCGGCCACAATTCGCGCTGCACTTCCACCAAAGGCAAGGGGCGCAGATCGTCCGGCTGGCGCTCTTCCACCGCCGTGCGCAAGCGCTCCAGCGGGCGCAACGCAGCACTCACCGCGAACCACACCAGCATCAACGCACCGATTGCCAGCATGCCCAGGCGCAGCAAAGTATCCGCCGCCAGACTGCGGGCCATGCTGACGCGCGCCTCATCGGTTTCCGCCACGCGAATTTCCGCCATGCCATTCATGTTCGGCTCGCTCACGGGCTTGAGCAGGCTCACCACGCGCACGTTCTGCCCGCGGTACTGGGCGTTGTAGAAACGTGCGAGCGCCGGATAGTCATCGGTGCGCGGCGTTCCCGGCGGTGGCGCGGGCAGGTTTTCGTAACCGGAAATCAGCTTCTGATTGATGTCGTTGACCAGGTAGAAAATTCGCCCGGCACTGTCGTAGGCAAAGGTATCGAGGGCCACGTAGGGCACGTCGGCACTGAGGGTGCCGTCGCGCTGGGAGACGCCGGCAGCGATGGTTCGCGCCGACGCCAGCAGGGTCCGGTCATAGGCCGTATCGGCAGCTTCGCGTCCGTTCCAGTAGGCGCTCAAACCACTGGCCAGCATCAACACCACCAGCAGCAGCGCCAGGTTCCACAGCAACCTCCAGCGCAGGCTGCTGGGCTTATGCATCGCGGCTTTCCAGCAAGTAACCGAGGCCGCGGAAGGTCACGATGGCGACCGGCTGACCGTCGAGTTTCTTGCGCAGGCGGTGCACGTAGATTTCGATGGCATCGGGGCTGGCTTCTTCGTCGAGGCCGAACACTTGCGACGCCAGCTGCTCCTTGCTCATCACCCGACCGGGGCGCGCGATCAGGGCTTCGAGCACGGCCTGTTCGCGGGAGGTCAGGGTCAGCAATTCTTCCCCGAGGGTGAAACGCCGGGTTTCCAGGTCGTAGGCCAGCACACCGCAACGCTGAATGCGCTCACCGCCCAGCACGCTGCGGCGCAACAAGGCTTTGACCCGAGCTTCGAGTTCGGTCAGTTCGAACGGCTTGGCCAGGTAGTCGTCGGCGCCGAGGTTCAGGCCGTGGACCCTATCCTTGACGTCGCTGCGGGCGGTCAGCATCAACACCGGCAGGTTCTTGCCCCGCGCCCGCAAACGCGCCAGCACTTCGAAACCATCCATGCGCGGCAAGCCGACATCGAGGATCGCCATGGCGTATTCCTCGCTGCCCAGCGCCAGGTCGGCCGCCACGCCATCGTGCAGAACGTCCACGGTCAGCCCGGTGCTCTTGAGCGCCTGGGCGACACTTTCGGCGAGCTGCAAATGGTCTTCGACGAGCAGGACACGCATGGATCTTTACCTCATTCCGGGATGGTCGACGCCATTCTCTGGCGCGAAGTTTACAGCCGCAACCGCCGCTGTGAAGCCCGAAAACCGTGAAAGTCAGCTGAAAGGTTAGCGAAAGGTTAGCCCGTTACAGTCCAGCCACGGACAGTTTCGACTGCCGTCGCTGCAGCCACACAGCGATACGAAAAACGCCTCGAAGCGTTTTCGACAAATAAGAACAATAAACGGAGTAAGTCATCCATGCAGTCCCTGCAGACCCAGGCTATCGCGCCTGCCCGCCTCTCCCGTTTCAGCCACACTGCGCTTGCCAGCGCTGCCGCCCTTGCCGGCTTTTCGCCGTTGAGCCAGGCCGCATTCTTCGAAGACAGCTCGGCCACTTTCGAAACCCGCAACATGTACTTCAATCGCGACTTTCGCGACGGCACCAGCGCCCAACAGTCCAAGCGTGACGAGTGGGCCCAGGGGTTCATGCTCAATCTGAAATCAGGCTACACCGACGGCACCGTGGGGTTCGGTGTCGATGCGCTGGGCATGATGGGGGTCAAGCTCGATTCGAGCCCGGACCGTACCGGTACCGGCCTGCTGCCGACCGACGATGGGCGCGCCGTCGACGAATACTCCAAGCTCGGCCTGACCGGCAAAATGAAAATCTCCGCCAGCGAGCTGAAAATCGGCACCCTGATCCCGGAATTGCCGATCCTCAAGCCCAATGACGGGCGCATCCTGCCGCAGACCTTCGAGGGCGGCATGCTGACCTCCAAAGAGCTCAAGAACCTGACTTTCACCGGCGGGCGTCTGGATAAAGCCAAGGACCGCGACAGCACCGATTTCGAGGACATAGCCCTCAACAACAAGAACGGCCGTTTCGCTGGCACCGTGGCCGGCAAGCACTTTGATTTTGGCGGCCTGGACTACAAGCTCACCGACAAGATCACCGGCAGCTACCACTTCGCGCAACTCGATGAAGTCTACAACCAGCATTTCCTCGGTTTGATCGCTTCGCAGCCATTTGGCCCCGGCACTTTTGGCACCGACCTGCGGTTTGCCATCAGCGATGACCAGGGCGAGGCCCGCGGCGGCAAGATCGACAACAAGTCCCTCAACGGCCTGGTGAGTTACGCCTTGAGCGGCCACAAGTTCAGCGCGGGCTACCAGCACATGTCCGGCGACAGCGCATTCCCGTATGTGGATGGCGCCGACCCGTACCTGGTGAACTTCGTGCAGATCAACGACTTTGCCGGCGCCGAAGAACGCTCCTGGCAAGCGCGTTATGACTTCGACTTCGTCACCCTCGGCGTCCCCGGTCTGACCTTCATGAGCCGTTACGTGAGCGGTGACAACATCAAGCTCAAGAACGGTGACGAAGGCAAAGAGTGGGAACGCAACTCCGAGATTAAATATGTTGTACAAAGCGGCGCGCTCAAGGATGTCGCCGTGCGCCTGCGCAATGCCACCTACCGCTCCAACTACTCTGCTCGCGATGCCGATGAAGTGCGTCTGCTGGTGAGCTATAGCGTTGCCCTTTGGTAATTCAGTGCGTCCATAACAACAACTCCCAAGGAGACTTGAATGAACCTGTCAATGCGTAAAATTGCCCTCGCGGCCAGCGTACTGCTGTTTACCGGCCATGCGCTTGCCGAACCCAAACGCCCGGAATGCATCGCCCCGGCCTCGCCCGGCGGTGGTTTCGACCTGACCTGCAAACTGGCGCAAAGCGCGCTGATCAACGAAAAACTGCTGACCAAACCGATGCGCGTGACCTACATGCCCGGCGGCGTTGGCGCAGTGGCCTACAACGCAGTGGTCGCCCAACGTCCGGCCGATGCCGGCACCCTGGTAGCCTGGTCCAGTGGTTCGCTGCTGAACCTGGCCCAGGGCAAGTTCGGTCGTTTCGATGAAAGCCACGTGCGCTGGCTGGCCGCCGTTGGCACCAGCTATGGCGCCATCGCGGTGAAAAGCGATTCGCCCTACAAGACCCTCGACGATCTGGTCCAGGCACTGAAGAAAGATCCGAGCAAAGTGGTGATCGGCTCCGGCGGCACCGTCGGCAGCCAGGACTGGATGCAAACCGCGCTGATCGCCAAGGCCGCCGGGATCAACCCCCGTGACCTGCGTTACGTTGCCCTCGAAGGTGGCGGCGAGATTGCTACCGCCCTGCTCGGCGGCCACATCCAGGTCGGCAGCACCGACATCTCCGACTCCATGCCGCACATCCAGAGTGGCGACATGCGCCTGCTGGCGGTGTTCTCCGACAAGCGCCTGGACGAGCCGGAAATGAAGGACATTCCGACAGCCCGCGAGCAAGGCTACGACATCGTCTGGCCGGTGGTTCGCGGCTTCTACCTCGGGCCAAAAGTCAGCGATGAAGACTATGCCTGGTGGAAGGACTCCTTCGACAAGCTGCTGGCCTCCCCCGAGTTCGCCAAGCTGCGCGACCAGCGTGAACTGTTCCCGTTCGCCATGACCGGCCCGGAACTGGACACCTACGTGAAGAAGCAGGTTGCGGACTACAAAGTGCTGGCCAAAGAGTTCGGCCTGATCCAGTGATCGCCTCTGTCTAGCGGCCGCGGCTCCGTTTGGCGGAGTCGCGGCACAGGAGTTCCCCATGCTCTTACAACGCATTTTTGCTTCGGTGCTGTTGCTGGCCTGCCTCAGCCTGGTGGCGATGGCCTGGCCGTACCAGGCACCTTTTTCCTACGAACCGATCGGCCCGCGAGCCTTCCCCCTGCTGATGCTGGGACTGATGGGCCTGGCGCTGGTGTACATGGTGTATCGCCCTTCGCCGATCAAGCACACCGATGAAGAGCCACCGCTGGATCGCGAAACCCTGACCAAAATTGGTGTTTGCGTACTGTTGCTGCTGGTCTTCGCCGGGCTGTTCGAACCGCTGGGCTTCATTCTCAGCAGCATGCTGGTTGGCATACCGATGGCTCGCCTGTACGGCGGACGCTGGCTGCCGGGCGCGATAATCATCAGTCTGATGAGCGTCGGTCTGTACCTGCTGTTCGACAAAGTCATGGACGTGCCACTGCCTCTGGGCCTGCTCGACGTTCTGGAGAACTGATATGGATACGCTTGGTTATTTGAGTCACGGCTTCGGCGTCGCACTAACCCCTTACAACCTGGTGACCGCCCTCAGCGGCACGCTGATCGGCACCGTCGTCGGCCTGCTGCCGGGGCTGGGGCCGATCAACGGCGTGGCATTGCTGATCCCGATTGCGTTCGCACTGGGCCTGCCGCCGGAGTCGGCATTGATCCTGCTGGCGGCGGTGTATCTGGGTTGCGAATACGGCGGCCGGATCAGTTCGATCCTGCTGAACATTCCCGGCGAAGCCTCCACCGTGATGACGACCCTCGACGGCTACCCGATGGCCCGTCAAGGCCTGGCCGGTGTTGCCCTGTCGCTGTCGGCCTGGAGTTCGTTCATCGGCGCGTTCATCGCCACCTGCGGGATGGTGGTGTTCGCGCCGATACTGGCGAAATGGGCGATTGCCTTCGGCCCGGCGGAATACTTCGTGCTGATGGTGTTTGCGATTGTCTGTCTCGGCGGCATGGCCGGCGACCGCCCGCTCAAGACCTTCATCGCCGCGCTGATCGGGCTGTTTCTGTCGACGGTCGGCATTGATGCCAACAGCGGTGTGTACCGCTTCACCGGCGATAACATCCACCTCACCGACGGCATTCAATTCGTAGTGCTGGTGCTGGGCCTGTTCTCCATCAGCGAAATCCTGTTGCTGCTGGAAAAAACCCACCGTGGCCAGGAAGCCTTCCAGGCGACCGGGCGCATGTTGTTCAACTTCAAGGAAGCCGCTTCGGTGTTCTGGGTGAACATGCGTTGTGGCGTACTCGGTTTCATCATGGGCGTACTGCCCGGCGCAGGTGCAACGCTGGCCAGTGCCGTGGCCTACATGACCGAGAAACGCATTGCCGGCCCAAGCGGCAAATTCGGCCAAGGCGACAAACGCGGCCTCGCTGCCCCGGAAACCGCCATCGGTGCCGAAGCCTGCGGCGCGTTGGTGCCGATGCTGACCCTCGGTGTTCCCGGCTCGGGCACCACGGCAGTGATGATCGGTGCGCTGTCGCTGTACAACATCACGCCCGGCCCCCTGCTGTTCCAACAGCAACCGGACATCGTCTGGGGCCTGATTGCGTCATTGTTTATCGCCAACATCATGCTGGTGATCCTCAATATCCCGATGATCCGCATCTTCACCAAAATCCTCGCCGTGCCGAACTGGGCGCTGGTGCCGATGATTGCGATCATCACCGCTATCGGCGTGTACGCGGTGCATGCCACCACCTTCGACCTGTTCCTGATGATCGGTATCGGCATCTTCGGCTACATCCTGCGCAAGCTCGACTTCCCGCTGTCGCCGGTGCTACTGGGTTTCATCCTTGGCGGCTTGATGGAGCAGAACCTGCGTCGGGCGTTGTCGATCTCCAACGGTTCGCTGGACATCCTCTGGTCGAGCGGCATCACCGTCGGTGTCTGGGGGTTGATCGTGGTCATGCTGCTGGTGCCGATTGTGCGCATCTGGCGTAAACGCTCAGTGGCGCAACGCGTTGTCGCCGATGTCTGATCGGTCCCCCTTCAAACTCTGGTGGGGAACCCCGCTGGTCGGCCTGCTTGGCGGTTATCTCGCCAGCCAGGTCGGCTGGCCTTTGCCGTGGATGGTCGGCTCGTTGCTGGCGATCATCCTCGTGCGCTGCCTGACACCCTGGCAATTGGCCGAAATCCCTGGCGGACGCAAGTGCGGCCAGTGGATCGTCGGTATCGGCATCGGCCTGCACTTCACCCCGGTGGTGATGGAGCAGGTGCTGAGTCATTTCGGTTTGATTTTCTTTGGTGCGTTGGTCACCAGCCTGTCCGCCGTGGTCGGCGTGTGGCTGATGCGCCGTACCGGAGAAGATCGCGCCACGGCGTTCTTTTCCAGCATGCCCGGCGGTTCCGGGGAGATGGTCAACCTCGGCGCCCGCAATGGTGCGGTACTCAGCCGTGTGGCGGCGGGGCAGAGTTTGCGGGTGTTGGTCGTGGTGCTCTGCGTGCCGGCAGCCTTCAAGTATTTGTTGGGCGACGGTGCGCCGATTTCCCACGCTGGCAGCATCGATTGGCGCTGGCTGGCGGTGTTGTTTCCCGCTGGCGCGTTGGCGGCCTGGATCTGGGAGCGCCTGCGTCAACCCAACCCCTGGCTGTTCGGGCCGCTGCTGGTCAGTGCGGCCGTCAGCATCGGCTGGGACCTGCACATCGGCTTGCCCAACGGCGGTAGCCAGATTGGCCAATGGTTGATCGGCAGCGGTCTGGGCTGTCACTTCAACCGGCAGTTTTTCCGGCGTGCGCCGTCGTTCATGGGGCGCACCCTGATCGGCACGGTGTTGACCATGCTGATCGCCACGGCGGCGGCATTGGGGTTGAGTGCGCTGACCCATCTGGATCTGCGCTCACTGACCTTGGGCATGATGCCCGGCGGGATCGCCGAGATGAGCCTGACGGCGGAAACCCTGCAACTGTCGGTGCCGCTGGTGACGGCGATGCAGGTGATGCGGCTGTTGTTTGTGTTGTTTCTGGCGGAGCCGTTGTTCAAGTACTGGAACCGGGGTCCGGATTCAGTCTGATAGACCGAGTTGCCTTCATCGCGAGCAAGCTCGCTCCCACAGGGTTCGCGTGATCCTTGTGGGAGCGAGCTTGCTCGCGATGGGGCCCTCTTGCTCAGCCCATCAAACCGGCGGCAACCGCCACTCGATCGGCGTCTCGCCATTCTGTTCCAGAAATTTATTGGTCCGGCTGAAGTGCCCGCAACCGAGAAAGCCGCGATAGGCCGACAGCGGTGACGGATGCACCGAGGTCAACACCAGATGCTTGGTCGCATCGATCAGCTTCTGCTTGCTCTGGGCATGGGCGCCCCACAGCATGAAGACCAGGTGCGGTTGCTGTTGGCTGACCACTTCAATGATTCGATCCGTGAAAAACTGCCAGCCCTTGTCCTTGTGCGCATTGGCGTTGGCACGCTCGACGGTCATGGTGGTGTTGAGCATCAGCACGCCCTGATCGGCCCAGCTTTGCAAGTAGCCATGGTTGGGAATGTCGATGTTCAGGTCGCGTTTGAGCTCTTTGTAAATGTTCACCAGCGACGGCGGCGCCGGCACGCCCGGTTGCACCGAGAAGCACAAGCCATGGGCCTGGCCCGGGCCGTGATAAGGGTCCTGCCCGAGGATCACTACCTTGACCTTGTCCAGCGGCGTGGAATTGAGCGCGTTGAAAATCATCGGCCCCGGCGGATAGATCTCCTTACCGGCCGCCCGCTCCTGTTGCAGGAAGTTTCGCAACTCTGCCATGTAGGGCTGGTCGAATTCGGCACGCAGTGCCTCCTTCCAGCCCGGTTCGAGTTTGATACGGTCGTCAGCAGTCATGGTTACATCCGGCAAAAACAATGGGGCGAACCCTAGGAAAGCGCATCACGCTTGTCAATTGATCTGATGCAGATCCGGCACTTTCCCACACAGCGATCATACTTAACCCTCAAATTCCCGATCGAGGTCACGATGAATCTGCACTTCGAAGAACTCACCGGCACCGACGGCGCGCGCATCGGCATCGCCAGCCTGGATGCCGAAAAGTCCCTGAACGCCCTGTCCCTGCCGATGATCAACGCCCTGCGCGACCGAATGGGGGCCTGGGCCAAGGACCCGCAGATCGTCTGCGTTCTGTTGCGCGGCAATGGTGCCAAGGCCTTTTGCGCCGGCGGCGAAGTGCGCAGCCTGGTGGAAGCCTGTCGCGTCCATCCGGGCGAAGTACCGCCACTGGCCGCGCAGTTCTTTGCGGCGGAATATCGCCTGGACTTCAAACTTCATACCTACCCGAAACCGCTGATCTGCTGGGGCCACGGCTATGTGCTCGGCGGTGGCATGGGACTGTTGCAAGGGGCAGGCATTCGCATCGTCACGCCGAGCAGCCGCTTGGCCATGCCGGAGATCAGCATCGGCCTGTACCCGGACGTTGGCGCCAGTTGGTTTCTGTCGCGCCTGCCCGGCAAGCTCGGGTTGTTCCTGGGCCTGACCGGTGCGCACATGAACGGCCGCGATGCCATTGACCTGGACCTGGCCGATCGTTTCCTGCTCGATGAGCAGCAGCCGGAATTGATCGAAGGCCTGTTGCAATTGAACTGGCAGGAACAGACACCCATGCAGCTCAACAGCCTGCTCAAGGCCTTGCAGCAGGAAGCCGCGGCGCAGATGCCCGAAGCCCAGTGGCTGCCGCGCCGCCAGCAGATCGACGAACTGCTGGATGTCAGCGACGTGCGTTGCGCCTGGAAGGCCATCAGCGCCTTGCGCGATCACACCGACCTGTTGCTGAGCCGCGCAGCCAGGACCCTGAGCGAAGGCGCTCCGCTGACCGCTCGTCTGGTGTGGGAGCAGATCATTCGAGCCCGACACCTGTCATTGGCCGAAGTCTTCCAGATGGAATACACCCTGAGCCTCAACTGCTGTCGGCATCCGGAATTCAGCGAAGGCGTACGTGCCCGGCTGATCGACAAGGATCAGAAGCCGCACTGGCACTGGCCGGACATCAACAACGTGCCGGACGCGGTGGTAGAGGCGCATTTTCACAAGGCTTGGGAAGGTCGGCATCCGCTGGCGGATTTGTCCGAATACTGAAAACTGCACACAACACTGTGGGAGCGGCGGTGCGACGATTCGACTTGCTCGCGAAAGCGTCATCTCAGCAACATTGATGTTGACTGACACTCCGCCTTCGCGAGCAAGCTCGCTCCCACATTCAGAGTTGTGTTTTGTACAAAGCTATCGGTGGCCGCCCCGCCCGCTGCGATAGCCTCGACCGTTTCCGCGATAGTCGTTGTTCCAGTTCCCGCGGTTACGGCCGTCCCAGCCATGGTTCTGATGCGTGCGGTAGTCGCCACGCGACGGCTGATAGTAACGAGGGGCCGACTGGTAATGGCGCGATGGTTGATACATCCGCGGCTGCGAGTAATAGCGCGACGGTTGATAGATCCGTGGCTGTGAGTAATAGCGCGGTGTCGGCTGGTAATACCGCGCTGGCGGCACGTAGTACCGGGGCGGCGGTGTGTAGTAACCGCCACCATTGGAGTAGTAGGAACTCCCCCCGGCGTAATAGGTTGGCGATGGCGAGGTATAGACCTCGGAACTGTAGTAACTGCCTCCTTCATCGTAATAAGGCACGCACCCACCAAGGGACAATCCCAACACAGCTAACAGAAGAATTCGACAGAGCATGGCGGCCTCCTGGACCGCGGATAAGCCACACCAGCGACGCTGGCAGGCGACAGACAAATGTTCGGTGACTGTCGAAAGATCAGACACCGAATTCGGAATCTGGTGCGCCCTCGAAACAAGTGGAAACATCTGGCCGATGAAAGGTTTTTCATTCGTTCGCGCCCTGATTAACGGTGGCCACCTCGATGTCCACCGCCATGATGTCCGTGTCCGCCGCCGTGGCCACGGTAGTAACCATGCCCACCGTAGTAATAGGCGCGATAACCACCGTAATAACGCGGACCGTAGTAACCGTAGTAATAGGGCGAGTAGTAGCCGGGGTAGTAATAAGGTCCCCCGTAGACGTCGGCAGGACCGGCGTAGTAGTAGCAGCCAGACAATCCAAGACCCAGTACTGCACCTAACAATAATCGACGCAACATGGTGGCCTCCGTAAAGACCTGTAACAGCAGTCGGCACGCTCCGACTTACACCTGTTTTGACTGGCATTCCCCTGCCAAGTGCGACTTTGCTCCCACCGTCTGATCAGCGGCGGACAGGTTCCAATGCGGTGCACACGAGCACCATCAAAGTGCCGCCTCATTCACGCTGGCGGCGGGCGTAACCCTTCGTGGAATGTGGGAACGACCATTCGCGGCACACATAGAGCAGTTATTTCCCCGCAGTGCCATTAGAATGCAACCATCGGATGACTGCCAATGGAACTGCCATGCCGCTTCGCTCGCCGCTGTACTCTCAACGTTCGTTGGTGCTCACGCTGGTCGCATTGCTGGGCGCAGGTTTCCTCGCCACCTCCTTCCTCAGTTACTACGCCTCCCGGGCCTCGATCCGCGACAACATCGTCAACACCGAACTGCCGCTGACATCGGATACGGTCTACTCGGAAATCCAGAAAGACCTCGTCAGGCCAATCCTGATTTCCTCGATGATGGCCCGCGACACCTTCATGCGCGACTGGGTGGTCAATGGTGAAAAGGACTCCGACCAGATGACCCGTTACCTCAACGAGGTCATGACCCACTACGGCGCCTACACCGCGTTCTTCGTCTCCAACACCAGCCTGACCTACTACCACGCCAAGGGTGTGCTCAAGCAGGTCAAGACCACCGAGCCCCGCGATGCCTGGTACTTTCGCGTGCGGGACATGAAGGATCCGTACGAGATCAACGTCGACCCGGATCTCGCCAACAAGGACAACCTGACCTTCTTCATCAACTACAAGGTCTACGACTACAACAGCCGATTCATCGGCGCGGCCGGGGTTGGCCTGACCGTCGACGCCGTGATCAAGCTGATCGACAAGTACCAGCAGCGTTATCAACGCAGTGTGTATTTCGTCGACAACTTCGGGCGCCTGGTACTCACCGGCGCCGAAGGGGGGCCGCAGGGCGCGCACATCGGGCAGAAACTCAGTGAACTCGACAGCATGAAAGACCTGGTCAGCCGGCTGCCCAAACCCCACAGCGGCAGCTATGAATACTCCGTGCAGGGCCAGGGGCATTTCCTCAACGTGCGGTTTATCCCGGAGCTGAACTGGTACCTGTTCGTCGACAAACGCGAAGACAGCGCCCTCGGTGAAATCCGCCAGTCGCTGTACCTCAACCTGCTGATCTGCCTGCTGGTCACCTTGATCGTGCTGGCCCTGCTCAACCGGGTGATCAAACGCTATCAGGACAAGATCCAGGCCCAGGCCATCCTCGACAGCCTGACCGAACTGCCCAACCGTCGCGGCTTCGACCTGCTGGCCGCGCAGGCCATGCACGAAGCCCGGCGCGAGCCCAAGCCGCTGACCGCTTTGCTGCTGGACCTGGACCACTTCAAGGCGCTGAACGACACCTACGGCCACCTGGCCGGCGACCAGGTACTGATCGGTTTCGCCCGGGATCTGGAAAGTTGCCTGCGACACTCCGACATCGTCTGCCGCTGGGGCGGTGAAGAGTTCATCGTGCTGCTCAAGGACACCGACGGTAAGACCGGCCTGATGATTGCCGAGAAAATTCGTCAGCACGTGGAACAACAGCGCTACGCCTACAACGACAAGGCCTTGCAACTGACCGTGAGCATTGGCCTCACGACCTTGCAGCCCGATGACACCTTGCACAGCCTGCTGTCACGGGCGGATCATGCGATGTATCGGGCCAAGCAAACTGGCCGTAACCGAACCTGCGTGGAAAAACCTCACTCCAGCTATGAACCAGCCTGACCTCTGCCCGGCCTGCGGTGCACCCAACGACTGCACCCTGGCCGACCCGCGAACCGCCGACCGCGCCTGCTGGTGCTACGGCGTCAGCATCGACCCGGCGGTGCTCCAGGCGCTGCCGGCGGAACTGCGCGACGCCTCGTGCCTGTGCCCGCGCTGCGCTGAAGTCGAGGCGCAGTTGCAAGCAGCGTCCGGGTCGATCAAGTAAGATGCGCGCCCCTGTCCTTACCGATCCTTAAGTCATGCGTGTCGACCGTTTCCTCAGCAACCTGCCGTGCTTCAACCGTAAGCAGGTGCGCTTGTTGCTGGTGGAAAAACGCGTCAGGGTTGACGGAAAAGTCGTCAGCGACCCGCACAGCGAAGTCCGCGAATTCAGCCGCGTCGAAGTCGACAACGAGGTGCTGCAGGCCGGTAAACCCCTGCGCCATTTCATGTTGCACAAGCCCGCCGGATGCGTCAGCGCCACCCGGGATCCGCAGCACCCGACCGTGCTCGATTTGATCCATGAACCGGACAAGGACGAACTGCACATCGCCGGACGCCTGGACTTCAACACCACCGGCCTGATGCTGATCACCAACGACGGCAGCTGGTCGCGGCGCCTGACCCAGCCGCAGACCAAATTGCCCAAGGTCTATTACGTCGAAACCGAGCAGGACATCGGCCCCGAGTACGCGATCAAATTCAACGAAGGGCTGTACTTCGCCTTCGAAGACCTCACCACGCAACCCGCCGGGCTAGAGCTGCTCGGGCCAAAATGCGCACGCCTGAGCATCGTCGAGGGCCGCTATCATCAGGTCAAGCGCATGTTCGGCCACTTCGACAACAAGGTGCTGCGCCTGCATCGCGAACGCATGGGGTCACTGGTGCTCGACGACACCTTGAAACCGGGCGAATATCGCCCGCTGACCGACGAAGAGATCGGATCGATCTAAGCGCGCGACCGCTCAGCAGAAAGTTGTCGAACAATTTACCAACGGCACTTGCGCAATGATGTGACCCCTGCTTGAATCAGGACGTCGGCCGAAATGTGACCGACGAGTCACCCCATACTTCTAAGAAACTTTTTGCCGGTAGGAACCCAAGGGTTCCGGCCTCATCCGGCAGACTGCCCGCCAATAACAATACCCGTCGACCGGACTGCAATGGATCGACATGGGCCTCTCAAATTCCAGGCGTATGCCTACCTGTCACAAAGCTCGTGCAATCTCATTTGCGCGCATACCCGCTTGCCAGGAGTCTTATGACATGAGGCCAGAAATCGCTGTGCTGGATATACAGGGTCAGTATCGGGTTTACACGGAGTTCTATCGCGCAGACGCCGCAGAGAAGACCATTATCTTGGTCAACGGCTCGATGGCTACGACTGCGTCGTTTGCACAAACCGTGAAAAACCTCCATCCGCAGTTCAACGTCGTCTGCTACGACCAGCCCTACGCGGGCCGGTCAAAAGCCCACAACCTGCATGAAAAAATGCTCACCAAGGAAATCGAAGGACAGATCCTGCTGGAGCTGATCGACCACTTCGCTGCCGAGCACGTGCTGTCGTTTTCCTGGGGCGGTGCCGCGACCATGATGGCATTGTCGCAACGGCCACGGCGCATCGAAAAAGCCGTGATCAGCTCGTTCTCCCCGGTGATCAACGCGCACATGCTCGACTACCTCGAGCGCGGCGTCGAACACCTCGGCAACCTGGATCGCGACCGGGTCGGGCACCTGGTGAACGACACCATCGGCAAACACCTGCCGTCGTTGTTCAAGCGCTTCAACTATCGCCACGTCAGCTCCCTGGCCGAACATGAGTACGGGCAGATGCACTTCCACATCAGCGACGTGCTGCACAGCGACCGCCAGTGCTACCTGCACGCGGCGAAGAAAATCGACGTGCCGGTGCTGTTCCTCAACGGCGAATGGGACGAATACACCGCCGCCGACGACGCCCGGTTGTTCGCCGGCCACGTGCAACACAGCACGTTCAGCACCATTCAGGCCACCGGCCACTTTCTCGACATGGAGCACAAAGCCGCCTGCCGAGACAGCCGCAACGCACTGATGGGCTTCCTGAAACCAGCGCAACTCGAAAGCCGACCGCGTTACCACAACGTCCAGGAACACCATGCATTGGCAGGCTGAAGTAGCGTCATCGCGAGCAAGCCCCGCCCTGCTGCGTTAAACGTATTCTGCAGGCGCGAGGCTTGCCCGCGATCGACCGTCATGCGGTCCGGGCTTTTTTTGTCACATCTGCGTTAAACCCGCTCCACGTAAAGAAAAACTTCAAATCCGCAGCCGTATCTGGTACAAAGTCAGCGCTCTGAGCGGGTGTCGTATAATGGCATTACTCCAGCTTCCCAAGCTGATAACGAGGGTTCGATTCCCTTCACCCGCTCCAATCGAATTTTGATCTCACGTCAGGGTGGTTTTGACGGGGGATGCAGAGACAGAAAAAACCGGCCCAAGTGGCCGGTTTTTTGTGCGCGGGATTTGGTGATGCGCCTACCAACGCTAATGTTAAGGCCTCGTTTTTAAAGGCCAAACGGAGATCAACGTTAGAAAAAGCAACGTCCTACACGACACTGGGAAATGTCCGTAGACTTGCGCATTGCTGTGCCTTTGTCATGAGACCTATAGTCCGACCGCGTCCAAATGGCGTATCGGGTTTGGCGACTCGATGACAAAGCATAGGAACCTCCGAGCAATCTCGGAGCGTTTCTGAACGCACTTGGCTACCTGTTTATGGTGGCTGTGCGTGGGAGACCTTTGGGTCTACCGGTTTGCCTTGTCCCGGTTCGCCAACCTGCGTACAGCTACCACCTTTTGTTTGGCGACACTGAGTGGTAGTTCACTTCAATTCAAGGAATCACTCATGAATGAATATATGGCTTTAACCAGCAACGCCGACGACCTCCCCTCTCTCTACGTCAACACCACCCAACCCCTGCACTCCCTGCTCAGCACCGCCAGCTACAGAATTCGCGCCGTGACGCAGCTTCTTGAAAACCTCGCAATGCGCGGCGACCTGACCTCTGACACAGTTGTACTCAGCGACTTCGCATTGCTCTGCTGCGTGCCATTGCGCGATGGTTGCGATGTGCTGGACGTTATCGCTCGACGCATGGATGCAGAACCATCCTGACAGTCCACCCGGCGCCTTTCGGGGGCGCCCTTTGGGGTTCATAACCTCACCCGCTGTGTTCACGGAGGACCATGAACATGTTTTACCCGATTGCGATTTTCATGGACGACGACGAACATGCGTGGGGTGTTGAAGTCCCGGATGTGCCAGGTTGTTTTAGCGCCGGTGAAGATCTGGAAGATGCAATAGCCATGGTTCAACAAGCCATTGAGGGGTATTTCGAGATGCTCGCCGAGAACGGTGCCCCCTTCCCCTCAGCCAGCAGCGTTACCCTGCACACATCTAATCCAAAGTACGCTGGCTGTACGTGGGCACTGGTGGAAATCGACGTGATCGAGTAACTGATTGGAGCCCCTGATATGACTCAAAATAGTGGGTTGGTGTTCAGCGCTGAATGTGACCCTGCCACCTGGACGCTCATATCTTTTGCGTATAGATCACCGCAAGCGAGTAAAGAAGCCGTAGAGCTGCGTTGAGCCCAGCAACAGTTCCCTTATTCTCCCGGCTCATCCTTCGCCTGGAGATCAACATGCACAATTCAGAGTTGGGAATCATGATCATTTCATTGATCGGGTTGTTCGGCTTTGCCTCCTTTGCCTTTGAGTACTTGAGTGCCCGACGCTCAAAAAAGAACAAGCCACAGTGATTTTTCAAAATCGAAAAAAGGGGCAGATGACGCTCATCAACTGTCCCTGTTTTGCTTCAGCGGGTCGCGACGATAAACAGTCGCGGAAATGGTAACAGCACCGAACCATCGGCCATGGCCGGGTACGCCCGCTCGATAGCAGTCTGATATTGCTTCAGATACTGCGCCCGTTCCGCCTCGTCCAACGGATCGAGAAACGGTCGCAAGCCACTGCCCTTGAACCACTCCACCACGCCAGATGCACCGCCTGCGAGCGGATGATGGTAAGTGGTGCGCCACACATCGACGCGGGTGCAACAGGCTTTCAAAATCGAATAGTAGCCACTGGCATCGGCCATTTCGGTCCTTTGCCCGGCGGCACCTGCCAGTTTGCCGACCCATGGGCCATCAGCGGCGACTTCACGCATCAAGCGGTGCGAGTGTTCATTCAGGTTGTCAGGCATCTGGACGGCCAGGCTGCCACCCGGCGCCAGTTTGCTCACCAGCGACGGTAGCAACGTGGCGTGATCAGGCACCCACTGCAATACCGCGTTGGCGAAAATCACATCGAACGGGCCACTGTCATTCCAGGTGTCGATGTCGGCGATGTCGAACTGCACCTGCGGCAAGCGCTTGCGCGCGGCGTCGATCATGTCGCTGGAACTGTCCAGCCCACGCACCGTGGCATCGGCAAAGCGCTCCACCAGCAACTCGGTGGAGTTGCCGGGCCCGCAACCGATATCGATGGCCAAGCGCACGTCCCCGGCGGGGACAGCCGCCAGCAGGTCACGGGCGGGACGGGTGCGCTCATCTTCAAAAGCGACGTACTGTTTGGCGGACCAACTCATTGCGTTCTCCTGTCGGTACGTTGTCCTCGGGACGCTACGATACCGCGGCGAGCACCGCTAAAGGTTTCAGAAAATAACCTTTTCGATCACGTCGAGTGTTTGACCTCAATGGCCTGAACCCAACGCATAATCCCAAGCCGCATCTGGACCAGTGCTGAACAGAAAAACGGCGCGTGACTGAAGCCCCGCGCCGTTTGTGTTGAAACCTTCAGGTCAACGGCTGGCTTGCAACGCCTTGGCCATTTCCAGGTGATTTTGCAATTTAGGCAGGGTTTCTTCGGCGAACGCCTTGATTTGCGGCACGTCGGTGGTCTGCGCCTCTTGTTGCAGCTGTTCGATGGCTTCCTGCGTGGTCTTCACCTGACTGGCGGTATAGGCCTCGTCGTAGGTTGCCCCATCCAGGACTTGTGGCATCAGGGTTTTGGCCTTTTCGACAATCTCTTCCCGGGGGGCGACCGGTATATCCAGTTGTTTGGCGATTTTAGCCAGGTGCTGGTTCGCCGTGGTGCGGTCGTTGATGACGATAATGGTGTAGTCCTTGACCTCTTTGGACTCGGCTTTCTGGTGCGCCAGGCGACTAGCTTCAATATCGGCAATACCTTTTGCCGAGGCCTCGTCGATGAACTCGGCAGTCGACTGGGCAAAGACGCCGCTGGCAAACAGGCCCAGTAACGTGGCAAGACTGGTATTACATAATCGGGTGGCCATCCGGTTCATGGTCGCGCCCTCCTCTTCAAATTCAAACGGGAGCTTTCGCCCCCGCTTCTCAATCAAAACCACCATCATCCATTACTTGGATTTCTGTCCGGGCTTGCGGCCCATGTCGGGTTTCGCAGGCTCTTTGTCGACAGTCGTCGTGGTGGTTTTCCCACCCTTGCGACCGGCTTCAGAGGCCTTCGTTCGATCATTGGCGAAGTTCCCCGAGTTCGAGTTTCTTGAATTAGGCATGATTCTCTTCCTCTTGGTGGTAGTCGCGGCGAGCTGTAGCCCGCATAGAATCTGAATTTGCGCGCCCCAAAAGGTTTAGAAAATTACGTGGATGCCACGACGAACGGTGCGCGGTTTTTCAGACCAGTCGCAGGTGATGCTCGCGTTTGGCGCAGTACATCGCCTCGTCGGCATGCCGGAACAATTGCTTCTCTTCGGTGCCGTGATCGGGGTATCGGGCGACGCCGATGCTGGGCTGGATATTCAGGCTGTGCCCGTCCAGGCGCAGGGGCTGAGCCAGGACCTGACGGACTTTCTCGACCACAAGGTCGGTATCGTCCGCCGCGTGAATGCTGTGCAGCAACACCACGAACTCATCGCCGCCGATGCGGGCCACGGTGTCGATTTCCCGCACGCAGCCCTTGAGCCTGTTGGCCACCGCTTGCAACAGCATGTCGCCGACCGCGTGCCCATGGGTGTCGTTGACTTGCTTGAAGCGGTCAAGGTCGACGTACAGCAGCGCCATGCGCCCGCCGCCCTCCCGGGCCACTTGCAGTGACGCCTTGAGCCGTTCGCGCAGCAGCTCGCGGTTGGGTAACTGGGTCAGTTGGTCGTACTGGGCCATGTGTTGCAGGCGGGCGTGCAATTGCTTGCGCTCGATGGCCGTGGCGACCTGGGCGCAGACGTATTGCAGCAGCTCCTTGTCTTGCTCGGTGTAGCGTTCGCCGCCCGGAATGCTTTTGACGATCAGCGCGCCGATGGTGCCGTTTTGCGAACTCAGCGGCACACCCAGCCAACAGGGTGCGTTCTGTTCGGTCTGCAGCATTTCGAAGCCGGCAAGAGGTGGGCACTGGCCCGGAGTCAACAGGATCGGCTGCCCCGTGCAGATCACCTCGACACACAGGCGCCCGGTCATGGTTCCGGGCTGTTCGGGCTGTGGCTCGTGGTCATCGACGTGATAGGGAAAGTTCAGCTGTGCGCAGTGCTGGTCGTACAGCGCCACGGAAAAACTCAATGCCGGCAGCCATTCGCCGATGATCATGTGGATGCGCTTGAACAACGCCAGCAGATCCTCTGTCGCATGGGCCGCTTCAGAAATCGCATACAACGCTGCCTGCCGGGACTCGGCCTGCTTACGCTCGGTGATGTCACGAGCAACGGCGATGCGCAGTTGATCGTCCTCGGACCAGCGTGCCGACCAGAGGATGTGCACCACACTGCCATCCTTGCGCAGGTAGCGGTTTTCGAAGTTGAGCTTGGGCTCACCGCCCATGATCTCCCGGGCGGCGTCGAGGGTGCGCTGGCGATCGCCCGGGTGCACCATGTCGATCATCGCCTCGCCGATCATCTCATCGGCGCTGTAGCCAAAAATGCGCTCGCATGCCGCGCTGACAAAGACGAAGCGGCCCTGCTTATCCACCGCACAGACGGCGTCCAGCAACAGATCGATATAACTCGCCAGCGGCGCGGAATTCCGGTTTTCCATGGTTCAGCGTGGGTGCCCCGATAATGCAGCGCTCTTCAATCATCCCTGCCCCGTCAGCCTTGCATCCCTGTGATTACATTCAAGCCTTTTCCGGCATCAGCCCCGGCAACGCATGGACCAGCGCATTAATGGCGAAACCGATGAACATTACCCCGCACAACCGGGTGATTGCCAGTTCATGACGCTGGTACAAGGTGCGCACTCGCCGCGCACCGACGATGCCGATGAGAATAGCGTAGGCGAGCAACCCGCCGACGAAACTCAAGGCGATCAGCGCCGGCAGCATTGACCAGTTGAGCAGTTCCGCGCGACTCGACAGCAATGCCGTGAACGTCGCCACCGCCACCGGATAGGCCTTGGGATTGGTCAGGCCAAACAGGATGCCGTGCCAGAACGGCTGCCGCGCCGCACCCTGCGGCGCATCACCGCTGCTACGCCGGGCGCGCACCGCACGCCAGCCGAGCCAGAACAGGTACAGGCCGCTGAGCACACCGAGCACGTCAAACGCCGTACTGCCGATCTCCCGCGCACCGACAATCGCGATCAGCGCCGTGCTGCACCAGACCACATCACCGAGCAAATGCCCGCACAGAAACCCCGCCCCGGCCCGTCGCCCATGGGCCGCGCCAATACCGAATACCGCCAGCACACCCGGGCCCGGGGTGATGCCGTAGATAAAACCCGAGGCAAGCACGGCCATTAGCAACGATGGGGTCATGGGGAGTCCTTTTGAACGGCTTGGTGAATGGTGGCCAGTCTATATCAGGACCTCAACTGCCGACTGCCTGATCGCGACAGAAATCAGTCAACGGTGGGTCCCTTGGACGATCCACTCATTCAACCAGTTCAACGCCTGATCCCCACCCCGCCGTTTATGCCACGCCAACACAAAGGTGAACGACGGAATGTGAAACGGCGGTGGCACGACAACCAATGAAGACTGATCGATATCGCGCAAGCCGCGCGACGCGACGGTGAGGATCAGGTCGGTGCCGCTGATGAGCTGCGGGGCGACGCTCCAGTGCGGCAGGCTGACAGCCACACGCCGGCGTTCGCGCAATGCAGTCAATGCACGCTCGATTTCCGGGGTGCCGCTGCCGCGCATTTCCAGCAGGACGTGAGGCCGAGCCAGGTAAGTGGGCAGGTCGAGGTCACCATCGGCGGGCAGGCTGTTGCGGTCCACCAGGCAGGCATAGTGCTCTTCGAACAGGGGCGTGCTGCGCAACTCATAGGGCATTTCCGGGAATACACCGGCGGCGACATCAATGTCACCGTTGAGCACCCCTTCGAGCATGCTTTCGCGGCTTCCATGGCTGATTTGCAGGTCGATGCCCGGCGCTTCGCGGCGCAACGTACGGATCAGTCCCGGCAGGACAATGGCGGCGCCGTAGTCGGACATCGCCAGACGGAAGGTGCGCTGGGTGGTCGCGGGATCGAAGGCGTTCGGCGCCAGCAGCGCTTGCACCTGGGCCAGGGCTGCGGCCAGCGGTACCACGAGTTCCAGCGCTCGCGGAGTCGGCACAAGACCGGCACCGGCGCGCACCAGCAGCGGATCGCCGAGCAGGTCACGCAAGCGCGCCAGCGCATGGCTGACCGCTGGCTGGCTCAAGTGCAGACGCTCGGCCGCCCGGGTCACGTGTTGCTCGCTGAGCAAGGCGTCGAGGATCACCAGCAAGTTGAGGTCGATACGGCGAAGATTATTCATCTGCTGCATGTTCTGGATAACAAAACGGAATTTAAATCTGCGCGACGAATACCCTAGAGTCCAGCAAAACCTGTTGGAGATCGATCATGAGTACGTTGCATTGGGCCGGTCTGATTGGACTGGCGATGATCGCCGGGGCGGTGGTGCCGTTTCAGAGCGCGATCAACGTCAATCTCGGGCGCGGGTTGGGCCATCCGCTGTGGGCGACACTCGCCTCGTTGCTGGTGAGCGTCGTGGTGCTGTTGCCGATCATCGTTGCGATGCGCTTGCCGTTGCCATCACTGGCATTCATCAGCAAGGCGCCGCTCTGGATGTGGGCCGGTGGTGCTTTTGGGGTGATATTCATTTCCCTGGCATTGGTGCTGCTGCCCAAGCTGGGTGCCGCGGGGTTCATGGCATTGGCGCTGGCGGGGCAAGTGGTGGGGTCGTTGTTGCTGGATCACTTCGGCTGGTTCGGGTTGGTGGAGCGGCAGATCAACCTGCCCAAGCTGGTGGGAGTGATGTTGTTGATGGCCGGGGTGGTGTTGATCCAGTTTTTTGATGCGCCGGCCAAAGGGTTGGTGACGGCGGGTTGATGGGATAACCGACGATGCGAGGGTGTTCTCCTGGCCGCCTTCGCGAGCAAGCCCGCTCCCACAGGGAGGTACGCGGTTCCTGTGGGAGCGGGCTTGCTCGCGAAAGCGGTCTATGGCATCAGGCCTTGTCGAGTGTGCGCAACTTCTGCGGCAATCCCCACAACAACAGCGCCACGGCGATCAGCGCACACACACCAATGACATACAGCGCCGGCGTGGTGCTGCCGGTCAGGTCCTTGATTCGGCCGACCATCACCGGGCTGACGATGCCGCCGAACTGGCCCAGGGTGTTGATCACCGCAATCCCGCCGGCCGCGCCCGCGCCGGCACCGGCCAGCAGTTTCGGCGGCAGGGTCCAGAAGCTCGGGATGGAGGCGATGATCCCGGCACCGAGCAGGCCCAACGCAATAATCAGGAAGGTCGTGTGACTGGCGAAGATCCCCGCACAGAAGAACCCGACCGCACCGACCGCCACCAGACCGGCGACAAACTTGCGTCGCTCGCCAGAAGCATCGGACAGCCGTCCGATCACCACCATGCTGATGGCGCCGCAGATGTACGGGATGGCCGTCAGCAAGCCGATCATCACCGGACTCTCGGTACCTGCGCTGCGGATCAGTTGCGGCGCCCAGAAATTCAAGCCGTAGGACGCCACCTGAATCAGGAAATAGATCAGCCCCAAGGTCAGGAAGCCCGGAATCCGTAGCGCGGCGAGCAGCGAACCACCGCTCTTGTGCGGCTCATGCTGAGCGATACGGCTGGCCAGCAAAGTCTTCTCCGAAGGCGTCAGCCAATGGGCGTCTTCGATGCGGTCCTTGAGCAGGGTCAGCACCAGCAAACCGAGGCCGATACACGGCACGCCACCGAGCAGGAACAGCCAGTGCCAGCCACGCATTTGCAGCACACCGTCAAGGTGTTGCAGCACAAGACCCGAGAACGGCGCGCCCACCAGGCCAGCGAACGCCGACGCCAGGAACAGCATCGAGGTGATGCGCCCGCGATAGTGCTGCGGGAACCACAGGGTCAGGTAATACAGCACGCCCGGAGCGAAACCCGCCTCCATCGCGCCGATCACGAAGCGCAGCACGTAGAACTGCCATTCGCTGTTGACGAACACCATGGCCGCCGTGGCCAGGCCCCAGGACATCATGATCCGGGCGATCCAGCGCCGGGCGCCGACCTTGTACAGCATCATGTTGCTGGGCACTTCGAAAATCACATAACCGACCACGAACAACCCGGCACCCAGGCCGTAAGCGGTGTCGCTCAGGCTCAGGTCGGCCTGCAGCTGAAACTTGGCGAAGCTGATGTTGATGCGGTCGAAAAAGGCGAACAGGTAGCAGACCATGATCAGCGGCATCAGGCGCCAGGCGACTTTGCTGACCAGGGCTTTTTCTTCGTCGTGGCTAACGGCCGGGCTCGCGCCGGCCTCCAGTGCATTAAGGCTCATTGCGTTTCTCCAGGCGGACTTCCCGTGGGTGTCCGATTGTTTTTGTTGTCTGGTTGAGGTGCTTTTTTATTGTGGGAGCGAGCTTGCTCGCGATTGCGTCGGGTCAGCCAACATTGAGGTTGGCTGTGACTCAGTCATCGCGAGCAAGCTCGCTCCCACAGGTGTTCTGCGGTGTCAGGCAGGGATCGGGGGCAGGTCACAATTGCGCCCGGCCTTGGCCAGTTGACCGGGCACTTCGTGGCCGAGCAGAGCCGGCAGTCCCCGGGACAGTTTCAGCAGCAGCGGCAAATCGATGCCGGTGTGAATGCCGACTTCATCGCACAGGTTCACCAGATCCTCGGTGCAGATGTTTCCCGATGCCCCCGGTGCGAACGGGCAGCCGCCGAGGCCACCGAGGGCCGCGTCGAAGCGACGGGCACCGGCCTCGTAAGCGGCCAGCACGTTGCACAGGCCAAGACCGCGAGTGTTGTGAAAATGCAGGGTCAGGTCTGATGGGGAGACCCTTTGCAGCACCCGGCGCACCAGCCGGTCGACCTGACGCGGGTTGGCCATGCCCGTGGTATCGGCCAGGGTGATGCCCTGGATGCCGAGCTCCTGATAGGCGTCGACGATTTGCAGTACCCGGTCCTCATCGATCTTGCCTTCAAACGGGCAGCCGAAGGTGGTGGCGATGCTGGCGTTGAGTCGCACCGGGCTGTCGCCGACGAACTGCACAATCTCGCCGAACGCCGCCAATGAATCCTCACAACGCATGCGCATGTTCGCCAGGTTGTGGGTCTGGCTGGCGGACATCACCAGGTTCAGCTCATCGGCACGGCACGCCAATGCCCGCTGCGCGCCTTTGAGGTTGGGGATCAGCGCGACATAGATCACCCCCGGTTGCCGGCTAATGCCCTTGAACACCAGTTCACCATCGCGCAGCGCAGGAATGGCCTTGGGCGACACGAACGAACCGGCTTCGATGCGGCTGAACCCGGCCAGCGACAGTTGATCGATCAGAGCGATCTTGTCGTGGGTTTCAACCCAGGTCGGCTCGATTTGCAAACCGTCGCGCGGGGACACTTCCTGCACGATCAGGCTGTTGGAATAATCGGTGATCATTGCACCACTCCTTCGACTTTCAGGCGTTCGATGTCTGTTGCAGTCAGGCCCAATTGCGCGAGGATGCCGTCGGTGTGCTGGCCCAGCCCGGGGCCGGACCAGTTCACGCCGCCGGGCGTCTCGGAGAGTTTCGGCACGATGCCTGGCATCTTCACCGTGGCGCCACCGGGCAACTCGGCATTGAGCAGCATGTCCCGCGCCTGATAGTGCGGATCGGCGACGATGTCGGCCACCGAGTAGATGCGTCCGGCCGGGACTTCGGCGGCCTCCAGCGCGGCCAGCACCTCGTCGATGGGCAAACTGCTGGTCCAGTGGGTGATGGCGGCGTCGAGCAGGTTGCTCTTGGCTGCACGCCCGTCGTTGTGGGCGAACTCCGGCGCCTCGGCCAGATCGGCGCGGCCGATGGTTTGCATCAGGCGTTTGTAGATCGGATCGCTGTTGCCGGCGATCACCACGTAGGCGCCGTCGGCCGTCAGGTAGGTGTTGGACGGCGCGATACCCGGCAAGGCACCGCCGCTGCGTTCGCGCACATGGCCAAGCATGTCGTATTCCGGCACCAGGCTTTCCATGACGTTGAACACGCTTTCGGCCAGGGACACATCAACGATTTGCCCGCCGCCCTGCCCGGTCTTGACCCTTAGCAGCGACATCAGCGCACCGATCACCGCATGCAGTGACGCCAGGGAATCGCCAAGGCTCACGCCGACCCGCGCCGGCGGCGAACCAGGCGTGCCGGTGGTGTAGCGAATCCCGCCCATGGCTTCGCCTATGGCACCGAAACCCGGACGATCGCGATACGGGCCGGTCTGGCCGTATCCGGAAATCCGCACCAGCGTCAGGTTGGGGTTGAGCGCGTGCAACACGTCCCAACCGAGGCCGAGTTTTTCCAGGGCGCCGGGGCGCAGGTTCTCGATCAGCACATCGGCGCTGGTCGCCAGTTGCTTGACCAGTTCGATGCCTTCAGGGGATTTGAGGTTCAGCGCCAGGGACTTCTTGTTGCGTGATTGCAGGTACCACCACAACGAGGTGCCTTCGTGCAGCTTGCGCCATTTGCGCAGGGGATCGCCCTGGCCCATGGCTTCGATCTTGATCACTTCGGCGCCGAACTCGGCCAGCATGCGCGCCGCAAACGGCGCGGCGATCAGCGTGCCGATCTCGATCACTTTGATCGCACTCAAAGGGGCAGTCATCGCGGGGTACCTCTTGTTCTTGGAATATGTGCCAAGGCTAGAGGACAGGTAGCTCGGGAATCCAACCTTCAGTTGGCAACGGGCGTTCGCGAAATGCGAACGCTTTGGGAAATTGTCGTGGCCTCAGGTCAGTCATCGCGAGCAAGCTCGCTCCCACAGGGATCCTCAGTGCGGCGCCGACCCAGTGTGGGAGCGAGCTTGCTCGCGATGAGGCCCGCCCATTCAGCCGAGAACTATCAGGCTGTATCCCGCAAATGCTCAAACAACATCCAGCTCACCGGCGACAGCAACGCCTCATCGCGCACCACCAGAATCAACGCCCGATCGGACCATTCGTCCGTCAACGGCACCGCGTGCAAACCCAGCGCCCGGCCAAACAATTCATAGGCGCGCTGCGGAAGGATGCCGATCCCCATGTTGGCCTGGATCATGCGGCACATGGCGTCGAACCCTGGCACATGAATTCGCACCCGCAGCACCTTGCCGGCCTCGCGGGCGGCGGCATGGGTCCGCATGTTGATCGAACTGGCGGCATGCAACCCAACGTAATCACTGTCCAGCGTATCGGCGAACGCCACGCTGGACCGACTCGCCAATGGATGGTGCGGCGGCATCAACACCACCAGTTTGTCCTGGCGATACAGCACGCTGTGCAGGCCCTTGATGTCACTGTCGATGGAACAGATCCCGAGGTCGGCCACCCCGTCGAGCACGCCCTGAATCACCCCGGCGCTGGGGCGTTCTTCGAGGTCGGTCTTGACCTGTGGGTGACGCTCGGAAAAGTCCCGCAGGTCCTCGGGCAAAAACTGAATGATCGCCGACAGGTTGGCGAGCATCCGCACATAGCCGCGCACACCGTGGCTGTGCTCGCCCAGTTCAAGTCCCATTTTCTCGACGTTGAACAACATCTGCCGGGCATGGTGCAGCAGGGTTTCACCGGCCGGCGTCAGGGACATGCCCTTGGCCTGGCGCACGAACAGGCTGATGCCCAACGCCTCCTCCAGCTCCATCAAACGCTTGCTCGCCGCCGAGACGGCAATCGCTTCGCGCACCGCTGCACGGGTCAGCGTGCCCTCTTCGTGCACGGCGACGAACAGTTGCAGGGTGATCAGGTCGAGACGGCGGATCAGGCTTTTTTGCAGCATCGGGTACTCGGCGAAGTCGGCTCAGGCGAAGTCGCAGCATAGCGTTCTTCGCCCACGTCGTGCCGTGGTCCAGGCACCGGTCGTGATAAAGTCGCCGCCCACAGACCTTTTGCCGTGAGACGAAGAACGCAATGACCGATTTCCAGGATGTCGATGCTCAACTTGAAGACTGGAACGCCTTGCGCAGCACCACTTCGTTCAGTGGCTTGCTGGTGGGCAACGGTGCCAGTCGCGCGGTGTGGGACGATTTCGGCTACGAATCGCTGTTCGAAAACGCCCGCACCGTTGAAGAAAAGCCCCTGAGCCCGTCCGAGTTGAGCGTGTTCGATGCGATGCAGACCCGCAGTTTCGAGCAGGTACTGAGCGCCTTGAAAACCACCAGCCGGGTCAACAAGGCCCTGGCTGTCAGCTCCGCCGCTCCGCGCAATCGCTACTACGCGATCAAGGAAGCGCTGATCAACACCGTGCACGCGGTGCATATCCCGTGGCGGCTGGTAGTGCCTTCGACGCTGGCAACCATCAATCAGGAACTGGCCAGCTACCGCACGGTGTTCACCACCAATTACGACCTGCTCAACTACTGGGCGGTGCAACACCAGCCTGAGGCGATCAGCGATCTGTTCCAGGGCGCCGAACCCGGTTTCGACCTGAGCGACACGGCCACCGATAAAACCCGTTTGCTGTACCTGCACGGCGGTCTGCATCTGGTGCGCAACCAGGACGGTACGGCGCGCAAGCTGATGTCGACCGAGGGCACGTTGCTGGGCAATTTCGCCATCAACAACACGATCAAGACCCTCGACGACGTGCCGCTGTTCGTCAATGAAGGCCCGAGTGCGGACAAGCTCAAGACCATTCGCAGTTCGGATTACCTGTCGTTCTGCTACGAGCAATTACTCGGTCACGGCCAGGCGCTGTGCATCTTCGGCCATGCGTTGGGGGAGCAGGACAGCCACATCATCCATGCCTTGCGCCTGGCGAAACCGCAGGTGGTGGCGATCTCGATTTACCCGCGCAGCAAGGCCTTCATCCAGCACCAGAAGCGGCATTACGCGAAGGTGTTTGAGGGGACGGGGGTTGAGTTGCGTTTTTTTGATTCGAAGAGCCATGCGTTGGGTGGCACGAAGCTGGCGGTTCCGGTCGAGGTTTAGCGGCAACTGATCTGACGCATTCGCGAGCAAGCCCGCTCCCACAGGTTCAGCGTGATCCCTGTGGGAGCGAGCTTGCTCGCGATGCTTTTGCAGTCAACTCATTCTTCAGTGCTGTGCACCACCACCAGCAACTGCGCCTGCACCTCGCCCACCGAACGAATCCGGTGCGGCTTTTGCGCATTGAAGTGCAACGCATCGCCACGATCGAGCAGCACGCGCTCGTTCATGAAGTCCACCTCCACCCGCCCTTCGTGGACGAATAAAAACTCCTCGCCCAAATGCTCCTTGAAGGTCTTGTCGGTGAACTCGGCCGGCGGGTAGATGATGAACGGCAGCAGGCTGCGTTCGCTGACCTGATGGGCCAGCACCGCGTAACCCGAATTGTTGTCACTGACGCCCAAGGGTTGCCGTTCGTGGCTGCGCACCAGGCTGTAGCTGTCGAGGCTGACGTTGTCTTCAGAGAACAGTTCCTCGACCTTCACATTCAGCGCCCTGGCCAGTTTCAGGGCCGCAGCAATCGACGGCGTGTTCAACCCGCGTTCGACTTTCGACAGGTAACTCTTGGTCATGCCGGATTGTTCGGCCAGGGTTTCCAACGTCACGCCAAGTTTTTTTCTGAGTAATTTCAAACGGATAGACATGTAGAGCGATTTATCCATCAAGGAGGCAACGATTTGTCCTTGCCAATGACACAATGTGTCATATAGCCTCTTTAGTGTCATTTGCACTCACCGACGACTTTGCGAGGAACCGGTGAACGGCAAACCCGACGTCCATTGAATCACCCAAAGGACACCGATATGGCCAAGACATTAGCACTGCCCAAAGAGCAACTGGTCAAGCACGCGCTGAGCCAAATGCAAAATACCCTGGCGGATAATACGTGGACCGCCCGGCAAAAGCTGGCCCTGACCTGCCGCATCCTGTTCGAGCATGGTCACGATTCCGGCCTTGCCGGACAAATCACCGCCCGTGGTCCGCAACCCGGCACTTACTACACTCAACAACTGGGCCTGGGTTTCGACGAAATCACTGCGGGCAACCTGCTGCTGGTCAACGAGGACCTGGAGGTGCTCGAAGGCCACGGCATGCCCAACCCGGCCAATCGTTTTCACAGTTGGGTGTACCGCGCCCGAGCGGATGTGAACTGCATCATTCACACCCATCCGACCCACGTTGCAGCCTTGTCGATGCTGGAAGTGCCGTTGCAGATTTCCCACATGGACCTCTGCCCGCTCTATGGCGACTGCGCGTTTCTCGAAGGCTGGCCGGGCGTGCCGGTGGGCAACGAGGAAGGCGAGCTGATTGCCGGGGCACTGGGCGACAAACGGGCGATCCTGCTTTCGCACCATGGCCAATTGTCCACCGGCGGTACCATCGAGGAAGCCTGTGTCATCGCGCAACTGATCGAACGCGCCGCGAAACTGCAACTGCTGGCGATGAGCGCCGGGACCATCAAGCCGATCATTCCCGAGCTGGGCCGTGAAGCCCACGACTGGATTGCCCGGCCCAAGCGGCATGCCGCCGCTTTCAACTACTACGCCCGGCAGATCCTGCGCCAACACGCCGATTGCCTGAACTGAACCCATCGATCGAACGGAGAGACACCATGTCCACCGCAAACATTCACGGCATCATCGGCTACACCATCACCCCTTTCACCCCCCACGGCGAAGGCGTTGACCTGGATGCCCTCGGGCGCTCCATCGACCGACTGATCGAGGGCGGCGTACACGCCATCGCACCGCTGGGCAGCACCGGTGAAGGTGCCTACTTGAGCGACGCAGAGTGGGATCAGGTCAGCGAGTTCAGCATCAGGCACGTGGCCAGGCGCGTGCCGACCGTCGTCAGCGTGTCCGACCTGACCACCGCTAAAGCGGTGCGCCGCGCGCGTTTCGCCGAAGCTCACGGCGCCGATGTGGTGATGGTGCTGCCCACGTCCTACTGGAAACTCAGCGAAGCGGAGATCCTCGCCCATTACCGCGCCATCGGCGACAGCATCGGCGTGCCGATCATGCTCTACAACAACCCGGCCACCAGCGGCACCGACATGTCGGTGGACCTGATCCTGCGCATCGTCAACGCCGTGGAAAACGTGACCATGGTCAAGGAGAGCACCGGCGACATCCAGCGCATGCATCAACTGCAACGTCTCGGCGAAGGCCAGGTGCCGTTCTACAACGGCTGCAATCCGTTGGCCCTGGAGGCCTTCGCCGCCGGCGCTAAAGGCTGGTGCACCGCTGCGCCGAACCTGATCCCGCAGCTCAACCTGGATTTGTACGAAGCAGTGCTGGCCAACGATTTGCGCAAGGCTCGCGAGCTGTTCTATCGCCAGTTGCCGCTGCTGGATTTCATCCTCAAGGGTGGCTTGCCGGCGACGATCAAGGCGGGTTTGCGGGCGACGGGCCTGGAGGTGGGGGATCCGCGGCTGCCGGTATTCCCGTTGAGTGAGGCGAGTTGTGATCAGCTGGAAGATCTGTTGAAGGCCCTGCGCTGATCTCCAGCTGTACATAAAGCCACTGTGGGAGCGAGCTTGCTCGCGATGAGACCATTACATTCAACACGGATGTTGACTGTCAGACCGCCATCGCGAGCAAGCTCGCTCCCACAGGGATTTTTGCTGGATTTGAAAGCTGTACTCAAAGCACCGGCAACGTCTTGTCCTTGACCACCTTGGACGAACCGTTGGCCTTCACGCTGGCGATGCCTTTCTCCATGGCGGCATCGGAGGAATAGGCCTCGCTGCTGCCGATGATCTCGTGGTTGCCCGCCTTCAGGTTGAAATACGGGTGGCCATCCTTGGTGATTTTCTTCTCGTAACGCTCATCCAACGGGCTGTTGGCCTGGACCGAGGCAATGCCTTTGTCGGCGGCGGCGTGGGTGGTGTACAGCTCGCTGGTCAGAATGGTCTCGGCGTTGGCCGCCTTGAGGACAAACCTGAACTGGCCATTGCTGCTTTTGCTCACTTCATACCATCCGGACATGCTCTTTCTCCTTGGCGATTGAAAGGTTGCGCGCTTCACAGTAAAGACCAGCCTCGGGTTTCTGTCGCCTGTTCTGGCCCCTTCGCGAGCAAGCTCGCTCCCACAGTAGATTTGTGTACACCAAACCATTGTGGGAGCGAGCTTGCTCGCGATGGCGTCGACACGATCTTCCTTACTTCGCCGCAGCCCGCACCACCGACAACTCCGGTGCTGACGTCCGCCGCTGGCTCAGATACCGCGTACAACTCACCCGCAGGAACGAAGCGAAATTGACCACCTCGCCGCGGTAGTCCATCACCTCTTCATACAGCTTGGCGATCAACTGATTGGTGGTCATGCCGTCGACCTCGGCGATTTCGCTGAGGATGTCCCAGAACTGATTCTCCAGTCGCAAGGTGGTGACCACCCCGCAAATGCGCAGCGAGCGGGAGCGCGATTCGTAGAGTATCGGGTCGGCTTTGACGTACAGCTCGCACATGGGCATGCCCCTCTTTACAGCGTGATTTTAGTACCCAGCAACCCCAGGAAACCGGCCAGCCAGTTCGGATGCGCAGGCCAGGCCGGAGCCGTGGCCAGATTGCCCTGGACATGGCCGTCCGTCACCGGAATATCGATATACGTACCGCCCGCCAGTCGCACTTCCGGAGCGCAGGCCGGATAAGCGCTGCATTCGCGACCTTCGAGAACACCCGCTGCAGCCAGCAACTGCGCGCCATGGCACACGGCAGCGATCGGCTTGCCAGCCTTGTCGAACGCGCGCACCAGTTCCAGGACTTTTTCGTTCAGGCGCAGGTACTCCGGCGCACGGCCGCCCGGAATCAGCACCGCGTCATAATCGGCGGCGTTGACCTTGGCGAAATCGAAGTTGAGGGCAAACAGGTGACCGGGTTTTTCACTGTAGGTCTGGTCGCCTTCAAAGTCATGGATCGCCGTGCGCACGGTCTGGCCGGCAGCCTTGTCCGGGCAAACGGCGTGCACCGTGTGGCCGACCATCAGCAACGCCTGGAACGGCACCATCACTTCATAGTCTTCGACGTAATCACCGACCAGCATCAGAATTTTTTTCGCAGCCATGGGGAGGACTCCTCTGGAAGTGGGCGTGCAGGAGTATTCAAGGTAGTCCTTATCCGGCGGGTCGGGTAACAACCGGCTACTACCTTGTGGCGAGGGGGCTTACCCCCGTTCGCCTGCGAAGCAGGCGCAAAATAGGACAGTGCGGTTCGTTTGATGAAACCGGATAGGGGCTGCTGCGCAGCCCAACGGGGGCAAGCCCCCTCGCCACATAGGTGTGTTCGCAACTGTACGGATAACTCTGCACCTAGCTGTAACAGCGGCTTACACCGGGTTTATGGCTAGATAACAACACCTCCCACCTTCCACGATTCTGGTTGCCATCATGTCCTCGCGCGAAAACACCGGCATGGCCCTGGGCCTGCTCGGCGTTGTGATCTTCAGCCTCACCCTGCCCTTCACGCGGATCGTCGTGCAGGAACTCCACCCGCTGCTCAATGGCCTGGGCCGGGCACTGTTTGCAGCGGTTCCGGCGGCGTTGCTGTTGCTGTGGCACCGGGAAAAATGGCCGACCTGGAAGCAGGTCAAAGGCCTGACGCTGGTGATGGCCGGGGTGATCCTCGGTTTCCCGGTGTTGTCGGCCTGGGCCATGCAAACCTTGCCGGCGTCCCACGGTGCGCTGGTCAACGGCTTGCAGCCGCTGTGCGTGGCGCTGTACGCCGCGTGGTTGTCCCATGAGCGGCCTTCGAAAGCCTTCTGGGCCTGCGCCGCATTGGGCAGTGCGCTGGTGCTCGGTTATGCACTGATCAGCGGTGCCGGCAGCATTCAGGCCGGTGACTTGCTGATGCTTGGCGCCATTGCAGTGGGTGGGCTGGGGTACGCCGAGGGAGGCCGACTGGCCAGGGAGATGGGCGGCTGGCAGGTGATCTGCTGGGCGCTGGTGCTGTCGACGCCGCTGCTGATCGGCCCGGTGGTGTATCTGGCACTACAACATCAGGGCGAGATTTCCGCCAAGACCTGGTGGGCCTTCGGATATGTCTCGCTGTTTTCGCAGTTCATCGGTTTCTTTGCCTGGTACGCCGGACTGGCCATGGGTGGCATTGCCCGGGTCAGTCAGATCCAGTTGCTGCAGATCTTCTTCACCATCGCCTTCTCGGCGCTGTTCTTCGGTGAACATGTGGAGCCGATTACCTGGCTGTTTGCTGGCGGGGTGATCGTGACGGTGATGCTCGGGCGCAAGACAGCGATCAAACCCAATCCTGTGGGAGCGAGCTTGCTCGCGAAGGACTTGAAACCGACGCGTTGATTCAGAAAGCACGCGTTATCGTTGACGTCCATCGCGAGCTAGCTCGCTCCTACAACAGGATCAGAGGTAACCGTCGGAGCGCAGCAGGGTTTCCAGGCAATGCTCGCTGATGCGATAGAAATCCTTCAGCTCCTGAATCTTCGCCAGCAACTGAGCCGGGTCCACTGGTTCTGCGCGTTTGACCGCCAGGATCATCTTGTTCTTGTTGGTGTGGTCCAGTGAGATGAACTCGAACACCTTGGTCTCGTAGCCGCAGGCCTCAAGGAACAACGCGCGCAAACTGTCGGTGACCATCTCCGCCTGCTGGCCCAGGTGCAAGCCGTATTGCAGCATCGGCTTGAGCAGCGCCGGGCTCTGGATTTGCAGGCGGATCTGTTTGTGGCAGCACGGCGAGCACATGATGATCGCCGCGCCGGAACGGATGCCGGTGTGGATCGCATAGTCGGTGGCGATATCGCAGGCATGCAGGGCGATCATCACGTCCAGCTCGCTCGGCGCCACGCTGCGCACGTCACCGCACTTGAACACCAGGCCGGGGTGTTCAAGTTTGGCGGCGGCGGCGTTGCACAGGGTGACCATGTCTTCACGCAGCTCGACGCCGGTCACCTCGCCTTCGGCCTTCAAGGTGTTGCGCAGGTAATCGTGGATGGCGAAGGTCAGATAGCCCTTGCCCGACCCGAAGTCCGCCACACGCACCGGCTTGTCCAGCGCCAGGGGGGACGACGTCAGCGCATGGCTGAACACTTCGATGAACTTGTTGATCTGCTTCCACTTGCGCGACATCGCCGGGATCAGCTCGTGCTTGCTGTTGGTCACACCGAGGTCGGCGAGAAACGGCCGGCTCAGGTCAAGAAAACGGTTTTTCTCACGGTTGTGCTCGGCCGAAGGCACTTCGCGCAATTGCTGAGGTTGGCTCTTGAACAGCGATGACTTGCCTTTTTTGCTGTATTCGAGCTGGGCTTCGTCGGTCAACGACAACAAATGCGCATTTTTGAACGACGCCGGTAGCAGCCCGGCAATGCTCGCCACACCTTCGACCAGCGGCAGGTTCTTGGTGATATCGCGGGTCTTGTAGCGGTAGACAAAAGACAGGCAAGGCTGCGCCTTGACCGTCACCGGTTTGATGATGATCCGCTGCAGGTCCGTTTCATCACCCACGTATTTGGCCAGCACCAGTTTGATGAATGCGTTGTGCTCGAGGCTCGATTGCAGCAGGTCGATGAACTGGGCGTGATGATCCGGCGCGAGGCTGGCGGGAGTGGCGGTGACGGACATGGAAAAACGGCCTCGGCAATACGAATCTGGGGATGCCGGGTATTTTAGGGGGGACGAGGGTTTTGGGCACGGGGTAATTTTGCGCCAGGTCCCGTTCCCGCCGATCGGGACCTGAATTCAACCGTCGCTACCTCATGGCTCCACCAGTCGAAGTTTGCGATTGGTCGGCGAGTTGATGACGAACTTGACGATCAACCCTACCGGCACCGCCCACGTCAGACCGTTGACCGGATCAGTGACCACGGCGACAGTTTCGGAACTTGCAGCCAGATCCAGACGTCGGCGATCGTTGCTGGATTTGAGTAATCCGTACGCATGGCTGACCAGCCGCTCCGCCTGGTGCATCGGCATATCCAGACTCTGCAAATGCCTCACCGCACGGCAGAACAGCACTTGATCATCAATCACACCCTCGCCTTCATGACGGGTCAGAAACGCCTGCGCTATGGCCAATAGCGCCTCATTCAAATGGGCCTGTTCATCAACCTCCTTCATGCTCAAGACTCCTGTTGCGCTTGCGCCGCCGGAGCACTCTCGGCGACAGGCCGTGCGGCGCGGCGCAAGTCAGGTCCGGCGCACGGCAGGTGCACGGCCGGATTGGGCATGCCACTGGGGGAAAGCTCATGGGTCATTTCGAACTCGGCCCGTACCGACCAGCCACAGGCCTCCGACGTACATTGCAGGTATGCCACCCGCAGGAAGATATGCCGCCCTTCGCTGGTACGTATGCGCATCCGGTTCAGGCAGTGCGGGCACACCATCTTGTAAGTACTCATACATGCTTCCCTTGGGCCATCCGGTGGTAATCGAATTGATCAAACGCAATACTGTTTGAAACACAATTGGTGAAAGACAGGTGCTGCAAATAACGTCCGCCAGACAAAAGGAAGTGCAACGGGTGGACACGTAATAGATACGAGCCAAGCTCGTAGGAAATCACCCTGATACCATTAGGAAGTTTCGACATCGTATTCTTCAGATTCATAGTTGACGATTGATTACTTACAAGAAAAAACGTACTCATTACGCATACGTTAAGCACTCAAAAAGCATATGTCAAAAGGAAGAGGCTCAAATTGCGTAGCAAAAAATCACAAGCTGTTTTGGCCCGCCTGAAGCAAATCACGGGTACAAAAACTGACGCTTCCCTGTCTACTGCGCTACAGATCAGCCCCCAGACACTCAGCAGTTGGAAAGGCCGCGACAGCACGCCATACTCATTATGCGTAGATATTGCACAGACTCGCGGCATCTCCCTTGACTGGTTGCTGCTGGGCGAGGGGCCAATGCTGCGGCAGCCCCATGTCAACGCTCCTGCAAATGCTGCGGAAACTGCAACAACGCAGGAAAGCACCATCCTTTCGCTGTGGCGATTACTTGATGAGGATGACCGCTGCGCAATACAAAACGCATTGGAGGAAAAACGACGCCTGCGGGATCTGGAAACACAACTTTCGGAAATGGCCGCTACCCTGGCCTCACTTGGACACTCAAACAAAACCTGACTTGAAGTCCGACGTTTCAATGCTTGAAGGCATGCCACAAAACAATAATGTTGCCACTACTGCGAACAATCATTACGCATGAAAAAACACTCACCACTGCATGCCATGGGCTCACCGGCAGGAATGTCAGCAGTACATCGATGCCGGCAAGGCAGAACACTGCGCCAAGCAAGCTGATCAATATCCTGTCGCACCAGTGGTAACGTTGTTCGTCGCGCTGGTAACACGCCAGCCTGAACGCACTGACCAGGTGAGCCACGCCCGCCACCCACACCAGAGCCGCCATCTCAAAGGTCATTGCCCTCGCCCCCTGAGATGACGAAGGATGTCACCGAGGCCGGCGCCATCGATCCACTGCATGAGCTTGATGCTGATGGGAATGACCAGCAACGCGCACAGAAAGGCCGTCACACCGGCTGTCAGAAAAGGCGCCAGTGGCTGGGCGACCGGGACAAACAGGTAACCGACACCCGCCGACAACAGCCAGGAACCGATGCGTTGCCAGGCCTTGAAGTTGCCGCGAGTGGTCGTGACCAACCACGCGCCAAGCGTCGCGCCGAACAGGGCTTCTCCATCGATAGCCGGCAACGTCGCAATACCCAACCCCACCATGAGCCCGCTGATACTGTTATAGGTCGAATCAGTCAGGCTCATGGGTATCTCGCGACTGCAATGGCTCAATAGTGATGGCTCCCGACTTCAGCGCCTTGAACACGGCAGCGTTGCGAGATCTGACGGCGAACTTGCGGCGGATATTGGAAAAGTGGAAGTTGATGGTGGATTCCGAGCAACTCTGAATCCTGGCGATCTCCCAGGACGTCTTGCCTTTAAGGCACCACTCCAGGGCTTGTGTCTCTTTCGTTGTCAGTTGCACCAACGGAGTAAGCATTGCGCTACCGGGTGCATCCTCCACCAAGGTCTCCAGCGTTTGTTGCGTTTTCATAAGAACTCCCTCTACACAGAACGCCCATCGCAGGGCGTGCACCATGAGAGAGATGTTGAAGACAAGCTCCCCGCCGGACAACGTTCGGGAACTGTGTCGCGGCGCATTACAAAAGCAGATGAAGCCCTGGCTTAACCCAGCACCACCAGACGATTCGGCAGCTCGTTGCGCACATGGGTCACCGGCACATGTACCTTGAGCAACTCGCCACAGGCCTCGACGCAACTGACAAAGCCCTGCAGCGTCTGCCCCTGTTTCACCTGCTGGGTGAACGTCGCGACGATCGCGTCCCAGTTCTTGTTGTCCAGGCGACTGGAAATCCCTTCATCCACCAGGATCTCCACGTAACGCTCGGCCTCGGAAACGAAAATCAGCATGCCGGTGCTGCCCTCGGTGTGGTGCAGGTTCTGCTCCAGGAACTGCCGGCGCGCCAGGTTCGAGGCACGCCAGTGGCGCACCGAGCGCGGGATCAGATGGGTGGTGACTTTCGGCAGGCGGAACACCAGGCACAGCACGATGAAGATGGCCCATTGCACCATCAGCAGGCTGTGCATGGTCAGCCAGCCGGTGAGGTAATGCACGATGCCCGGCACCAGCAGCGCCAGCAGGCTGGCCCACAGCAACGGGATGTACGCATAGTCGTCGGCGCGGGCTGCGAGTACTGTCACCAGTTCTGCGTCTGTCTCGCGCTCGACCCGGGCAATGGCCTCGGCCACCTTGCGTTGTTCGTGTTCAGTCAGTAATGCCATGTCGTGAAGTGCCTGCTAATTTTTATTATCACCAGCCGCCGGACGAACCGCCCCCGCCGAAACTGCCCCCGCCGCCGCTGAAGCCTCCCCCTCCACCGCCGCCGCCAAATCCACCACCGCCAAAGCCGCCCCCGGATCCACCGGAGCCGCCCCGGCCAGCGGGAAGAATACCGAGCATCTGGCACACAAAAACAGTCAGGATGAATAACATCACAAAAAACACGAACAACCCGGGATGCCGCGCGATGAAATCGTCCCCCGGATCGCCCCTGGATTCATACGCCGTGGAGGGTTCGTCCAGGGGGTTGCCGCCCAGCACCACCAGCATCGCCGCCACGCCGTCACTGATGCCTTTACTGAAATTGCCGGTCTTGAATGACGGGGTGATGACCTGGTTGATGATCACCGAACTCTGGGCATCGGTCAGGCGATCCTCCAGGCCGTATCCGACTTCGATACGCAGCCGGCGCTCGTCCCGGGCGATGATCAGCAAGGCGCCGTTGTTCTTGTCCTTCTGCCCGATGCCCCAGTGGCGGCCGAGTTGGTAACCGAAGTCGGCGATGTCGGTACCTTGCAAGTCCGGCAACGTCACTACCACAAGCTGCTCGCCGGTGGCTTGCTCATGGGCCTGAAGTTGTTGGCTGAGCTGCTGGCGCACCGATGGCTCGATCATCTGCGCAGTGTCGACCACCCGCCCGGTCAGCGCCGGAAAGCTCAGCTCGGCGCGAGCAGCGATCGCCACCACCCACAACAACAGCAACAGGCCTGTTTTCAGGACGCGCATTGGCAACCTCTTGCGTGGTGACGCCGATTAGCGCAGTTCAGAATTTGACCTCGGGGGTCTTTTCCGAACCCGGCGTGGCTTCGAAGGTCTCGCGCACCGGCAGGTCGCTGTACATCACGGTGTGCCACAGGCGACCTGGGAACGTGCGGATCTCGGTATTGTATTTCTGCACCGCGAGGATGAAATCGCGCCGGGCCACGCTGATGCGGTTCTCGGTGCCTTCAAGCTGCGATTGCAGGGCGAGGAAGTTCTGGTTGGCCTTGAGGTCCGGATAACGTTCGGAGACCACCATCAAGCGACTCAAGGCGCCGCTGAGCTGGTCCTGGGCCTGTTGGTACTGCTTGAGCTTTTCCGGGTTGTCGAGGGTCGAGGCATCCACCTGGATCGACGTGGCCTTGGCCCGGGCTTCGATGACGGCGGTCAGGGTTTCCTTCTCGTGGGCCGCATAGCCCTTGACGGTTTCCACCAGGTTGGGAATGAGGTCGGCGCGCCGCTGATACTGGTTCTGCACCTGGCCCCAGGCGGCCTTGGCCTGTTCATCGAGCGTCGGGATGTTGTTGATGCCGCAGGCGGTCAGCAACGTAGCCAGCATCAGCAACGTGACGACCTGCAAACGCGAGCGGTAGGTTGGACTTACATTCATCAGGATGATGCTCCCTTGTGCATTTCATGAAAAAACCGACCGTGAAACCTTCTGGGCCGGCTCTTGGGGCATAATCGCCCGCGCCTCTGGATTGCAACGGGCCGATGGGCTAAAAAGAGGCCCTGCGCGAAAACGCATCCGCCATCTGGCTGTGTTTTTTTGGCTCTGGTCTTTTGAGCCGGCACCCGAACAACAATAGACGCTCCCTAAATTTTGGCTGGCCGGCGTGTACATCGCCGTTTGGGCCCTTGAGAAAACTATTCATGAAGAAGCTGTGTTTGCTGGGCCTGTTCGTCAGCCTGGCCAGTCATAACGTATTGGCCGCCACGACGCCCGCACCCCTGGAGAACAAGGAAGCCTTCGTCAGCAACCTGATGAAGCAAATGACCCTCGATGAAAAAATCGGCCAGCTGCGCCTGATCAGCATCGGCCCGGAAATGCCGCGCGAAATGATCCGCAAGGAAATCGCGGCAGGCAACATCGGCGGTACGTTCAACTCGATCACCCGCCCGGAAAACCGGCCGATGCAGGACGCGGCCATGCGCAGCCGCCTGAAGATCCCGATGTTTTTCGCCTACGACGTGATCCACGGTCACCGCACCATTTTCCCGATCCCGCTGGCCCTGGCCTCGAGCTGGGACATGGACGCCATCGGCCTGTCCGGGCGCATTGCCGCCAAGGAAGCCGCGGCTGACAGCCTCGACATCACCTTCGCACCGATGGTCGACATCTCCCGCGACCCACGCTGGGGTCGTACTTCCGAAGGCTTCGGTGAAGACACTTACCTGGTGTCGCGCATTGCCGGCGTGATGGTCAAGGCGTTCCAGGGTACCGGCGCGAACGCAGCCGACAGCATCATGGCCAGCGTAAAGCACTTTGCCTTGTACGGCGCGGTCGAGGGTGGCCGCGACTACAACGTGGTCGATATGAGCCCGGTCAAGATGTACCAGGACTACCTGCCACCGTACCGCGCCGCCATCGATGCCGGCGCCGGCGGGGTCATGGTTGCGCTGAACTCGATCAACGGCGTGCCGGCCACCGCCAACACCTGGCTGATGAACGACCTGCTGCGCAAGGAGTGGGGCTTCAAGGGCCTGGCCGTCAGCGACCACGGGGCGATTTTCGAGCTGATCAAGCACGGTGTTGCCGCCGACGGTCGCGAAGCGGCGAAGCTGGCAATCAAGGCTGGCATCCACATGAGCATGAACGACACCCTGTACGGCAAAGAGCTGCCAGGGCTGCTGAAGTCCGGCGAGATCCAGCAGAGCGACATCGACAACGCCGTGCGTGCGGTACTGGGCGCCAAGTACGACATGGGCCTGTTCAAGGACCCGTACCTGCGCATCGGCAAGGCCGAGGATGATCCGGTCGACACCTACGCCGACAGCCGCCTGCACCGCGCCGAGGCCCGTGATGTGGCACGCCGCAGCCAGGTGCTGCTGAAAAACCGGAATGACACCCTGCCACTGAAGAAGACCGCGAAAATCGCCCTGGTCGGTCCGCTGGCCAAGGCGCCCATCGACATGATGGGCAGCTGGGCAGCCGCCGGTCGCCCTGCTCAATCGGTGACCCTGTTCGATGGCATGACCAACGCCCTGGGAGACAAATCGACACTGATCTACGCCCGTGGCGCCAACATCACCAGCGACCCGAAAATCCTCGGTTACCTGAACTTCCTCAACTTCGATGCCCCGGAAGTGGTGGACGACCCGCGCCCGGCGAACGTGCTGATCGACGAAGCGGTGAAAGCGGCCAAGGATGCTGATGTGGTGGTTGCCGCCGTCGGTGAATCCCGTGGCATGTCCCACGAATCGTCGAGCCGCACCGACCTGAACATCCCGGAAAACCAGCGCGAGCTGATCCGTGCCCTGAAGGCCACCGGCAAACCGCTGGTACTGGTGTTGATGAATGGCCGTCCACTGACGATCCTCGAAGAGAAGGAACAGGCCGACGCGATCCTGGAAACCTGGTTCAGCGGCACCGAGGGCGGCAACGCCATCGCCGACGTGCTGTTCGGCGACTACAACCCGTCGGGCAAACTGCCGATCAGCATCCCGCGTTCGGTAGGCCAGATTCCGACCTACTACAACCACCTGACCATTGGCCGGCCGTTTACTCCGGGCAAACCGGGCAACTACACCTCGCAGTACTTCGATGACACCACGGGCCCCCTGTACCCGTTCGGCTATGGCCTGAGCTACACCGAGTTCAGCCTGAGCGACATGGCGCTGTCGTCGACCACGCTGAACAAGACCGGCAAGCTCGACGCCAGTGTCACCGTGAAAAACACCGGCAAGCGCGACGGCGAAACCGTGGTGCAGCTGTACATCCAGGACGAGACCGGCTCGATGATTCGTCCGATCAAGGAACTGAAGAACTTCCAGAAAGTGATGATCAAGGCCGGCGAACAGAAAGTCGTGCACTTCACCATCACTGAGGACGACCTGAAGTTCTACAACACCCAGCTCAAGTACGCGGCGGAACCGGGCAAGTTCAACGTGCAGATCGGCCTGGATTCAGAGGACGTGACGCAGCAGAGTTTTGAGTTGCTGTAATTAATCAAACACCGCAAAACCCTGTGGGAGCGAGCTTGCTCGCGATAGCGGACTGACAGTCGACAGAGATGTTGAATGTTAAGCCCTCATCGCGAGCAAGCTCGCTCCCACAGTGGTTTCAGTGTTCAGAAAACTGGGGTCAACCCCGCCGATTCAGCAGGTTCACCACCACCCGATCCACCCATCCCCACACCCGTTGCTTGACCCGCCGCCACAGTGGCCGGCGCTTCCATTCCTCCAGGCTGACTTGCTCACTCAACCCGAAATCCCGTTCGAAACTCGCCGCCACCGACCGGGTCAGTCCGGGGTCCAGGGCTTCCAGGTTGGCTTCCAGGTTGAAGCGCAGATTCCAGTGATCGAAGTTGCACGAACCGATGCTCACCCAGTCGTCGACCAGGACCATTTTCAGGTGCAGGAAACACGGCTGGTACTCGTAGATTTTCACCCCGGCCCTGAGCAGTCGCGGGTAGTAGCGATGCCCGGCATAACGCACGGATGGGTGATCGGTACGGGGGCCGGTCAGCAGCAAGCGCACATCGACGCCCCGGGCAGCCGCCCGGCGCAGGGAGCGGCGGACTTTCCAGGTCGGCAAAAAGTACGGCGTGGCCAGCCAGATCCGTCGCTGACCACTGTTCAGGGCACGCACCAGCGATTGCAGAATGTCCCGGTGTTGACGGGCGTCGGCATAGGCCACCCGGCCCATGCCCTCGCCTATGGACGGCACCCTTGGCAGGCGCGGCAGACCGAAATGCGAAGCCGGTCGCCAGGCACGTCGATGGCGGTTGGCAATCCACTGACGATCGAATAGCAGCTGCCAATCGAGTACCAGCGGGCCGGTGATTTCCACCATCACTTCGTGCCATTCGCTGGCGTCTTCCCCCGGAGTCCAGAATTCATCGGTGACACCGGTGCCGCCGACCACGGCCAGGCTCTGGTCCACCAATAACAGCTTGCGGTGATCGCGGTAGAAGTTGCCGACCCAACGTCGCCAGCTCAGACGATTGTAAAAACGCAGCTCCACGCCAGCGGACATCAGCCGCTGACGCAAGGCCAGGGTGAAAGCGAGGCTGCCGTAATCATCGAACAGACAGCGCACCCGTACACCGCGCTCGGCGGCCTGCACCAATGCCTGGACCATGGCTTCGGCGCAGGCACCCGCCTCCACCAGATACAGTTCCAGCTCAACCTGCTCTTCAGCCCGGGCAATCGCCACCAGCATGCGCGGAAAAAACTGCGGACCGTCGATCAGCAGTTCGAAGTGGTTGCCTTCACGCCACGGAAAAATCGCTCCGGCCATGTCAGCGCGCCGTGAAAATCAGTACCGCACCCACCGGTACGGAAAGACTGATAGCTGATAAACCGGCCAGTTTGCGCAACGTTTCCAGGCCGGGAGCCAAATCGAAATCCTCAGCGTTGATCACCAGCGGTTCGAGGGTCACCACCTGGAAGCGCCGGTCATCGAGTCGGGTCGCCAACAGTTCGGCCTGGTATTCGTGTTGTTTGCCGTGCAGGTCGACCATCAGCGGCAGGCGCAACTCCAACTGCGCGCCGGGAGCGAGGTCGTTGATCGGGCGCAGATCTATTTTCGTGGTGATCAGGGCGTCGGGGAACCGGTCGATCTGGAACAGTTCCTTGCGCATGCGCTCATCGCGCAACGGGATGCCGCTGTTGATCGACTCCAGCTCGACTTCCACCTGCGCCAGCCCCTCGGGGTCGACCTTGCCGTGCAGCACCAGGAAGCGCTGCACTTCGGAAACATTGGCATTCTTGGTGCTGACAAATGACAGGCGCGAAGACTCGCCATCGAGGTACCAGTCGGCGCGGGCCGACAACGCGGCACCGGCCAGCAGCAGGAAAGTGAGGGTTTGGAAGGTGGAGCGCTTGAACATAGAGACTCGTGGGGCAGATAAACCTGTGCTGAACCTTAACTGGCTTGTCACAGGTTGCAAACTTTCTGTTGCTCCATGAACACATTCCATAGGGCGAGTGAGCTTTTGTGGCGAGGGGGCTTGCCCCCTCGCCACAAAAACTCACCACCACCCAAAGCACATACCCCGCTCAAGGCTCCAAACGACAACCCTGGCGCTCGCCGATCCACACCGCGCTGTTGCTGCGGCCCATGCCACTGACCGAGACACGCTTGCCGGCCGGGTCATCGGTAAAGCCGCTGGCGGGCAGCCACTGTTTCACATAACCGTGGCAGTACTCGGCATCGTTGTTCATCACGTAGCGGCACGAACAATATTCCTTGGCGGTGTAGGCGCTGATGATGTTGGGGAACGCCCACAGCGCCACCCGCTCGTGCCAGATCCAGCCGAGCAAGGCGATCAGCAGGATCAACAACAGGGAACTGAACGGTCGACGGCGAATGAAACCGCTCATGGCTGCACCTTCCCGGAAAAGGCCTTGAGCGCGAGCTGGAGCAATTGGTTGTGCCGGTAAGTGCCGTCGCGGTCATCGCCGTAGCGGACGATCACCAGCTGTTCACTGGGGATCACGTACATCGCCTGGCCCCAATGCCCCAGCGCGGCGAAGGTGTCGGCGGGGGCATCGGGCCAGGGTCGTGTCGCGCCCTCAACGGCTCGATTAAGCCACCACTGGCCGCCGGGGACGGCCTCGTCTTGATCGGCGTGATAGTGAGCGAACGGCTCGCGGTTGAACGCCACCCAGTCCCTGGGCAGCAGTTGCCTGTCTGCCCAGCGCCCCTCGCGGGCCATCAACAGACCGACCCGGGCCAGGTCCCGTGCAGTGAGATAGGCATAGGACGAAGCAACGAAAGTGCCCGTGGCATCGGTTTCCCACACGGCTTGGCGGATGCCCAGCGGCTCGAACAGCGCAGTCCACGGATAGTCCGGATAGCGGCCGGGGCCGACGATGGTTTTCAGCGCGGCGGACAACAGGTTGCTGTCACCGCTGGAGTAGCGAAACGCCTGGCCCGGCGCCGCGTACTCGGCATGGGCCGCGGTGAACGCAGCCATGTCGTGGTGACCACGGGTGTAGAGCATGGCCACTACCGAAGACTTCAGCGGTGCGTATTCGTAGTCTTCCTGCCAATCCAGGCCCGAGGCCCAGTGCAGCAGGTCGGCCATGGTCAGGTCGGGGTGTTTTTTCAGGGGCGGATAAAACTTCGCCACAGGGTCGCCGAGTTTGAACAAGCCTTCGCCGTAAGCCACACCGAGGACCGCGGCCATCAGGCTCTTGCTGATCGACCAGGTCAGGTGCGGCGTCTCGGCCGTCGTCGGGCCGGCGTAGCGTTCGTAGATCAACTGGCCGTCGCGGATCACCAGCAAGGCATCGGTGCGAATGCCCTGGCGAGTGGTGTCATCGCGGGATGGGAAGGCATAGGCCTCCAGGGCTTGAAGCGCCGGGCCAACGGGCGTCGGCGCGGTCGGCCATTGCTCGGCGGGCCAGCTTTCAGCCTGGGTCGTGAGGCTGAGCAACAGCAGGAAAATCAGGGACAGGCCTTTGGGCATGACGGGGGCTCGAAGATTGAACCTGCTGAGCCTAGTCGAGGTTGATGACAGTTCAGGAATTCATGCTGCCAATCAGGCCGCCATCGCGAGCGAGCTCGCTCCCACAGGGGAATGCATTTCAAATGTGGGAGCGGGCTTGCTCGCGATGAGGCCAGTCAGGGCAGTGAAGATTGCGCCAATGCCTTCGCCAATCGCTTGCCCCGCGCCCCTGCCGCCAAATCCATCACCGCCTGATCCCGCTGCCACATCGCCGCCCACTCTTGAGGCCCTCCGGCCAACGCCTCATTCACCTCAGCCTTGAGCCCTTCGAACTGCGCAAACAACCCGCCAAGCAACACATGCCCGGCCGGATGGGTTGGTGGCTGGCGGCTGGTTTCCGCGCACCCCGCCAGCAACCCCAGCAACCGCAATTGCAAGCCTTGCGGCCAATCGCATTCCTGGCCGACGCCATACAACCACGCTGTCATGGCGCTCAGCACATAGATGTCTTCCAACGTTCGGAACGGTTTGACGTATGCGTCCCAACCATCCCCTGCGAGCAACTCGCACAGCGCGTTATCCAGAAACAACCGGCCATGGCTGATGTCCGGCATCAACGGGAGCGGCGCCAGCTTTTCCACCCGCACACCCGGCTCATCGCGATAGATCACCGCCAGGCTCAAGCGTGGATCGGCGCCAGGCTCCTCGCTGCGCGCCGCTACCAGCAGCCAGTCGGCGGCATTGCCGGCGGTGACGAAATCCTTGCGTCCGCTCAGGCGCAAATCGCTCAGTCGGGTTTGCATATCGGCCGGACGCAGGCTGCCCTGCTCGGTGGCGCACAACGCGCCCAGGCTCAGTGGCGCGCTCGGCCAGAGCATGCGCAAGGCCGCCTGATACCCCACCAGAAACGCTAGCCCCGGTGTCGCCATCAACCGCCCGCCAAGCACCGCCAATTCAAACGGAGTGACCGTTCCCAACTGCTGCAACAAGGTCGCGAAACCTTCCGCCAGATCCGGGTTGGCGGGCAATCGATCACGGCGGTTCAACAGGGTTTGCCAAGGCATAAGAGTCTCCTCGAAGGCTGTCATATAAGCATCACCAAAGCTTAATGGCGATGACACCGGGGCTACATAGCCTGACTTTGCACAACACGGCTAGACAAAGAAAGTCGATTCGCTGTAGCCCAAAGACGGGTGAGCAGCCCGCACGGAGATTCGCCATGACTCAGATCGCCCGCATCAGCGACACCGGCAACGAACGCCGCCTGCAAGCCGAACGCCTGCTGGGCGCCGAGGCGTTGCAGGAAGCCCAGGCCTTGCGCTTCAATGTGTTCAGCGGCGAATTCAACGCCAAACTCAAGGGCGCTGAACTGGGTCTGGACATGGATGACTACGACGTTCACTGCGCCCACATCGGCGTGCGTGACTTGAATACCGGGCGCCTGGTGGCAACCACCCGTTTACTCGACCACACGGCTGCCAGCAGCCTGGGCAAATTCTACAGCGAAGAAGAGTTCAGCCTCCACGGTCTGGTGCACCTGCAAGGCCCGATCCTGGAAATCGGTCGCACCTGTGTCGACCCGGCCTACCGCAATGGCGGCACCATCGCCGTGCTCTGGGGAGAACTGGCCGAAGTCCTGAACCAGGGCGGCTACAGCTACCTGATGGGTTGTGCGAGCATTCCGATGCAGGATGGTGGCGTGCAGGCCCACGCGATCATGCAGCGTCTGCGCGAACGCTACCTGTGCACCGAACATCTGCGCGCCGAGCCGAAAAACCCGCTGCCGAGCCTGGACATCCCGTCGAACGTGATCGCCGAAATGCCACCGCTGCTCAAGGCCTACATGCGCCTGGGCGCGAAGATCTGCGGCGAGCCATGCTGGGACGAAGACTTCCAGGTCGCCGACGTGTTCATCCTGCTCAAGCGCGACGAACTCTGCCCGCGTTACGCCAAACACTTCAAGGCGGCTGTGTAATGGGCCGGTTGCGGGTGTACGCGCGAATCGCGCGAGTGCTGATGGTAGTGACGCTGGGCTTGGGCATGGCCAGTGTGTTCGGGCTGTTCGAGCGCTTGGGCATGGCCCATTCGATGGCGCGCCGGCAACGCTGGTCGCGGTTTTTCATGGCCCGCCTGAGCAATGCCCTGCCCTTCGACGTGACCGTCCACGGCGAGCTGCCGAAGGCACCGATGCTCTGGGTCAGCAACCACGTGTCCTGGACCGACATCCCGCTGCTGGGCATGCTCACGCCGCTGTCGTTCCTGTCCAAGGCCGAAGTGCGCACCTGGCCGGTAGCCGGCTGGTTGGCGGCCAAAGCCGGCAGCCTGTTTATCCGCCGTGGCTCGGGTGACAGCCAGTTGATCCGCAAGCAGATGACCCGTCACCTGGAACAGGCACACCCGCTGCTGATGTTCCCCGAAGGCACCACTACCGATGGCCGTTCGCTACGTACTTTTCACGGCCGCCTGCTGTCCGCCGCCATCGATTCAGAAGTGGCAATGCAGCCGGTGGCGATTCGTTATGTGCGTGACGGCGAGACTTGCGCGCTGGCGCCGTTCATTGGCGACGATGACTTGCTGTCGCATCTGATGCGGTTGTTCGCCAATGACCGTGGCGGCGTGGAGATTCATCTGCTCAAGCCAATCGCTTGCGAAGGCCGGGAACGCGCGGCACTGGCGTTCGAGGCGCAGCAGGCGGTGCAGAAGGTGTTGTTTGGTGAAATTGTCGAACCGCAACGAGCACCGATGCGCCCTGCCATTGCGGCGTGACGCGATCTTTTATTCACCGAAGTACCCTGTGGGAGCGAGCTTGCTCGCGATAGCGGTGGGTCATTCAGCATCATCGTTGAATGTTAATCCGCAATCGCGAGCAAGCTCGCTCCCACAGGGGTTTTATGCTGATGGATAGTTCCGGGCAAAATCCTGAAGCTGCGGATAGAACAACCGAAAGTCCTCGCTCAACGGTTCATACAACCGCCGCAATTCCTGCATCGCCGCCGCCAGTTCCTCCGGCCGGGTCAGGCGTCGCGAGATCCCGCGCAACACCTGCTCCAGCACTTCGAATTCCTGATACGAACCCAGCCAGTCATTGGCCACCATGTGCGGCGCAATCCTCGCCAGCCGCTCCGGCAATTGCCGTTCGCTGGACAGCACCCGGTAAACGTCCGAAGTGAACAACGCCAGGGGCCGGTCGGCATACAGCGTCCAGTCCCGGGCCAGGCAATGGTCGAAAAACACATCGAGCACGATGCCCGCGTAGCGACGACGGGTCAGGGAGAAACGCGACAACGCGACGTCCACCAGCGGATGGCGGTCGGTGAACACGTCGATGCTGCGGTGCAACTGGATAGCCCCCTCGATGTCCGGAGCGAACTGCCCTTGCAGGCGTCCCTTGACGAAATCGCCATACAGACTGCCGAGCAATTGGCCGGGACGCTGGCCACCGAGGTGAAGATGTGCGAGATAGTTCATGGGCGCAGCTTAGCACTGCCCCCTTGTCTTGTTACACTCAACATATCGTTATAACTCGATATACCGAAATGTGAGCTGGTCAGAGCCAAATCATATTTGTATATCGCGAAATACCGATTTAAAGTTCGCCTCATCGCGATATAGCGTTTTAAACATCACGAGCCCACATCATGACCATCAATCTCGACGAAATAATAAAAGCCCTGGCACACCCAGTACGGCGAGACATCCTGCACTGGCTCAAGGACCCGACCGTCGAATTTCCCGACCAGTCCCACAGTAACGAGCACGGCGTTTGCGCCGGGCAGATCGATCAACGTTGCGGCCTGTCGCAGTCCACGGTGTCCGCACACCTGGCGACCCTGCAACGCGCCGGCCTGATCAGCAGCCGCAAAGTCGGCCAGTGGCATTTTTTCAAACGCAACGAGGAAACCATCCAGGAATTCCTCAAAACCTTCAGTAAAGAGCTCTGACCCTTAACGTCAGTCGGCCGACAAGGAATTAAACATGCCCCTCTCGCTACTCATCCTGGCCTTGAGCGCCTTCGCCATCGGCACCACCGAGTTCGTCATCATGGGCCTGCTGCCCAACGTGGCGGCTGACCTCGGTGTGTCGATTCCCGGTGCCGGCTGGCTGGTGACCGGTTACGCCCTGGGCGTGGCCATCGGCGCGCCGTTCATGGCGCTGGCCACCGCCAGACTGCCGCGCAAGGCAGCCCTGGTGGCGTTGATGGGCATCTTCATTGTCGGCAACCTGCTTTGCGCAGTGGCCGGCGACTACAACGTGCTGATGTTCGCCCGTGTGGTCACCGCCCTCTGCCATGGCGCCTTCTTCGGTATCGGTTCAGTGGTAGCCGCCGGCCTGGTGCCTGCGAACAAACGCGCTTCGGCCGTGGCCCTGATGTTCACCGGCTTGACCCTGGCCAACGTCCTCGGCGTACCGCTGGGCACCGCACTCGGTCAGGAAGCCGGCTGGCGTTCGACCTTCTGGGCCGTGACCGTGATCGGTGTGATCGCGCTGATCGGCTTGATCCGCTTCCTGCCGGCCAAGCGTGATGAAGAGAAACTCGACATGCGCGCCGAACTGGCCGCACTCAAGGGCGGTGGCATCTGGCTGTCCCTGAGCATGACCGCGCTGTTCGCCGCCTCGGTGTTCACCCTGTTCACCTACGTCGCACCGCTGCTGGGCGAAGTCACTGGCGTTTCGCCCCGTGGCGTGACCTGGACCCTGATGCTCATCGGCCTGGGCCTGACGGTCGGCAACATCATCGGCGGCAAGCTGGCCGACAAAGGCATGGCCGCGACGCTGATCGGTGTGTTCGTCACCATGGCCGTGGTGTCCACCGTGCTGACCTGGACCAGCGTCGCGCTGGTCCCTACCGAAATCACCCTGTTCCTCTGGGCCACCGCGTGCTTCGCCGCCGTACCGGCGCTGCAAGTAAACGTGGTGACCTTCGGCAAGGCCGCACCGAACCTGGTGTCGACCCTGAACATCGGCGCTTTCAACATCGGCAACGCCTTGGGTGCCTGGGTCGGCGGCAGTGTGATCGCCCACGGCTTCGGCCTGACCAGCGTGCCGCTCGCGGCAGCCGCACTGGCGGTACTCGCCCTGCTGGTGACCCTGATTACTTTCCGTCAGAGCGGCAATCCCGACCTGGCTCCAGCTACTTCTAACTGATCTCCAAAAGAGAGCCACTAAATGACGACTATTTTCGATCCGATCAAACTGGGCGACCTCGAGTTGGCCAACCGCATCATCATGGCGCCACTGACCCGCTGCCGCGCCGACGAAGGCCGCGTGCCCAACGCGCTGATGGCCGAGTACTACGTGCAACGCGCCACCGCCGGCCTGATCCTCAGCGAGGCCACTTCGGTGACCCCAATGGGCGTCGGCTACCCGGACACCCCGGGCATCTGGTCCAACGATCAGGTGCGTGGCTGGTCCAACGTGACCAAGGCTATCCATGGCGCGGGCGGCAAGATCTTCCTGCAACTGTGGCATGTGGGTCGCATATCCCACGGTTTGTACCTGAACGATGAAGCCCCGGTCGCCCCGAGTGCCATCCAGCCCAAGGGCCACGTCAGCCTGGTTCGTCCGCTGGCCGACTTTCCTGTACCGCGTGCCCTGGAAACCGCTGAAATCGCCGACATCGTCGACGCTTACCGCGTCGGTGCCGAGAACGCCAAGGCCGCCGGCTTCGACGGTGTGGAAATCCATGCCGCCAATGGTTACCTGCTCGACCAGTTCCTGCAAAGCAGCACCAACCAGCGCACCGATAACTACGGCGGCTCCCTGGAAAACCGTGCCCGCCTGCTGCTGGAAGTGACCGACGCCGCCATCGAAACCTGGGGCGCCGGCCGCGTGGGTGTGCACCTGTCGCCACGCGCCGACCTGCATGACATGGGCGACGACAACCTCGCTGAAACGTTCACCTATGTCGCTCGCGAACTGGGCAAGCGTGGCATTGCCTTCATCTGCTCGCGGGAGAAAGAAGGTGCCGACAGCCTCGGCCCGCAACTCAAGGAAGCCTTCGGCGGCCCCTATATTGCCAACGAACGTTTCACCAAGGACAGCGCCAACGCGTTGCTCGCCAGTGGCCAGGCCGATGCAGTCGCCTTCGGTGTACCTTTCATTGCCAACCCTGACCTGCCGGCACGCTTGCAGGCTGACGCGCCGTTGAACGAAGCGCGTCCGGAACTGTTCTACGCCAAGGGCCCGGTCGGTTACATCGACTATCCAACCTTGTAGGCCTGCGAAAAACTCGAATAGCCCGGCGTTTTGGACGTCGGGTTTTTTTGCTTTAAACAAGCCAAAACCCGCTTGTCATACTTAAATCTCTGACAACTTACCTGCCATCTAAATTTGCATCACACCTGCACGTACCTCAATACAAAATTACAATTAAACCCCAGACAAACCCAACAGAACAATCTAATACTTCACAACGCTTCGCTACAACATTCCGAGCGCCACGGAAAGCCTCTCAATAACTTTAAAGGATTAACAGCATGAACAACAATGGCCCGATAAACGTGCCTCGCATCATTGCACGCACAGAATATGAACCTGATGATTCCAGCATTTTTTCTGCTTCAGCCAGTAAATTCCCCAATCAATACACCATAATGACCATTAACATTTCCAACAACACCGATGGCCCGATCCGGCTCTTGAAAGCAGGCTGGGATTTGACCGGAACCTCGCTATCAGCTTTCGAAATCGAAGCGAACGATGAGCAAACCCTCGATCTTCCTTACCTTCGGGACTTCTCAAGTAATGGAATGTATTACAACAAAAGAAAGTTCGCCCCGATCCTGCAACAGTTCTCGTACATTACCGAAGATGGATTAATATTCACGCTAGCTATTCAGCTGACAGTTTCAGTGGTTTTCGGCGTCCTGCATCCGAACCTGAAACCAAATTGGTCAAAAACAATAACGCGATCCGGCAACAGCAACAGCTCATATAAGGTCACTGCCGACATCACGAAAAAGAATAAAGAGGCGCCCTTCAGTTTTAGCGTCGACTTGATAGTCGGTTGATACTGATCAGATAGAAAAGACGCCGGTGAAAAAACGTATAAAATCAGCTTGCTGATGCATTTTCTTCGCCACATTCCAGGCCCCGGCTCGCAAAACCGGGGTTCTTTTTAGCAGTAGTGGAATCCGCACGAGGTTCACTCCCCATGCAAGCTCGACACAAAATTCCTACAAATTATGTAGCCTGGTAGCTGTCAACCTGGCACACGTCCGTATATAAAAACCCCCATTGCAAAAAAGGCACGCGAAGTAAAATGATCCTCGGTGACTTCAACGGTTGACTTGCAGGGAGCCAATTTATCATTTTGTTTCATTTGCACAGGCTGGGGCTAAAGCGCAACAGATCCAGCCCGGTATCGACCCAACGCTCGGCTTCGGCGTGCAATTCAAAGCTGTCGGGGGCCAGCAGCCACTGGTACAGGATGCCATCAATATAAGCATGCAAGCTGATCGCCGCGCGGGCGGTGTCGAGGTTTTCCGGCAACTGACCGCGATTCACTGCATTACTCAGGGCCAGACCGATCCGCACATTGCATTCGAGGCTGGCTGACACCCGTTGTTGGCGCAGGTCGCACATTTCATCGGTGAATTCGCACTTATGAAAAAGAATCTCATTGATACGTCGGGTTTTCGGGTCCAGCGCAATTTGATGAAACAAATGAATCAGCAACTTCCGCATGCAACCCAGAGGATCGAGTTCGTCTTCGCTCTCGCTGGCCTTGGCCATTTCTTCCAGCGGCTCATGCAGAGTGTCGAGCATGGCCTGCACCAGATCCGCCTTGTTGCTGAAATGCCAGTAGATGGCCCCTCGAGTGACGCCGGCCAGGGTCGCGATGTCCGCCAGGGTCGTGCGTGCCACGCCTCGCTCGAAAAAGGCCTTTTCGGCCGCCACGAGAATTTGCGCGCGGGTTTCCTGAGCTTCCTCTTTGGTACGACGGACCATGGCAGTACAACCTCAATCAGGGTGCTTCAGCGATGCCTGAACATCAGCTGAATAAAAGTGGGGCGAACGTTCCGGGGATTCGTCCCCGGCCTACAATTCCAACCTTTCAACGGCTTGTGTAGCGGCTTGTGTAACGGCGTTGATACGCAGCCTGGGTATTTACAAACAGCCATGTACGTAAGTATATTCCTTAGCAAGCTACTTATCCACTCGGCAAACATTTTTCAACCTTCCACCTTTCTAGTGCGCACCTTGCGTGCCTGACCCGAGGATTTTCATGCAATTCAAGCCAGCTGTTACCGCTCTGGTCGCCGCCGTCGCCCTGGCATCGCTGCTCAGCGGATGCAAAAAGGAAGAGGCAGCACCGGCCGCCCCACCGCCTCAGGTCGGCGTCGTGACTCTGCAACCTCAAGCTTTCACCCTGACATCCGATCTGCCCGGCCGTACCAGTGCGTTCCGCATTGCCGAAGTCCGCCCGCAGGTCAACGGCATCATTCTCAAGCGCCTGTTCAAGGAAGGCAGCGACGTCAAGGCCGGCCAGCAGCTGTACCAGATCGATCCGTCGGTCTATGAAGCGACGCTGAAAAGCGCTGAAGCCAACCTGCGCTCGACCAAGTCGATTTCCGACCGCTACCAGCAACTGGTCAACGAACAAGCCGTAAGCCGTCAGGAATACGACACCGCCGTGGCCAACCGCCTGCAATCGGAAGCCGCGCTGCAAACCGCACAGATCAACGTGCGCTACACCAAGGTCTATGCCCCGCTGACCGGCCGTATCGGCCGCTCCTCGGTGACCGAAGGCGCGCTGGTGAGCAATGCCCAGGCCGATGCGATGGCGGTGATTCAGCAAATCGACCCGATCTACGTCGACGTGACGCAGTCCTCGGTCGAGCTGCTGCAACTGCGTCGTGAGCTGGAAAGCGGTCGCCTGCAGAAAGCCGGCGACAACACGGCTTCGGTCAAGCTGACCCTCGAAGACGGCAGCGACTACAAGCTGGACGGCAAGCTGGAGTTCTCCGAAATCTCGGTTGACCAGACCACCGGTTCCGTCACCCTGCGCGCCATTTTCCCGAACCCTGACCACACCCTTCTGCCTGGCATGTTCGTGCACGCCAAGTTGCTGGCCGGTGTGAACAGCGCGGCGATCCTGGCCCCGCAGCAAGGCGTGACCCGCGACCTCAAAGGTACGCCGACCGCACTGGTTGTCGGCCCGGACAACAAGGTCGAACTGCGTCAACTCAAGGCCAACCGCACCGTCGGTAACCAATGGCTGATCGAAGACGGCCTGAAGGCCGGCGATCGCCTGATCACCGAAGGTCTGCAATTCGTCAAACCTGGCATCGAAGTCAAGGCCAGTGAAGCGACCAACGTAGCCGTAAAGAACCCGGCCCCCGCCCAGGTAGCTGATAAAGCCTCTGGCGGCAAAGGGGAGTAAACCATGTCGAAATTTTTTATCGACCGTCCGATTTTCGCCTGGGTAATTGCCCTGGTGATCATGCTGGTCGGGGCACTATCGATCCTCAGACTGCCAATCAACCAGTACCCGAGCATTGCGCCTCCAGCGATCGCCATCTCCGTGGCCTACCCGGGTGCTTCGGCACAAACGGTTCAGGACACCGTGGTTCAGGTGATCGAGCAACAGCTCAACGGTATCGACAACCTGCGTTATGTCTCGTCGGAAAGTAACTCCGACGGCACCATGACCATTACCGCGACCTTCGAGCAAGGCACCAACTCCGACACCGCGCAGGTCCAGGTCCAGAACAAGCTGAACCTGGCCACCCCGCTGCTGCCGCAAGAAGTGCAACAGCAAGGTATCCGCGTCACCAAGGCGGTGAAGAACTTCCTGTTGGTGATCGGCGTGGTGTCGCGTGACGGCAGCATGACCAAGGACGACCTGTCCAACTACATCGTGTCGAACATGCAGGACCCGATCTCGCGGACCGCCGGTGTCGGCGACTTCCAGGTGTTCGGTTCCCAATACGCCATGCGAATCTGGCTCGACCCGGCCAAGTTGAACAACTTCAACCTGACCCCGATCGACGTCAAGACCGCTATCGCCGCGCAAAACGTCCAGGTGTCGTCCGGCCAGCTCGGCGGCCTGCCTGCCCTGCCCGGCACCCAGTTGAACGCGACCATCATCGGCAAGACCCGCCTGCAGACTGCGGAAGAGTTCGACAAGATCCTGCTCAAGGTCAACAAGGACGGTTCCCAGGTCCGCTTGAGGGATGTTGCCGAAGTCGGTCTGGGTGGCGAGAACTACAGCATCAACGCCCAGTTCAACGGTGCCCCGGCTTCCGGCCTGGCCGTGAAACTGGCCACCGGTGCCAACGCGCTCGATACCGCCAAGGCCCTGCGCGCAACCATCGACAGTCTCAAGCCTTTCTTCCCGCAAGGGATGGAAGTGGTGTTTCCGTATGACACCACTCCGGTAGTAACCGAATCGATCAAGGGCGTGGTTCACACCCTGGTCGAAGCGGTCGCGCTGGTGTTCCTGGTGATGTTCCTGTTTCTGCAGAACTTCCGCGCCACCATCATCACCACGATGACCGTGCCGGTGGTATTGCTCGGTACATTCGGCATCCTCGCGGCCGCCGGTTTCAGCATCAACACCCTGACCATGTTCGGCATGGTGCTGGCCATCGGCTTGCTGGTGGACGACGCCATCGTCGTGGTGGAAAACGTCGAACGGGTGATGAGCGAAGAAGGTCTGTCACCCAAGGAAGCCACCAAGAAGTCCATGGGCCAGATCCAGGGTGCGCTGGTCGGTATCGCCCTGGTGTTGTCGGCGGTTCTGCTGCCGATGGCGTTCTTCAGCGGTTCCACCGGTGTGATCTACAAGCAGTTCTCGATCACCATCGTCTCGGCCATGGCCCTGTCGGTACTGGTCGCGCTGATCTTCACCCCGGCGCTTTGCGCCACCATGCTCAAGCCGATTCCCAAAGGCGAGCACGGGGTACCCAAGCGTGGTTTCTTTGGCTGGTTCAACCGCAATTTCGACCGTGGCGTTCGCGGCTACGAGCGCGGTGTCGGCAATATCCTGCAGCGCAAGATCCCGTATCTGCTGGCGTACCTGCTGATCGTGGTTGGCATGATCTGGCTGTTCACCCGCATTCCAACGGCGTTCCTGCCGGAAGAAGACCAGGGTGTACTGTTCGCCCAGGTGCAGACCCCGGCCGGTTCGACGTCCCAGCGCACCCAGGTGGTCGTGGACGAAATGCGTGAGTTCCTGCTGCGCCCTGGCAAGGATGGCGGTGAAGGCGATGCGGTGAACTCGGTGTTTACCGTGACCGGCTTCAACTTCGCCGGCCGTGGCCAGAGTTCGGGTATGGCGTTCATCATGCTCAGACCGTGGGACGAACGTAACGCCGACAACAATGTGTTCAAGGTGGCGGCCCGTGCCCAGCAGCACTTCTTCACCTTCCGCGATGCCATGGTGTTCGCCTTCGCGCCACCGGCGGTACTGGAACTGGGTAACGCCACCGGTTTCGACGTGTTCCTGCAGGACCGTGCCGGTATCGGCCACGAAAAACTGATGGAAGCGCGCAACCAGTTCCTCGGCATGGCCGCACAAAGCAAGATCCTGTCTCAGGTGCGTCCGAACGGCCTGAACGACGAACCGCAATACCAGCTGGAAATCGATGACGAGAAGGCCAGTGCCCTGGGCATTACCATCGCCGACATCAACAACACCCTGTCGATTGCCCTGGGCAGTAGCTACGTCAACGACTTCATCGACCGTGGCCGGGTGAAGAAGGTGTACGTGCAAGGCCAGCCAGGCGCTCGAATGGGCCCTGAAGACCTGCAGAAGTGGTACGTGCGCAACAGCACCGGCACCATGGTTCCGTTCTCGGCGTTCGCCAAGGGCGAGTGGATTTACGGTTCGCCGAAACTGGCCCGTTACAACGGCGTGGAAGCGATGGAAATCCTCGGTGCCCCGGCGCCAGGCTATTCCACCGGTGAAGCCATGCTCGAAGTCGAAGCCATCGCCAAGAAACTGCCGGCGGGTGTCGGTATTTCCTGGACCGGCCTGTCGTACGAAGAGCGTCTGTCCGGTTCGCAAGCACCAGCGCTGTACGCCCTGTCGCTGCTGATGGTGTTCCTGTGTCTGGCGGCGTTGTATGAAAGCTGGTCGATTCCGATCGCGGTGATGTTGGTTGTACCGCTGGGGATCATCGGTGCGCTGATGGCCACCAGCCTGCGTGGTTTGTCCAACGACGTGTACTTCCAGGTAGGTTTGTTGACGACTATCGGTCTGGCGGCGAAAAACGCCATTCTGATTGTCGAATTTGCAAAGGAGTTGCACGAACAAGGGCGTAGCCTGCGCGATGCAGCGATCGAAGCCTGCCGCATGCGTCTGCGACCGATCATCATGACCTCGCTCGCCTTCGTCCTCGGTGTGGTACCACTGGCGATATCCACCGGTGCGGGCTCCGGTAGCCAGCATGCAATCGGTACCGGCGTAATCGGCGGTATGATCACGGCCACTGTGCTGGCGATCTTCTGGGTCCCGCTGTTCTTCGTCACCGTGTCGTCCATTGGCCAGCGCAAAATCGCCGACCAGGATGACGCTATTGAAACTTCTAAAGAGGCTGGCTAATGAGCAAGTCGCTACTCTCCCTGGCAGTCGCCGCCTTCGTGCTCGGTGGCTGCTCGCTGATACCTGACTATCAGCAGCCCGAAGCACCGGTGGCGGGCCAGTACCCGCAGGGCCCGGCGTACTCGCCGGCCCAGGCACCGGCGCAAGCGGCTGCCGAGCAGGGCTGGAAGCAGTTTTTCCATGACCCGGCGCTGCAACAGCTGATCCAGGTTGCCCTGGAAAACAACCGTGACCTGCGTGTCGCGGCCCTGAACATCGACGCGTTCGCGGCTCAATACCGCATCTCCCGTGCCGATCTGTTCCCGGCCGTCTCGGCCAATGGCAGCGGCAGCCGTCAGCGGCTTCCGGCTGATGCTTCCCAGACCGGCGAAGCCGGCATCACCAGTTCCTACTCGGCAACTGTTGGCGTCAGCGCCTATGAACTCGACCTGTTCGGTCGGGTTCGCAGCCTGAACGAAGAAGCGTTGCAGAAGTACTTCGCCACTGAAGAGGGCCGCCGCAGTACGCAGATCAGCCTGGTGGCCAGTGTGGCCAATGCCTACCTGACCTGGCAGGCCGACAAGGAACTGTACAAGCTGACCCAGGACACCCTCGCCGCCTTCGAGGAGAGCTACAAGCTCACCGCCCGCAGCAACGAAGTCGGCGTCGCCTCGGCCCTGGACCTGGCACAGTCGCGCACCTCGGTGGAAAACGCCCGTGCGCAACTGGCCAAGTACACCCGTCAGGTCGCCCAGGACGAGAACAGCCTGGTGCTGCTGCTCGGCACCGGTGTCCCGGCCAACCTGCAAGCGGCCAAACCACTTGACGACGACCTGCTGAGCGACGTTCCACCCGGCCTGCCGTCGGACCTGCTGCATCGTCGTCCGGACATCCTTCAGGCCGAGTACAACCTGAAGGCCGCCAATGCCAACATCGGCGCGGCGCGGGCTGCGTTCTTCCCGAGCATCAGCCTCACGGCCAATGCCGGCACCCTGAGCCCGGACCTGTCCGGTCTGTTCAAGGGTGGTTCGGGCACCTGGTTGTTCCAACCGCAGATCAACCTGCCGATCTTCAACGCCGGCGCCCTGAGCGCCAGCCTGGATTACTCGAAAATCCAGAAAGACATCGGCGTGGCGAACTACGAGAAGTCCATTCAAACGGCCTTCCAGGAAGTCGCCGACGGCCTGGCTGCCCGCCAGACCTACGTCCAGCAGTTGCAGGCACAGAAAGATTTCGTCAGTGCCAACCAGGACTACTACCGCCTGGCCGAGCGTCGCTACCGCATTGGTGTCGACAGCAACCTGACCTTCCTCGATGCCCAGCGTCAGTTGTTCAGTGCGCAACAGGTGCTGATCACCGACCGACTGGCGCAGCTGGTCAGCCAGGTGAACCTGTACAAGGCCCTGGGTGGTGGATGGAACGAACAGACGGCGAAGAACGAGCCGTTGAAAGAAGAAGCGCCGAAGATGAAGTATTTCTGATAGCGCTGTAAAAACGAGAAGCCCACCGATTGGTGGGCTTTTTGTTGGCTGCGGGAAAAGGTGTGTTCTCAGTGATGGCCCCATCGCGAGCAAGCTCGCTCCCACAGTGGACTTACAGCGTGCATAAGATTTTTGCCAAACCCGGCCACCTGTGGGAGCGAGCTTGCTCGCGATGAGGCCCGCACAGGCCACACAAAATCCAGCGACATGTTGCGTTCGATAATCGCCCAAAACCTGCTTTTAACAATTGAACCATCCAGTACATTCCACGCACCATCCGAACCACAAAACCAATAACAACAGGTTCGACACCATGCCCCCGCGCCCTGCCCTCTCCGGCTGATCCGCTTCGTTCGTGCTGATTTCGAATATTCGTCTGCAACCCAGGGTTGCGGCATCACCCCGCTTCATCCCAAAGAATTAGAGAGACCCGAGCCCATGACGCCTTCTCCCGCGCAGTACTTCGTTCCCAGCCTGATTGCCATGGCCCTGGCCAGCGCGGCCCTGCCCGCCATCGCCGAAGAGTCGGGTTTTGTCGAAGGCGCCAAGGTCAACCTGAACCTGCGCAACTTCTACATAAATCGCAACTTCACCAACCCGACCAAGGCCCAAGGCAAGGCTGAAGAATGGACGCAAAGTTTCATCCTCGACGCCAAGTCCGGGTTCACCCAGGGCACCGTCGGATTCGGCATGGATGTACTCGGTTTATATTCGGTGAAACTCGACGGCGGTAAAGGCACAGGCGGTACGCAACTGCTGCCGCTGGATCATGACGGTCGCCCGGCGGATAACTTCGGCCGCACCAATGTCGCGTTCAAGGCCAAGCTGTCGCAGACCGAAGTGAAGGTCGGCGAGTGGATGCCAGTGTTGCCAATCCTGCGTTCGGACGACGGTCGTTCGTTGCCGCAAACCTTCCGGGGCGGCCAGATCACGTCGAAGGAGATCAATGGCCTGACGCTCTACGGCGGCCAGTTCCGGCAGAACAGCCCCCGCGATGACAGCAGCATGGACGACATGTCGATGACCGGCAAAGCGGCGTTCACCTCCGACCGTTTCAACTTTCAGGGCGGCGAATACCTATTCAACGAAAAGCGCACCCAGATCGGCCTGTGGAACGCCGAGCTCAAGGACATCTACAGCCAGCAGTTCATCAACCTGACCCACAGCCAGCCATTGGGTGACTGGACCCTGGGCGCCAACCTGGGTTTCTTCTACGGTAAGGATGACGGCAGCGCCCTGGCCGGCGAGTTGGACAACAAGACCATGTACGGTTTGTTCTCGGCCAAATACGGCGGCAACACCTTCTACGTCGGCCTGCAAAAACTCACCGGCGACAACGCCTGGATGCGGGTCAACGGCACCAGCGGCGGTACCCTGGCCAACGACAGCTACAACTCCAGTTACGACAATGCCCAGGAGAAATCCTGGCAAGTACGCCACGACTACAACTTCGCCGCCCTGGGCGTTCCGGGCCTGACCCTGATGAACCGCTACATCAGCGGTGACAATGTGCACACCGGCACCATCACCGACGGCAAGGAATGGGGACGCGAAAGTGAACTGGGCTACACCGTGCAAAGCGGTGCGCTGAAGGACCTGAACCTGAAATGGCGCAACTCGACCATGCGCCGCGACTACAGCAACAACGAGTTCGATGAGAACCGCCTGATCATCAGCTACCCGATCAGCCTGTTGTAAACACAAAACAAGTGTGGGAGCGAGCTTGCTCGCGATGGCGGTGTATCAGGCGACATCAATAGTGAATGTGCCGACGCTATCGCGAGCAAGCTCGCTCCCACAGGTTGTTCACCGTTACCGCTTACTCCCGCGATTCAACCCCCAACTCATCCCACACCGACTCGGCCAAGTGGAACGTCGCATTGGCTGCCGGGATGCCGCAGTAGATCGCGCTCTGCATGATCACTTCCTTGATCTCGCCACGGCTCACGCCATTGTTGGCGGCAGCGCGCAGGTGCAGTTTGAGTTCGCCCTCGCGGTTCATGCCAATCAGCATGGCGATGGTGATCAGGCTGCGGGTATGGCGTGGCAGACCCTCGCGAGTCCAGATGTCGCCCCAGGCGTGGCGGGTGATCATTTCCTGGAACTCCGAGTTGAACTCGGTCAGAGTGGTCAGGCTGCGGTCGACGTGAGCATCGCCCAGTACCGCGCGACGGACTTTCATGCCTTCGTCGTAACGTTGTTTCTCGTCCACGGAATATCCCTCAACGAGCCTTCAGAAAGGCCAGAACACATTCGCTGAAATCAGCGCCAGCCTGCACGTTGGACAAGTGCGCAGCGTAGAACTCGGCGTACTCGGCGCCCGGCACATGTTCCTGAATGAAGTGCCCACCCGACGGCGGCGTGACCGCATCCTCAGTGCCGGCGATCACCAGCAGCGGCGCCTTGATCGAGGACAACTGATCGCGGAAATCGGCATCGCGCACAGCTGCACAATTGGCCGCGTAACCTTCTGGCGAAGTCGCCGCCAGCATGTCGGTAATCTGCTTGGCCGCCGCCGGGTTGGCTTCGGAGAAATCCGGGGTGAACCAGCGGGCAATCGACGCATCGCGCAGGGCAACCATGGCCGCCTGACCATCGCGCAGCACCATTTCAATGCGCGGGTTCCACACCGACGGATCGCCGATTTTCGCTGCGGTGTTGCACACGATCAGCTTGTTCAGTCGATCGCCGGCGTTGATCCCCAGCCACTGGCCAATCAGCCCGCCCATGGACAATCCGCAGAAATGCGCGCGTTCGATGTGCAAGGCATCCAGCAATGCGAGCACGTCGCGGCCCAGTTGCTCGATGCTGTAAGGCCCCGGTGTCACCAATGACTGGCCATGGCCGCGGGTGTCGAAACGCAGCACGCGAAAATGCTTGGAGAACGCCGGGATCTGCGCGTCCCACATGTGCAGGTCCGTGCCCAGGGAGTTGGACAGCACCAGCACCGGCGCATCGACCGGTCCATCGAGTTGGTAATGCAGTTCGCCCTCGGCGAGTTGTACAAAAGCCACAGCAAGTCTCCTTCAGGCAGTCAATGCAGAATGTTCAGCCACCGCCCTCTCGACCCAGGTTTTGGCCTGGCCGAGGTAATGGGCAGGGTCCAGCAGATGATCGAGCTCAGCCGCCGACAGTTCGGCGGTCACTTGTGGTTCGTCGCCGAGGACCGCACGCAGGTGACGTTGTTCGGCCACGGCGCGTTTGCAGCATTGCTCCAACAGATGATGCGCGGTATCGCGCCCAACCCGCTGCGCGAGGACGATGCTCACCGCTTCGGCGAGCACCAGGCCCTGGGTCAAATCGAGATTGCGCGCCATGCGCTCGGCATCCACTTCCAGCCCTTGGACGATCAACAATGCTTGATGCAGGCTGCCCGACACCAGGCAGCAGATTTCCGGCAGGGTTTCCCACTCGGCATGCCACAGACCGAGGCTGCGCTCGTGCTCCTGGGGCATGGCGCTGAACAGCGTCGAAAGCAAACCGGGTACGCGAGTCGCCGCGCCGATCAACACCGCCGCGCCCACCGGATTGCGTTTGTGCGGCATGGTCGAGGAACCGCCCTTGCCCGGCGCCGAAGGCTCGAACACTTCGGCGGCCTCGGTTTGCATCAACAGGCTGATATCACGCCCGAGTTTGCCGAGACTGCCGGCGATCAGGCCGAGCGCAGCGCCGAACTCCACCACGCGATCGCGCTGGGTGTGCCACGGCTGATCGGGCAAGGTCAGTTGCAGTTCTTCGGCCAGCGCTTGGGCCGTCGGCATGGCCTGTTCGCCAAGGGCCGCAAGGGTTCCGGACGCACCGCCGAATTGCAGCACCAGCAGACGCGGCTTGAGTTCGGCCAAGCGTTGGCGACTGCGGGTTACCGCCCCCAGCCAGCCGGCGACCTTCATTCCGAGGGTGACCGGTGTCGCATGCTGCAGCCAGGTGCGTCCGGCCAATGGCGTGGTCGCGTAGCGCTGGGCCTGGGACGCGAGTGTCTGCCCCAGTTGTGCCAGGTCGCTCTCGATCAGTTCCAGCGCCCGGCGCAGTTGCAGCACCAGGCCGCTGTCCATCACGTCCTGGCTGGTCGCGCCCAGATGCACATGGCGCTCGGCTTCGGCATCGGTGGCCGCGATCTGCTTGCCCAGCGCCTTGACCAACGGAATCGCCGAGTTACCCGCCGTGGCAATGGCCTCGCCCAACATCGCAAAATCATAAAGCCCGGCACGGCAAGCTGCTTCAATCGGCGCGACAGCACTCGACGGAATCATCCCGACCCGTGCTTCGGCCCGGGCCAATGCCGCTTCGAAATCGAGCATGGCCTGGACCCGACCCTGATCGCAGAACACCTCACGCATGTCGCGGGCCGTGAAATAGGCATCGAACAATTGATTGCCCGGTCGCTGGTTCATAAACAATTCCTGGAGGCGCGGGCCTGCGGTCCGCGCGTGAAGATCAAAGGTCGTGATGCAGATACTTCGCCTGTTTCGGCAGACGCAGGCTGAACAGGAACGCTATCGCCATCATCACCGTCACGTACCAGTAGAAGGAGTTTTCCATGCCCACGGCCTTGAGGCTCAAGGCCACATACTCCGCCGAACCACCGAAAATCGCATTCGCCACCGCATACGCCAGGCCGACACCCAATGCACGCACCTCGGGCGGGAACATCTCGGCTTTCACCAGGCCACTGATGGAGGTGTAGAAACTGACGATCGCCAGCGCCAGGGTAATCAACACGAAGGCCAGAAATGGACTTGTCACGCTTTTCAGGCTCAACAGGATCGGCACGGTGCACAGCGTGCCGAGGGCGCCGAACCAGAGCATCGAGTTACGCCGGCCGATCTTGTCGGCGAGCATGCCGAAAATCGGCTGCATGCACATATAGAGGAACAGCGCGCCGGTCATGATGTAGCTGGCGGTCTTGGCCGGCATGCCGGCGGTGTTCACCAGGTACTTCTGCATGTACGTGGTGAAGGTGTAGAAGATCAGCGAACCACCGGCGGTGTAACCGAGTACGGTGATGAATGCGGTTTTATGGTCGCGAAACAGGGCGCTGATGCTGCCGGCGTCCTTGTTTTCGCGCATTGCCTTGCTGGTGGTTTCTTTGAGCGAACGACGCAGATACAGCGAAACCAGCGCCGCCATGGCACCCACCACGAAGGGTATCCGCCAGCCGTAGGCACGCAGGTCATCTTCGGTGAGGAACTGTTGCAGGACCACCACCAGCGACACCGCGAGCAATTGGCCACCAATCAGGGTCACGTACTGGAACGAGGCGAAGAAACCGCGCTGGCCCTTGAGCGCCACTTCACTCATGTAGGTTGCGGTAGTGCCGTACTCACCGCCCACCGACAAGCCTTGCAGCAAACGGGCGAACAGCAACAGGATCGGCGCCCAGACCCCGATGCTGCTGTAGGTCGGCAGGCAGGCGATAAGCAGCGAGCCGAAGCACATCATCAGAATCGAGATCAACATCGAATTCTTGCGCCCGTGCTTGTCCGCCAAGCGCCCGAAAATCCAGCCACCAATCGGCCGCATCAGGAACCCGGCGGCGAACACGCCAGCGGTATTGACCAACTGCACGGTGGGATTATCGGACGGGAAAAAGGCCGGTGCGAAATAGATCGCACAGAAGGCGTAGACGTAGAAGTCGAACCATTCAACCAGGTTGCCGGACGAGGCACCGACAATGGCGAAGATCCGCTTGCTGCGTTCTTCGCCCGTATAAAGAGCTATAGGCGCTGTGGGTGTTGTCATTGTTTTTTCACTCAATGGGGAAAGTGAGAGTCTAGACACACTTTGCAACACTCCCGTTCCGCAGATAAATCAGCAACACAGATCCCTTGTAGGAGCTGGCTTGCCAGCTCCTACAAGGTGTTGCGGTGTTCACTTAATAGTCGAAGAACACCGTCTCGGCATCGGTACCCTGCAGAATGACATTCCACTGATAAACACCCGACGCATCCTTCTTGGCCAGCAAGGTACTGCGGCGCTCGGCCGGCACGCACTCCAGCAACGGATCGTTGACGTTGGCCGCCTCGCCATCAAAGTAGATACGCGTCAGCAGGTGCTTCACCAAACCACGGGCAAACACCAGAACGACAAGGTGCGGTGCCTGGGTCGTGCCTTTGAGGCCCTCGACCGTACCGGGCTTGATGGTGGTAAAGCGAAAGCGTCCTTCGGCATCTACCGGCACCCGGCCAAAGCCTTCGAAGTTCGGGTCCAGGGGTTTGTCCTGATCGTCTTCGGGGTGGTCATACTTGCCGGCGGCGTTGGCCTGCCAGACTTCCAGCATCGCGTCGTTGACGATGTCGCCATTGCCGTCGACCACTTGCCCGGTGATCGCCACGCGCTCGCCCAGGGTTTGTTCGACGGTCAGGTTTTCGCGGTTCAGCCAGGTCAGGCCGATGTGGTAGTACGGCCCGACGGTGTGGGACGTGGTCGCAGTCAGCGTCATCTTATTTCTCCATCGGCGTGGCGTCGCGGCCGCGCAAAACGATGTCCCAGCGATAACCGAGGGCATAGGAAGGGATGGTTTTTTCCAGATCGAACGTCGCGATCAAGCGCTCTTTGGCGCTGGTATCGGGTACGCAGTTGTAGATCGGGTCGTACGCCAGCAACGGATCGCCCGGGAAATACATCTGCGTCACCAGGCGCGTCAGGATGCTCGGCCCGAACAGCGAAAAATGGATGTGCGCCGGGCGCCAGGCGTTGTGGTGGTTACCCCATGGATAGGCGCCGGGCTTGATGGTCTGGAACTGGTACCAGCCATCGGCGTCCGTCACGGTGCGGCCGGTGCCGGTGAAGTTCGGGTCCAGCGGTGCGTCGTGCAGGTCGCGGGCATGGGCGTAGCGACCGGCGGCGTTGGCCTGCCAGATCTCCACCAGAATCCCCGGCACCGGCAGACCGTTTTCATCCAGCACACGGCCGTGGATGATGATGCGCTCACCCTGAGGCTGTCCCTCGTGCTGGGCGGTCAGGTCGTTATCCTTCTCGTTGATGCGCTCGGCACCGACGGTAGGACCGGTGATTTCCGACAGCGAATGCGGCAGGAACACCAACGGCTTGGACGGCGAGCGCAGGTTGGTGGATTGATAGGTCGGGTGCAGGTACTCCGGCTGGGTGCCTTCCTGCGGGCGACGGTAACCAGGCTTGTCAGTCATGAAACATTCCTCAGTTCTTATAAGTCTTCAGAGCGCGTCAGACGCGCTCGATCGCCAGGGCCAGACCCTGACCGACACCGACGCACATGGTGGCCAGACCTTTCTTGCCACCGTTTTTTTCCAGCTGATGCAATGCGGTCAACACCAGCCGCGCGCCACTCATGCCCAACGGGTGACCCAACGCAATCGCACCACCGTTCGGGTTGACCTGGGCCGCGTCGTCCGCGATCCCCAGTTCACGCAGCACCGCCAGGCCTTGGCTGGCGAAGGCTTCGTTGAGCTCGATCACGTCGAAATCGCTGACCGCCACACCGAGGCGCTCGATCAGTTTACGCACCGCCGGCACCGGGCCAATGCCCATCACCCGCGGGGCAACACCGGCGCTGGCCATGCCCAGCACTTTGGCACGGGCAGTCAGGCCGTGTTTCTTCACCGCTTCGGCCGAAGCCAGGATCAACGCGGCGGCGCCGTCGTTTACACCCGAGGCATTGCCGGCGGTGACGGTCTTGTCGGGGCCGTTGACCGGTTTGAGTTTGGTCAGAGCTTCCAGGGTGGTGTCGGCGCGAGGATGCTCATCCTGGCTGACCACGGTTTCACCCTTCTTGTGGGCTATGCGCACTTCAACGATTTCTTCGGCGAAGAACCCGGCGGCTTGTGCGGCGGCCGTGCGTTGTTGACTGCGCAGGGCGAACGCGTCCTGATCGGCGCGGGACACCTTGTAATCGTCGGCCACGTTGTCAGCGGTCTGCGGCATCGCATCCACGCCGTACTGGGCCTTCATCAACGGGTTGATGAAGCGCCAGCCGATGGTGGTGTCTTCGAGCTTCATGTTGCGCGAAAAAGCGGCATCGGCCTTGCCCATCACGAACGGCGCACGGGACATCGACTCGACGCCGCCGGCAATCGCCAGCTCCATCTCGCCGCTGGCGATGGCGCGGAACGCGGTGCCGATGGCATCCATGCCCGAAGCGCAAAGGCGGTTGAGAGTCACGCCGGGAATGGTTTCCGGCAGGCCAGCCAGCAGCAGCGCCATGCGCGCCACGTTGCGGTTGTCTTCACCGGCCTGGTTGGCGCAGCCGAGGAACACCTCGTCCACCGCGTTCCAGTCCGCCGACGGGTTGCGCTCCATCAAGGCCTTGATTGGCACGGCAGCCAGGTCGTCGGCACGCACCGACGACAGGCCACCGCCGAAACGGCCGATGGGGGTACGAATCGCGTCGCAGATATAAACGTCACGCATCACGCTTCTCCGGGGGCTTGGCCGTGTGCGACAGCGGTACGGGCTTCGAGGTCGCGCAGCGCGGTCAGTTCGACTTCAGTCGGCTCGGCGGTTTGCTCAACCTGGTCGGCAAAGCGAATCGCCCAACCGGTGGCAGCAACCACTTGCTCGCGGGTCACACCCGGGTGTAGTGCAGTGACCACGAACTCATGGGTACCGGCTTCCGGCTCCATGATGCACAGATCGGTGATGATCCCCACCGGTCCGGCGCCTGGCAGACCGAGACGCTTGCGCGAATCGCCGCCCTCGCCGTGGCCGACCGAGGTAATGAAATCGAGTTTGTCGACAAAGGAGCGCGATGACTGCTTGAGGATGATCAACACGCTCTTGGCGGAACCGGCAATCTCCGGCGCGCCACCTGCACCCGGCAGACGGACTTTCGGCGCGTGGTAATCACCCACGACGGTGGTGTTGATGTTGCCGAAACGGTCGACCTGCGCCGCGCCGAGGAAACCGACGTCAATGCGCCCGCCCTGCAGCCAGTAACGGAAAATCTCGCCGGTCGGCACCACGGTGTCGGCGGTTTCCGCCAGCTCACCGTCGCCAATCGACAGTGGCAATACACTTGGCTTGGCACCGATCGGGCCCGATTCGTAGATCAGCACCACATCAGGCGAGGAAGTCAGGCGCGCCAGGTTGGCCGCTTTCGACGGCAGGCCGATGCCGACGAAGCACACCGAGCCGTTCTTCAGGCGACGGGCAGCGGCAACGGTCATCATTTCATTGGTGGTGTAAGTCATTACTTCGCCTCCGAAGCGGCGGCCAGTTTGGCCTGGAACTCGCTGAAGTCAGCGCTGCCGTGGATGTATTCGTTGATCCACGCGGTGAAGGTTTCACGGTCGCGGGCAATCGGGTCCCAGGCCTGGTAGAAGCGGTTGTCGCGTTCGTTGTAGCCGTGGGCATAGGACGGATGCGCGCCGCCAGGTACGTGGCAAACCGCGCTCAAGGCCCAGGTTGGCAGCACACAGGAGTTCATCGGCGCATTGAGGTCGTCGACGATTTCCTCAACGGTGACGATGCAGCGCTTGGCCGCCAGCGCAGCTTCTTTCTGCACGCCTAGGATGCCCCACAGCAGCACGTTGCCCTTGCGGTCGGCTTTCTGCGCGTGAATCACGGTAATGTCCGGGCGCACCGAAGGCACGGCGGCCAACACTTCGCCGGTGAACGGACAGGTAACCGATTTGATCAGCGGGTTGACCTTCGGCAAATCGGAACCGGCGTAGGCACGCAGCACCGCGAACGGCAGGCCGGATGCCCCGGCGACGTAGGCGTTGGCCAGGTCGGCGTGGCTGTGTTCTTCGATTTCCAGCGCGTGGGGCCACTGTTTCTCTACTGCGTCACGCAGGCGATGCAGTGAGCCGACACCCGGGTTGCCGCCCCAGGAGAAAATCAGTTTGCGGGCACAACCGGCACCGATCAACTGGTCGTAGATCAAGTCAGGGGTCATCCGCACCAGGGTCAGGTCTTTCTTGCCCTGGCGAATGATTTCGTGACCGGCGGCCGTCGGGATCAGGTGAGTAAAGCCTTCGAGCGCGACCGTATCGCCGTCGTTTACGAATTGCTTCACCGCGTCGTGCAGCGAAAGGATTTCAGCCATTGGGGCAGGCTCCCGTTTATTGTTAACCGACAGTGGAAGAAGGCGCCGATGCGCAGCGCCGGAATGACTGAAGGTTAAGCTTCTGAAAAAGGCCAAACAATCCGATAATCGACTGAGCGTTCGATTATCGAACACATTGTTGTCTGGCTACCTATCCCAAAATGCATCGCGAGCAGGGCTCGCTCCCACAGAGGATTGCAATCAACTGTGGGAGCGAGCCCTGCTCGCGAAGAGGCCATCTACATCACACGAGATTCCGGATCAGACTGTCAGGTCGCATCCGCATGACTGACCATGCCCTTGATCACCACCGCCGTCGTCGCCAGCGCCGCCGGAATCACCAGCGCCGTCAGCACTTGCTCGAAGTTCCAGCCCAGGCCCAGCAGCGTCGCGCCCATCCACGCCCCGAGGATGGCGCCGAAGCGGCCGATCCCGAGCATCCACGACACGCCGGTGGCCCGCCCCTGAGTCGGATAAAACCGCGCAGCCAGTGACGGCATTGCCGATTGCGCACCGTTGACACACATCCCGGCCACCAGCACCAGCGTCGCCAACAGCGCGATGTTGCCCAGGCTCTGCCCTACCGCGTAGGCAAACACCCCAGCCAGCAGGTAGAAAGTGCCGATGACCTTGTGCGGATTGAACCGATCCATTGCCCAGCCCACGCCCACCGCACTCAGCACGCCACCGAACTGGAACAGCGCGCCGATGAAGGCGGCCTGCTCCATGCTCGCGCCACTGTCACGCATAAGCGTCGGCAGCCAACTGGTCAGCAGGTAAACGATCACCAGACCCATGAAGTAGGTCAGCCACAAGAGCAAGGTGCCGGTGCTGTAGGTGCCGGAGAAGATCACCGCGAACACATTGCGCGCCTTCACTGTTTTCTGTTCCGGCACACTGAAACTGGACGCCTGGGCCACCACCGTCGGGTCAATCGGCGCCAGTGCCTTGCGTACTTTGTCCGTACCGCGGTTGCGCACCACCAGGTAACGCGCCGACTCCGGCAACCAGAACAGCAAAACGACGGCGAGGATCAGCGGCAGCACTCCACCGATCAGCAGCAGGCTGTGCCAGCCAAAGGCCGGAATGAGCTTGGCCGAGATAAATCCGCCACCAGCCATGCCGAGGTTGAAGCCGCAGAACATGCTGGTCACCAGCAGGGACTTTTTGCGCTCAGGGGTGTATTCCGACAGCAGCGTGGTGGCGTTCGGCATGCCGGCACCCAGACCCAGGCCGGTCAGGAAGCGCAACACCAACAGCTGATCGACATTCGTGCTGTAGGCCGAGGCCAGGCTGAAGGCACCGAACAACAGCACCGCGCCGACCAGTACGACTTTTCGCCCGAAGCGGTCAGCCAGAGGGCCGGAGCCCAGTGCGCCGAAGACCATGCCGATCAACGCCGCACTCATCACCGGGCCGAGACTGGCTCGGTCGATACCCCAGTCCTGGGACAGGGCCGGGGCGATGAAGCCCATGGCCGCGGTGTCGAGGCCATCGAGGAAGACAATCAGGAAACACAGGATCACCACGCGCCACTGGTAGCGCGAAATGGGTTGGGCATTGATGAAGGACTGCACGTCGAGGCAGTTACCTACAGCAGACTGAGGCTGGTTCATTATTTTTATCCCACGGATCGCGGTCGAACGATGTCAGCAGATGCCGACGAAGCCGCGACAGTAATGATCCGGAGGAAACAGCGTCAATTCGATAAACGCGACTCTGTGCGTTTATCGAACGGCTTAGGCAAACAACTGGGCGCTGAGGTCGCGGCTGGCGCTCAACAAACCGGGCAGGAACCGCTGTTCCAGTTCATTGCGGCTGACTCGCCCGGCGTGAGTGCTGACATTGAGGGCCGCAACCACCTGCCCGGAAGCGTCGTACACCGGGACGGCAATCGAACGCAGTCCTTGCTCGAGTTCCTGGTCGACGATGCACCAGCCTTGCTGTCGCACCTCTTGCAGGCATTCGAGCAACGCCTCGGGGGTGTGGATCGTGCGGCTGGTCTTGGCTTGCAATTCGGCGTGGTCGAGGTATTCGCCCAGCGAGGTGTCATCCAGCGCGGCCAGCAGGATCCTCCCCATCGAGGTGCAATAGGCCGGCAAGCGCCCGCCCACCGACAGGTCCACCGAAATCAGCCGCTGCGTGGTCGCGGAGCGCGCGATGTACAGAATGTCATCACCCTCCAGCGTGGCCATGTTGCAGGCCTCGTGCAGTTGCTCGCTCATGCGGTCCAGGTAAGGCTGGGCGGAAACCGCCAGCGGCGTTGATGACACATAGGCATGGCCGAGGGTCAGCACTTTGGGCAGCAGCGAATAGGTGCGGCCGTCGGTGGTGGCGTAGCCGAGCTTGATCAGAGTGTGCAGGCAACGACGCACGGCGGCGCGGGGAATTTCCGTGCGGTGACTGATCTGGGCGATGGTCAGGTGTCGTTTGCGCTCCTGGAACGCTTGCACCACGGCCAGGCCACGGGCCAGGGACGTCATGAAATCCGGGTCGCCGGTCAGTGCCTGGATCCGTTTGGCAGGTGAGGCAACGATGGGAGGAGCCACTGAAGCGAAGGAATTGCGCATTTGATCGTTCATACAAGGTCCTTTTACCCATTCGGATCAGCGACTATTACAAAGGGCGAGCCTGGCGCTCAAGCCCGGCCCGCCAACTCCGTGCGATTATCGAACGCTCGACCGATAATCGCAATCCGTCGTGTAAATCACATGCGCTGATGCCCGGTTTTCGCTGACTTGCGCCCCCATGTTTACGCCGACTCGACACAGGACTTAATGGGGCAATCCAATTACCGTAACTTGCCTGATTTAATGGCGTCAGAAAGGCATCGCAGCAATGCGGTATCCGTCGACGTTCTAGTTAATCGCAAAGTTTCGAGCAACAAAACGGTCACACACCAAGATTCACTTTTAACTCTTTGGAGATAGTGTTCTTCAAATCGGCCGCTATAATACAATTCAGTAGCGCTTCGGTTTTTTACTTGCCGAACCCGCTGCCCGGCCAGGCGATGTTCCATCGCCGTTGCCCGTTGCAAGCGCCAGATCCGCATTGCACAGCCTTGCCATCGCGCTTGCCGAAACAGGAAACTGAAGCTACGTCAGCTATTTATCTCTGGTGTCGTGGCCGCCTGTGACATGGAAGTATTGATCACGTTGTTGCCAAAAACGATGCCTTGACGGGCATTGCCCACTCGACGAACGTGATCAAACGATTTGATGCAGCGCGTTTTCACCAGAATTTATCCCAACTCAATCAGGTAGCACTGTGACGAAAGACGAACTGCGCGCGGAACTAGAGCGCCAGGAACAACGTTACAAGGAAGTTTACGGCGGAGAAGTCACCACTTACGCCGCTCAACCCGAACCGGAACGCAAACCCTGGCGTAAACGCGCCACCGTTCAGGATCAGGTTTTCCAGCAAGAACTTCAAAAAATGGAAAAGGAACTCAAAGCCGAAGAGCCGTGACTGCTTCGGCCTGATCCTTACAAGGGCCTGCCTCTGCACCCGTTAAAAGCGGGATGTATTGATGTTGCCTTTCGCGCCCGCTACGAGCGGGCAGCGGCCATCACCGTCGTCAAATCAGGCAGATTTCCGGTATCTGACCTATTTCTCAGATTTTTCTCACAACCGTTCAAGCCCCTCCTGCCGGGCCGTGAAGGTTTTGTGACAGTCTATTTTTTCAATAAAATCAATGACTTAAAAAACACAGCAAAACCGTGGGTTTTCAGGTCCTGCGGCAAAAAAATTCGTTGAAGAATGTTACCGATGAGCAGCTAGTGCATTGATTAGCAGTCTTTTCTGGCATAATCGCGCCCCCTTATGACCGGGTCAGAAAACCTTCATGATCGATTTATTCAGCGGACTGGATGCTTGGGTGCTTGTGAGCCTCTTGCTCGCCCTGGCCTTTGTCCTCGCCTTCGAGTTCATCAACGGCTTTCATGACACCGCTAACGCGGTGGCGACCGTTATCTACACCAAAGCCATGCCGCCTCACCTGGCGGTGTTCTTCTCCGGTGTGTTCAACTTCCTCGGCGTACTGCTGGGCGGGGTCGGCGTGGCGTATGCCATCGTCCACCTGCTGCCGGTAGAACTGCTGATCAATGTGAACACCGGTCACGGACTGGCCATGGTGTTCTCGTTGCTCGCCGCAGCCATCACCTGGAACCTGGGCACCTGGTACTTCGGTATCCCCGCCTCCAGTTCCCACACGCTGATCGGCTCGATCCTCGGCGTGGGCCTGGCCAACGCCCTGATCAACGAAATTCCGTTGGCCGACGGGGTGAACTGGCAAAAGGCGATCGATATCGGCATGTCGCTGGTATTCTCGCCAATGGCAGGCTTCCTGATCGCCGCGCTGATTCTGATCGGTCTTAAATGGTGGCGTCCGCTGTCGAAGATGCACAAGACGCCGGAACAGCGCCGCAAGATCGACGACAAGAAACACCCGCCGTTCTGGAATCGCCTGGTACTTGTGATCTCGGCCATGGCCGTGAGTTTCGTGCACGGTTCCAACGATGGCCAGAAAGGTATCGGCCTGATCATGCTGGTCCTGATCGGTATCGTGCCGGCCCAGTTCGTCCTCGACCTGAACAGCACGACCTACCAGATCGAACGGACTCGCGACGCTACGTTGCACCTGAGCCAGTTCTACCAGCGCAATTCCGAAACCCTGGGCGAGTTCCTGGCCCTGGGCAAGAGCTTGAACGGCGACTTGCCGGAGAAATTCCGTTGCAACCCGCAACAGACCGAACCGACCATCACCGCCCTGCTCGGCACCCTCAAGGGTGTAGCCGACTACCATTCGCTGTCGGCGGAAAGCCGCATCGAAGTACGTCGTTACCTGCTCTGCCTGGATGACACCGCGAAGAAAGTCAGCAAGTTGCCAACGCTCGGGGCCCGTGAAAAGGCTGACCTGGACAAGTTGCGCAAAGACCTGACCACCACCACTGAATACGCCCCGTTCTGGGTGATTCTGGCGGTAGCACTGGCCCTGGGCCTGGGCACCATGGTCGGCTGGAAACGCGTGGTACTGACCATTGGCGAGAAGATCGGCAAGCAAGGCATGACTTACTCCCAAGGCATGTCGGCGCAGATCACCACCGCCAGCCTGATCGGCATGGCCAACATCTTCAGCCTGCCGGTTTCCACCACCCACGTGCTGTCCTCGGGCGTGGCGGGCACCATGGTCGCCAACAAGAGCGGCCTGCAAGGCGGCACCGTCAGAACCATCCTGCTGGCCTGGGTATTGACCCTGCCAGCCACCGTGGCCCTGTCGGCCGGGTTGTTCTGGCTGGCCTCGAAGGCGCTGGGTAGCTGATACAGCGGCATCGAAAAAGGCGCGCTCCGCAAGGACCGCGCCTTTTTTATTGCCGCCAATCGCAAAAAATCACTGTAGGAGCGAGCTCTGCTCGCGATGACCGCAAGGACAACGCGTACATTCAGGCAGCCCGCGTCATCGCTGGCGTCCATCGCGAGCAGAGCTCGCTCCTACAGGGTTACGTGTTTACCGATAGTTTTTTACAGGCAAAAAAAAGGGCAACCGAAGTTGCCCAAAATGCCTTGCGTGCTCATTACATCCAGAAAGAACTACGGTTATTTCCGCTTGTGCGAATCCTTCCAGATAAAAAGTCCGAACCCTGCAAAAAATACAAACATGAGGCTGACAGTCAGCACTCCGGCGATCACCACGTTGTCGAAAAACATGACGCGTCTCCTGTACCTGCCCTGTTGCGATAGGGCTAAGTTAACCAAACGGGCAGGAGAGAATATTGACCGGGATCAATGTCGCCCGAGACTGGGCAAGAGGAAGGGAGAAGTTTGACCCGCATCAATGAATGCGGGGTATTTCAGCGCTTTTTCGGTTTGTTTTTCGGCTTTTTTTTGGCCTTGCCCAATGGCATGGCCTGCTCGAACGCCTGGCGAACTTCATTGAGCCGCTTGTCATTGAGGTCATGAACACGCTTGGCGCGCTCGGCATTGAGGTCAATCAGTTTGTCGTCTTGGCTCATGGCAGTCAGTGCATCGCTTGAAATGAGTTTAAGCCGCCGTAGCGTTCGGCAACCCTGCGCCAATAATGCGGCCTGACGGCCGTGCTGACCAGCCTGCGCTCAAATCTCGATATCGACCCACAACCCTTGCCGCGGCTGATCTTCCATCAGCGGCACCACCGGCACGGTGTTGTCGGCATTGAGTTCATCACCGGGAATTGCCAGGTGAGCCTGCGGGTCATTATCAGCTTCGTGGCGACGTCGTTCCTGCTCCTGCCTGCGGCGCTGTTCCTCGCGCAGCACCAGTCCATCCTCCTCAGGGTTGCGCTTTTGCAGGTCGATCGTGCTTTCACTGGAGCTTTCCTGCACCGGCACCACCGGAGGAATATCCGGACGCTGACGGATCGGGTCGGACTGTGAAGTGATCGGCACGGCACTCAAGGGGAGCATCGGTGGCAGCATGGTTTTCAGTCTCCTGTCAGCAGGCTGTCGGCTGCGGGAATGGCGACTTGAGCCATCGGTCGCAAACTGTGACTCATTTGGCACTCATTAGTGCACCGGGCGGCGCGTCATGCACAGGTGGGCTAACGTATGACTGTGAGTTTTTCTGAGAGTCCTTTGGCCCTGAAGCCCTCATTCCGTTAAGATAGCCCGCTTTTTCAGGTGGGAGTCAGGCAGCATGGCGCAGCAGTATCAACCGGGGCAACGCTGGATCAGTGACAGCGAAGCCGAGCTGGGTTTAGGCACCGTTCTGGCACAGGACGGCCGCTTGTTGACCGTGCTCTATCCGGCCACTGGCGACACTCGCCAGTACGCGCTAAGGAATGCGCCCCTCACCCGTGTGCGGTTTTCGCCCGGTGACTCCATCACTCACTTCGAAGGCTGGAAGCTGACCGTTCGCGAAGTCGACGACGTCGATGGCCTGCTGGTTTACCACGGCCTCAACGGGCAGAACGAAGTGGTCACCCTGCCGGAAACCCAACTGTCGAACTTCATCCAGTTCCGCCTGGCCAGCGACCGTCTGTTCGCCGGCCAGATCGACCCGCTGGCCTGGTTCTCCCTGCGTTACCACACACTGGAACACACCAGTCGCCAGTTGCAGTCCTCCCTTTGGGGTCTGGGCGGCGTGCGTGCGCAACCGATCGCGCACCAGTTGCACATTGCCCGCGAAGTCGCCGACCGTATCGCGCCACGGGTTCTGCTGGCCGACGAAGTGGGCCTGGGCAAAACCATCGAAGCCGGCCTGGTGATCCATCGCCAATTGCTCTCGGGCCGCGCCAACCGCGTGCTGATCCTGGTTCCGGAAAACCTGCAGCACCAGTGGCTGGTCGAGATGCGCCGCCGCTTTAACCTGCAGGTCGCGCTGTTCGACGAAGAACGCTTCATCGAAAGCGATGCCAGCAACCCCTTCGAAGACACCCAGCTCGCACTGGTCGCGCTTGAGTGGTTGGTGGACGACGAGAAAGCCCAGGACGCGCTGTTCGCGGCGGGCTGGGACTTGCTGGTGGTCGACGAGGCTCACCACCTGGTGTGGCACGAAGATCAGGTCAGCCCCGAGTATTCCCTGGTCGAGCAACTCGCCGAGACCATTCCCGGTGTGCTGCTGTTGACCGCCACCCCGGAACAACTGGGCCAGGACAGCCACTTCGCTCGTCTGCGCCTGCTCGACCCGAACCGTTTCCACGACCTGCAAGCCTTCCGCGCCGAGAGCGAAAACTATCGCCCGGTGGCTGAAGCCGTTCAGGAGTTGCTGGACAAGGGACGCCTGTCGCCGCAAGCCCACAAGACCATCCACGGCTTCCTCGGCAACGAAGGCGAAGCCCTGCTGGCCGCCGTCAACGATGGCGACACCGAAGCCAGCGCGCGTCTGGTGCGTGAATTGCTCGACCGCCACGGCACCGGCCGCGTGCTGTTCCGCAACACCCGCGCTGCCGTGCAGGGTTTCCCGGAGCGCAAGCTGCACCCGTACCCGCTGCCGTGCCCGGACGAATACCTCGAACTGCCGTTGGGCGATCACGCCGAGCTGTACCCGGAAGTCAGCTTCCAGGCCCAACCGGACGCCAGTGAAGAAGAACGCTGGTGGAAATTCGACCCGCGCGTCGAATGGCTGATCGATCAACTGAAGATGCTCAAGCGCACCAAAGTGCTGGTGATCTGCGCCCACGCCGAAACCGCCATGGACCTGGAAGACGCCCTGCGTGTGCGCTCCGGCATCCCGGCCACGGTGTTCCACGAGGGCATGAACATCCTCGAGCGTGACCGCGCCGCCGCCTATTTCGCCGACGAAGAATTCGGCGCGCAGGTGCTGATCTGCTCGGAAATCGGCAGTGAAGGTCGCAACTTCCAGTTCTCCCATCACCTGGTGCTGTTCGATCTGCCGTCCCACCCGGACCTGCTGGAACAACGTATCGGTCGACTGGACCGGATCGGCCAGAAGCACATCATCGAACTGCACGTGCCGTATCTGGAAACCAGCCCGCAAGAGCGCCTGTTCCAGTGGTACCACGAAGCGCTGAATGCGTTCCTCAACACCTGCCCGACCGGCAACGCCTTGCAGCACCAGTTCGGCCCGCGCCTGCTGCCGCTGCTCGAAGAAGCCGACGATGGCGAGTGGCAAGCTCTGATCGACGAAGCCCGTACCGAGCGTGAACGTCTGGAAGCCGAGCTGCACACCGGCCGCGACCGTTTGCTGGAGCTCAACTCCGGTGGCGCTGGCGAAGGTGATGCGCTGGTTGAAGACATCCTCGAGCAAGACGATCAGTTCGCCCTGCCGATCTACATGGAAACCCTGTTCGACGCCTTCGGCATCGACAGCGAAGACCATTCGGAAAACGCGCTGATCCTCAAGCCGAGCGAAAAAATGCTCGACGCCAGCTTCCCGCTGGGCGACGACGAAGGCGTGACCATCACCTACGACCGTAACCAGGCGCTTTCTCGCGAAGACATGCAGTTCATCACCTGGGAGCACCCGATGGTTCAGGGCGGCATGGACCTGGTGCTGTCCGGTTCCATGGGCAACACCGCCGTGGCGCTGATCAAGAACAAGGCGCTGAAACCTGGCACCGTGTTACTGGAACTGCTCTATGTCAGCGAAGTGGTTGCCCCGCGCTCGCTGCAACTGGGTCGTTACCTGCCGCCGGCCGCCCTGCGCTGCCTGCTCGACACCAACGGCAACGACCTGTCGGCCCGCGTGTCGTTCGAAACCTTGAACGATCAGCTTGAAAGCGTACCGCGTGCCAGCGCCAACAAGTTCATCCAGGCCCAGCGTGACCAACTGACACCACGGATCAACGCCGGTGAAGCGAAGATCCTGCCGCGCCACACTGAACGTGTCGCCGAGGCGCAGCGTCGCCTGGCCGCCGATACCGACGAAGAACTGGCGCGCCTGACCGCCCTGCAAGCGGTCAACCCGACCGTGCGCGACAGCGAACTGGTGGCCCTGCGCAAACAACGCGAGCAAGGCCTGGCCATGCTCGACAAGGCTGCGCTGCGACTGGAAGCGATTCGGGTGCTGGTGGCGGGTTAACAACCCTTCTCCACCGCTATAAAAAGAAGGCCCGAAGCGATGCGGGCCTTTTTTGTTTACTTCAAATTCAGTAGTGCTGCTGATGGCCTCATCGCGAGCAAGCTCGCTCCCACATTGGATCTTCAGTGCCTATGAGATACCTGTGGGAGCGAGCTTGCTCGCGATAGCGGTTAAGCAGTCACCGCAGAACTGTCAGGCTCAACCACCGCCACCAACCCGTCCTTCATCCGCTTGGCGTCCCTCACAAAACACCGCGAAGCCAGGAACAGAAACACCACGGTGAGCAACAACGCCACCGGTATCAAGTACATCGCGTCATGCAGGCCGACCGCTTTAAACGCCTCAGTCATTTGCTCCGCGCCCGCCGCAAGCATCGCCGTGTGGGCGAAGTGATCCGACAAGGCCCCGACCACCACCGGCCCCAGGCCACCGCCCAACAGGTAAAGCCCGGCAAAGAACAGCGCCATCGCCGTTGCCCGCAACCGAGGCTCGACCACATCCTGAATCGCCGTGTACACGCAGGTGTAAAAGTTGTAGGCGAACAGCCAGCCCATACTGAATACCGCGACAAACACACCGATCTCGATTCGCCCGGAATGCAGCGCCCACGCGGTGCAGACCGTCGAAATCACCAGGCTGAAGGCGGCAAACAAAAGCCGTCCGTTGGCGATGCGCTGGTGAATCTTGTCCGCGATCCAGCCACCGAGGGTCAGGCCGACCAGCCCGGTCACACCGACAATAACCCCGGTCGCCACTGCGGCATCCTGCAACGGCATGAGGAAGTAGCGTTGCAGCATCGGCACCAGAAACGAGTTACAAGCATAGGTGGCGAAGTTGAAACACAGGCCGGCCATCACCAGCCACAGGAAGGTTGGCACTGCCAATACCCGACGGATCGGCCGATCGATTTTTTCCTGCGAAACCTGAACGCTCTCGGCAGCGCCGCGCTTCGGTTCCTTGATGAAAAACATGAAGATCGCCAGGATCAGCCCGGGCACCGCCGCGATAAAGAACGGTGCGCGCCAGCTATCGAAGGCCTTGACCATCGCGCCAATGGTGAAGAACGCCAGCAACAGCCCCAAGGGCAGCCCCAGCATGAAGATCCCCATGGCCCGCGCCCGACGGTGCGCCGGAAACAAGTCGCCGATCAGCGAGTTGGCGGCTGGCGCGTAACTGGCCTCGCCGATGCCGATGCCCATGCGCACGATCAGGAAGCTCCAGAAACTGCCCACCATGCCGTTGACGGCGGTCAACCCGCTCCATACCGCCAGCCCCCAGCCCATCAGCTTGCTGCGCGAGCCGGTATCGGCCATGCGCCCCAGCGGCAAGCCGGCAATGGCGTAGACGATGGTGAATGCCGTCCCGATGATCCCCAACTGGAAATCACTGAGGTGCCATTCCATGCGAATGGGCTCGATGATGATGGCCGGGATGGTGCGGTCGAAAAAATTGAACAGATTGGCCAGGAACAACAGGAACAGAATGCGCCAGGCATTGGCCGCTTGGGTCGAGTTCTGCATGGGTCCGTCTCTTTTATTGTTTTTGGGGCGTCACTGCCCCCGGACTTTGCAATCTAGACAGGCCGGCCGCGCCTGTCTTTCATTATTCGCCAGGCTGATACCAACCCATGGGACGCATCCTGTAGGAGCTTTCGCGGGACGGGTATTTCGCAGTCCGTCCGACCGATGAAAAATACCTTTCAGCCCCCCTTCCCAAGCCGTTGGCGAAGCCTAGAATAGCGGCCTTGTTTCCCCCCCTGTGTCTCCACTCCTCCTTAGATAATCGCCCATGTCCGAAGCCAGTCCGTGTCTGAATTGCGGTGCCTGCTGTTCTCATTTTCGCGTGTCATTTTTCTGGGGTGAATGCGCCTCGTCCGGGGGGACGGTACCCGATGAGCTTGTCGAGCAGATCAGCCCCAGTCGGGTCGCGATGCTCGGAACCGGCTGCAAACCCGTGCGCTGCACCAGCCTGGTCGGAGACGTGGGCAGTACGGTGCAGTGCTCCATTTACGAAAAACGCTCCAGCACCTGTCGGGAGTTCGACGCTTCGTGGGTCGACGGCCTGGCAAATCCCGATTGCGACGCGGCCCGTGCCGCTTTCGGCTTGCCGGCCCTGCAACCCGCGTTCGAGACGCCTCAGAAGCAAATCGCCTAAGTCATATCACTAATCGCTATTAGGCTAATATCAAAAAATTGGCATCAATGTGCCACTACCGCTTGCGCTCCATCCACGCCCTCTATACTCCACGACATTCGCCGACGCTCCTTGCGCCGACCTGAAGCTTAACGATGGGGCATGCTATGGAGTGGCTTGGTTTGCATTTCATTACCGAGCTACCAGAGACTGGGCAGGTCATACTTAATTGCACACATGACCCGTTTCTGGTGCTGCTGGCTTATCTGGTCGCCTGTGTCGGCGGTTTCGCGACACTGGACATGGCCGAACGGGTTGCTCACGCTGAAAAATCCGCGTCTCAAACGCTCTGGCGCTGGGTGGGCAGCGGATGCCTGGCCGGCGGCATCTGGGCCATGCATTTTGTCGGGATGCTGGCATTCCAGGCGCCTATCGATCTTCACTACCAACTGCCTGTCACGGTGTTCTCGCTAACCATCGCGCTGTTCGCCGCATGGCTGGCGATGCATACCCTCAGCCTTCCTGAGCTGAGTTTTCGACAGTGCCTCACGTCATCGGTCGGGATCGGCCTGGGTATCGCGACCATGCATTACGTGGGCATGACGGCCATGCACTCCAATGCCTCGGTCTATTACCATCCGGGCCTGTTCGCCCTTTCCATCGCGATCGCGATCGGTGCCGCACTGGCCGCCTTGTTGCTGGCATGGTATCTGCGCGACGGCGCCGGCATGCTGCATCAGCTTTTCAAATTCTGCGCCAGCCTGGTGCTCGGGGCGGGCATCCTCGGTATGCACCTCACTGCCATGGCCGCGTTCAACATGGTGATGCCCAGCGGCAGCCTGCCAGCGCAAACCGGCGAACACAGCCATCTGCAACTGGCGCTGACCGTGACGGTCATCACCCTGCTGATCATCGGCAGCAGCATCAGCGCGGCACTGGCGGACAAGAAGCTGCAACACAAGGACCACGACCTGCAACGGGTCAACTCCCTGCTAAGCCAACTTGACCAGGCGCGCATGTCGCTGCAACAGCTGGCGCACTACGATGCGCTGACCAACCTGATCAACCGCCGCGGGTTCAACCAGGTCTTCGCTGAAAAACTCATCGAGAAAACCAACAAAGGCGGGATGCTGGCGGTCATGTTCCTGGACATCGACCATTTCAAGCGGATCAACGACAGCCTTGGCCACGATGCCGGTGACGAACTGCTCAAAGTGCTTGCCGGGCACATCAAGAGCTCCGTTCGCAGTCATGAGGATGTGGTCGCTCGCTTCGGCGGCGACGAGTTCTGCCTGCTCATCGACCTGCGTGATCGTGACGAAGCGCGGCAGATGGCCCAACGCATCATGCTGAAAATGAAGGAGCCCATCGAGTTGGCCGGCAGGCGCATGGTCATGACCACCAGCATCGGCATCAGCCTGTTTCCGGAAGACGGCAAGACCTGCGAGGAACTGTTGAAAAACGCCGATCTGGCGCTGTATCAGTCCAAGGGTGGCGGCCGGAACGGGCTGAGTTTTTTCAGTGCCGACCTGAAAACCCGCGCCACACTCGAGCTGCAACTGGAAGAAGAGTTGCGCCACGCCCTGCGTGAAGACACCGGTTTGATGCTTTATTATCAGCCGATCTATGACCTCAAGACCGGTCAGGTGAGCAAGCTCGAAGCCTTGATCCGCTGGCAACACCCGGTCCACGGTTTCCTCGTACCGGATCGTTTTATCGCCATCGCCGAAGCCAATGGCCTGATCGCCGAGCTGGACAACTGGGTGCTGCGCAAGGCCTGCGAGGATCTGGGCGAGTTGTCGCGCCAAGGCTGTGAAGACCTGAAGATCGCCGTGAACTGCTCGCCCCTGAACCTGGCGCGCGAAGAACTGGCCGATGAAATCGAGTACGCATTGCGGGCCTCCGGTGTAGAGCCCCACCGTCTGGAACTGGAGGTCACCGAAAACGCCTTGATGGGCAACATCGCCGACACCCTGGTGCTGCTGCGCCAGATACGCGCCCTTGGCGTTTCGCTGTCGATCGATGACTTCGGCACCGGCTATTCATCCCTGGCCTACCTCAAGCGCTTGCCGCTCAACACGCTGAAAATCGACCGCTCGTTCATCCAGGACATTCCCAAGGCGACCCAGGATATGGAAATCGTCCAGGCGATTATCGTCATGGCCCATACCCTGCACCTGCAAGTGGTCACTGAAGGGGTCGAAACCTTCGAGCAATACCAGTTCCTGGAAGACCATGGCTGTGACTTCGTTCAGGGCTATCTGCTGAGTCGGCCGGTGCCACTGGCCGAACTGCATCCGGTGCTGAACGAAATCAACCAGCGCAAGCACGCCTACACCGTCACGACGCTGAGCCTGGTTCACGGTACATCTGTACTAATGTAGACGGGTCCTTTTCAAGAAACCCCTGACTCCCATGCAGGCGCATCAACTGCGCGGCCAGACCGCTGATCGGTGTCGCCGAGCCTTGTTCACGGGAAAACTTCACCGCTGTATCCAGATCCTTGAGTAACGTCCGTACGTGCCACTTGACCGGTTCGAATCGATTTTGCGCCATCTGCGGAGCCAGGATCTGCAAGGGTTTCGAATCGGCAAAGCCGCCGGCCAGCGCTTCGGCGATCAGGCTGGCATCAACCCCGGAACGCTCCGCCAACGCGACCACTTCGGCAATCACCAATGCATTGCAGGCGACGATCATCTGATTGCACGCCTTGGTCACCTGCCCTGCCCCGACGCCGCCCATATGCGTCACACGCTGCCCCAGGTTCAACAGGACAGGCCTGACCCGCTCCAGATCCTGTAGCTCACCGCCGACCATGATCGCCAGGCTTCCAGCCTCGGCACCGACCACGCCACCGGACACCGGCGTATCGAGCCAGCCCATGCCGGTTTTAGCGGCAAGTTCTGCGGCCATTTCCCGCGTAGCGTTGGGCTCCAGGCTGGAGAAATCCACCAGCAGCTGGCCTTTTTTGGCGCCCTCCACAACACCTGCCGGACCAAACACCACCTCGCGTACGACCGAGGTATCGGCCAGGCACAGCATCACCACGTCAGCGTGCTGGCACAGTTCGGCCGGGCTGGCGACCTGGTGCGCGCCGGCCTCCACCAGCGGCTTGCACTTGTCCGGATTGCGATTCCATACCGCCAGCGGATAACCCGCGGCCAGCAGGCGCCGGCACATCGGCAGCCCCATCAGCCCGATCCCGGCAAACCCTAGCGAAGGTAGCGTTGACATCATTTTGCCTCTTCTTGATTAAAGATCACCGAATATTGGCCGATTCATCATGACTCAGGAAAGGATTCACTCCGAGCAATGCTCAGGCTAAAGACCAAGGCATGGTCCAAGTACGCGCTGAAAAAAGACGCGATTGTATTCCGTGACGGTTCGACGACAGTGAGTCGGCCAACCAATCAGCCCAGGTAGATGGCGAACTATGACTTCTAAAAACAACCCGGCCACTGCGGTAACCGATCTGACGTTGAGCCCCGCGGCCAACAGCCCGTCATCACCTAAGCCATTGATTCAATCGCGCCCGTTGGCGACCCAGCAATACCTGTACTTCACCGAAACCAACACCGACCGCATCCTCGACAACCTCGACGGCCTGCGCGACATGGTGTTCCCGCGCGCACCGCACCTGGAAGGCGACAGCGAACAGCACAGCGATCAGGAATTCCCGTCGGTATGCCTGATCGGCCTGGGCCGCTGTGGCTCGAACATTGCGCTGGACGTGGCGGAACTGGTGTACAACGCCCGCAAGTTCTACCTCAATGAATTCAATAACGAAGATCGCCTGTCGCCGGACAAGCGCTTTGCCGAAAAGGGTTACAGCCCGGCCCAGTGGATCCGCAACAACCTGCGCCTGGGCCAGAACAAAAACACCAAGCCGGTGTTTCTGGTCGAGCCGCTGGTGATGCTCGGCGACCTGGACAAGGACATCGCCGGGCGCATCCGCTTCTCGCGCAAGGGCGAAAAAAGCGGCTTTCTGCGCGACTACAGCAAGATGAAGATCATGGACCTGTCGGAAGTCCACGCCGGTGGCGCCGGTAACGCGCCGATCCTCGGCCAGTACTTGGCCAAGATCATCCTGAACAAGGACACCCAGCGCTTCTCCAGCCCCGACTGGAAAATGATTCACTCGTACCTGATCGACAGCTGCGGCATCAAGGCCAACCAGTCGCGCCTGTATTTCTCGATCTTCAGTGCCGGTGGCGGTACCGGCTCGGGCATGGCCTCGGAGTTCGGCCTGGCCCAGCAGCACTCGTACATGAACAAGACGTTCGACACCAAGCCGATGGACGAGCACGACAGCAAGAGCGGCCACTCCTTCGTCTTCGAACCGATCTTCACCAGTGGCATCTGTGTACTGCCGAACATTTCAGATCACCGCAGTGAAATGTCCGAGGCGCTGCACATCAACGCCGGTCGCCTGTTGTGCAAATACCTGTCGGAAGAGTGGGACTTCTCCTACAACTTCGCCAACGAAGACAGCAGCGAAGCCAGCGTCATGGGCCGCATCCGCCCATGGAACGCGATGATGCTGATCTCCAACGACATCATGCGTTACGCCGAAGAGAACGATGACGGCAATATCCAGAACATTGATGTCAATGCCATGGAAAAGCATGCCAACCAATACATCTCGCAGCAGATCTTCAACATTCTGACGGCCCAGGCGGTGACCACCGACTACGACCAGAACTATTTCCGTCGTGCCGGCATCGACATCGGCGAAACCATTCGCCTGGACGCCAACGACCTGTTCATGAGCCTGGCCGGTCCGGTGGCGATTGCCTACGCCGAGTCCGTTGTGCCGGAAACCCCGGCGCCGAGCAGCGACAAATTCAAGGTGTTCGAGAAAGAGCCGCAACGCCTGAACATCGACGACCTGTTCTTCCGCTCGATCGACCTGCCGCACTTCAACAAGGTCACCCAGGCCATCGAGGGCATCAGCCTGTTGCCGATCGAGTCCAAGCGCTATCGCGCGTCGCTGGAGCAGTACAAGAACTCGGGTTACGACGCGGCGGCCCTGCATGACCTGCACTTCTTCAAGAATTGCTCGTCGGTGGTGTCGATCGTTTCGTTGCCGAAGGACTACAAGCTGTCCTACATGGATTTGAACCGGTTGAAGACTCATCTCAACAGCCTGTTTCCCAACACCACGCTCAAGCGCTACGCGCTGGTGATCGGTGCTTCGGCCAACCTGTCGCTGACCACCCTGATCGCCAAGAGCCCGTGCCTGTCGGACGATTTCCTGACGCTGATCGTGGCCTTCATCAAGCGCTGCTTCGCGAAAAACCCGTACCGCTTCGACGAGACCCTGGACAACTCGATCCTGGACTTCATCATCAACGAACAGTTCGATGAAGACCGGATTGACGAACTACTCAACGAATTCGAGAACCCGGCGAAGATCCTCGATACCAACTGGTACGCGATCAAGCCGATGTACGAGAAGAAGTACCGTGAGCTGATCAACGACAAGGACAAGTTCGTCTCGATCAACGACATCCGCCTGTCCCGGGATTGCGTGAAGAAATCGATCAAGTACCTGCGCGAGATCTACCGTCACCGTATCGGCAAGACCAAGGTTATTTCGTTGAATAACCATACGGGCAAAACGGCTTAACAAGACGCGAAAACTCACCGCCCCTATCGCGAGCAAGCTCGCTCCCACAGTTGACCGCGTTCTGTTTGAAAGAATGCGATCCCTGTGGAGCGAGCTTGCTCGCGATGGCGGCCTTGAATTACTGCAAATCAACATTCAGAAACAATTGAGCAGACGTTCAGTTGCCCTCCCAACTGTTCCCGTTACGTTTACGTCACCGTGAGGCTGTGGCCTTTCTCTACGGCAACATGCCATCACGCTACTCGGCTACACACTTTTCCCTCAAAAATGAACGCACCAATCAGGTGCAACCTTTTAAGCCTGCGCCCTTTCCTGGATCAGAATCCACGGCGAAACAACCACGGCCCACAGCTGTGGATCACGTTCAAAAAGATCCAGCGCCCGCGTTTCAGAGAGCTTGCCGAGCTTGTCGGCGGCCAGCCAGGCAGCCACTTTCTCCCCTTCATCCTGGGCAACGGCCTCGGCGGCGGCGATCAGATCCAGGCCAGGATCGACCCACAATAGGGCACCCTTGGCGAAGAACGGCTCCAGCTCTTTCCAGGTAATAGATGCGGTTTCACCAAGCAGCTTGGCATAGAGGGTGCTAGGTTCTTGATTCATGGGACTGTCCGGAAAAGAAATCGACGCGAATGATAACGTCGGTGGACTGGCAGAAAAACCCGGATGCAATTGAGTGACCGAAATGAAAAGCGCAGGAAAGCCAGGGAATGCACTGAATACGGCTATAAGCCCCTCAACACCCCGCCGCAATTCTGTCTTTTACTTTCAATAAAGCGACACTTGCAGGTTTTGTCCCCCGGCGCTGCCTTCCCAGGCTGACAATCGGCGCTCTACACTGTACCGGTACAGTTGCCGAGGGACTTTTCCGGGGAATGTCGCAGATATCCGACCCGGTTCTGCTGCTTTCGGCGCCAGGACTATAAAAACTACAACAGTAAGAGTGGAGCACTATGACTAAGGCTACTAAGCAGATTTCCAAACTGTTTGCCGCTATGGTTCTGGCCGGGGTTGCCAGCCATTCGTTCGCAGCTGACACCATCAAGATCGGCATCGCCGGCCCTAAGACCGGCCCTGTAGCCCAATACGGCGACATGCAGTTCAGTGGCGCCAAAATGGCCATCGAGCAAATCAACGCCAAGGGCGGTGTGGACGGCAAGAAACTCGAAGCCGTTGAATACGATGACGCCTGTGATCCGAAACAAGCTGTGGCAGTCGCGAACAAGGTCGTCAACGACGGCGTCAAGTTCGTAGTCGGTCACCTGTGCTCCAGCTCCACTCAACCGGCTTCGGACATCTACGAAGACGAAGGCGTGATCATGATCACCCCGGCTGCCACCAGCCCGGACATCACCGCCCGTGGTTACAAAATGGTGTTCCGCACCATCGGTCTGGACAGCGCCCAGGGCCCTGCCGCCGGTAACTACATTGCCGACTTCGTAAAACCGAAGATCGTTGCTGTTCTGCACGACAAACAGCAATACGGTGAAGGCATCGCCTCTGCCGTGAAGAAAACCCTGGAAGGCAAAGGCGTCAAGGTTGCCGTGTTCGAAGGCGTCAACGCCGGCGACAAAGACTTCTCCTCGATGATCGCCAAGCTCAAGCAAGCCAACGTCGACTTCGTCTACTACGGCGGCTACCACCCGGAGCTGGGCCTGATCCTGCGTCAGTCTGCGGAAAAAGGCCTGAAAGCCAAGTTCATGGGTCCGGAAGGCGTGGGTAACGACTCCATTTCGCAGATCGCCAAGGACGCTTCCGAAGGCCTGCTGGTGACCCTGCCGAAATCCTTCGACCAGGATCCGGCCAACGTTGCCCTGGCTGATGCGTTCAAAGCCAAGAAAGAAGATCCAAGCGGTCCGTTCGTGTTCCCGGCCTACTCGGCTGTGACCGTGATCGCCGACGGCATCAAGGCTGCCAAGTCCGAAGACTCCGCCAAAGTGGCTGAAGCCATCCACGCCGGCACCTTCAAGACGCCTACCGGCGACCTGAGCTTCGACGAGAAAGGCGACCTGAAAGACTTCAAATTCGTGGTTTACGAGTGGCACTTCGGCAAACCAAAAACTGAAGCCAAGCCTCAGTAAGGCGTTGCCAGACTGACTGCCAATAAAGCCCACGGCGTGCCGTGGGCTTTGTTTTACGAACGTATCTGGGCCGCGCTGGCGTGATCCGCCAGTCTCCCCACCTGAAAATCTCAAAACCGTCATCAGCGGTTCGCTGGCAAACCCCGAATTCGAAGTGGATGCAGATCCACGGGGCTCGGGCGGGAAAATGACTCCACCAGTGAAATGCGTATCAGGTTTTTAGGAGCGCTGTAATGCCTGACATCTATCACTTCTTCCAACAGCTGGTTAATGGCCTGACCATTGGCAGCACGTATGCCCTGATCGCCATCGGCTATACGATGGTCTACGGCATCATTGGAATGATCAACTTCGCCCACGGCGAGGTGTACATGATTGGCTCCTACGTGGCGTTTATCGCCATCGCCGGGCTGGCCATGCTGGGACTCGACAGCGTGCCGCTGTTGATGACCGCCGCTTTTCTCGCAACCATCGTTGTAACCAGTGCCTATGGCTACAGCATCGAACGGATCGCCTACCGCCCCTTGCGCGGCAGCAACCGTCTGATCCCGCTGATCTCCGCCATCGGCATGTCGATCTTCCTGCAGAACACCGTTCTGCTGGCGCAAGACTCCAAGGACAAATCCATCCCCAACCTGATTCCGGGCAACTTTGCCTTTGGGCCAGGTGGCGCACATGAAGTGCTGATTTCCTACATGCAAATCGTGGTGTTCGTGGTGACTCTCGTCGCCATGCTCGGCCTGACCCTGTTCATCTCCCGCTCTCGCCTGGGCCGCGCCTGCCGTGCCTGTGCCGAAGACATCAAGATGGCCAACCTGCTGGGTATCAACACCAACAACATCATCGCCCTGACCTTCGTCATCGGTGCGGCTCTGGCAGCCATCGCCGCCGTGCTGCTGAGCATGCAATACGGCGTGATCAACCCGAACGCCGGTTTCCTCGTCGGCCTCAAGGCCTTCACCGCCGCGGTACTGGGCGGTATCGGCAGTATTCCGGGCGCCATGCTCGGCGGGCTGGTACTGGGTGTGGCGGAAGCCTTTGGTGCCGATATCTTCGGCGACCAGTACAAGGACGTCGTGGCGTTCGGCCTGCTGGTTCTGGTGCTGTTGTTCCGGCCAACCGGCCTGCTGGGCCGTCCGGAGGTTGAGAAGGTATGACTAGGAATCTTAAACAGGCGCTGTTCAGCGCTTTGCTGGTGTGGGCCGTGGCCTACCCGGTACTCGGTCTGAAGCTGACCATCGTCGGCATCAACCTCGAAGTTCATGGCACCAGCGACGCCACCCTGATCACCATCGCGGTGTGCTCGGTGCTGATGTTCCTGCGTGTGCTGTTCGACCAGCAGATCAGCTCGGCCTGGCGCTCTTCGCCGAGCATGCCGCTGATCCCGGCCAAGGCCAGCAACTTCCTGACCCTGCCGACCACCCAGCGCTGGATCATCATCGCGCTGATCGCCGGTGCCCTGGTCTGGCCGTTCTTCGGCTCTCGCGGTGCGGTCGATATCGCTACGCTGGTGCTGATCTACGTGATGCTCGGCCTCGGCCTGAACATCGTGGTCGGCCTGGCCGGTCTGCTCGACCTCGGTTACGTCGGTTTCTATGCCGTCGGCGCCTACAGCTACGCGCTGCTGTCGCACTACTACGGCCTGAGCTTCTGGATCTGCCTGCCGATCGCCGGCCTGATGGCGGCCACCTTCGGCTTCCTGCTCGGTTTCCCGGTGCTGCGTTTGCGTGGTGACTACCTGGCGATCGTGACCTTGGGCTTCGGTGAAATCATTCGTCTGTTCCTGCGTAACCTGACCGGCCTCACTGGCGGTCCGAACGGTATCAGCAACATCGAAAAGCCAACGTTCTTCGGCCTGACCTTCGAACGTAAAGCCGCGGAAGGCCTGCAAACCTTCCACGAGTACTTCGGCCTGGAATACAACTCGATCAACAAGGTGATCTTCCTCTACCTGGTTGCGCTGTTGCTTGCCCTGGGTGCGCTGTTCGTCATCAACCGTTTGCTGCGCATGCCCCTGGGCCGCGCCTGGGAAGCGTTGCGTGAAGACGAAATCGCCTGCCGTGCCCTGGGCCTGAACCCGACCGTCATCAAACTGTCGGCCTTCACCCTGGGTGCGAGCTTCGCCGGTTTCGCCGGTAGCTTCTTCGCTGCCCGTCAGGGTCTGGTGACGCCGGAGTCCTTCACCTTCATCGAGTCGGCGATCATCCTCGCCATCGTGGTGCTGGGTGGCATGGGCTCGCAGCTGGGCGTGATCCTCGCTGCCGTGGTGATGATCCTGCTGCCGGAAATGATGCGTGAGTTCAGTGAGTACCGCATGTTGATGTTCGGTGCCTTGATGGTACTGATGATGATCTGGCGCCCTCAGGGTCTGCTGCCCATGCAACGTCCTCACATGGAGCTGCGCAAATGAGCCGCGAGATCCTTAAAGTAGAAAACCTGAGCATGCGCTTCGGCGGCTTGCTGGCGGTCAACGGCGTAGCCTTGAGCGTGAAAGAGAAACAAGTGGTTGCGCTGATCGGCCCCAACGGCGCCGGCAAGACCACCGTGTTCAACTGCCTGACCGGCTTCTACAAGCCGAGCGGCGGCAGCATCCTGCTCGACGGCGAAGCGATCGAAGGCCTGCCGGGCCACAAGATTGCCCTCAAAGGCGTGGTGCGCACCTTCCAGAACGTGCGGTTGTTCAAGGACATGACGGCGGTCGAGAACCTCTTGATCGCCCAGCATCGTCACCTGAACACCAACTTCCTGTCCGGCCTGTTCAAGACCCCGTCGTTCCGCAAAAGCGAGCGCGAGGCCATGGATTTCGCCGAATTCTGGCTGGAAAAGGTCAATCTCAAGGAGTTCGCCAACCGTCCGGCCGGCACCCTGGCCTACGGTCAGCAACGTCGTCTGGAAATCGCCCGTTGCATGATGACCCGCCCGCGGATCCTCATGCTCGACGAACCGGCTGCCGGCCTGAACCCGAAGGAAACCGAGGACCTCAAGGCGCTGATCAGCATGCTGCGTGAAGAGCACAACGTCACCGTGCTGCTGATCGAACACGACATGAAGCTGGTCATGAGCATTTCCGACCACATTGTCGTGATCAACCAGGGCACGCCCCTGGCCAACGGTACGCCGGAGCAGATCCGCGACAATCCTGAAGTGATCAAAGCCTACCTGGGGGAAGCGTAAATGCTGCAGTTCGAAAACGTTTCCACCTTCTATGGCAAGATCCAGGCCCTGCACAGCGTCAACGTCGAAGTCCGCCAGGGCGAGATCGTGACCCTGATCGGTGCCAACGGTGCCGGCAAGTCCACGTTGCTGATGACGCTTTGCGGTTCGCCGCGCGCCCACAGCGGCAGCATCCGCTACATGGGTGAGGAACTGGTCGGCCAGGACTCTTCGCAGATCATGCGCAAGAGCATCGCCGTGGTGCCGGAAGGTCGTCGGGTGTTTTCCCGCCTGACCGTTGAAGAAAACCTGTCCATGGGTGGTTTCTTCACCGCCAAGGGCGACTATCAGGAACAGATGGACAAGGTTCTCGGACTTTTCCCACGCCTGAAAGAACGCTTCAACCAGCGCGGCGGCACCATGTCCGGCGGCGAACAGCAAATGCTCGCCATCGGCCGTGCGCTGATGAGCAAGCCCAAGCTGTTGCTGCTCGACGAGCCATCGCTGGGCCTGGCACCGATCATCATCCAGCAGATCTTCGACATCATCGAACAGCTGCGCAAGGACGGTGTGACAGTGTTCCTGGTCGAGCAGAACGCCAACCAGGCGCTGAAGATCGCTGACCGAGCCTACGTTCTGGAGAACGGCCGGGTGGTGATGACAGGCACCGGTGAAGCGCTGCTGACCGACCCGAAAGTGCGTGATGCGTACCTCGGTGGCTAATCCTTTGCGGTAAATGAAAAACGGCCTTCGCGGGCCGTTTTTTTATGCCCCCCCTATAGCCACACAGACCCTCTTCTGTAGGAGCGAGCTTGCTCGCGAAGAACTGGAGGGCGCCGCGTTCATTCAGACAGCCCTCGTCATCGTTAACGTCCATCGCGAGCAGGCTCGCTCCTACAGGACATGCGTGTGAAGACTTACAACCGATCCAGCACCTCCCCACTGCGCTTGAACCACCCGATCAAATAATCCGCCAGTACCTGCGTGCGCTTGGGCAAACCGCCCTGATACGGATGCACCAGGTACATCGGCATGCTGCGGGTCTGATAATCGCGCAGCAGCCATCGCAAGCGCCCGTCCGCCAGCTCTGTTGGCAAACAGTAGGATGGCAGGCGCGCAATACCGGCGCCGACCAGTGCGGCTTTCTTCAACAGGTTGTAGTGGTTGCTGGCGAACGGCCCCGACACCCGCACCCGCAACAACTCGTGCTGCTGGTGATACAGCCATTCTTCGCGGCCGCTGTAATGGCTATTGAGCAGGCAGCGATGCTCGGCCAGCGCCTGGGGGGTTTGCGGTTCACCGTATTGCTCCAGATAAGCCGGGCTGGCACAGGTCAGTTCTTGCCACGCCAGCAGTGGACGCGCCACCAGTCGCTGGTCAATGGCCACGTCGGAACGAATCGCCAGATCGAAGCCGTCGCGAGACAGTTCGCGGTAGCTGTTGTTGAGCTCCAGTTCGATCTGCACCTGGGGATACTTGGCCGAGAACTCCAGCAACAGGCCATCGAAGAAGGTTTCCCCGAGCGACACCGGCACCGTCATCCGCACCGGGCCGGCCATGTCGTCCTTCAGGCGCGCCAGGGCCTGGCGGGCCCGCTCGACTTGCACTACCAGCGCCTGGGCCTGGGGCAACAACGCAGCACCGGCGGCGGTCAGGCTCAAGCGGCGGGTGGTACGTTGCAACAACACCACGGAAAACTGCGCTTCCAACTGGCTGATGCGCTTGGACAGCTGGCCTTTGCTGCAACCAAGCTGCTGCGCCGCCAGGGTAAAACTCCCCGCCTCGATCAACACCGCGAACGCCGCCAGGTCATCCATCTCGCTCATGGATTGTTTCCACTTGAAAACCAAAGGTTGCCTATTAGTGCGCTTATCCGGAGAAAAAACCACCCTAAACTGAAACCTCGTTCAACCCATACGAGGATCAGCCCCCATGAAAATTCTTTTGATCGGCGCAGGCGGCACCATCGGTTCGGCAGTCGACAAGGAACTGTCGCAACGCCACGAAATCATCCGCATCGGTCGCACCAGCGGCGACTTTCAGGTGGACATCAGTGACAGCGCCTCGATTCGCAAGCTGTTCGAGCAGACCGGCAAATTCGATGCTCTGGTGTGTGCTGCCGGTAACGTGACCTTCGCACCGCTCAACGAGATGACCGAAGAGAGCTTTGCCCTGGGCCTGAAAGACAAGCTCATGGGCCAGGTCAATTTGCTGCTGATCGGCCGCGACTTCGCCAATGACGGCGCTTCGTTCACCTTCACCACCGGCGTGCTCAGCCACGACCCGATTCGCAGTGGCGCCTCGGCGGCGCTGGTCAACGGTGCACTGGACAGCTTTGTCCGCGCCGCCGCCATCGAGCTACCGCGCGGCCTGCGGGTGAACTCGATCAGCCCGAACGTCCTGGTCGAAGCCATGGGCAAATACGCGCCGTACTTCCGTGGCTTCAAGCCAGTTCCTGCGGCGGATGTGGCCTTGGCCTACGCCAAGAGTGTGGAAGGCCTGCAAACGGGTCAGACCTTTCACATCTGAAGATGAAAAATCGCAACCTGTGTCCGCGCCAATACAAAGTGGAGACGATAACCGGTTGTGATGAACGGTCAGGCTGAGTAACGTGGCGGCACCTGTCAGGAGACCCCAAGATGCGTGTTGCCCGTTCCTTAGTCCTCGTTGCCCTGCTTCCGCTGTTCGCCGCTTGCCAGTTGTTCGAGGGTGAGCGGCAGAACGCCTCCCATGTCGGCCAGACACGCATGCAAGGCCAGTTGACCGCGGTGGACGGCAAACTGCTGTTCCAGCCGTGCAACCAGACAAACCGCTACGTGGTCAACGACACGGGCGGTACCAGCGTCCTGCAGCAGGCCGCAAACCTGGCGGACAAACAGGGCAAGCTGTTTGCCGACGTGCGCGGGCGGGTTGTGGCCGGCGGCGGTGGTGACGGCCAGCTCGATCTGGAGCAGTTGTACCGCGTCGAGCGCTCGGGCACCGCGTGCGACGATCCGAATTTCAAGTTGCTGATCCTGCGCGCCGCCGGCCACACCCCGGAGTGGAGCGTGAAAGTCAGCGGCAAAGGCATGGTCCTCGACCGGGCCGGCCAGCCGCCGTTGGCCGTGCCTTACGTCGAGGAGCAACTGGGCGATGGCCGTTTCAACCTCAGCACCGAAGCCAACAACCAGCACATCGAACTGTGGGTTGCACCGCAACGTTGCGTCGACAGCAGCACCGGCAGCATCCAGCACATGAGCGCCGAGCTGCGCATCGACGGTCAGGTACAGCGCGGCTGCGGGTATTTCGGCGGATCGCGCGACGACTGATCGTTTAAGCCTCACGGGCCTGCGCCTTTGAGGCTTATAATCGCGGGTTTCAAACGCCCTGGCGCAGTTGTGCGCCCCGCGAACCGGATCCCGCCATGTTACGAATCACCGAACTCAAGTTGCCGATCGACCATCCCGAAGAAGACCTGCGCCCTGCCATCGTGCAGCGCTTAGGGCTTGCCAGCGATGACCTGCTCGATTTCACCTTGTTCAAGCGCAGCTACGATGCGCGCAAAAAGTCCTCCGAACTGTGCTTCATCTACACCATCGACCTTGAAGTTCGCGATGAGGCGGCGGTACTGCACAAGTTTGCCGATGACCGTAACGTCAACGTGGCACCGGATGTCAGCTACAAAGAAGTCGGCCAGGCGCCAGCCGATCTGAGCGTGCGGCCGATCGTCGTCGGCTTCGGCCCGTGCGGGATTTTCGCCGGGCTGCTGCTGGCGCAAATGGGCTTCAAGCCGATCATCCTCGAGCGCGGCACCGAAGTACGCCAGCGCACCAAGGACACCTGGGGCCTGTGGCGCAAAAGCGTGCTCAACCCGGAATCCAACGTGCAGTTCGGTGAAGGCGGCGCGGGGACGTTCTCCGACGGCAAGCTCTACAGCCAGATCAAGGACCCGAAATTCCTCGGCCGTAAAGTCCTGCACGAATTCGTCAAGGCCGGTGCTCCGGAAGAAATCCTCTACGTCAGCAAACCGCACATCGGTACGTTCCGTCTGACCGGCGTGGTGGAAAACATGCGTGAGCAGATTCGCGCCCTGGGCGGTGAAGTGCGCTTCCAGCAGCGCGTCACCGACGTGTTGATCGAAGACGGCCAACTGGTCGGCGTCGAACTCAATGGTGGCGAACAGATCCACTCCAAACACGTGATCCTGGCCCTCGGCCACAGCGCCCGCGACACTTTCCGCATGCTTCACGGCCGTGGCGTGTTCATGGAAGCCAAGCCGTTCTCGGTGGGTTTCCGCATCGAGCACCCGCAGTCGCTGATCGACCGTGCGCGCCTGGGCAAGTACGCCGGCCACCCGAAACTGGGCGCCGCCGACTACAAGCTGGTGCACCACGCCAAGAACGGCCGTTCGGTCTACAGCTTCTGCATGTGCCCGGGCGGCACCGTGGTGGCGGCGACTTCCGAGCCAAACCGCGTGGTCACCAATGGCATGAGCCAGTACTCGCGTAACGAACGCAATGCCAACTCCGGCATCGTCGTCGGCATCACGCCGGAAGTCGATTATCCGGGTGGCCCGCTGGCCGGTATCGAGCTGCAGGAACGCCTGGAGTCCCACGCATTCGTGCTGGGCGGCAGCAACTACGAAGCCCCGGCGCAACTGGTCGGCGATTTTATCGCGGGCAAACCGTCTACCGAACTGGGCAGCGTCGAGCCATCCTACAAGCCGGGCGTTGCCCTGGGTGATCTGGCGCTGGCACTACCGGCATTCGCCATCGAAGCAATTCGCGAAGCCTTACCGGCATTCGAGAAGCAGATTCGTGGTTACTCGCTGCACGACGCAGTGCTGACCGGGATCGAGACCCGCACCTCGTCGCCGCTGCGCATTACCCGTAACGAGTCGTTGCAGAGCCTGAACGTGAAGGGCTTGTTCCCGGCCGGTGAAGGGGCCGGTTATGCGGGCGGGATTCTGTCGGCGGGTGTTGACGGGATTCGCATTGCCGAGGCTGTGGCTCGGGATATCCTTGGCCTGGAAGCCTGATACGCGATCCCGGAAGTAATGCAAAACCCTGTGGGAGCGAGCTTGCTCGCGATAGCGGTAAATCAGTCAACATATGTGTTGAATGTTATGCCGCCATCGCGAGCAAGCTCGCTCCCACAGGGGTATTCAATGTCTGAAAGATCTCAGATATTGGCGCGCAAAACCGAGTCCGGCAACGGCTCACCCCGCTCCACCGTCGCTGCCACCGCAGCCATCAAACCACTCAGCTCATACCCCTGAGCCTTGAGCCAGCCCTGATCGTAATAGGTCGTGGCATAGCGCTCGCCGCTGTCACACAGAATCGCCACCATCGACCCCGTCTCCCCTGCCGCCTTCATGTGCTGGGCGGCCATCAGTGCGCCGATCAGGTTGGTCCCGCTCGACCCGCCCACATGCCGTCCCAGACGCTCCGCCAGGTAGTGCATGGCCGCCAGCGACAAGGCATCCGGCACCTTGACCATCGCGTCGATCACCTTGGGCAGAAACGACGCTTCCACGCGCGGCCGGCCGATGCCTTCGATACGCGAGCCGTGGTCCAGTCGCAGGCTGGCATCGCCGGTCTGGTAGTAATCGAAGAACACCGAACGCTCGGCATCGGCACACAGCACGCGGGTGCCATGCTGGCGATAACGCACGTATCGGCCCAGGGTGGCCGTGGTGCCGCCGGTACCGGGGCTGGAAATCAGCCAGCTCGGTTCGGGATGCTGCTCGAAACGCATCTGCTGAAAGATCGACTCGGCAATGTTGTTGTTCGCCCGCCAGTCGGTGGCGCGCTCGGCGTAGGTGAACTGGTCGATGAAGTGCCCGTCGTGTTCACGGGCCAGGCGCTCGGACTCGGCGTAGATCTGGGTCGGATCGTCCACCAGGTGGCTTTGGCCACCGTAGAAGGCGATCTGCGCAATCTTCTCCTTGGACGTGCTCGCAGGCATCACCGCAATGAACGGCAAGCCCAGCATGCGCGCGAAGTACGCTTCGGAAATCGCCGTCGAACCGCTGGATGCCTCAATCACCGGCGCACCGGGCTTGAGCCAGCCGTTACACAGCGCATACAGGAACAGCGAACGGGCCAGGCGGTGCTTGAGGCTGCCCGTGGGGTGGCTGGACTCGTCCTTGAAGTACAACTCGATGCCTGGAAAACCCGGCAGCGGCAAGGGGATCAAGTGGGTGTCGGCGCTGCGCTGGAAATCGGCTTCGATGATCCGAATCGCTTCGCGGGACCACTGTCGGTTGTCGCTCATGATGGTTTTCTCGTTGTATCGGGCAGGAGTCGGCCTTTTGACAAGGCTCATCCAACAAGCTTAGGAAAAATCCTGCATCCAGCACAGGTACAGATGAAATCCAATACGCCCGGCAACTGCTAGGCTCAGGTCGGTGCCGAGGGATCACTCTGTAACGGCATATAACAAAAAAGAATATAACTTTTGTTTTAACAACTAACGGTACTTGTTAGGGTGTAACACCTTTTGAATTCATGGATGGAGAGCGACCTTGCCTCTGCGTAGCACTTTCACGCGTTTCTTTCAGTTGGAAGCTGCCAGCGGTCTGTTATTGATCGCCGCTGCCGTTCTGGCTCTGATCATCAACAACTCGCCGCTGTCGTGGCTGTACAACGGCCTGCTGGACACCCCCGTGGTGGCGCAGATCGGCGCACTGAAAATCGCCAAGCCCTTGCTGCTCTGGATCAACGACGGCCTGATGGCGCTGTTCTTCCTGCTGATCGGTCTGGAAGTGAAGCGCGAAGTCCTCGACGGCCAGTTGTCCAAACCGTCGCAGATCGTCCTGCCCGGTGCCGCCGCCATTGGTGGCATGGTGGTGCCGGCGCTGATCTACTGGTACCTCAATCGCGACACGCCAGCCGCCCTGAACGGCTGGGCAATCCCGACCGCCACCGACATCGCCTTCGCCCTTGGCGTACTGGCGCTGCTGGGCAAACGGGTTCCGGTATCGCTGAAACTGTTCCTGATGACCCTGGCGATCATCGACGACCTTGGCGCGATCATCATCATTGCGATCTTCTATTCCGGCGCGCTGTCGACCCTGTCTCTGGCGCTGGCCGCGACCTGTATTGCGGCGCTGATCGGGATGAACCGGCTTGGCGTGGTCAAGCTCGGGCCGTACATGATCATTGGACTGATCCTCTGGGTCTGCGTGCTCAAGAGCGGTGTCCACGCCACCCTGGCCGGCGTGACCCTGGCATTCTGCATCCCGTTGCGCACGAAAAATGCCGAACCTTCGCCACTGCTTGCCCTGGAGCATGCCCTGCACCCGTGGGTCGCCTACGGCATCCTGCCACTGTTCGCCTTTGCCAACGCCGGCCTGTCCCTGAGCGGTGTCACTGTCGAGAGCTTCACTCATCACGTCCCCATGGGCATCGCCATCGGGCTGCTGCTGGGCAAGACCGTCGGTGTCTTCGGCCTGACCTGGCTGGCCGTGAAAACCGGTATCGCCGCCCTGCCCCAAGGTGCCAATTGGGGCCAGATACTGGGCGTGGCGATTCTCTGTGGCATCGGTTTCACGATGAGCCTGTTTGTCGGCTCGCTGGCCTTCGAGCCAGGCGTGAGTGATTTCGCCGGGATGGACCGCATGGGGATCTTGACCGGTTCGATTCTGGCTGCGCTGATCGGTTATGTGGTGACGGCGATGGCGAGCCGCAAGAACAGCGCGCTGGCCTCCTGATAAACCGCCATAACGGCCGGCATCAATCAGGACTCACCTGAGCTGAAAAACAAAAAACCCGATCAGTCACCTGATCGGGTTTTTTGTTTAGCCGGTGTTTGCGCTTAATGCGAAACGCGGCTGGTGCCATTCACACTTGCAATGCGCACACGTTCGCCAACACGGAACACTTCGTTCGGCTGAACTTCCTGAACGTAGGCGCGCATGCTGCCATCGTCTTCGCGCACGGTGATTTCCACACCCTGGGTGCGGGTCAGGCCTTCTTCAGCGGCTGAACCGAGCAGGCCACCGGCCACGGCACCGATAACCGCTGCAACGACGCTGCCTTTGCCGCCACCGATGGCACTGCCGCCAACGCCGCCGACCACTGCACCTGCAGCGCCGCCGATCGGGGTTTTGGTGCCTTCGATTTTCACCGGACGCAATGCTTCGATGGTGCCCATGCGAACGGTCTGCACGCGACGCGCCTCGTCACGGGAGTAGGAGTCACCGGTCAGGCTCGATTGGCAACCAGTGAGCAACATCGCCATCGTGGAAAAGGAAGCAACCAGCAGAACAGACTTACGCATAGCATCAACTCCAAAAAAACAGTTGTTCATTAAACTCCGCTGCTTGACGTCTGTCACGGCATCGCCCGGGTAAAATTGGTTTGATTCAGGCTCCGTTAAGGCGCTTCCACGAACTCACACAGTAGCGGCAAATTCGCAAAGCCGCCCCACTGGCCAAGGATTTCCATGGATTACTTTATCATCGTCGTCACGACTGTTGCCGGTTTGTACTTCCATTGGTGGCTGTACGTGCGGATCAAACGCTGGATGGACCGCGACCTGGCGCTAGCGCTGGCGGGCAAGGACGAGCAGAAAAAAGCCTTCATGCTCGAACGATTGGCGAGTGCTCAGGCGCAGAAGATCAAGCGTCGAGACCTGCCGAAGTGGCTGGAGGCCGCTGCGGCAGGCTATCCCGATCGGTAGACTGCTCAGGGTGCCAGACGTTCAAGAATCCAGTCGGCGCCCTGCTGGCGGTAATTGAGGCGGTCGTGCAGGCGGCTTGGGCGACCCTGCCAGAATTCGATGCGTTCCGGCAGCAGGCGATAACCACCCCAGTGTTCCGGGCAATGGGGCTGGGTGTCGCTGAAACGTTGCTCGGTGTCCTTGAGCAGCGCTTCGAGCTCGCTACGATCGGCGATCACCTGGCTCTGCGGCGACGCCCAGGCTCCCAGGCGACTGCCCAGTGGACGAACCTGATAGTAGGCGTCGGACTCTTCAGGCGTCACCTTCACCACCCGCCCTTCGATGCGCACCTGGCGCTCCAGCGCCGGCCAGAAAAACGTCATGGCCGCGAACGGATTCGCGGCCAGTTGCTGGCCCTTGGCGCTTTCGTAGTTGGTGAAAAAGGTGAAGCCCAGTTCGTCCAGGCCCTTGAGCAACAGAATGCGACAGTGCGGTCGACCGTCCTGGTCAACGGTGGCCAGGGTCATGGCGTTGGCTTCCACCGGCACTTGTTCGGTTTTCACCGCGTCGGCGAACCATTGGTGGAACAACGCAAACGGCTCGGCCGGGGCTTGTGCCTCGGTCAAGCCATCACGGGTGTAGTCACGACGCATATCAGCCAGGCCCTGGGTCATGGCGCATTCCTTTTGGTTAACGAATCACTGCTTTGCAGTATCAGTGGCGGCGACTTTCTTGTCAGCCGTCGAGGCTTTGGCTGGCGTGGTCTTTTTTGCCGGCGTTGCGGTTTTCGCAGGTGTTTTCTTGGCCGGGGCTTTTTTCGCCGGAGCTTTTTTCACCGCTGGAACCGCAGTCTTTTTAGTCGCAGGGGCCGGTGTCACAGGCTTGGCGACCGGCTTGGCGTCCGCGGCAGCAACCATGCTTACCGGGGCGGGAGCCGGCATGTTGTACTTGCTCAGCAGCGCAAGCATGGTGTTTTGCGGGGTCACCAGCAGTTCCACGCGACGGTTCAACGCACGACCTTGCACGCTGTCGTTGGCGGCACGCGGCGCATCACCGCCCAGGCCACGCAGCATCAAGCGATCACGCTGCAAACCACTGAGACGGAAAATCGCCGCAACGGCCTGGGCACGCTCCTGGCTCAGTTTGACGTTGGCAGGCACAGCGCCGGACGTATCGCTGTGGCCGAGGATCAACACAGCGGTCTTTGGATCGGCTTCAAGGATCTTGGCAACGCGGGTGAACGGACCGAGCGTGACCGGCAGCAGCATGGCCGGACGATCAGGGTTGAACGAGCCTTCGACCGGCGCAGTCACCACCAGCACGTTTTCGCGGCGCTCGAGTTGCATGTTGCTGCCCTTGACCGCCTCCCGCAGACGCGGTTCATAGTCGTCAAGCCAGGCCTGGGTGACTTTCGGGTCGGGCATCGGCACAGCCTTGGCGGTGCTCTGCTCGCTACCGCCGAACGGCCAGTACCACTTGCTGCCGCTATCGGTTCCGGCCTTGGCCACCGCAACCGGTTTGACTTCAGGTTTCACCTCCGGCTTGGCCACAGGCTTGCCGGCACTGTCGTCGGAACTGAACGGCCAGTACCAGTGGCTGCCGCTTTCAGTCTTGGCGACAGGTGCCGTCACGTCTTTCTGTGGAGTCTGTGCGCAACCGGTAATAGCGAAGCACAGGGCCAAGGCGAGGGTTTTATTGGATGACATTGGATATCCACAAGAATGAAGTCAAAAAATCAGGCCACATTGGCCGGTATAAACAAACACTTTGAAACTGAAAAGGTTATCGGGTTCCAGCCCTGGAACCCGATAGCCGTTTTTACAGACAAGTGGCCAGAGCCCGCACCAGCTTTTGCGCACGCGGGTCCATCAAGACGTACGGCCCCAGGGTATTTGTCACAAATCCGAAAGCCACGTCGTGCTCCGGGTCGGCAAAACCGATGGAGCCGCCGGCACCCGGATGACCGAACGCCCGCGGGCCAAGGCCGAAGGTGGCATTGGCAACGTCCGGTTGATCGAGCATGCAGCCCAGACCGAAACGGGTCCGGGTCAGTAAGGTCTTGTCCTCGCCGAGGCTGTGCTCGCGGGTCAGTTCATCGAGCATTTCGCTTTCCAGCAGGCTGCCGTCGAGCAGGCCGGCATAGAACCCGGCCAGGCTGCGGGCATTGCCATGGCCATTGGCGGCCGGCTGTTGCATGCGTCGCCACTCGGGCTTGTTGGTGCTGGTCATGATCGACGGAGGGTTGGTGAACGCCCGGGTCGTCATGGCCGCTGGCTCACGCATGGTCACTTGCAGCAGGCGCTGGGCGGCGGCATCGCCGACATTGCCCTTGCCCCGCGCAATGTGGGCCACGCGATGGAACTCCTCGTCGGCCAAGCCCACATGGAAGTCCAGCCCCAACGGTTTGGCGACCCGCGCGACAATGGATTCACCCGGCCCACGACCGTCGGCACGCCGCAGCAATTCGCCGATCAGCCAGCCATAGGTGATCGCCGCGTAACCGTGGCCTTCGCCCGGCGTCCACCACGGCGTTTCGGCGGCCAGGGCGTCGACCATGGTTTGCCAGTCGTAAAGGGCTTCGGGGGCCAGTAACTCGCGCAATGCCGGAAGGCCGGCCTGATGGCAGAGCAGTTGACGCAAGGTGACGGACTCTTTGCCGGCAGCGGCAAATTCGGGCCAGTAGCGCGCGACCGGGGCATCCAGTTGCAGCTTGCCTTCGGCCACCAATTGCAGCGCGGTGACGGCGGTAAAGGTCTTGGTGCAGGAGAACAGATTGGCGATGGTGTCGCTGTGCCAGGCCTCGGCCCCGTCCTTGTCGGCAGTGCCGGCCCACAGATCGAGGACGGTTTCGCCGCCGACCTGAATGCACAACGCTGCGCCACGTTCCTGGGGATCGTCGAACAGCGCCGCGAACGCCTCTCGCACCGCTTCGAACTTAAGCTCGTAATGACCCTGAATCTGCACCCGCAACTCCCCGGATTAACGCTCTACAAAGTGGCGGGCATTGTTCCAGCCCTTGAGGGTTTTGGGAACAGGATTGGGCCGGGCGGTTGTGGCGAGGGGGCTTGCCCCCGTTGGAGTGCGTAGCGCTCCCAAATTTTTCGGCCGCTGCCGAGATTTTGGGGTTGCTACGCAACCCAACGGGGGGCAAGCCCCCTCGCCACAGGGTTTCAGCGATTAATGGCCTTTGCCGGAGTGCCCGCCAGCACCCTTCCCCGGCCCCTTGCCGGCGTCGGCGTCGTGGCTGGCTTTGTCGGCGGCGGCCGCAGCCTTCTCGGCCTCTTTGTCCAATTGCTCGACTGTCGCCAGGTTGCTTTTGCGCACGCTGTCGACAAAACCCTGGAACGGCAGATCAGTGATGCCCACCAACCCGAAGTGACCGTTTTCGCCGTCAAGCAGGCGCCCGGTGACCGGTTGATCGAGGTACTGGAACCAATGCACGCCAACAATCGACGGCTCGCTCAATGCCTGCTTGAGGAAGTTGGCGTACGCCGGACCGCGGTCTTCCTCCTTCACCAAAGGCGTAACGCCGCCCCAGAACGGGCCACGATCAGCCGAGCCGAAATTGAACTCGGTGATCAGTACCGGTTTGTCGAGACTGCGCAGCCTGGCGAAGTCGTAACCATCCTGGGGTTGCAAGGTGTACATGTTGAAGCTCAACACGTCGCAATACTGGGCGCAGGACTCCACGGCCTCCGGCGTGCTGATGGCGAAACGGCCGCCGAGCAATAGCTGGTTCGGTGCGTGCCACTTGAGCGAGTCGGAGATGGTCTTGAAGTAAGTGTCGGCAAAGACCTTCTGGAAGTATTTGAAGTCGGCTTCGATTTCCGGGTGCTCGGCGCTTGGCAACGGCGGCACGAATCCCGGATCTTCCATCAGTTCCCAGGCCGCCAGATCGATGCCCCAGGCTTTCGACAAGCCAGCCTGATTGCGGTACTTGTCACGCAGCTGCTTGAGGAATGCGCGCTTGGCCGGCACGTCGGTGGTCATTTTCAAGGTGCCGTAGGCCAAGGCATACCGGGCTTTCGGGTCATCCCCGGGACCGGCCCAGGCCAGTTCGTTGTCGGCGTAGTAACCGATCAACCACGGATCGTCACGATGATCGCGGGCGGCAATGGCCACGGCACGTTCGGTGGCCATGGCGAAACGCGGGTCGAAGGGGTCGGGCATGCCGCCCCACCAGTCGGTACCGGTGCTGATGCTGGCGTAGTCGCCGACGATCGACAGCGGCAAGGTGTAGGGCACGCGATCAGCGTCGCCCAATACGGGTGCGCTCCAGTTGCCAATGGTGTTGAAGCCCCAGGCCTGCAAGCGATCAAGGGTGTGACTGGCCCAACGCTGCTCGTCGAACAGCGGCTTGCACGGTTCGGCGGTTTTTTGCTCGGCGGCTTTCGCTACCGTCGCTTCAGTCCTGGCCGCTTCGGCGACACCAGACTCGGCAGTTGCTGGCACTACAGGTTGCTCCGCCGCCTTGGCCGCGGTCGCCTCAACTGCATCCGCCTTGGCCGCCGCGGCGACGCCCGCCTTGGTATCGCTGCCCTTCACACACGGGTCGCCATACAGGCGCTGCAGGTTGGCACCGTAGAAGTCGTACCAGCGACCGGCATTGTAGCCACGCCCTTGATCGGCACCGTTGCCGCCACGGTTGTCGCCTTCGCCGTAGTGGCTGGCGAGTGCGTCATCTGCTTTGGGCAGGGATTCGAACATCCACTCACGACCGGCAACGTAGGTCGGGTTGACGTCTGCAGCGACGGTGTTAACCCCGAGCGAGTAAAACGGATGGCCTTGCGGCGTCACCAGATACCAGCGTCCATCGCGTTTCTCGGTGCGGAAAAAACCACTGGCCTTGAAGGACGGGCCTTTGGTCAAACCACCGAACTTGTCCAGGGAGGACTTCTCGCGCTCGGCCAGCCAGGTTTTCAGTTGCTGCTGCTCCTTGCTGGCGGCGCTTTTCAGTTGTTCGTCACTGCTGATTTTTTCCGGCCATTTGTTTCGGGTCGACTGGCCGTAGGCATCCACCAACCCGCCATACACGGCTTGGGTTATCGACTCACCGTCCTGCACACCAAAGCGCTCCAGCAGGATGCTTTGCGCGGCTTTGGGCTGGTCCATCGACAGGCTCACCGACACCACCCGGCTGCGATCCAGCTCACCGGCGCTGCTGGCCAGCAACACTCGCTGCCCCTCAACGGTCATCGGCATCGGCGGGCCAGCCTTCATGCCCTGGCTCAGCGGTGATGTCGCTTGCAAAGGCACCAACAGGGTTTGCGCAGGCCCCGCCGGCAGATCGACGCGGCTGACCAGTGTCTTGCCGTCGTTGCTCTGGATGGTCACGTACAGGGTCAAGGCCCAGTTCATGGCGCTCTGGATCCGCAGGCTCATGACGCCCGACTGCGACCAGTCCCAGGCGCCGCTTTGCGGGGTCAGGCGCAACGTCGGCCGGGCGACCGGGTTGAATGTCACCCGGCGCAGCACTTCGCCCTCGGGGGTTTGCTCGGCGTTGGATTGCGGCAGGCTGGCGTCCTGAGTCGCCACCTGGACCACGTCGGCGGGGCGCACAAAGTTGAACAGCGTCTGCTGGCTGGCGGGGGCGGCCAACAGCGGTGTTGCGAACAGCAGGGTAAAAACAGCAGGCAACGAACGGCAAATCATGAGAACGAAATTCTCCCTAACGACCTTCAATGGGCCAGTGGAAAAGCGATGGCAGAGAGAGAGACAACGCGGCGGGCAAAACTGCCCACCGGTGCTTCAGGAAATTTCTCGACGGAACGGCGGCAACGCATTGAGGATGGCTTTGCCATAGCGCTGGGTCACCAGGCGCCGGTCGAGTAAGGTGATGGTGCCGCGGTCTTCTTCGGTGCGCAGCAAGCGACCGCAAGCCTGGACCAGTTTCAGCGAGGCGTCCGGCACGGAGATTTCCATGAACGGATTACCGCCCCTGGCTTCGATCCATTCGGCCAGCGCCGCTTCGACCGGATCATCGGGTACCGAGAAAGGAATCTTGGCAATGACCACGTGCTCGCAATAGGCGCCGGGCAAGTCGACCCCTTCGGCGAAGCTCGCCAGGCCGAACAACACGCTGGAATCGCCGCCATCGACCCGCGCCTTGTGCTTGTTCAGGGTTTCCTGTTTCGACAGGTTGCCCTGGATGAACACTTGCTTGCGCCAGTCGCGGTCCAGGCCGTCGAACACGTCCTGCATCTGTTTGCGCGAGGAAAACAGCACCAGCGTACCCCGCGAACCTTCGACCAGCTCAGGCAAATCACGAATGATCGCGGCGGTATGCGCCGCTGCATCACGGGGATCGGCGTTCAGGTTCGGCACCCGCAACACACCGGCGTCGGCATGATGAAAGGGGCTTGGGACCACGGCGGTCACGGCTTTTTTCGGCAGGCCAGCGCGCATGCGAAAGCGATCGAAGGTGCCGAGGGCCGTCAAGGTCGCCGACGTCACCAGGCAGCCATACGCCACGTTCCACAGGTTGCGCCGGAGCATTTCCGCCGCGAGGATGGGGCTTGCATTTACCTCGATATCGAACAGCGAGCCGCTTTCGGCCAGGGTCAGCCAGCGCGCCATGGGCGGGTTGTCTTCCGGGTCTTCGACGGTGAAGGCGGTCCACAACTCCCAGTTGCCGGAAGAACGCGACAACAAGCTGCCGAACAGCGGATACCACTCCTCGGCCTGGTTGCTGGCGATGCCAATGTTGACCTCGCCGTCCATGCCTTCCTTGAGCAACTCGGTCAGGCGAGTGAACAAATCGGTCAGCCGCGCGAAGCCTTTCTTCAGCTCGATGCCCATTTCACGCATGTGCTCGGGAATCACCCCGCCGACGAATCGGTGACGCGGGCGCTCGCGGCCTTCGACGTCTTCGCCGGGCTTGAAATCGGCAATCTGCTCGCACGCGGTGAACATGAACTGTTGCTGGGTCTTGATCTCCCGCGCCAGTTCCGGCACCTGCTCGATCAACTTGCCCAGGTCCCCCGGCAATGGGTGCTGGGCCAGAAGTTTGGTGAGGTTCTTGGCAGTGGTTTCCAGCCAGTCGGCGGTGGAGCGCAGGCGCGTGTAATGGGCGAAGTGGCCGATGGCCTTGTCCGGCAGGTGATGGCCTTCGTCAAACACGTAGATGGTGTCGCGCGGGTCCGGCAGCACGGCGCCGCCGCCCAGGGCCAGGTCGGCCAGTACCATGTCGTGGTTAGTGACGATCACGTCGACCTTGCCCATGCCTTCGCGGGCCTTGTAGAAGGCGCACTGGCCGAAGTTCGGGCAATGACGGTTGGTGCACTGGCTGTGATCGGTGGTCAGGCGCGCCCAGTCGGCGTCTTCCAGGGCGGTGGACCAACTGTCGCGGTCGCCGTCCCACTTATTGCCGGCGAGTTTTTCGATCATGCTGGTGAAGAGCTTCTGACTGGCCTCGTCGACCTCGATCTTGAAACCTTCTTCTTCGAACAACTGAGCGGTGGCGGTCTGCGCGTGGCCTTCCTGGAGCAACATGTCGAGCTTGGACAGGCACATGTAGCGCCCGCGTCCCTTGGCCAGGGCGAAGCTGAAATTCAGCCCGCTGTTGCGCATCAGGTCAGGCAAGTCCTTGTAGACGATCTGCTCTTGCAGGGCCACGGTGGCCGTGGCGATCACCAGGCGCTTGCCGGCGGCCTTCGCCGTGGGAATCGCCGCCAGGCTGTAGGCCACGGTCTTGCCGGTACCGGTGCCGGCTTCCACCGCGACAATCGCGGGGTCGCCACTGCGCCGGCCTTCGTCGTCGGTGTCGATGTCACCCAGGACCTTGGCGACTTCGGCGATCATCAGGCGTTGGCCGTAGCGCGGCTTGAGGCTCTTGGCTTCGAGAAAACGCGAGTAGGCGCCCTGGATCGTGGTTTTGAGTTCAGTGCTGATCATGGATTGTCGGGCGCAAAAAACGCTGGATAAATTTTCAGTAGTTCGGTTCGGTCGCTATCATACCCCGCTAATGAATCCCGCGCAGAACGGAGTAACCCAATGACACCTTTTAGCCTCATTTATAGCCTGCACGTACTGGCGGCCCTGGTCTGGGTCGGCGGCATGTTTTTCGCCTGGATGGTCCTGCGCCCCGCCGCAATCAAGGCACTTGAAGGCCCAGCCCGACTGAAGCTGTGGGTAGAAGTGTTTCAAGGCTTTTTCCGCTGGGTCTGGGTGGCGGTGGTGCTATTGCCAGTCAGCGGCGTGGGCATGCTGCACATGCAATTCAACGGTTTTGAAGCCGCGCCGCGTTATGTGCAGGTGATGATGGGCTTGTATGTGGTAATGACCGCGCTGTTCATCCGCATTCAGGCGCTGATGCTGCCGGAACTGCGCACCGCCGTGGCCGAGCAGGATTGGCCAGCCGGTGCAGCAGTGCTGGGACGGATCCGCCGGTTGGTGGGGATCAATCTGCTGGTAGGGTTGGCTTTGGTGGTGATTGCCGCGGCCCGGCCGATGTTTTGATTCTGCCGAACTTTTGTGGCGAGGGGGCTCGCCCCCGTTCGGCTGCGAAGCAGTCTTAAACCAGACACCACTAACCTTCGCGATTGCCGGAAATGGGGCCGCTTCGCGGCCCAACGGGGGCAAGCCCCCTCGCCACAGGGCTTTCGGCGCTTCTTACAACCGCTGCACAGTCACCGAACCAGCGGCACCTTCTGGCCCAGGCTGACCATCAGCCCCAGGTTTACCGCTCTTGCCACCATCGGCCTTGTAAATCAGGCAGCCCTTGGCCTTGCCACCCGCGCCCGGTTTGCCGCCCGGGCCGGCCAGGCCACCGGCTCCGCCAGCCACCTGAACCTTGATCCGGTCTGCCGGGAAGTCGTGCGGCACTGCCAGTTTGACCAGCGCCCCCGGTGCTCCCGGCTGACCATTGCTGCCATCGCTGCCATCAGCACCGCGACCGGCCTGACCCCATGTGCAGCCCGGTTCCTGGCCGTTACCCCCATCAAGACCAACGAACCCCGGTGCACCCGCACCACCGCGAGCATCAACGGTCAATTGCGCTGCGTTCAGTGTCTTGATCTGCAAATCAAGGCTGCGCCCGGATCGAGCGGCCTTCTGGTAGGTCCCGGGTGAGCCACGGGAGGTGATCTGGCTGCCTTCGGACAAATCAGCGCGACGGACCTTCAGCGCCAGCGCCTGTTCCCCCGGCACGATGGCAATGCGCGCTTCACGCCCCAGATGCAATTCACCCACGGTGACTTCGGTGACGTTCGAAGGAATCAGCAAGGTGCCGTAATCGGCCACTTCCAGGCGTTCCAGTTGCAGGGCGCTGGCGGTGTTGGGCAAGCGCATCAGCGAGTTGGGTTCGACACTCACCACCTGTGCGCAGGCCAATGGGCTGATGAGTGCGGCGAGCAGACAGAGTTTACGCATGGGAAGCCTTCGAAGCGGTGGGGGCTGGAATGGTTTGCAGGTGGAATACGCCGAAAATGACGATCTTAAGGCGGTCAAGCCAGGGATGGGCGCGACCTCGAAGGCTGCGATAGCACAGCAACGCTTCCAGAAGATGGATGAACCCCAACAGGCCGCCGGCCAGGTTGACCAACGGGTGCAGCGGAAAGACAAACGGTGTGAGCAGATTGACCAGCACTACCGCCCAGAACAGCAAGGTCAGTAATCGCCCCAGTCCCCATATGACTTTCATACGCGCCCCCGATGAGAATTATTGTTTGCGCGCACAGTAACGGCTTCCACGCGGGATAAGCCAGAGGGCAACGGAAAATTCTTCATGGAGGCCGCCGAACGGCCGTCGCAGCGATCACACCAGTCGCTCGACGGCTCTATCTCTTGGCTCAGCGGTTTATATGCAGTTCCACGCGACGGTTTTTCGCACGGCCTTCTTCTGTTTCGTTGTCGGCAATCGGTTGGCTCTCGCCCTTGCCTTCGCTGGTGATTTTGTTCGGCGCCACACCCTGGCTCAACAGGTATTCCGCCACGCTGCTGGCACGCCGCTCCGACAAGGCCTGGTTATAGGCATCCGAACCGACACTGTCGGTGTGGCCGACCACCTTGATGCTGACCACATCGGCATCCTCGAACTTGCTCATCAACGCATCCAGTTGACTCTTCGCCGTCGGGGTCAGCTCGGATTGATTGAAGACAAACAGTACATCGCTCAGAGTAATGACTTCGGATTGCGCAGGCTCGACCTGGACGCTGTCCGGGTACTGCGGCACCACGCAACCGCGATGGTCGACCGGGGTATTGGCAGGGGTATCAGCGCAACGGTCGCGTCGGTCGAAAACGCCGTCGCCATCTTCGTCGCCATCCTGGGCATAGCAGATCAAGCCGCCGGACAAGATACCCAGCGCCGCCCCACCCCCGGCCCAGGCACTACTCTCGATTGCGCCCAGACCACCACCGACCAGACCGCCGATGAGGCTGCAAATTGGCCAGGTGCGTTGATTGAGGGGGGCGGTGCCATCGCTGTGGGTCGCGCAGCCGGTCAAGAGGCTGCCAAGTAGCAGAACCGGCAAGACGGTCCTTGTGAGAACGATCATGTTGAAAGCTCCTGTGTCCCCGGCCAATACCGGTTACACAGGAGTAAAGACCCGCATCCGCGACTGCACAAGGCGCGGATGCGAGGGGGGCCTAACGCTGGATTTTGATTTCGGTACGACGGTTCTGTGCACGACCGTCAGCGGTTTTGTTGTCTGCAACCGGCTGGCTTTCACCGGCACCGACAACCGACACGAAGTTGCTGCGAGGTACGCCTTGATCGATGAGGTATTCAACCACCGAGTGGGCGCGTTTATCCGACAGTTTCTGGTTGTAGGCGTCGCTACCCACGCTGTCGGTATGGCCGGTTACGGTCAGTTGAGCAGTCGGGGCTTCGGCTTTCAGGCGAGTGGCAATCTTGTCGAGTACCAGTTTGTCGGACGAGGTAAGCGTGGCTTTATCAAACTGGAAGTGGACATCGCGAATGACGATGGTTTCTTCCTGGACCACAACCGCTTCTTCGACCACAGGCGCAGGTGGTGGGCAACCGTTGGCATCGACTTGAACGCCTTTAGGCGTGCCTGGGCACTTGTCGCGACTATCCGGCACACCGTCGCCGTCTTCGTCGCCATCACCGTGCACCCAGCAATAAGCCGCTGCCGTACCGCCGACGAGCAGAGCACCATACCCTGCCCATGCCGAGCTTTCGGTCGCTCCGAGGCCCGCACCCACGACACCACCAACAGCCGCACAGGTCGGCCAGTCGGTTTTCTGCAAACCTGCGCAACCAGTCAAGACACTGGTTAGCAGAACCAAGGGTAATGCTGTCCGAACTATGCTCATCTAGTTTTCTCCTGAAGGATCGGCTTAGAACCGATTCAGGTAGTAAAGACCCGAGTTTTAAACTCCGCCAGCAATAGGCCATGCTGTTTATTCGCGTATTAACGGCAGCTTGGCGCTTTTGTCGCCAAGGCGCTCTAGGCCCGAACGTAAGGGCAGGCTAGTCTTGGCAGATCTGATTGAGGATCTTCGATGACTGCAGGTATTTCTTCACGCACGCCACAACAGGCACTGGCCGCGTTACTCGACCGATATGCCCCCGCACGTCTGTTGTTGATCGGCGCCAGCGAGTTCCCGGCACTGGAGGCTTTCAAACTCGCTCACCCGGACAGCTGCGTCGCTTTCGCCGCCCCCGGGCCGTTGCCCGACGAGTTGGCGGCCCGCCGTTTCGACCTGGCCCTGGTGGTCGATTGCCTGGAGCATCTGCCCAAGCGCGACGGCCTGAACCTGCTGGGTGGCATCCGCAACCTCAACGCCAGCCGCATCGCGGTGCTGGCGGATCTGCCGGCCTGTGGCTGGCAGGAAACCGACTTTTTCTCCCTGGCCCTGCAAGCCAGTGAACGCTTCCAACGGGACGAACAGGTCCTGACCCTGTTTACCTACGATCTGCTTGAATACAAACAAGTCCCCGACTGGCTCAATTCGCGCTTCTGGGCCAATCCGGAAAACTTCGGGAAATACTGGTGGTAATGCAATGAGTACATCCATTTGCCCTTGCGGCAGCGGCACCCTGCTCGACGCCTGCTGCGGTCACTACCATGCCGGACACCCGGCGCCGTGCGCGCAAACCTTGATGCGCTCACGCTACAGCGCCTATGTGCTGGGGTTGGTCGACTATCTGGTGGCCACCACCCTGCCCGCCCAACAGGCCGGCCTGGACCGTCAATCGATCAGCGACTGGAGCGCGCAAAGTACGTGGCTGGGCCTTGAGGTGGAAAGCTCCGAAGTGCTGGGCGGCCAGCCTGAACACGCTTTCGTGACCTTCACCGCGCGCTGGCACGACAGCAATGGCGAGCACAGTCATCGAGAGCGCTCATCCTTCGTACAGAACGCCGGGCGCTGGTATTTCATCGACCCGACCGTGCAACTCAAACTCGGGCGCAATGACCCTTGCCCGTGCGCGAGTGGGCAGAAGTTCAAGAAGTGTTGTGCGGGGTACTTCAGCAGCTAGTACATGGAATGACTGACCACCACGCAGGAGCTGTCGAAGGCTGCGATCCTTTGGGTCTAGACTGGAGCTCAAGGGAGAAACACCACGATGATCATCCGCCGCTGCGCACTCTGTCTGCTCACCTTGTTCCTGACACTGGGACTCGGCGGCTGTGCCTCGTGGTTCGACGACGACTTGCCGGACCCCGAGGTCCATCTGGTGAAGATCGAGGTGGTCAACGCCAAACTGCTGGAACAGAAACTCCTCCTGCATTTTCGCATCGACAACCCCAACGACAGCGACCTGACCGTGCGCGGTCTGGAGTACCGCGTTCACTTGGGCGACATACTGCTGGCCGACGGCGAGTACGAACACTGGTTCACCATCAGCCCCAGGCACAGCGCTTACTTCAAGGTACCGATCCGCACCAACCTGTGGTCCAAGGTCCGTGATCTGGCCAAACTGCTGAAAAAATCCGATCAACCCATTCCCTATCGTCTGGAAGGTGAACTGGAAACCGGTATATTCATCACCCACTACGTGCACCTGACGCGCAATGGCGTGATAATCGCCGCCGATTTAATTCCGGAGCAACACCGATGACCCAGCAACCCCATGTCCACGGCCCTGACTGCAATCACGATCATGATCATGACCATCACCACCATGATCACGACCACGGCCATGTCCACGGTCCGAACTGCGGCCACGCTCACCAGGAACCGGTGCGCAATGCCCTGAAAGACGTCGGCCGCAACGATCCGTGCCCATGCGGCAACGGCAAGAAATTCAAGAAGTGCCACGGCGCTTGATGCTTCGGGCGAAGACTTGCTTCGCCTGTTGAATCGCAATCCTCTCCTGTGGGAGCGAGCTTGCTCGCGATGACGGCAGCACATCAACTATCAATGTGTCAGTCAGACCGCTATCGCGAGCAAGCTCGCTCCTACAGGTTTTTCAGTCAGCCGTTAATACACATGCGGTGCTGACCACCGTCGCATACTCACCGTGCAAATTCCCCAGCGACATCGCATGCACCACTTCGGCGCTATGGGCTTGGCCAAAGAAATCAGCCTTGTCGAAGGTAAAGCACGCATCCTCGGCCACCCACGTATCAAACCCCAGGTTGCCCGCGGTACGCGCCGTGGACTCCACCGAGTTGTGGGTCGCGACACCGACGATGATCAACTGCCCGATCCCTGCCTCGCGCAACTGCGCCTCCAGCCCCGTCGAACAAAACGCATCCGGCACCTGCTTCTGGATCAAGCGTTCACCGGCCATTGGCTCAAACCGTTCCTGAAACTCCACCCCCGACTGCTGCGGCCAGAACACCGAGTCCTCCGAGCGCGACAGGTGCTGCACATGGATCACCGGCCTAGCGGTGCATCGCCAATGGCCAAGCAAGTCCAGCATGCGCGCTTCGGCCTCTGGATTATTCCTGCGGCCAAGTCTGGGGTGCAGGATGCCCTTTTGTTGATCGATGATGATCAGTGCCGCGTTTGCCTTGAGCTCCATGCCGACTGTTCTCCTGGATTGTTGAGCGTTTCGCACTTCAACATCTCCCATTGCGACTGACAAGACTGCGATCTTTCCGGTTTATCAGACAAATCCTGAAATAACCTTGTACCCCGCTTGCGCGGCCACCTCCCGCTCACTAACGTAGCGCCTTTATTGCGCGCCGCCGCCTCTACCCCCGCAGGAGCTTTGCCATGGCCTCGCCAGCCCTTACTCATTTTCTACCCCGGTTCGGCGTTGCCGCAGCAGTGGCCGGTGTGTTGAGCCTGACCGGTTGTCAGAACTTCAACGCCCAGGACACCCTCCCGCCGACCTCCGGCGTACAACCACTCAAGGGCCTGGCGCAGAGCGTTTCGGTGCGCCGCAATGCCATGGGCATGCCGCTGATCGAAAGCAACAGCTTCCACGACGCGCTGTTCACCCTCGGTTATGTGCATGCCAGCGACCGCATCACCCAGATGGCCACCCTGCGCCTGCTGGCCCAGGGCCGTCTGGCCGAGATGCACGGTGCGGACCTGCTGGATGCCGACCGTTACATGCGGGCGGTCAACCTGAAGAAAAGTGCTGGCGAGCTGTACAAGGCCTCTTCACCGCGCCTCAAGCGTTTCTTCGAAGTCTATGCGCGCGGGGTCAACGCCTACCTGTTCCGCTACCGCGACAAACTGCCGGCGGATCTGGCAGCCACCGGCTACAAGCCTGAGTACTGGCAGCCGGAGGATTCGGCGCTGATTTTCTGCCTGCTGAACTTCAGCCAATCGACCAACCTGCCGGAAGAAATTTCCTCGCTGGTACTGGCCCAGACCGTCACCACCGACAAACTTGCATGGCTGACGCCGTCGGCTCCCGACGAAAAACTGCCGGTCGCCGAAAGCGAAAAACTGCAAGGCCTCAAGCTCAACGGGCAAGTACCGGGGCTGGCCGAACTCAGCAAAGCCACGGGCCAACTGTCGGACCTGAACCTGTTGGGCGCCACTTCGTCGAACAACTGGGCCATCGCTCCACAACGCAGCCGCAGCGGCAAGAGCCTGCTAGCCAGTGACAGTCATGGCCCGCTGGGCGTGCCGTCATTGTTCAGTTACGTGCAGATTCGCACGCCGAAGTATCAGGCATCCGGCGTGACCATCGCAGGTCTGCCGATGGTGCTTGGAGGTTTCAACGGCAAAGTGGCGTGGAGCATGACGTCCGTGATGGGCGACAACCAGGATCTGTTCCTGGAGAAGATCAAGCGCCAGAGCAACGGGCTTACCTACGAAAACGCCGGGAAGTGGCAGCCGGCGATCGTGCGCAACGAAACCTATTTCGTCAAAGGCCAGCGGCCGATTCGCGAAGCGGTGTACGAAACCCGCCATGGCCCGCTGCTCAACAGCGCCCAGGGCACCACGCTGGCCAATGGTTTCGGCCTGGCCTTGCAGACGCCGAACTTCACCGACGACAAGACCCTGGACGCGCTCTTCGACCTGTCCCGCGCCCAGAGTGTCGAGAAAGCCTCGGATGCCAGCCGCGAAATCCGCGCCATTGCGATGAACCTGGTATTCGCCGACGCGAATCACATCGGCTGGCAAGTCACCGGCCGCTACCCGAACCGTCGCGAAGGCGAAGGCTTGCTGCCCTCGCCGGGCTGGGAAGGTCGATACGATTGGGACGGTTACGCCGACCCAATGCTGCACCCGTACGATCAGGACCCGGCTCAGGGCTGGCTCGGCACCGCCAACCAGCGGGTCATTCCCCATGGCTACGGCATGCAGCTGTCCAATTCCTGGGCCGCTCCGGAGCGCGGCGAGCGCCTGGCCGAACTGGCCGGTGCAGGCAAACACGACAGCCGCAGCCTGATCGCCATGCAATACGACCAGACCACCACCTTCGCTGCCAAGCTGAAGAAAATGTTCGAAGCGCCGGGTATGGCCCAGCCACTCAAACAAGCCATGGACGCCTTGCCGGCGGCCGATCGCGCCAAGGCACACGAAGCCTACAGCCGCTTGATGGCGTTCGACGGCAAGCTCGGCCCGACCTCCACCGATGCGGCCATCTACGAACTGTTCCTGCAGGAAAGCACGCGGCAGATCTTCCTCGATGAACTGGGCCCGGAAAGCAGCCCGACGTGGAAAGCTTTTGTCGCCGACGGCAAGTTGTCCTACGCGGCCCAGGCCGATCACCTGCTCGGGCGTGAGGACAGCCCGTTCTGGGATGACGTGCGCACCGCACAGAAAGAGGACAAACCGGCCATCCTCGCCCGCAGCCTCGCCGCCGCGATCAGCGCCGGCGACAGTCAGTTGGGTGGCGATCACAAAGCCTGGCAATGGGGCAAACTGCATCGCTATGAATGGAAAAACAGCAGCGGCCAGACCGTACGCGGACCGTTGCCGGCCGGTGGCGATCACACCACTCTCAACACCGCCGCCTTCGCCTGGGGCCAGGACTTCAACACCACCCTGGCGCCAGCCATGCGCTTTATCGTCGACTTCGGCCAGTCCGAACCGCTGATGGCGCAGAACGGCACCGGCCAGTCCGGCAACCCGGCCAGCCCGAACTACCTCAACAGCATCGAGCCGTGGTTCAAGGGCCAGTACATGAGCCTGCCGATGCAGCCGCAGAACTTCGACAACGCCTATGGCAAGGCGCGGTTGACGCTGACACCCGGTAAATAACCCAGCCCTTTACTTGCCCGCGATAGCGGTCTGACATTCAAAATAGAGGTTGAATGTTGAATCGTAATCGCGGTTGCGCTGACTCAAGGACAAGTCATGTAACGAGGTGGAGTGCCCGGCCCTGCGAAACCTGCTCGGTCAATCCGTTCTTTTGTGGCGAGTTGATTTGGTGCACCCATTTCCCTGCGCCCGTTTTCGTGCATAAATCTGTCTCCGGCCATTTCCAAGTACCTAAATAAAACGCTTGTTCGGCACTCTGGTTCGGAAATTGCTACTTTCAACAGGTCTTACGCTTTCCAGTAACAATAATTCTGCGCCACAAGCGCTCATATTGGTTTTTAGGGATTGAATAATGAAAAAAGCATTGCTGACCCTTTCTGCACTGGCGTTGTGCATGGCGGCTGGTTCCGCCATGGCGAAGGAGTACAAAGAACTGCGTTTCGGCGTTGACCCTTCCTACGCACCGTTCGAATCGAAAGCGGCCGATGGCAGCCTGGTAGGCTTTGACATCGATCTGGGGAACGCGATCTGCGCCGAACTGAAGGTCAAGTGCAAGTGGGTCGAGAGTGACTTCGATGGCATGATTCCGGGCCTGAAAGCCAATAAATTCGACGGCGTGATCTCGTCGATGACCGTTACCCCGGCCCGTGAAAAAGTCATCGACTTCTCCAGCGAGTTGTTCTCCGGCCCAACCGCCTACGTGTTCAAGAAAGGCTCCGGCCTGACCGAGGACGTCGCTTCGCTGAAGGGCAAAACCGTAGGCTACGAGCAAGGCACCATCCAGGAAGCTTACGCCAAAGCCGTTCTCGACAAGGCCGGCGTGAAAACCCAGGCCTATCAGAATCAGGATCAGGTGTATTCCGACCTGACTTCCGGCCGTCTCGACGCAGCGATCCAGGACATGCTGCAAGCCGAACTGGGCTTCTTGAAGTCACCAAAAGGTGAAGGCTACGAAGTCAGCAAGCCAGTCGACAGCGAACTGCTGCCTGCCAAAACAGCGGTCGGTATTAAGAAAGGTAACACCGAGCTGAAAGCACTTTTGGATAAAGGTATCAAAGCGTTACACGATGATGGCACCTACGCCACCATTCAGAAGAAACACTTTGGCGATCTGAATCTGTACAGCGGCAAATAATGCCCGGCGCCCATCTCTCGATGGGCGCTTTTTTCATCCGATCAGGTTGCTGATTTATGTTCGAAACCTTATTAGAAAATCTGGGGCTCTCTGCCTTCAGCCTCAAGGGCTTCGGTCCGCTGCTGATGCAAGGCACCTGGATGACGATCAAGCTGTCGGCGTTGTCGCTGTTGCTGGCCGTGCTGCTCGGGCTGCTCGGCGCCAGTGCCAAGCTGTCAAAAGTCAAACTGATGCGCGTGCCTGCCCAGCTCTACACCACACTCATTCGCGGCGTTCCAGACCTGGTCCTGATGCTGCTGATCTTCTACAGCCTGCAAACCTGGCTGACCTCGTTTACCGATTACATGGAATGGGAATACATCGAGATCAACCCGTTCAGCGCCGGGGTCATCACCCTGGGTTTCATCTACGGTGCGTACTTCACCGAAACCTTCCGTGGCGCGATTCTCGCCGTCCCACGGGGTCAGGTCGAAGCGGCCACCGCCTATGGCCTCAAGCGCGGCCAGCGTTTCTGGATCGTGGTGTTCCCGCAGATGATGCGTTATGCCCTGCCGGGTATCGGCAACAACTGGATGGTGATGCTCAAGGCCACGGCCCTGGTGTCGATCATCGGCCTCGCCGACCTGGTCAAGGCTGCCCAGGACGCCGGTAAAAGTACCTATCAGCTGTTTTATTTCCTGGTGCTTGCCGCGCTGATCTACCTGGTGATCACCAGCGCGTCCAACGTCATCCTGCGCTGGCTCGAACGTCGTTACTCCGCCGGGACCCGGGAGGCCGTACGATGATCGAACTCCTGCAGGAATACTGGAAACCCTTCCTCTATAGCGACGGCAACAACATCACCGGCCTGGCCATGACGATGTGGTTGCTCAGCGCTTCGATCTTCATCGGTTTTATCGTGTCGATCCCGCTGTCCATCGCCCGTGTATCGCCGCACTTCTACATCCGTTGGCCGGTGCAGTTCTATACCTACCTGTTTCGTGGCACGCCGCTCTATATCCAGCTATTGATCTGTTACACGGGGATCTACAGCCTGGCCGCCATTCGGGCCCAGCCCGTACTGGACGCGTTCTTTCGCGATGCGATGAACTGCACGATCCTGGCCTTCGCCCTGAACACCTGCGCCTACACCACGGAGATCTTCGCCGGGGCCATCCGCAGCATGAACCACGGCGAAGTCGAAGCGGCCAAGGCTTACGGCCTGACCGGCTGGAAACTGTATGCCTACGTGATCATGCCATCGGCCTTGCGTCGCTCGTTGCCGTACTACAGCAACGAAGTGATCCTGATGCTGCACTCGACCACCGTGGCCTTCACCGCGACCATCCCGGACGTGCTCAAAGTTGCTCGGGACGCCAACTCGGCGACCTTCCTGACCTTCCAGTCGTTCGGAATCGCCGCGCTGATCTACCTGACCGTCACTTTTGCGCTGGTCGGCCTGTTCCGCCTTGCCGAACGCCGATGGCTAGCCTTCCTCGGGCCGACCCACTAGGTCTCAACCTGCTTCAGGAACAACAGATGCGCCACCAGAAACATGACCTGCTGGCCCCACTGCCGGGGACCGCGAGACAGATCCACAGCTTTCACTTCGGCCCTCAGTCGGCCAACGGCAAGATCTACATCCAGGCCTCCCTGCACGCCGACGAAATGCCCGGCATGCTGGTGGCCTGGCACCTCAAGCAACGCCTGGCGGAGCTGGAAGCCGCCGGGCGCCTGCGCAGCGAAATCGTGCTGGTGCCCATCGCCAACCCGGTGGGCCTGGAACAGGTGCTGATGGATGTGCCGCTGGGTCGCTACGAGCTGGAAAGCGGCCAGAACTTCAACCGCTGGTTCGTCGACCTCAGCGAGGAAGTCGGCAACGCGATCGAAGGCAAGCTCGGTGACGATCCGCAGCACAACCTGCAATTGATCCGCAGCAACCTGCGCGACGCGCTGGCCCGGCAGACCGCCGGCACCCAATTGCAATCCCAGCGCCTGACCCTGCAGCGACTGGCCTGCGACGCCGACATGGTGCTCGACCTGCATTGCGATTTCGAAGCGGTCGCGCACCTCTACACCACACCTGAAGCCTGGCCGCAAGTCGAGCCGCTGGCCCGTTACATCGGCGCCCAAGCCAGCCTGCTGGCAACCGATTCCGGTGGCCAGTCGTTCGACGAATGCTTCACCCTGCTCTGGTGGCAATTGAAGGATCGCTTCGGCGAGGACTTCGACATTCCGCCGGGCAGTTTTTCGGTGACCGTCGAACTGCGCGGTCAAGGCGACGTCAATCACCCGCTGGCCAGCCTCGATTGCCAGGCACTGATCGATTACCTGATCCATTTCGGCGCGATCGCCGGCGAACCCGCGCCCCTGCCCGACCTGCCCTATCCGGCGACACCGCTGGCCGGTGTTGAGCCGGTGGCCACGCCCGTCGGCGGCCTGCTGGTATTCACCGCGCGGCCGGGACAGTACCTGGAAGCCGGCCAACTGATCGCCGAGATCATTGATCCGGTCAACGATCTGGTCACTCCCGTTCATTGCGCCACAGCCGGGGTGATGTACGCCCGCTCGCTGCGCCGCATGGCCACTGCCGGCATGGTGATCGCCCACGTCGCGGGCACCGAAGCCTATCGCAGCGGCTATCTACTTTCGCCTTGAGGATGCACGCCCCATGTACAAATTGACCATCGAAGGCCTGCATAAAAGCTACGGCGACCATGAAGTCCTCAAAGGTGTTTCGCTCAAGGCCAAAACCGGCGACGTCATCAGTCTGATCGGCGCCAGCGGCTCGGGTAAAAGTACCTTTCTGCGTTGCATCAACTTCCTGGAACAACCCAACGATGGCGCCATGAGCCTCGACGGGCAGAACATCCGCATGATCAAGGATCGTCACGGCATGCACGTGGCCGACGCCAATGAACTGCAGCGGATTCGCACCCGTCTGGCCATGGTGTTCCAGCATTTCAACCTGTGGAGCCACATGACGGTGCTGGAAAACATCACCATGGCGCCGCGCCGGGTGCTGGGCTGTGACAGGAAAGAAGCCGAGGATCGCGCCCGGCGCTACCTCGACAAGGTGGGGCTGGCCCCCCGTGTGGCTGACCAATACCCGGCATTCCTGTCCGGCGGTCAACAACAACGGGTAGCGATTGCCCGTGCACTGGCCATGGAGCCGGAAGTCATGCTGTTCGACGAACCGACTTCGGCGCTGGACCCGGAACTGGTGGGTGAAGTGCTCAAGGTGATCCAGGGCCTGGCCGAAGAAGGCCGGACCATGATCATGGTGACCCACGAAATGAGCTTCGCCCGCAAAGTGTCGAGCCAGGTGTTGTTTCTGCACCAGGGCCTGGTGGAGGAAGAAGGCGCACCGGAAGAAGTGCTGGGCAATCCGAAAAGCGAGCGGTTGAAGCAGTTCCTCAGCGGCAACCTGAAGTAACACCTGACAAAAAACCTGTGGGAGCGGGCTTGCTCGCGAATGCGGTCTGACATTCAACATTTGTGTTGTCTGGCACACCGCTTTCGCGAGCAAGCCCGCTCCCACATTTTTTGATCTGTAGTGTCTGGATTATCAGACTACTGGCGCAGGCGGCGGCTCATCCGGCAGCGTAGGCTCGCCCGGTTCATTAGGCTGCTCGTTCGGGGTATCAGGATCAGGCTGGCCGGGAATACCCCCTGCCATGCTGACGGGCGGGTGTGCCAACAAGGACCAGGCCAGAACGCCAACCTGATTGGGTTCAAGCCTTGCCAGTTCGGCACTGATTCGCGGATCGATCTTCATTCGGCACTCCTGAGCGATGACCCGACCCACCTTGCGCGGATCGGAACAGTACACCCATAGAGTGTACGCCCGCTCAGGAATTCCCGGCATTTGCCAGACGGTTGACTCAGGTGCGAGGCAGGGTCACGCCACGCTGGCCCTGATACTTGCCGCCACGGTCCTTGTAGGACACTTCACACTCTTCGTCAGACTCAAGGAACAGCATCTGTGCCACGCCCTCGTTCGCGTAGATTTTCGCCGGCAGATTGGTGGTGTTGGAGAACTCGAGGGTCACGTGACCTTCCCACTCAGGCTCGAGCGGTGTGACGTTGACGATGATGCCGCAACGCGCATAGGTGCTTTTACCCAGGCAAATGGTCAAAACGTTACGCGGAATGCGGAAATATTCGACGGTGCTGGCCAGGGCGAAGGAGTTCGGCGGAATGATGCACACGTCGCTGTGGATGTCGACGAAGCTGCCGGCATCGAAGTTCTTCGGGTCGACGATGGCCGAATTGATGTTGGTGAACACCTTGAAATGATTGGTGCAACGCACATCGTAGCCGTAGCTCGACACGCCGTAGGAGATCACACGGCTATCGTCGCTGCCGCGCATCTGGCGCTCGACGAATGGCTCGATCATGCCGTGTTCCTGCGCCATGCGGCGAATCCACTTGTCCGATTTGATGCTCATGGCGGGTGTCCTGAATAGCGAGGTCGAAAAATTCTGTCCGGCATCTTACCGGGCGCGCCGCCGGGTTCAAAGTCCGCGGTGCAATTCTCGCCGAACAGGCGGGAATTACCTGCGCTGGCGACGAACCGTCACACCGCCGATCCTTAAAACAGAGAAACCTGTGCAAGAAGCATTGGCACGTTCCGGAAAAAGGGTTAAGGTGGCGTCACTGTGCTGCTTGTGTCACTGAGAATCTCTACACGATATGTTGAATTTCGATCCAACCATCTACAAGAATTTTTCCTGCTCTTTGCACTCAGTCTCGGCCAGGGTTCTTCCTGAGTCGCAGTTATCTTTGTTCAAGGAGTTACACCATGTCTAATCGCCAAACCGGTACCGTTAAGTGGTTCAACGATGAAAAAGGCTTCGGCTTCATCACTCCACAATCCGGTGACGACCTGTTCGTTCACTTCAAAGCTATCCAGTCCGACGGCTTCAAAAGCCTGAAAGAAGGCCAACAGGTTTCTTTCATCGCTACCCGCGGTCAGAAAGGCATGCAAGCTGAAGAAGTTCAAGTTATCTAACTTGTACTTGCTTTAGTAAAAAGCCCCGCCCTCAACAGCGGGGCTTTTTTGTGGGCGGGTGTTTTGTCCACACAAAAAAGATCGCCGCCTTCGACAGCTCCCGGGTTGACCCTGCAGGCGCTGTCGAAGGCGGCGATCTTTTGATGCTCTTACCAGGTCACGCCAAACCCTGCGGTGTAGCGTGTCTTGTCCAGATCCGCATCGTCGGCGCCGCTAATGATATCGCGTTCCGCCTTCAGGTTCAGCGAAGCCCAGTCAGTCACCTTGTAGCGCAACCCCATCTCGGCATCGAGCGCGTAGTCGGCCACGCCCGACAGCGGCTTGCCGACCTCACCATTGGTGAAGAACTCGACACGTTTGCCGATCAGGTAGCGGTTGTAGTCCCACTTCATGGCCAAGGCGTAGAAATTTTCCTCGCTGCCATCGGAGAATTCATAGTCCGTGCGGTTGACCAGCGAGCCCAGGGAGAACGCCCCGAGTTCGTTATCCCAGAACTGATAGCCGGGACCGGTACCGACGGTGCGTTGACGGGAAAGATCTTCGACCTTGTCGCGCTTGTAGACCAGGCGCCCCTGCCAGAACCATTGCTCGGTCAGGAATCGGTCGATGGAGTATTCCGCCCGCCAGTTGTCCGTGGTCACCACGTCGTCCTGGAACTCACGGTTGTACTCACCTTCAGCGGTGTGCCGCCAGCGCCCGTGTCGCGCACTGGTCTTGAAGTCGATGTCGTAGTCATCGGTGTCGTTTTCCGCCCGCTGATAATCCAGCGCGACATCGACGTTGCCTTTCCACACCAGATCCTCGACCACCGGTTTTGGCTTGAGAATCTGCTGGATGCTCGCCAGTTCGACCGTCTTCGGTCCCTCGCCGTTGGCCAGCGTGACCTTGCCGTCGTCCGCCGCTTTCAACGATTTGGCTTTCTCACCACTGTAGGCATCCTGCTTGACCAGCAACTCCTGATCGCTGTCCAGGGTCTTGACCTGTTTCCAGTCGATCGTCACCGCATCGGCGTACTCGGTCTGGATCAGCAGCTTTCCGCCATCGAACAGCGTGATCTTGCCGCTCAGCTTGTCACCGTTCTTCAACCACACGGTATCGGCCAACAAGGGAGAGGATGCGCCAAGGACGGCGAGACACAGCAGGGATCTGGACAACATAAACAAAATACAGGCTCAGGCTTGCGAGAAAAGTCGGCATTATCCGTAGGAACAATGCCCTGACAAGGACTGACCCGACTATTTCTGTTGAGTTCATTTCTCAACTTCCTGCGCAGGAATTACTCTACAGATGGTAAGGCAAACTTCTTCAGGACTGACGGACGTGACCGATCCAACCGAAGACCCCGAGAGTGCAGCGCAAATCCGACGCACGGCGCTGTATTTGACACTGGCACAAGTACCCGAGGGCAAAGTCGTCAGCTACGGCCAGTTGGCCGAGCTCGCAGGACTGGGTCGCGCCGCCCGCTGGGTCGGGCGCACCCTCAGTCAACTGCCCGGCGACAGCAAGTTGCCCTGGCACCGTGTTCTGGGCGCAAACGGGCGTATCAGCCTGCCGGTCGGCAGCCCTTCGGGTGATGAGCAGCGCGCACGATTACGCATGGAGGGCATCAGTGTCCTGAATAATCGTGTTGATATTCAGCGCCATGGCTGGCGTCCGGTAGAGCACAGCGGTTAGAGTGCGCGCTTTGTTTCCGTATTTCTTGAGGCAGACTCCAGCCCATGCCCCGTAAAACCTGGCGCGCCGCGCTCGCCGCTTATGCCAGCCCCTCGACACTCGTGCTGTTGCTGCTTGGTTTCGCCGCCGGCCTGCCCTACATGCTGGTGTTTTCGACGCTTTCAGTCTGGCTGCGTGAAGCCGGCGTGGCGCGTGAAACCATTGGCTATGCAAGCCTGATCGGCCTGGCGTATGCCTTCAAATGGGTCTGGTCACCCCTGCTCGACCAATGGCGACTGCCATTGCTCGGCAAACTCGGTCGACGAAGGTCCTGGCTCGTGCTGTCCCAGGCACTGGTTATCCTTGGCCTGATCGGGATGGGTTTCTGCGACCCGCAAAAGCATTTGTCCTGGCTGATCGCCATTGCCGTCGTCGTCGCTTTCGCATCAGCGACGCAGGACATCGCGGTCGATGCCTACCGTCTGGAAATCGCCGAAGACAACCGCCAGGCCGCACTGGCCGCCAGTTACATGTCCGGTTACCGGGTCGCCGCGCTGCTGGCTACCGCAGGCGCGCTGTACTTCGCCGAAGGTTTTGGCTCCACCGGCTTCAACTACAAGCATTCGGCCTGGGCCGGCACTTACATCCTGTTCGGTGCCCTGATGGTCCCGGCACTGCTGACATCCCTGTTCATGCGCGAGCCGCCAGTACCATTGCGCACGCAACTGCAGGCCGGGCGCTACAGCTTCGTGCATCAACTGGCCTCGGTGTTCGTGCTGATCGTATTGCTGGTGTCCGTGCCGGCCATGTTCACCCAGCTCTACAACACCGACTTCGCCAGCGTACTGTTCGAAGGCGAGAGCCTGCTCGACCTGCTGCTGGAGGACCGCGCCTTCCTGCGCGCGATTCTCTATACCACCCTCACCGCCCTGTGCCTCTCGGCCATGGGCCGCCGCGGCCTGGCGCCAGTGCTGACACCCGTCAACGACTTCATCCTGCGATACCGCTGGCAAGCGCTGCTGCTGCTCGGCTTGATCGCCACCTATCGGATGTCCGATACGGTCATGGGCGTGATGGCCAATGTGTTCTACATCGACCAGGGCTTCACCAAGGACCAGATCGCCAGCGTCAGCAAAATCTTCGGCCTGATCATGACCCTGGTCGGCGCCGGCATGGGCGGCCTGCTGATCGTGCGTTTCGGCATCCTGCCGATCCTGTTCATCGGCGGTGTCGCCTCCGCGGCGACCAACATCCTGTTCCTGATGCTCGCCGACATGGGCCCCAACCTGAACATGCTGGTGCTGACCATCTCCCTGGACAACTTCAGCTCGGGCCTGGCGACCTCGGCGTTCGTCGCCTACCTGTCGAGCCTGACCAACCTCAAATTCTCCGCCACCCAATACGCCCTGCTCAGCTCGATCATGCTGCTACTGCCACGCCTGATCGGCGGCTACTCCGGGGTCATGGTGGAGAAGTTCGGTTATCACGACTTCTTCCTGATTACCGCCCTGCTGGGCGTCCCGACCCTGCTGTTGATCGCCTTGCACTGGTTCCAGGAGAACCGCCGTGAAGGTCCGACACCTACACCGGAACCGGTGCATACCCCGGTCGCCGAAGAATCGTAGGTTCGTTACGCAGGAAGAATCATGGAGGGCCGAGTGAATCGCGCCCTCCTGCCACACCACCGACCGCACGCCTGTACGCCAGCGGATCTCGCCCGTACAATGCTCCGTCATATCTCGTCATCAGCAATCGATAACGGCCAACCATGCGCACCAGTCAATTTTTGCTCGCCACACAAAAAGAAACGCCTTCCGACGCGGTCGTGATCAGCCACCAGCTGATGCTGCGCGCCGGCATGATCCGCAAACTCGCCTCAGGCCTGTACACCTGGCTGCCGATGGGCTTGCGGGTAATGCGCAAGGTCGAAGCCGTCGTTCGTGAAGAAATGAACGCTGCCGGCTCTCTCGAAGTGTTGATGCCAAGCACGCAACCGGCTGAGCTGTGGCAGGAATCCGGGCGCTGGGAAGAGTACGGCCCTGAATTGCTGCGCTTCAAGGATCGCCACGGTCGCGACTTCTGCGCCGGCCCGACCCACGAAGAAGTCATCACCGATCTGATGCGCAACGAATTGAGCAGCTACAAGCAGCTGCCGATCAACCTGTACCAGATCCAGACCAAATTCCGTGACGAAATCCGCCCACGCTTCGGCTTGATGCGCGGCCGCGAATTCATCATGAAGGACGCCTACTCCTTCCACGCCGACCAGCCTTCGCTGCAGGTCACCTACGACCGCATGCACCAGGCCTACTGCAACGTGTTCACCCGTCTGGGCCTGAAGTTCCGCCCTGTAGAAGCCGACAACGGCTCCATCGGCGGTGCCGGCTCCCACGAGTTCCACGTACTGGCCGAATCCGGTGAAGACGACATCGTGTTCAGCAACGGCTCCGACTACGCCGCCAACATCGAAAAAGCCGAAGCCGTGCCTCGCGAAACCTCGCGTGCCGCTGCGACCGAAGAGCTGCGCCTGGTCGACACGCCGAACGCCAAGACCATTGCGCAACTGGTCGAAGGCTTCAACCTGCCGATCGAGAAAACCATCAAGACCCTCGTGGTGCATGCTGAAGAGAAAGGCAAGCTGATTGCCCTGATCATCCGTGGCGACCATGAGCTGAACGAAATCAAGGCCGCCAACCAGCCAGGCGTTGCCAGCCCGCTGGTCATGGCCTCGGAAGGCGAACTGCGCGAGGCCATTGGCGCCGGTGCCGGTTCCCTCGGCCCGCTGAACCTGCCGCTGCCGATCATCATCGACCGTTCGGTCGAGCTGATGAGCGACTTCGGCATCGGTGCCAACATCGATGATAAACACTACTTCGGCGTGAACTGGGAACGCGACCTGCCTGTTCCGACCGTTGCCGACCTGCGCAACGTCGTGGCCGGCGACCCGAGCCCGGACGGCAAGGGCACCCTGGAGATCAAGCGCGGCATCGAAGTCGGGCACATCTTCCAGCTGGGCAACAAGTACAGCAAAGCGATGAAATGCGAAGTGCTGGGCGAGAACGGCAAGCCGGTCACCCTGGAAATGGGCTGCTACGGCATCGGTGTGTCTCGCGTGGTGGCGGCTGCCATCGAGCAGAACAACGACGAAAACGGGATCATCTGGAGCGACACCCTCGCGCCGTTCCAGATTGCCCTGGTGCCGCTGCGCTATGAAACCGAGCAGGTTCGCGAAGCCACCGACAAGCTGTACGCGCAACTTACCGCTGCCGGCTTCGAAGTGCTGCTGGATGACCGTGACAAGAAAACCAGCCCGGGCATCAAGTTCGCGGACATGGAGCTGATCGGCATTCCACACCGGATCGTGGTCAGCGACCGCGGCCTGGCCGAAGGCAACCTGGAATACAAGAGCCGTACCGAGGCCGACGCACAAGCGCTGCCGGTCGCCGACGTACTGTCCTTCCTTCAGGCCCGCATCCGCCGCTGATAGCAGATATAGAGACGTCATGTTCAAGCGAAACACCTTAGGCCTCGGTGGTGCCGCCTTGTGCGGCGCCCTGCTGGTCAGCGGCTGTGCCAATCAAATGTCACAACGCAGCGAGCACGAGGAACGTGTCGAGCGCAAATTGCTCGATCACAGCCTGCAGATCGATGTCGGTGAGCCCAAGGTGCTTGAGCTTCCGCAACGGCGGGTGAAAATCCACGAGCAGAAGACTTTCGAAGTCACCGAATACGAAGTCACGCGTCACTACGACCGCTATACGCCGTACCAACCCTGGCGGGAGATTTACGAAATCCCGCTGGGCGCGGTGGCCGTGGTAGCGGGTGTCGGTGCCAACGTGGTCAATGTGTTCGCCCTCGGCAATTTGCCGGACAGCGTGACCAAGGACTGGCTGAGCTACGGTTTCGCCGGGCTCAACCCGTTCATGAACGTGCAGTCCCATGGTCGCGCGCAGCAGAACCTGGCCGGCATTGATGAAGTCCAGCGCGACAAGCGCACGGAGTACTCAAGCCTGCCCTGGAGCGAGCGCCCGGTCGAGGTCAAGGCCGGCAAGGAAACCTTCGAACTGACCACCGACAAAAACGGCGTGTTGCGCCTGAATCTGTTGGACAACCCGTTCGCCGAACATGACATCAATCACCTGAGCCGATTGCTGATTCGTGTCGAGGATGCCAAGGACGACGTACACACCGACTCCTCGCTAGCCGTCAGCAGCACCTTGCGCAGCAAGCTCTATGAGGCCCACGGGCTGATTTATGACGATCTCGAGGGCGACGAAGTCAATCAGTGGGTCCACCGGGTCAAGCGCCTGTCGGAGCTGGGTCTTGAAGAGGAAGCCAGTGAACTGGAACAGAGCCTGATCGAACTGACACGCAATGATCCCGAATTGCAGACTGAGTTCCTGAAGTCACTGGCCCGCAATGGCGAGCGACTGGTAGCGAATCCGGGGCTGAACTAAACGCGAGCAGGCTCGCTCCCACATAGGATTTCAGGTGTTCACAAATCCAATGTGGGAGCGAGCCTGCTCGCGAAGGCGGCCTGACATTCACCACCAAACCTCTATCTTCCGCTACCGCTCAAACAACTCCATCTGCTCGAACCCACCCCGCAAGTCCTCCAGCCGCACCCCGACACCCAACAACCGCACCGGCTTACCGCCGCGATTGAAGGCCTGGGTCAGCATCAACTGATAACTGCCCAGATCCCGCCCTGCCCCGGCCTGCTCCAATGTAGTCTGGGTGAAGTCGTGGAACTTCACTTTGACGAATGGCTTGCCCGGACGATAGCTGCTGTCGATCCGCGCCATGCGACCGGCCAGGGTCTCCAGCAGCTCGGGCAACTTGTCCAGGCAGCTCTTCAGGTCCGGCAGGTCAACGTCGTAGGTATTTTCAACACTGATCGACTGACGACGACTGTCGTTGTGCACCACACGGTCGTCGATCCCACGGGCCAGGCTCCAGAGTCGCTCGCCAAAGCTGCCGAACTCACGCACCAGCGCCAACTTGTCCCACTCGCGCAATTGCAGGCAATCGGTGATACCCAGCTTGCCGAGCTTGTCGGCGGTGACTTTGCCGACCCCGTGCAATTTGCTCACAGGCAAACCACTGACAAAGTCCTCGACCTGATCCGGAGTGATGACAAACAAGCCGTTGGGCTTTTTCCAGTCACTGGCAATCTTGGCCAGAAACTTGTTCGGCGCCACACCCGCCGACACGGTGATATGCAACTGGTTGGAGACCCGACGCCGGATGTCCTGGGCGATTCGCGTTGCACTGCCTGCGAAATGCGCGCTATCCGACACATCGAGGTACGCCTCATCGAGCGAGAGCGGCTCGATGATCTCGGTGTAATCGCGAAAGATTGCATGAATTTCCCTGGACGCTTCTCTATAGGCGTCCATGCGTGGCTTGACGATGGTCAGGTCAGGGCACAGCTTCAAGGCATGCCCGGAGGACATCGCCGAACGCACCCCGTACGCTCGCGCCTCATAATTGCAGGTGGCGATCACCCCGCGCCGGTCCGCCGACCCACCTACCGCCAGTGGTTTACCGGCCAGGCGTGGGTCGTCGCGCATTTCGATGGCTGCATAGAAGCAGTCACAATCGACGTGGATGATCTTGCGTTGGGTCATAGCAAAGCTGTGTTCATGGCAAGGAAAAGGCGTCATGGCGTGCCGGACAAACAGTATCTCACCGACACCTGTATATAGCACCAGTAGTCTGAATGTTCTTTTCCAATTGTAGGAAGAGTCGATTGTGAATTTATTTTTTCAATCGAAAAAATACTTTCAATAGACTCGCAGGCCTTGTCCTGCCTGCCTCACAGACCGGCCGACCTCCCCTTTTGAACGCTAAGCGATTGAACGGGAAGAGGTTTTATCGGAATTGGAGGTTGACACCCGAGCGCATCTCTATAGAATGAGCCACACAGACGCGGGATGGAGCAGTCTGGTAGCTCGTCGGGCTCATAACCCGAAGGTCGTCGGTTCAAATCCGGCTCCCGCAACCAAACATCAAAAAAGGCTACTCGAAAGAGTGGCCTTTTTTGTGCGCGCTCGTTTTGTAGCACCGAACGCCGAAACAAGGCCTGGACGCTCAACGAAACCGAAACCGGAAATCGTTCTGATTCCGAAACTTAGGCCATCCCTGCGACCGTTTGCCGCGATTCAACATTTATTTGACCTGCTTCAGGATTAACGGTTGACACCCCGGCGCATCTCTATAGAATGCCGCCACACAGACGCGGGATGGAGCAGTCTGGTAGCTCGTCGGGCTCATAACCCGAAGGTCGTCGGTTCAAATCCGGCT
>NZ_JBXAQZ010000014.1:148253-231434 GCF_058807755.1 Pseudomonas sp. GW821-FHT12A04
CTCCCGCAACCAAACATCAAAAAAGGCTACTCGAAAGAGTGGCCTTTTTTGTATCTGTTGAAAAAGTCCTTTCGCAACAATGACCTGTCACTGTGTAGCAAGCCGCTTGGGGATCACCCATGCGCCGGGTTCAGACTATGCTCTATCACAGGCTGAAGCCTCCGCGACTGATAACGCGCCATCCCTGTTGCCGGGTGATAGGCGTTAAAATTTGTGATTATTTTTTTCTACAGGGATTGGTAACTTGGCTGGATACCTCCATCCTGTCGCGCACGATCCAAGAGGTGATTGATGCGCGCCAACTCGTCTGATTCACAAGACACTGTCACAGCGACACAACCGATCAATGCCGAGCGCCTGCGCCTGCTTGATCGTTTGAGCAAATACCGTCAACCCATTGGCCTGGCGGTCACCCTGCTGCTGTTCGCGATCGCGCTGATTGCCTGTCGCCACCTGTTGAGCGAACTCGACCTTAACGCCCTGCACGACTCGATCCTCGACGTTCCGAAACCTGCCTTGATGGGCGCGCTGGCTGCAACTGTGGTGGGCTTCATCATTCTGCTCGGCTACGAATGGTCAGCCAGCCGCTATGCCGGGGCGAGCCTGGCACCGCGCACCCTGGCTCTGGGCGGTTTCACGGCCTTTGCCATCGGCAACGCCATCGGTCTTTCAATGTTGTCGGGAGGCTCGGTTCGCTATCGCCTCTATGCCCGTCATGGCCTGGGAGCGGCAGAAGTCGCCCGCATGACTTTGTTCGCCAGCCTCTCGCTGGGTTGCGCCCTGCCACCGCTGGCTGCCCTGGCGACGCTCAGCGACCTGCCAGCGGCGTCCTCCGCCCTGGGACTCTCCGAGACGTTGCTGGGCGTGGTGGCGACTGCCGTGCTCGTGCTGTTTTCAGTGCTGGCCATCGGTATCTACCGTCGACGGCTGCCGGAACAGCCTTACCCGGACAACCTGCTGGTCAGGATCGGGCGCCGCACCTTGCGTCTGCCCGGGCGTCGCCTGACCTTCCTGCAATTGGTCATCACCGCCCTGGACGTAGCCGCCGCCGCGACCGTGCTCTATCTGCTGCTGCCGGAAACACCACCCTTCGGTGCATTCCTTCTGGTTTATCTGCTGGCGCTGGCTGCCGGCGTGCTCAGCCATGTGCCGGGCGGTGTCGGGGTGTTCGAGGCCATTTTGCTGGCGGCGTTTTCCGACACCCTGGGTGCTGCGCCACTGGCGGCCGCCCTGCTGCTCTATCGCTTGATCTACGTAGTCCTGCCCTTGCTGGTGGCCTGCCTGTTGCTGCTGATCAACGAAGGCCAGCGCCTGTTCCAGACACGCCAGACGTTGCGCGCTGCCTCGGGTCTGGCGGCTCCGATACTGGCGGTGCTGGTGTTCCTGTCCGGTGTTGTCCTGCTGTTCTCCGGCGTCACTCCGGAAATCGATACGCGCCTGGAACACATCGGTTTTCTGATCCCCCATCGACTGGTCGATGCTTCGCACTTTGGCGCCAGCCTGGTCGGCGTACTTTGCCTGTTGCTGGCCCAGGGGCTGCGTCGCCGGCTGTCGGCCGCGTGGATGCTGACCACCATTCTGTTGCTGGTCGGCGCCCTGCTCTCACTGCTCAAAGGCTTCGACTGGGAAGAAGCCAGCCTGATGGTGCTGACGGCGAGCCTGCTCGGGGTATTCCGCCGCTCGTTCTATCGCCCCAGCCGACTGACCGAAGTACCGTTCTCGCCGCTGTACCTGGTGGCCAGCCTGTGCGTGCTCGGCGCCTCGATCTGGTTGCTGTTGTTCGCCTACCAGGACGTTCCATACAGTCACCAACTCTGGTGGCAGTTCACTCTGGACGCCGATGCCCCTCGCGGCCTGCGCTCGCTGCTCGGGGCTGCCGTGCTGCTGGTGGTGGTGTCCCTGACCTGGCTGCTGCGCACCGCGCGTCCGGTCATTCACCTGCCCACGCCCGACGAACTGGAGCGCGCCAGCAAGATCCTCATGGCATCGGCCCAACCGGATGGCGGCCTGGCCTTGACCGGCGACAAGGCGCTGCTGTTCCACCCCAACGACGAGGCGTTCCTGATGTACGCCCGTCGCGGTCGCAGCCTGGTGGCGTTGTATGACCCGATCGGCCCGGGCCAGCAACGGGCGGAAATGATCTGGCAGTTCCGCGACCTTTGCGACATCCACCACGCCCGCCCCGTGTTCTATCAAGTGCGTGCAGAGAACCTGCCGTACTACATGGACATCGGCCTGACCGCGATCAAGCTCGGCGAAGAAGCCCGGGTCGACCTCAAACGTTTTGATCTCGAAGCCAAGGGCAAAGAGATGAAGGACCTGCGCTACACCTGGAACCGTGGCACCCGCGACGGCTTGTCCCTGGAAATCCATGAACCCGGCCAGGCGCCGATGGATGAGCTCAAGGTAATTTCCGATGCCTGGCTGACCGGCAAGAACGTCCGGGAGAAAGGTTTTTCACTGGGTCGCTTCAGCGATGACTACCTCAAGCATTTTCGCATCGCGGTGATTCGTTTCGAAGGACGCCCGGTGGCGTTCGCCAACCTGCTCGAGACCTACGGCCATGACCTGGCCAGCCTCGACCTGATGCGCGCGCACCCGGATGCTCCGAAGCTGACCATGGAGTTCATGATGGTCGGCCTGATTCAACATTATAAAAATCATGGATACGCGCGTTTCAGCCTGGGCATGGTGCCGTTGTCGGGGTTGCAACCCCGTCGCGGCGCACCCTTGACCCAGCGCCTTGGCTCGATGGTATTCCGCCGTGGTGAGCAGCTGTACAACTTCCAAGGCTTGCGCCGCTTCAAAGACAAGTTCCAGCCTGATTGGGAACCCCGTTATATGGCCGTGCCCGCCGGACTCGATCCGCTGGTTGCGCTGGCCGACACCGCTGCCCTGATCGCGGGTGGCTTGACCGGATTGGTGAAACGCTGATGATTCAACGCTCCTTGCGGTATGTATTGGGCACACTGGTGATAGTGGCCCTGATTCTCGGTGGCGGTTTCTGGTACCTGAAACGCCCGGCACCGGAGCCGACCCTCGAATTGCTGACCCCGGCCGATGGTGCAGCGATGACCCGTGTCATCCCCGGCACAACGCCACGCGCCCAGGTGCTGGTGGCGGTCAACGAAGACCAGAAACTCAGCGACAAGCAATTGATGACGCTGAGCCGCAGTGGTTCGGCGCAAATTGTCCAGGTGATCCTGCCCAAGGATTGCCTGCTGCAAAGCCGCGCCCTGCAATCGGGCCTGCGCGAACTCAAAGGCCCCGCGACCCTGGTCAGCGGCATCGGCCCTGGCGCTGTGCTGGCCTGGCGCTGGTTGTCCGAGCAAAAGGACGACAAGGCCCAGGCCGTCTCGGTCGACCTGGCCCTGGAAAAGGGCGGCTGCACTCACCTGCTGCCCAAAAGCGCGGCCCACGGTCACTGGCTGGTCGCGTGGAACGACAACCCCGACGACACCAGTGCCGGCTTCGTGCGTGATCAACCGAACGCCGAAACCAGCATCAGCGACTACGACATCAACCTGCCGCAAGTGCTGAATAACGAACTGCGCAAGATCCTCGTCGGTGGCGACAAAGCCGCTGGCGGCCTGCAGATCCCGGTGGTCGAAGTGCCAGCGGGCCAGGCCAGTGACACCGTGACCCTGTTCCTGTCCGGCGACGGCGGCTGGCGCGACCTCGACCGCGACGTGGCGGGCGAGATGGCCAAGATCGGCTACCCGGTGGTCGGCATCGACACCCTGCGCTACTACTGGCAGCACAAGAGCCCGGAGCAAAGCGCGCTGGACCTGACTGAACTGATGCAACACTACCGGCAGAAATGGGGCACCAAGCGCTTCATCCTGACCGGCTATTCGTTCGGCGCCGACGTACTGCCGGCGATCTACAACCGCCTGGCCGAATCGGAACAGCAACGCGTCGACGCGATCATCCTGCTGGCCTTCGCCCGTACCGGCAGCTTCGAGATCGAAGTCGAAGGCTGGCTCGGCAACGCCGGCAAGGAAGCCGCCACCGGCCCGGAAATGGCCAAGCTGCCAGCCGCCAAAGTGGTGTGCATCTACGGCGAAGAAGAAACCGATGAGAGCGGCTGCACCGACAAGACGGCAGTAGGCGAAGCCATCAAGCTGCCTGGCGGCCACCACTTCGACGAGAACTACCCGGCGCTGGCCAAGCGCCTGGTGGATGTGATCGAGAAGCGGCAGGTGAAGGAAACGGCCGCTCAAGAGTGATCTGAGCCTCGTTGAAGAAAAGCCCTCGCCATCTCACGATAGCGGGGGCTTTTTCATTCAACACCACAACACACTGTAGGAGCGAGCTTGCTCGCGATGGACGTCAACGATAACGCTGGCTGCCTGAATGCCCACGGTGAACTCAGGTTTTTCGCGAGCAAGCTCGCTCCTACAGGATCAGGTTTACATTTCGACCTGCGTCCCCAACTCAATCACCCGGTTCAGCGGCAGATTGAAGAAACGCAAATTGCCGTTGGCGTTCTGCAACATGAACGCGAACAGCGCCTCACGCCAGCGCGACATGCCTTCGAGCTTGGAGGCGATGACCGTTTCGCGGCTGAGGAAGTACGTGGTGCGCATGGGGCTGAAATCCAGCTCATCGAGATGACACAGCTTCAGCGCCTGCGGTACGTCCGGCTCATCGGTGAAGCCGAAATGCAGGATGACCCGGAAGAACCCTTCGCCATAGGAGTCGACCTCGAAGCGCCGATTCGGCGGCACCCGCGGGATGTCTTCGTACACTACCGTCAGCAGCACCACTTGCTCGTGCAGTACCTGGTTATGCAGCAGGTTGTGCAACAGCGCGTGGGGCACGGCATCCGGCCGTGCCGTCAGGAACACGGCGGTGCCCTGAACACGATGGGGTGGTTGTACGGCAATGCTGCTGATGAAGATCGGCAGCGGCAATCCACCCTCATCGATACGCTCGACCAGCAACTGCTTGCCGCGCTTCCAGGTGGTCATCAGCACAAACAGCGCGAAACCCGCGATCACCGGGAATGCACCGCCCTGAACGATTTTCGGCACGTTGGCGGCGAAGTACAGACCATCGACCAACATGAAGCCGAACAATATCGGAACCGCGAAGATTGGTGGCCACTTCCACAGCAGCAGCATCACCGCCGACACCAGGATGGTGGTCATCAGCATGGTGCCCGTCACTGCCACGCCATAGGCCGAGGCCAGGGCGCCGGAGGATTCGAAACCGATCACCAGCAGGATCACGCCGACCATCAACGCCCAGTTCACCGCACCGATGTAGATCTGGCCCTGTTCGGCACTGGAAGTGTGTCGGATGTGCATGCGCGGAATGTAACCGAGCTGGATCGCCTGGCGGGTCAGGGAGAACGCACCGGAAATCACCGCTTGCGAGGCAATCACCGTGGCCAGGGTCGACAGGCCGACCAGCGGGATCAACGCCCAGCTCGGCGCCAGCAGGTAGAAGGGGTTACGGGCCGCTTCCGGATCACCTAGCAGCAGCGCGCCCTGGCCGAAGTAGTTCAGCACCAGCGCCGGCAGTACAAGGATGAACCACGCACGTGCGATCGGCTTGCGGCCGAAGTGGCCCATGTCCGCGTACAGCGCTTCGGCACCGGTCAATGCCAGCACCACGGCGCCGAGAATCGTCACGCCCATGCCCGGATGGACCATGAAGAATCGTACGCCCCACACCGGGTTCATCGCTTCCAGGACTTCCGGATGCTGGCTGATGCCATAGACGCCCAATGCACCCAGCACGAGGAACCAGGTGACCATGATCGGCCCGAACAGAATGCCGATGCGCGCCGTGCCGTGACGCTGGATCAGAAACAGCGCGACCAGCACCACCAGCGACAGCGGCACGACCCAATGGTCGATACCTTCGAACGCCAGCCCCAGGCCTTCAATCGCCGACAGTACGGAGATCGCCGGGGTGATCATGCTGTCGCCATAGAACAATGCCGCGCCGATCAGTCCGCAGACCACCAGCAACATGCGCAATTTGGCATGCCCCGCCGCCGCCCGCCGGGCCAGTGCGGTCAAGGCCATGATCCCGCCTTCACCCTGGTTGTCGGCGCGCAGCACGAACATCATGTACTTGATCGACACGACCCAGATCAGCGACCAGAAAATGAGCGCAAGAATCCCCAGCACCCCGTCATGGTTGACCGGCACGCCATAGCCTCCGGAAAATACTTCCTTCAGGGTGTACAACGGACTGGTGCCGATATCGCCATAAACCACCCCGACTGCCGCGACCAGCATGCCGATCGGCTTCACCGCCGAATGCTCGGCATCGGTAGCCTGACTACTTGCCTGACCCATCCACCACTCCTACTTCTCAGACCCGGGCTTCTTTGAAAGAAGCACTATGCTTTGTCGTGCAGCATGCGCTGTTTTACTTCACGTTACAGACGTTTTGTTGACAGTAAAAAATCTGCAAAGCGTAACGGCGCGAAGCATAGCGCAGCACTCGTCGTATTTCCCCGCATAAAGCTGGTCAAGTGAACGACTCATCGCTAGAATTGCGCACTTTTTGATCAGAGGCGCAGTTCAAGCGCCCGTCCGTCGGTTTTGCCCTGCCCGGCAAGCGGCGTCACAAAATACCGAGGTTAGACATGTCCACCACTCCTGCGCCGGCCAATCCAAAGGTTGGCTTCGTATCCCTGGGTTGCCCCAAAGCACTGGTCGACTCCGAGCGCATCCTTACCCAGCTGCGCATGGAAGGCTATGACGTGGTGTCCACCTACCAGGACGCCGATGTCGTGGTAGTCAACACTTGCGGCTTCATCGATTCGGCCAAGGCCGAGTCCCTGGAAGTGATTGGCGAAGCCATCAAGGAAAACGGCAAGGTCATCGTGACCGGCTGCATGGGCGTCGAAGAAGGCAACATTCGCAACGTACACCCGAGCGTGCTGGCGGTGACCGGCCCGCAGCAGTACGAGCAAGTGGTCAATGCCGTGCACGAAGTCGTGCCGCCGCGCCAGGACCACAACCCGCTGATCGACCTGGTGCCGCCACAAGGCATCAAGCTGACCCCGCGCCACTACGCCTACCTGAAGATTTCCGAAGGCTGCAACCACAGCTGCAGTTTCTGCATCATCCCGTCGATGCGCGGCAAACTGGTCAGCCGCCCGGTGGGTGATGTGCTCGACGAGGCCCAGCGTCTGGTCAAGTCCGGCGTCAAAGAGCTGTTGGTAATCTCCCAGGACACCAGCGCCTACGGCGTCGACGTGAAATACCGCACCGGTTTCTGGAACGGCGCGCCGGTGAAAACCCGCATGACCGAACTCTGCGAAGCCCTGAGCACCCTCGGCGTCTGGGTTCGCCTGCACTACGTTTACCCGTACCCGCACGTTGACGAGCTGATCCCGCTGATGGCCGCCGGCAAGATCCTGCCGTACCTGGACATCCCGTTCCAGCACGCCAGCCCGAAAGTGCTCAAGTCGATGAAACGCCCGGCCTTCGAAGACAAGACCCTGGCGCGGATCAAGAACTGGCGCGAAATCTGCCCGGACCTGATCATCCGTTCGACCTTCATCGTCGGCTTCCCGGGCGAGACCGAAGAAGACTTCCAGTACCTGCTGAACTGGCTGACCGAAGCCCAGCTCGACCGCGTCGGCTGCTTCCAGTACTCGCCGGTTGAAGGCGCACCGGCCAATGACCTGGACCTGGAAGTCGTCCCGGACGACATCAAGCAGGACCGCTGGGAGCGCTTCATGGCGCACCAGCAGGCCATCAGCTCGGCGCGTCTGCAAATGCGCATCGGCCGTGAGATCGAAGTGCTGGTCGATGAAGTCGACGAGCAAGGCGCGGTCGGCCGCTGCTTCTTCGATGCCCCGGAAATCGACGGCAACGTATTCATCGACAACGGCAGCAACCTCAAGCCGGGCGACAAGGTCTGGTGCAAAGTGACCGACGCCGACGAATACGATCTGTGGGCTGAACAGATCTAAACGCAAAAAATACGCAAAGCCCCGCTCTCTTGACGAGATGCGGGGCTTTTTTACGGCTATCGTTTGCACATGGAAGGATTCCTATCAACCACTGCATAAGAGGCAGACGGGCATGCGTCAGCATTCGGTCATCCACACGCCGAAACTCGGCGACTACGAAGAATTGACCCGGGTCTGGGAGGCCTCGGTACGCGCCACCCACGACTTTCTGCCAGACAGCTACATCGAACTGCTGAAGAACCTGGTGCTGACCCGCTACCTCGACGCGGTGATGCTGATCTGCACCAAGGATTCGAACCAGCGCATCACCGGGTTCGCCGGCGTCGCGGCCGGCAAGATCGAAATGCTCTTCATCGACCCCGACCATCGCGGCCAGGGCCTGGGCAAGAAATTGTTGCACTATGCCCTGGAACACCTGAACGCCGACGAACTGGACGTCAACGAGCAGAACCCGCAAGCCCTCGGCTTTTACTTCAAGCAAGGCTTCGAGGTCATCGGTCGTTCGGAGGTCGATGGCATGGGGCAGCCGTATCCGTTGTTGCACATGCGTTTGCGTCAGGACCAGCAAAAATCACGGCATGGATGACACGACACAGATCAAATGTGGGAGCGGGCTTGCTCGCGAAGGCGGTGTGTCAGCCAACATACATGTTGAGGCTGATGGCCCTTTCGCGAGCAAGCCCGCTCCCACAAAAAGCCTCACTGCGTAAATGGAACCGGGATTAACCGGCGCCAGGCAGGTACAATGCCCACCCCCTTTTTGTTACGGCCCTGACATGACTGACCCGATTCGTCTCTCCAAACGCCTCATCGAACTCGTCGGCTGTTCCCGTCGGGAGGCTGAGCTGTTCATCGAGGGCGGCTGGGTCACCGTCGACGGTGTGGTCATCGACGAGCCGCAATTCAAGGTCGACACCCAGAAAGTCGAGCTTGATCCAGAAGCCAAGGCCACCGCACCGGAACCGGTGACCCTGCTGCTCAATGTGCCCGCAGGCATGGACGCAGACACCGCCTTGGCCACCCTCGGCGCCGAGACCCTGAGCGAAGAGCACCGCTACGGCAAGCGCCCGTTGCGCGGGCACTTCCTGCGCCTGACCGCCAGCACCGACCTGCAGGCCAACGCCAGCGGGCTGCTGGTGTTCACCCAGGACTGGAAAATCCTGCGCAAACTTACCGCCGACTCCAGCAAGATCGAGCAAGAGTATGTGGTCGAGGTTGAAGGCGAGATGGTGGCCCACGGCCTGAACCGCCTGAACCACGGCCTGACCTACAAGGGCAAGGAGTTGCCGGCGGTCAAGGCCAGCTGGCAGAACGAGAACCGTCTGCGCTTTGCCATGAAGAACCCGCAGCCGGGCATCATCGCCCTGCTCTGCCAGGCGGTCGGCCTCAAGGTCGTCGGTATCCGCCGTATTCGCATCGGTGGCGTGTCCATCGGCAAAGTGCCGGTGGGGCAATGGCGCTATCTGTCCGGCAAAGAGAAGTTCTAAGGCTTTTCTCGCCGCCATCCATTTCGGCGCCGCGCCTGGCCGCGACGCCCACAGCTGAATATCAGGACTGCACACATGATTCATAACGACGTACTGCGCAGCGTGCGCTACATGCTCGACATCAGCGACAAGAAAGTCATCGAGATCATCAAGCTCGGCGGCCTGGACGTGACCCTGCCGGACCTGTTGACCTACCTCGACAAGAAAGAGGAAGACGAGGAAGGTTTCGTACGCTGCCCGGACGAAGTCATGGCGCACTTCCTCGACGGCCTGGTGATCTTCAAGCGCGGCAAGGACGAAAGCCGCCCACCGCAGCCGATCGAAGTGCCGGTGACCAATAACATCATCCTGAAAAAGCTGCGGGTGGCGTTCGAGCTCAAAGAAGACGACATGCACGCAATCCTCAAGGCTGCCGAGTTCCCGGTGTCCAAGCCTGAGCTGAGCGCACTGTTCCGCAAGTTCGGTCACACCAACTATCGTCCATGCGGCGACCAGCTGCTGCGCAATTTCCTCAAGGGCCTGACCCTGCGAGTGCGCCCGCAGTAAGCTCAAGACACATCTGTTTTCTGTAGGAGCTGGCTTGCCAGCGATGGTCGCAAACGATAACGCGTGCTGACTGGATGAACGCGGCGGTCTCTCATCCTTCGCTGGCAAGCCAGCTCCTACAGGACCGAATGCCTCCCTATTCCGCGCAAAAATAGTGGCTCCGCTTCTGGCGGCTGACGACTAGGGTGTAAAGACCTCAGTTCTCAGGATTCGCCATGCATCCCTACTTTTCCCTGCAAGGCCGCACCTCCCTGGTGACCGGCGGCACCCGTGGTATCGGCAAGATGATCGCCAAGGCCTACGTCGAGGCGGGCGCCACCGTATACGTCTGCGCCCGCGACGTCGAAGCCTGCCAGCAAACCGCTGACGAACTCGGTGCACTTGGCCGCTGCCGCGCCATCGCGGCGAACCTCGCCACCGAAGAGGGCGTCCTGCAACTGGCCACGCGCCTGGGCGAGCAGATCACTCATCTGGACATCCTGGTTAACAATGCCGGCACCACCTGGGGCGCGCCATTGGAGAGCTACCCGATCAAGGGCTGGGAAAAAGTCATGCAGCTCAACGTGACGTCGGTGTTCAACTGCATCCAGCAGTTCCTGCCCCTGCTGCGCAAGGCCGGTTCCGAAGCGAATCCGGCGCGGATCATCAACATAGGATCGGTGGCAGGGATTTCCTCCTTCGGCGAGCAGGCGTATGCCTACGGGCCGAGCAAGGCTGCGTTGCACCAACTGTCGAGGATTCTGGCGCGCGAACTGGTGAGCCAGCACATCAACGTCAACGTGATCGCCCCGGGGCGGTTTCCGAGCAAGATGACCCAGCACATCGGCAATGATGAACAGGCGCTGGCGCAGGATACGGCGTTGATCCCGATGAAGCGTTGGGGCCGCGAGGAGGAAATGGCGGCGCTGGCGATCAGCCTGGCGAGTACTGCCGGGGCTTATATGACCGGGAATATCATTCCGCTGGATGGTGGGTTCAGCCTGTAGATCGGCGGTGCGGCTATCGCGGGCAAGCCACGCTCCCACAGGTTTTGAGACGGACACAAATCTTGTGTGCGCTCGAGAACCCTGTGGGAGCGTGGCTTGCCCGCGATGACGGACTGATAGGCGCCACCGGGCCAAAGGCCGTGTGGGTTATCATGCCTGCCTTAAATTCCACCTCGACCCCAAACCATGACCTACAGCGTTTCCCCCATCGGCTTCGTGCGCTCCTGCTTCAAGGAAAAGTTCGCCATTCCGCGCCAACCGCAACTGGCCCCGGCTGCCCGTGGCGTGCTGGAACTGGTGGCTCCGTTCGATCAAGGGGACGCGGTTCAAGGCCTGGAGCAGGTCAGCCACGTGTGGCTTCTGTTCCTGTTCCACCAGGCCCTGCAAGAAAAACCTCGCTTGAAGGTCCGCCCACCGCGCCTCGGCGGCAACAAGTCCATGGGCGTGTTCGCCACCCGCGCCACCCACCGCCCCAATGGCATCGGTCAATCCGTGGTCAAGCTGGACAAGATCGAAGCCAATCGCCTGTGGATATCCGGTATTGACTTGCTGGACGGCACGCCGATTCTCGACATAAAACCCTACGTGCCTTACGCCGACATCATCGATACAGCCACCAACAGCATCGCCAGCGCTGCGCCGCTGTTGATTCCCGTGCAGTGGACGGACGCAGCGCTGCAACAGGCTCACGAGCACGCTCAGCGTCTTGAGGAGCCTTTGGTTGAGTTGATCGAGCAATGCCTGGCGCAAGATCCACGCCCGGCCTATCAAATGCCTGCACCCGAGCGGGAATACGGCGCGCAGTTCTGGGATCTGGATGTGCGTTGGCATTACCCGGCAACAAACGTGATCCGGGTCCTGGAAGTTATCCCGGTTAAATAAACCCGGCAACGAAAAAGCCCGCATGACCTTTTCAGGCCATGCGGGCTTTTCTTTGTGCTGCGTACCTACTGTAGGAGCTGGCTTGCCAGCGATGGGCTCGAACTCACCGCGTTAAACCAGAAAACGCGCGTTATCGTTAACGACCATCGCGAGCGGGCTCGCTCCTACAACGTGACCTGCGGTCACTTCTCGACGAACGCTCGCTCGATCAGGTAATCACCCGGCTCGCGCATCCGCGGCGAAACCTTCAGGCCGAAGCTGTTCAGCACTTCACTGGTCTCGTCGAGCATGCTCGGGCTGCCGCACAGCATGGCGCGGTCGTCCTGCGGGTTGATCGGTGGCAGACCGATGTCGCTGAACAGCTTGCCGCTGCGCATCAGGTCGGTCAGGCGACCTTCGTTCTCGAACGGCTCACGGGTCACGGTCGGGTAGTAGATCAACTTGTCACGCAGCGCGTCACCGAAGAACTCGTTCTGCGGCAGGTGCTCGGTGATGAACTCGCGGTAAGCGACTTCGTTGACGTAACGAACGCCGTGGCACAGGATCACTTTTTCGAAGCGCTCGTAGGTTTCCGGGTCCTGGATGACGCTCATGAACGGCGCCAGACCGGTGCCGGTGCTGAGCAGGTACAAATGTTTGCCAGGCTTGAGGTCATCCAGTACCAGCGTGCCGGTAGGCTTCTTGCTGATGATGATCTCGTCGCCTTCCTTCAGATGCTGCAACTGCGAAGTCAGCGGACCATCAGGCACCTTGATGCTGAAGAACTCGAGATGCTCTTCCCAGTTCGGGCTGGCAATCGAGTAAGCGCGCATAAGCGGGCGGCCGTTGGGCTGTTGCAGGCCGATCATCACGAACTGACCGTTCTCGAAGCGCAGGCCCGGATCACGGGTGCACTTGAAGCTGAACAGAGTGTCGTTCCAGTGGTGAACACTGAGGACACGCTCGTGGTTCATGTTGCTCATGTACGTGGGACTCCTGGAGATTTGTCTGCGCGTGTTCGGCGCCTGCTCTGCAAAAAAAGCCAGCTCTGCGCAATTGCATCGCATTCTAAAGGCAGAGACAATATCTGTTAAATGGATTATTAAGATAAGGGTTATCGGTTATATCGATATGCGATTTACTCTCCGTCAACTTCAAGTATTCGTCGCCGTCGCCCAGCAGGAAAGTGTGTCCCGTGCCGCGGGTCTGCTCAACCTCTCGCAATCGGCGGCGAGCACCTCGATCACCGAACTGGAGCGCCAGTGCAGCTGCCAGTTGTTCGACCGTGCCGGCAAACGGTTGAGCCTGAACGCCCTGGGCAAACAGCTGTTGCCACAAGCGGTGGCGCTGCTGGACCAGGCCAAGGAAATCGAGGACCTGCTCAATGGCAAATCCGGTTTCGGCTCGCTGGCCGTGGGTGCGACCCTGACCATCGGCAATTACCTGGCCACATTGTTGATCGGCAGCTTCATGCAGCGCCACCCGGAAAGCCAGGTGAAGCTGCATGTGCAGAACACTGCCAATATCGTGCAGCAAGTGGCCCACTATGAAATTGATCTGGGTCTAATCGAAGGCGACTGCAGTCATCCGGACATCGAAGTGCAAAGCTGGGTCGAGGACGAACTGGTGGTGTTTTGCGCCCCCCAGCATCCGTTGGCCAAGCGTGGCACGGCCACCATGGAGGAGTTGAGCCACGAAGCCTGGATCCTGCGCGAACAGGGCTCGGGCACGCGGTTGACCTTCGATCAAGCCATGCGCCATCACCGCACTTCGTTAAACATCCGGCTCGAGCTTGAGCACACCGAAGCGATCAAACGCGCGGTGGAGTCTGGTTTGGGGATTGGCTGCATTTCCAGGCTGGCTTTGCGCGACGCATTTCGCCGCGGCAGCCTGGTGCCTGTCGAGACGCCGGATCTGGATCTGGCGCGACAGTTTTATTTCATCTGGCATAAACAGAAATATCAGACCTCGGCGATGCGCGAGTTCCTCGATCTGTGCCGCGCCTTCACCGCCGGGGTTCAGCGCAGCGACGAGATCGTGCTGCCGACGATCGCCTAGAGCAGAATCACCGCCCATACCAGGGCAATCATGCTCAATGCCACGGCCTGGGCGGCACTGCCCATGTCCTTGGCATTCTTGGACAGCGGGTGCCGCTCAAGGGAAATGCGGTCGATGGCCGCTTCCACGGCCGAGTTGAGCAACTCGACGATCAACGCCAACAGGCATACCGCGATCAACAACGCCTGTTCGACCCGGCTGACATTCAGGAAGAACGACAACGGAATCAGGATGACGTTGAGCAATACCAATTGCCGAAAGGCAGCTTCACCGGTGAAGGCTGCGCGCAGGCCGTCCAGCGAATAACCGGAAGCATTGAGAATACGTTTCAGGCCGGTCTGGCCTTTGAAAGGTGACATAGAGTGGGCAACTGGCAAAAAAGAAGTGGGAAAGCTAGTTCAACCAAAGTCAAAAAAGCGTGAATTTGCCAGCCTTTAATGGCTGGAAATTGACTCAAGTTGTTGCAAGAGCAGCGCGGCCTGGGTCCGGGTCCGCACATTCAGTTTACGGAAAATCGCGGTCACGTGCGCCTTGATAGTCGCCTCGGAAACACTCAGCTCGTAGGCGATCTGCTTGTTCAGCAAGCCTTCGCAGACCATGGTCAGTACCCGGAATTGTTGCGGGGTGAGGCTGGCAAGCCCTTCGCTGGCTGCCTTGGCTTCATCCGAGACGCTGACCGCTTCGAACGCCTGTGGCGGCCAGAACACGTCGCCATCGAGGACCGCGCGCACGGCTTTCTGGATCACACTCAAGTCGCTGGATTTGGGAATGAAGCCACTGGCGCCGAATTCACGAGACTTGACCATGATGGTCGGTTCCTCCTGGGCCGAGACCATGACCACCGGAATCTGCGGGTACTGCCCCCGCAGCAGAACCAGCCCGGAAAAACCGTAGGCCCCCGGCATGTTCAGGTCCAGCAGCACCAGATCCCAGTCGGACTTTTCCGTCAGGCGGGCTTCCAGTTCGGCGATGCTCGCCACTTCCACCAGACGGACATCCGGACCAAGGCCCAGGGTCAGCGCTTGATGCAAGGCACTACGAAAAAGTGGGTGGTCATCGGCAATCAGGATTTCGTATGTGGCCATTTTTCAAATGATCCTGTTTTTCATGGGACGCCCGATGCATTCGGACCTCGCCAAAGCACCTCAAGGCACAGCCACGGAGCTGCACTGACAAGGCACGCTCAGCGCAAAAAACGGCGCCGAAAACTCCGGCCGCACCCTAATCGGCGCCAAGCATGCCCAGCGAAGCCGGGGTGGTCAAGCAGCATGGCCGGTACACTTTATTGCAGTATGCGCGACAATCAGTCCATCAATGGGGCGGCCACCTGAACATAGGGCATCAATTCGGCGTGTGCAGGGGTCGAAACGTTCATGTCCAACTGATGCTTGGCATCGAGGTAATGCTGGCTGAACACATCGAAGTAGGCATCCAGCGCCGATGCCGCGGCGACATCACCTGCAAGGTCAAGGCATAGCGCCGCCACTTCCGCCGTGCACAGATGCTCGCTGCGGGTCGAGCGACGCAACCGGTAGCGGGAGAGTTTCTCTGGCAACAGACTGAGGATCGGCAGTCGGTCGAAATAGGGGCTCTTGCGAAAGATCTTTCGCGCTTCAGTCCAGGTCGCATCCAACAGAATGAAAAGCGGGCGCTTCGTGCCATCGACGTCCACGCTGTTTGTCACGCGCTCAGGTTCGACGTACTCACCCGGAAACACCAGGTAAGGCTGCCATTGCGGGTCGGACAACAGCGCCAGCAACTTCGGATCAACCTCGGTACGGGACCAGATGAAGGCATGGTTGTCAGGCACCACGTCGGCAATCAGCCAACCGGTGTTGCTCGGCTTGAACACTTCCTTGTTGGTCATGATCAGGCACACGCCGGAGCGGGTAGCGACCTGCGGACGCCATGCACACAGACAGTGACTCTCGATCACCCGGCAGTCACGGCAGCGCGGCGCACGCCAGCCGCGGGCCTGAATCGGCTTGATGCCCTCCTCTTCGCGCTGATCGCGCAAGCGGGCCACGGCATTCAAGGCAAAGCGCGCGGGGGTATGACTCATCGCGGGCAACGCCCACAGAGAAGGGAAATCGACACGAAAAACACTCGACAGGGTAAAAAGTGCCAGCAGTTTACCAGACCGCCCGGCGCAAGCCTGTACCGTCCAGCTAGCCTCCCCTATAATTCGCCGCCACTGAACGCACAGTCACGTGACGGGTCAAACCCCGCATCACTGAACCAGGAGAGTTTCATGCTGCGCCTTATCGTTCCTACCGCGGCCATTTTGCTGGCGTCGTCCTTCAACGCCCAGGCTGCGTCCTTGAAAGACACGGAACTGAACAAAATGCTGCAAAACGTCGCCACCCAAAGCAGCGTCGGCACTCCTCGAGCGATCAACGAAGACATTCTCGATCAAGGCTACACCGTTGACGGCAAACAGCTGATCAACCATCTGAGCGTGCAGAGCAGCCACGCCGACAAGATGCGCGCAGATCCAAAAGCGGTTTACTTCCAGTTGGGGGCCTCAGTCTGCCGAAACGAAGGGTTTCGCAAGCTGATGGCCAAGGGCGCGATCATGCGTTACGACTTCACTGAGGTGAAAACCAACCGCCCGGTCGGTTCCGCAAGCTTCCAGGAATCGGACTGCCTGCAACCTGCCAAGAAGAAAAAGTAATCACCTGGAGTTGGCGCGCCGCTGTTCATCCTCGGCGCGCAGTTCCGCCAGCAGCGCCTGCAAGTAATGCGAACGACGCTCGCCACCGCGCAAACGTCGGCAGCACTCCTCTTCGAGACTCAAATGATGGGTCTCGGCCGATGACTTCAGCAATCGATACAGTTGCGTATCGATCTCCAGAACGACTCTGGCCATGGTTTCCCGCCTCCTTGCACTTCACTCATGTTTGAGCAAAAAATCCTTGAACCGCTTGTATTGCGCGCCTTGCCGTTGACGCAAAGTTGTCGTGTCGCACCTGTAACTTAGTAAATCAGAGTGCGGCACACGCGACGTGCGTTCAGACGAGCGGTGAAAGCACCTTGCAAATCGTCAATAAGCGGTTGCCAGGAAAGACTTTGAGGCGCAATGATCAAGGCAGCGCAAATCACTGTGAAGGTCTAGATTTCAGGTTATCCACGTTCATTTTTCAGGGCTGGAAAGGGGCTGCCCGTCGCTTGTCGTATTGTGCGAATGTTTCTTTCATCCAAGGGAAAAACAGAACCTGTTTGGATGATCCGGTGTTTTTCGGGTCAAGTAGATCGCCCAGGCATGGGCCGGGGCAGACAGCGACACATGAAGTGTCGTGGCACCGACGTACGTTGTCGGGCCGAGGGTTCTGTGCAGAAGGAGAAGTTGAATGCCTTACCAACCGAATGACCTCCTGAGCCGTCATTTTGAAGAAAGCGGCCACGACCTCATCAGCAAGGTCGAAGAACAGCTCAAGCTGATTTCACCCAACAGCCCGAACATCCCGATCTACCGCGATATGATCCTGACCGTGCTACGCATGGCCCAGGAAGACCACAACCGCTGGAATGCCAAAATCACCCTGCAGGCCCTGCGCGAACTGGAACAGGCTTTTCGCGTGCTCGAACAATTCAAGGGACGGCGCAAGGTCACTGTTTTCGGCTCGGCCCGTACCCCCATGGAACACCCGCTCTACAGCATGGCCCGGGAACTCGGTGCCGCGCTGGCGCGCTCGGACATGATGGTCATCACTGGCGCCGGTGGCGGCATCATGGCCGCCGCCCATGAGGGCGCCGGACTGGCAAACAGCCTGGGGTTCAACATTACCCTGCCCTTCGAACAGCATGCCAACCCCACTGTCGACGGCACGACCAGCCTGCTGCCCTTCCACTTCTTCTTCACCCGCAAGCTGTTCTTCGTCAAGGAAGCCGATGCCCTCGTGCTGTGCCCGGGTGGCTTCGGTACCCTGGATGAAGCGCTGGAAGTACTGACACTGATCCAGACCGGCAAAAGCCCATTGGTACCAGTGGTGCTGCTCGACACGCCGGACGGCAAATTCTGGCAAGGCGCACTGGACTTCATTCACCAGCAACTGGAGGAAAACCACTACATCCTGCCCACTGACATGAAGCTGATGAAACTGGTCTACAACGTCGAAGAAGCGGTAGAGCACATCAACCAGTTCTACAGCAACTTCCACTCCAGTCGCTGGCTCAAGCATCAGTTCCTGATTCGCATGAATCACACACTCAGCGACCACGCACTCGAACACATGCAGGAGGTATTCGCCGACCTGTGCCTGAGCGATCATTTCCATCAGCACGCTTACAGCGGTGAAGAACACAACGAAGCCGAATTCAGCCATCTGGCGCGGCTGGTCTTCAACTTCAATGCCCGCAATCATGGTCGCCTGCGCGAACTTGTGGACTACATCAACCTGCCGGAAAACTGGGCACAATCAAAACCCCAGGTACAACAACGCACGCGGGAGCCGTCAAAGGTTTCGTGAGGCATAAAAAAACGGCCCGCTATCTAAATAGCGGGCCGTTTCAGTTCAATCGTCCATCCCTCGACCGCTGAACAGGCGGTTGATCATTTCCATGGAGTATCCCCGATACGCCAGGAACCTGCCTTGTTTGGCTCGCTCCCTGGCGTCTGCCGGCAATTGCCCGGAGAACTTGCGTCGCCAGGTATCGATCAATTGCTCCTGCCAATCGATACCGCTCTCACGCAGGGCGAGTTCAATATCGGTGCGCTGCAGGCCACGCTGGCCCAACTCTTCACGAATGCGTAAAGGGCCATAACCGGAGCGGGCGCGGTAGGAAACGAAACTTTCGAGGTAACGGGTTTCGGACAACAACCCCTCTTCCGTCAACCGGTCGAGTGCTGTTTCGATCATTTCAGGGAGGGCGCCGCGCTGACGCAGTTTACGCGTCAGCTCGACACGACCGTGCTCGCGTCGTGCGAGCAGGTCCATTGCGGTTCGCCGCACCGCGACGAGTGTATCGAGTACGGCGGTCATCGCTTCGATCAGATATCAGCGTCAGCCAGGTCGTCTTCGGTCTCTTTGACCGCAGAAGCTTTGGCGTCCGCAACCGATGCAGGCGACAGCAGCTTGTCACGCAGTTGCTTCTCCAGCTTTGCCGCGACTTCCGGATTGTCTGCCAGGAACTTGGCCGAGTTGGCCTTGCCCTGACCGATCTTGGTGCCTTCATAGGCATACCAGGCACCGGACTTCTCGACGAAACCGTGCAGAACACCCAGGTCGATCATCTCACCGTTGAGGTAGATGCCCTTGCCGTAAAGAATCTGGAACTCGGCCTGACGGAACGGCGAAGCCACCTTGTTCTTCACAACCTTGACGCGGGTTTCGCTACCGACGACTTCATCACCTTCTTTCACCGCACCCGTACGACGGATGTCCAGACGAACAGATGCGTAGAACTTCAGTGCGTTACCACCGGTGGTGGTTTCCGGGCTACCGAACATCACGCCAATTTTCATACGGATCTGGTTGATGAAGATCACCAAGCAGTTGGCGTTCTTGATGTTACCGGTGATTTTACGCAGTGCCTGGGACATCAGACGGGCTTGCAGGCCCACGTGCATGTCACCCATTTCGCCTTCGATTTCAGCCTTTGGCACCAGGGCGGCCACGGAGTCGACGATGATCACGTCAACCGCGTTGGAACGCACCAGCATGTCGGTGATTTCCAGGGCCTGCTCGCCGGTATCCGGCTGGGAAACCAGCAGGTCGTCGACGTTGACGCCCAGCTTGCCGGCGTACTCAGGGTCGAGGGCGTGTTCGGCGTCGACGAATGCGCAGGTCGCGCCGGCTTTTTGAGCCTGGGCGATCACGGACAAGGTCAGCGTGGTTTTACCGGAAGATTCAGGACCGTAGATTTCAACAATACGGCCTTTTGGCAGACCGCCGATGCCGAGAGCGATGTCCAGCCCCAGAGAGCCAGTGGAAATGGCCGGGATCGCCTGACGGTCCTGATCGCCCATACGCATTACGGCACCCTTGCCGAATTGACGTTCGATCTGACCCAGGGCCGCAGCCAAGGCTTTCTTCTTGTTGTCGTCCATTAAAGTCCTCACGTAATCAATAAGGCCTGACGGCCAACACCTGTATAAGTAGCCAGTATTATTCCACAGCGTTTCCGGATCGCCTACCCCTGATTTGAGATTTCTGCCGCGGCATAGCGCAGCAGCCCCTCTAGCGCGGCCTTCACCGTTTGTCGGCGGACGTCATCGCGATTACCCGGGAAGTGCTGCCGCTCGCAGAACACCTGATCTCCGACGCCCCAGGCCAGCCACACCGTGCCAACCGGCTTGTTCGCCGTTCCGCCATCCGGCCCGGCGATGCCACTGACCGCCACGGAGAAATACGCGCTATTTTTCTCCTGCGCACCCCGGACCATCGCCTCGACCACCTCGCGGCTGACCGCGCCCACGGTGGTGAACAACTCCACCGGTACATTCAGTTGCAGGGTTTTCTGTCGGTTGGAGTAAGTGACATAACCGGCCTCGAACCAGGCCGAACTCCCGGGGATACGGGTAATTGCCTCGGCGATGCCTCCGCCGGTGCAGGACTCCGCCGTGGTGACATGGGCATTGAGAACCTGCAGGCGTCTGCCGAGTTCGGCGGCGAGCTGGGTGATTTCGTTCACGGTCATCTCCTGATCGGGCGGGATGAGGTTAACCGTACACGAGCAGACCGCACTTGCAAGCGACAGGAACGATCAAAATGTAAAGAACCGGAGGCTCTGGAAAAGGCCTGTCGGAGAATCAATCTTCCACGTCACCGGAGGGGGTATGGCCGATCCCCATGCGCTTGGCCAGCCAACGCTCATACAACCCCAGAACGACGTCTGTCCCGGCCATCGCCGCTAAACAACCACCCGCACAAGCAGCCCAGATGGAAACATTGGCAGCGTGCAGCAGCATGATGACCGAAGCGCCGCAGATCATGCTGGACCCAGACCGCAGGCTCAGGCGTCGGACAAGGGACCAGCCACGAACGCCCTCTTTTTCGGCACGCCACATTTCACCGGTAACGCCACCAAGGATTGGCAGGCTGATGACCAGCCACAAAGGCATGTCCAGCAATGCATATTGCTCAGCGGTCATTTCATGCCTCCTTGAGTAGTGATCACAGCGCATTCGTTAATAGTCAGGCAGCAACATTATGCACTTATGCATATTCAGTCAATGCACAAACGCATTATTAAAAGTATGCCCAATGCTTTCGGCACACGAAAAAAACCCGCTCGGGAAGCGGGTTTTATCTAAACGGATGAGTGTTAGCGGGCGTACATACCCCACCAGAAGACATGTCCGAGGATAACAATCGGCTCCTCCTGGATCTCCTGAAAGGTGTAATCCTCGTCCGGATGCTCGTCACGGTTGAAGCTGCGCAGGCGAATCCCGGTCGGCAGGCGATAGAGTTGCTTCACCCGCAATTGGCCGTTGTGATTGATTGCATAAAGGTCGCCGTCAACGATATCGCCAATGCCGCACTTGCCGGCATTGACCCCGACCGTGGCGCCGTCGCGCAGCACCGGCAACATGCTGTTGCCCCGCACTGTCACGCATTTGGCCTGGTCGAACTGCACGCCGTTATGGCGCAGGCTCCGTTTGCCGAAGCGCAGGCTAGAGCGCTCGCTCTCCTCGATAACGAATCTTCCCGATCCCGCAGCCAATTCAACCTCGCGAAGAAAGGGGACCGACACCTCGTCGTCATCGACAGGGGTATCGTCGTCCCACAGACTTATATCCTTGAGTTCCGAATGCACAGGAGCACGCCCGGCATTGGCGGCAGACGAGACGTCCGCGCGGCCACGCAACTGGTCGGTGCTCAAGGCGAAATACTCGGCAATCTTCGAAATATGTTTATCCGAAGGATCGACGATCTTCCCGCTGAGAATGCGCGAGAGCGTGGATTGAGGCACGCCGGTGCGACGGTGAAGCTCCGTGGGGGAGATCCCGTGCTGATCGAGCAATGCCCTTAATACAGTAGATACGTTGCGCTTTTGCATAACGCGCATAGTGCTTGCACTTTTCGAAGAAGACAATGCCGATTTGCATAATCGATGCATAACATGATTTTTGCATCGTAAAGGATGTCACCCGGCCGTGGCGCCTGCGTCGGGCAGACCGCCCATGGTAACCTTGCGCCCATCGCGGAAAAGCCCGGCCGTTGCCCTGCTTTTGCCCCACCTCTTTCAACGAGCTTCCTGACAATCCGATGAATAAAGCCGTCTCCGACCTGTCCTCCCACACCCCGATGATGCAGCAGTACTGGCGCCTGAAAAACCAGCACCCGGACCAGCTGATGTTCTACCGCATGGGCGACTTCTACGAGATCTTCTATGAAGACGCGAAGAAGGCCGCCAAGTTGCTGGACATCACCCTGACCGCCCGCGGGCAGTCGGCCGGCCAGGCGATTCCGATGTGCGGGATTCCTTACCACGCCGCCGAGGGTTACCTGGCAAAACTGGTGAAGCTTGGCGAATCGGTGGTGATCTGCGAGCAGGTCGGCGACCCGGCCACCAGCAAAGGGCCGGTGGAGCGGCAGGTGGTACGCATCATCACGCCGGGGACGGTGAGTGACGAGGCGCTGCTCGACGAGCGCAGGGACAACCTGATCGCCGCTGTCCTGGGCGATGAGCGCCTGTTCGGCCTGGCGGTGCTGGACATCACCAGCGGCAACTTCAGCGTGCTGGAAATCAAGGGCTGGGAAAACCTGCTGGCGGAACTGGAGCGGGTCAACCCGGTGGAGTTACTGATCCCGGATGACTGGCCCAAGGACTTGCCGGCGGAAAAACGCCGCGGCGTGCGTCGCCGTGCGCCGTGGGATTTCGAGCGCGATTCGGCGCTCAAAAGCCTGTGCCAGCAATTCTCGACCCAGGATCTCAAGGGCTTTGGCTGCGAAAACCTGACCCTGGCGATCGGTGCCGCCGGTTGTCTGCTGGCCTACGCCAAGGAAACCCAGCGCACCGCCCTGCCCCACTTGCGCAGCCTGCGCCATGAACGCCTGGACGACACCGTGGTGCTCGATGGCGCCAGCCGTCGCAACCTGGAGCTCGATACCAACCTGGCCGGGGGGCGCGACAACACCCTGCAATCGGTGGTGGATCGTTGCCAGACCGCCATGGGCAGCCGCCTGCTGACCCGCTGGCTGAATCGCCCATTGCGCGACTTGACGGTGCTGTTGGCACGCCAGAGCTCGATCACCTGCCTGCTCGACGGTTATCGCTTCGAAAGACTGCAACCGCAGCTCAAGGAAATCGGCGACATCGAGCGGATTCTTGCGCGGATCGGCCTGCGTAATGCCCGCCCCCGCGACCTCGCCCGGTTGCGTGACGCCCTCGGCGCACTGCCCGAACTGCAAGTGGCAATGACGGCGCTCGAAGCCCCACACCTCCAGCAACTCGCCACCATCACCAGCACCTATCCGGAACTGGCGGCACTGCTGGAAAAAGCCATCATCGACAACCCGCCCGCGGTCATTCGTGATGGGGGCGTGCTAAAAACCGGCTACGACAGCGAACTCGACGAATTGCAGTCGCTGAGCGAAAACGCCGGACAATTCCTGATCGACCTCGAGGCACGGGAAAAGGCCCGCACCGGCCTGTCGCATCTGAAGGTTGGTTACAACCGCATCCACGGTTACTTCATCGAGCTGCCAAGCAAGCAGGCGGAATCGGCACCGGCCGACTATATTCGCCGCCAGACGCTCAAAGGCGCCGAGCGCTTCATTACGCCGGAACTCAAGGCATTCGAAGACAAGGCATTGTCAGCCAAGAGTCGCGCCCTGGCCCGCGAGAAGATGCTGTACGAAGCGTTGCTCGAAGATCTGATCAGCCAGCTGCCACCTTTGCAGGACACCGCCGGCGCCCTGGCCGAGCTGGACGTCTTGAGCAACCTGGCCGAACGTGCACTGAACCTCGATCTGAACTGCCCGCGCTTCGTCAGCGAGCCGTGCATGCGCATCAGCCAGGGTCGTCACCCGGTGGTCGAACAAGTGCTGACCACGCCGTTCGTGGCCAACGACCTGAGCCTGGACGACAACACCCGCATGCTGGTGATCACCGGTCCGAACATGGGCGGTAAATCCACCTACATGCGTCAAACCGCATTGATTGTGCTCCTGGCGCACATCGGCAGCTTCGTGCCAGCGGCCAGTTGCGAACTGTCGTTGGTCGACCGCATCTTCACCCGGATCGGCTCCAGCGATGACCTGGCCGGCGGGCGTTCGACCTTCATGGTGGAAATGAGCGAAACCGCGAACATCCTGCACAACGCCACCGAGCGCAGCCTGGTGCTGATGGACGAAGTCGGGCGCGGCACCAGCACCTTCGACGGTCTGTCCCTGGCATGGGCGGCGGCCGAGCGCCTGGCGCATCTGCGTGCCTACACGCTGTTCGCCACCCACTACTTTGAACTGACCGTCCTGCCGGAAGCCCAGCCGCTGGTGGCCAACGTGCACCTCAATGCCACCGAGCACAACGAACGCATCGTATTCCTGCACCACGTGCTGCCCGGGCCGGCCAGCCAGAGTTATGGCCTGGCCGTTGCGCAGCTGGCCGGCGTACCGAGCGAGGTCATCACCCGTGCTCGCGAGCATCTGAGCCGCCTGGAGGACACCGCCTTGCCCCACGAAACACCGGCACCGGCCAAAGGCAAACCGGCCGCGCCGCAGCAAAGCGACCTGTTTGCCAGCCTGCCGCACCCGGTGCTGGATGACCTGGCCAAGCTCGACCTGGACGACATGACGCCACGTCGTGCTCTCGAAATGCTCTATACACTAAAGACACGGATCTAACGCAGCGGCTTGCAAGCTGTTAGAATCTCGCGCGGTTTGGGATGCTGCTGGCTAATAGCCTGGCCAGCAGACTATCGCTCCCGAACCTGGCGACCCCTACGAGAAGGGGCGCAGCAAGCCGCGCCTGAGGAGAAAATTAGAAATGACCTTCGTCGTCACCGACAACTGCATCAAGTGCAAGTACACCGACTGCGTAGAAGTCTGTCCGGTGGACTGCTTTTACGAAGGCCCGAATTTCCTGGTGATCCACCCGGATGAGTGCATCGATTGCGCGCTGTGCGAACCTGAATGCCCTGCCGTGGCTATCTTCTCTGAAGATGAAGTTCCGGCCGGCATGGAAAACTTCATTGAGCTGAACGCTGAGTTGGCCGATATCTGGCCAAACATCACCGAACGCAAAGATCCAATGCCCGATTCCGCAGAATGGGACGGCAAGCCAGGCAAGATCGCAGACCTCGAACGCTGATTACCCCCGCGTTCGCGAAAAAGGCCCCACAAGGGCCTTTTTGCTTTTCTGCGGGCAAAAAAAGGGGCGGTTTGACCCGCCCACATTTTTTCCCTATTCCCTGTATTCCTTTTCATCGTCCTGATGAATCGCGTCCTGCGATATCCATATCCCTCATCCATGAAGGACGTGTCTGTCCGTCGACACAACCTCAATACTAGAGTGTTCCCCTCCGGGATCAATCGGCCCTTGGCGCGAGATTCTGGTGTCACACATCATTAATACTAAAAAATATTAATATAAATCAAATACATATAGGCAGTCAGCGCTCCGAATGGACGACTGCCGGGGTGTAAAAATAACGAACACTTACGCAAGAGTAAGCCTAGGCTTACAGCACGAAACCAAAATCCCGAGGGGGGGCTCGGTCTCCTGGCCAGGCAATAAAAAACCCCGAGCAAGTCGGGGTTTTTCATGCCATCGCAGTGAGTGCCTTATTGGAACAGCGACTCGCTCGACAGACCATTTTTTTCCAGGATCTCGCGTAGCCGCTTCAAGCCCTCCACCTGAATCTGTCTGACCCGCTCCCGGGTCAGGCCGATTTCCAGGCCGACGTCTTCAAGGGTGCTGCTTTCATGGCCGCGCAGGCCGAAGCGGCGTACAACCACTTCGCGTTGCTTGTCGGTCAGTTCCGAGAGCCATTGATCGATGCTCTGGGACAGGTCGTCGTCCTGCAACAATTCGCATGGATCGGTTGGACGGTCGTCAGTCAGGGTGTCCAGCAGGGTTTTATCCGAATCCGGACCCAGCGAGACGTCGACCGAAGAAACCCGTTCGTTAAGGCCGAGCATACGCTTGACCTCTCCCACCGGTTTTTCCAGCAGGTTGGCGATTTCTTCGGGTGAGGGTTCATGGTCGAGTTTTTGCGTCAGCTCCCGCGCAGCCCGCAGGTACACGTTCAGCTCCTTGACCACATGGATCGGCAGCCGGATGGTCCGGGTCTGATTCATGATTGCGCGTTCGATGGTCTGGCGAATCCACCAGGTCGCGTAGGTCGAGAAGCGGAAACCGCGTTCCGGATCGAACTTCTCCACCGCCCGGATCAAGCCGAGGTTGCCCTCTTCGATCAGGTCCAGCAGCGACAGCCCACGATTGACGTAGCGTCGGGCGATTTTCACCACCAGTCGCAGGTTGCTTTCAATCATGCGTTTGCGCCCGGCCGGATCGCCACTTTGCGACAGGCGCGCAAAATGAACTTCTTCTTCGGGTGACAGCAGGGGAGAGAAACCAATTTCATTGAGATACAACTGCGTGGCATCAAGTGCCCGCGTGTAGTCAATGTACTTGTGCTGTTTCAAGGATGCGGAGTGTTTGGATTTGGCACGAACGGAAGGTGGAGCCGCCCCTTCATCATTCGACATCGAATCCGTATCGATGCTGCTCTCCATCAGGAGAACCTCATCGTCGATGTCAAACTCCGGCACTTCTTTACTGAGAGCCATTGTTATAGTCCTTTGGTGAGTTCGACCTCAAGCTCAAGCGGCGCCTTTCTCCCTGGCAACGCTGGAGCCTGTCCCCTCTACGCGACGGAACAGGCTGGTAGCGATCAACGGCGTGGCAGGAATTGCAGCGGATCTACAGGTTTACCTTGGCGGCGAATCTCAAAATGCAGTTTCACCCGGTCTGTACCCGTTGACCCCATTTCGGCAATTGTCTGTCCGACCTTGACCTGCTGCCCCTCCCGAACCAACAGCCTGCGGTTATGTCCGTAGGCACTGACGTAGGTTTCACTGTGCTTGATGATCACTAATTCGCCGTAGCCCCTTAAGCCACTCCCGGCGTATACCACCGTCCCATCAGACGCAGCTAAAACAGGCTGTCCCAAATCTCCGGCGATATCAATTCCTTTATTCAAACTACCGTTTGAAGAGAATTTTCCAATCAGAATGCCATTAGATGGCCATCCCCAACCGGTCGGGGCTGGCCCGGGAGGTGGCAATGGAGCAGGGGCTGGCTTGCTCGCGACGGACGGTACAACCGTCGTTGTGCTGGTGGTCGTACCGTTTGCCGAACGACGGATGACCGTGGTTTTACTCGACGACGAAGGTGTTGAACTGGACGAGCTGACCACCGCCGTCGACGTTGAATTTGTACGACCATCAAAGCGAATCGTCTGACCCGGACGGATGGTGTAAGGCGCAGGAATGTTGTTGCGTGCCGCCAGGGCCTTGTAGTCCCAGCCGTAACGGAAGGCGATGGAGAACAGGGTGTCCTTGGGCCGAACAATGTATTGCCCGGTGGTCACGGCTGGACGCTGAGCCGCGGCATTGTTACGGTCCACGACACGAACATCGCTGGACTTGTTGCTGGAACAACCGACCAGCAAAGTGCTCAAGACAAGGCCAGTCACCAGGCGCTGAAAGCTCGTTTTACTCATACGCTGCGCAATGACTGTGAGACTCACCCGCCGCTCCCTCTGTGGTGGCTGAAAATGTGAAATGCCGGAGTCCGGCATGAACTGTCGCAAGTATAACGGGCCGTGCACGCTTTACCTTTAATGTGGCGAATCGGTGCCGCGCACACGTTTGCTGCCTGACGATGAATCCCGTTTAACACAACGATGCCGCTGTAAGACAAAGGCAATCGAAGAGAATTCAGCGTGCCGAAACAAATGCTCAGGCCAGTGGCCCATTGAGCAGTGGCACGAAGCGCACAGCCCCCAGGACATGCCTGGAAAAACCTTGTTCCTCGCGGATGATCAGCATCAATTGCTGGACTTCGCCGGCCCCGACCGGGATCACCATTCGGCCTCCCGGTGCCAACTGGTCAAGCAATGCCTGGGGCACGTCAGTTGCCACTGCGGTGACGATAATCCCGTTGTATGGTGCCAGTGCCGGCCAGCCCTCCCAGCCATCGCCCCAGCGGAACACCACGTTGCGCAGATTCAGTTCGACCAGGCGTTCCTTTGCCCGATCCTGCAGAACCTTGATGCGCTCGACCGAGAACACACGCTCGACCAGTTGCGACAGCACCGCCGTCTGATAGCCCGACCCGGTGCCGATCTCCAGCACCTTGTCGAGCGGACCGGCCTCCAGCAGCAGCTCGCTCATGCGCGCCACCATATAAGGCTGGGAGATGGTCTGGTTGTTGCCAATCGGCAGCGCGGTGTCTTCATAGGCACGGTGCGCCAGCGCTTCGTCGACGAACAGGTGGCGCGGGGTCCGGCGAATGACCTCCAGTACCCTGGCGTTGGAGATGCCTTCTTCGTACAGGCGCTGGATCAGCCGCTCCCGGGTTCGCTGGGAGGTCATGCCGATGCCGCGACGCAGCATATCGTCTTGTTCGCGACCCATCAGCGCAGCCCCTCCAGCCAGCCGTCCAGACTTCTGAAGGCATCATTGAAGGTGCGATCCAGTTGCAGCGGCGTGATCGAAACATAACCCTGCATCACTGCATGGAAATCGGTACCCGGGCCACCGTCTTCGGCATCCCCGGCCGCCGCGATCCAGTAACCGGACTTGCCCCGCGGATCCACCACTTTCATAGGTGCCGCGGCTCGGGCGCGATGGCCCAGGCGGGTCAGCTGGATACCGCGGATGCGGTCCAGCGGCAAATTGGGAATGTTCACGTTCAGTACCGTACGCGGTGGCAGATCCAGGTCAGCATGGGCTTCAACCAGTTTGCGCGCGAAATGGGCAGCTGTGGGAAGGTTCTCTACCTGGCGTGAGACCAGCGAAAAGGCAAACGAGGGGTGATTCAGGAAACGCCCCTCGAGGGCCGCCGCCACCGTGCCGGAATACAGGACATCGTCCCCCAGGTTCGCACCCAGGTTTATTCCGGAAACCACCATGTCCGCTTCGCGCTCCAGCAGGCCGTTGAGGCCCAGGTGCACACAATCGGTCGGCGTGCCGTTGAGGCTGATAAAGCCGTTGGCCAGGGTTTGCGGGTGCAACGGACGGTCGAGCGTCAGCGAACTGCTGGCGCCGCTCTTGTCCTGGTCCGGGGCGATAACCACGCACTCGGTGTAATCCGCCAGCGCAGCATAAAGCGCGGCGAGACCGGGTGCTGTTACCCCATCGTCGTTAGAAATCAGAATACGCATGGGCTGTCCGTCTGCCCCACCGGCACCAGATCAACAAGCTCGCGCACCAATACGGTGGCGAAGCATCCGGCCGGCAGGACGAATTCCAGTTGCAGAATGTCAGGCTCGGGATAATGCCACGTCAACCCGCCAATGGGCAGCCGCAGGATGCGACGTTCGTGGCTCATACCGGCGTTAATCAACCAATCGCGAAGGTCCGCTTCGCGCGCGGCGATTGCCTGCTCCAGTTCATGGACAACGCCCGTGGCCGGCGAGTCACCTTCGCCCCACTGCGGGCCGGTCGGGTGCAGATCGAGAATCGCCAGGCGCGGGTCGCTGCACTCGGCTTCGCCTGCCGGGAAAAAGCTGCGGCTGTCGGTGAACGCCAGCAGATCGCCCACCTGGGCACGCTGCCAGGTGCCATCGGCAACTCGTGCGGCCAGCACCTGATTGAATAGAAAACTGCGCGCCGTGGAGAGCAGACGCGAGCGCACGTTGCGCTGCTCCGGCAAGGCCTTGCGCGCGGCCCAGGCGCGAGCATCGACGACGTTGCCGCCGTCATGGCCGAAGCGCTGTGCGCCGAAATAGTTAGGGATGCCGTGTTTAACGATCAGTTGCAGGCGTTCTTCGATAGCAGCCTTGTCGCCAGCGAACTGGGTGAGGCGCAAAGTGAAGCCGTTGGCCGAGTGGGCACCGCGTTGCAGTTTGCGCTTGTGGCGGGCGGTCTTGAGGATCTTCAGCGTATCGTTTTCCGCGGCCGACAGATCAGGGTCGGCCTTGCCCGGCAGTTGCACGCTGAACCACTGGCGAGTCAACGCCTGACGGTCCTTGAGCCCGGCATAACTGACGGTGCGCAATGGCACGCCAGCAGCCTTGGCAATCCGTCGCGCCGCTTCTTCAGTATTCAGACCACGCTTTTCCACCCAGATCCACAGGTGTTCGCCTTCGCCACTGAGGGGAATGTCGAGGACTTCGTCGACCTGGAAATCTTCGGCGATCGCTTTCAGGACCGCCGTGCCGAGGGCCTCACCGTAAGCCCGCGGGCCGAGCAATTGCAGTTCGTTCATGCGCGCAGCAACAAGGCAACGGAGTGCACGGCAATGCCTTCTTCGCGACCGACAAAGCCGAGCTTTTCGGTGGTGGTAGCTTTCACGTTCACTTGATCCAACTCTACTTGAAGATCCGCGGCAATCAGCGCGCGCATCGATTCGATATGCGGCGCCATTTTCGGTGCCTGGGCGACGATGGTGTTATCGACGTTGCCGACTTTCCAGCCTTTGGCATGGACCAGTGCGACGACGTGACGCAACAGCGCTCGGCTGTCGGCGCCCTTGAATTGCGGGTCGGTATCCGGGAAATGCTTGCCGATGTCGCCCAGCGCCGCGGCGCCGAGCAAGGCATCGCTCAAGGCGTGCAAGAGGACGTCACCGTCAGAGTGGGCGAGCAGCCCGAAGCTGTGTGCAATGCGCACACCGCCCAGAGTGATGAAATCGCCTTCAGCGAAACGGTGCACATCATAGCCGTGGCCAATACGCATAAAAAAACGCCCCGATTTTTGTCAGGGCGTGATTCTACCTGCATTAGCCAACCAGAGCATGCGCGTGATGCCGCAAGTGCTCATCGATGAAACTGGCAATGAAGAAATAGCTGTGGTCATAGCCCGGCTGCAGGCGCAACGTCAGCGGGTGACCGGCCAGTTTGGCCGCCTGCTGCAAGGCTTCCGGCTTGAGCTGGTTGGCGAGGAAGTCGTCGCGATCACCCTGGTCGACCAACAGCGGCAGCTGTTCATCGGCCTCGGCAATCAACGCGCAGGCATCCCATTCGCGCCATTTCGAACGGTCCTCTCCCAGATAGCGGGAAAAGGCTTTCTGCCCCCACGGGCAATCCATCGGGTTGTTGATTGGCGAGAACGCCGACACCGACAGATAGCGCCCCGGATTGCGCAAGGCGCAGACCAGCGCACCGTGGCCGCCCATGGAATGGCCACTGATACCGCGCCTGTCCGACGCCGGGAAATGGGCTTCGACCAATGTAGGCAATTCCTGCACGACATAGTCATGCATCCGATAGTGACGCGACCAAGGCTCCTGAGTGGCATTCAGGTAAAACCCGGCGCCGAGGCCAAAGTCCCAGGCACCATCCGGATCGCCCGGCACTTCAGGACCGCGAGGGCTGGTGTCCGGTGCGACGATGATCAGCCCGAGCTCCGCGGCCATGCGCATGGCGCCGGCCTTCTGCATGAAGTTCTCGTCGGTGCAGGTCAGGCCGGACAACCAGTACAACACCGGCAGCTTGCCGCCCTGCTCCGCTTGCGGCGGCAGGTAGACGGCGAACACCATGTCGCAGCCGAGCACTTCCGAGCGATGGCGATAGCGTTTGTGCCAGCCGCCGAAGCTTTTCTGGCAGGAGATGTTTTCCAGGCTCATGGCGGACCTCAGAAATGGATGACGGAGCGAATGCTTTTCCCTTCGTGCATCAGGTCAAACGCCTTGTTGATATCTTCCAGGCCCATGGTGTGGGTGATGAAGGTATCCAGCGGAATCTCGCCGGTTTCGGCCATTTCCACATAGCTTGGCAACTCGGTACGGCCACGCACGCCGCCGAACGCCGAACCCCGCCAGACGCGACCGGTGACCAGCTGGAACGGACGGGTCGAGATTTCCTGGCCGGCACCGGCAACGCCGATGATCACCGACTCGCCCCAACCCTTGTGGCAGCACTCCAGTGCGGCGCGCATCAGTTGCACGTTACCGATGCACTCGAAGGAAAAATCCACGCCGCCATCGGTCATGTCGACGATGACTTCCTGGATCGGACGATCGAAGTCTTTCGGGTTCACGCAGTCGGTTGCACCCAGCTGCTTGGCGATCTCGAATTTGGCCGGGTTGATGTCGATGGCGATGATGCGGGCAGCCTTGGCTTTTACGGCGCCGATAACAGCCGACAGACCGATGCCGCCAAGACCGAAAATGGCGACCGTATCACCCGGTTTCACCTTGGCGGTGTTGAGCACTGCACCGATACCGGTAGTGACACCGCAGCCCAGCAGGCAGACTTTTTCCAGTGGCGCTTCCTTGGCGATTTTCGCAACGGAAATCTCCGGAAGCACGGTGTACTCGGAGAACGTGGAAGTACCCATGTAGTGGAAAATCGTTTCGCCCTTGTAGGAAAAACGCGAAGTACCGTCGGGCATCAAGCCTTTGCCCTGGGTCGCGCGAATCGCCTGGCAGAGGTTGGTTTTTCCCGACAGGCAGAATTTGCACTGACGGCATTCCGGGGTGTACAGCGGGATCACATGATCACCGACTGCAACGGAGGTCACGCCCTCGCCGATCGCTTCCACGATCGCACCACCTTCATGGCCGAGGATCGACGGGAAGATGCCTTCCGGATCAGCGCCGGACAAGGTGTAGGCATCGGTATGGCAAACACCGGAGGCCACCACGCGCAGCAAGACTTCGCCGGCCTTGGGCATGGCGACATCGATTTCAACGATTTCGAGGGGCTTCTTGGCCTCGAAGGCAACGGCGGCGCGCGACTTGATCATGGTGATTCTCCAGTGAATTAAAACGAGACAAGGAGTGTAATACATGGCTCAACGATGAATAATCGATGCAAATGCAAAATATTATTGCCACACAGGGATAATCATTGATGTCCGAAAATCGCTGGGAAGGGATCGACGAGTTTGTCGCCGTTGCCGAATGCAGCCAGTTCACCGCTGCCGCGCAACGCCTGGGGGTTTCTTCCTCCCATATCAGTCGACAAATCGTACGCCTCGAAGAGCGCCTGCAAACCCGCCTGCTCTACCGCAGCACCCGCCGGGTCACGCTGACCGAGGCCGGGCAAACTTTCCTGCAACATTGCCAGCGCTTGCAGGATGGCCGCGAAGAGGCGTTGCGCGCGGTGGGCGATTTGACCAGCGAACCCAAGGGCATGCTGCGCATGACCTGCGCCGTGGCTTACGGCGAGCGCTTCATCGTGCCGCTGGTGACCCGCTTCATGGGGCTGTATCCGCAATTGCGCATCGATATCGAACTGAGCAATCGCCAGCTTGACCTGGTGCACGAAGGCCTCGACCTGGCGATTCGCCTCGGGCGCTTGCAGGATTCACGGCTGGTCGCCACCCGCCTCGCGCCGCGACGCATGTTTCTCTGTGCATCACCCTCCTACATTGAACGCTACGGTCGCCCGCACAGCCTGTCGGAGCTGAGTCGCCACAACTGCCTCATCGGCAGTTCGGACCTGTGGCAGCTGGAACAGAACGGGAGAGAGTTTTCGCAAAGGGTGCAAGGAAACTGGCGCTGCAACAGTGGGCAAGCCGTACTGGATGCTGCGCTACAAGGCGTAGGGCTGTGTCAGTTGCCGGACTATTACGTGCTGGAACATTTGAATAGCGGCGCGTTGATTTCGTTACTGGAGGCGCATCAACCGCCGAACACGGCGGTTTGGGCGCTGTATCCGCAGCAGCGGCATCTGTCGCCGAAAGTGCGCAAGTTGGTGGATTTTTTAAAAGAGGGATTGGCTGAAAGGCCGGAATACCGAAGCTAGCTGGCGTGTCAGCAAGATGCCGGTGCCCAGACTACCGCTATCGCGAGCAAGCTCGCTCCCACAGTGGACGGGGTCGAACGCAAATCTTGCAAACGCCAGCAATCCCTGTGGGAGCGAGCTTGCTCGCGATTGGGGACAACACTGAACCCAAATCAATCAGTGACGATTGGCCCAACGCTGTCTCAACCATTCAAGGTCTTCTGGACGCGTAACCTTGAGGTTATCGGACCGCCCTTCGACCAGTCGCGGTGCCGAACCGGCCCACTCCATCGCCGAAGCTTCGTCAGTAACAACGGCATCGGCCACCAGGCTGTCAGCCAGTGCGCGATGCAGCGCCCCAAGGCGGAACATCTGCGGCGTGTAGGCCTGCCAGATCACACTGCGATCCACGGTTTCGACCACACGACCGTGCTTGTCGACCCGCTTGAGCGTATCCCGCGCCGGAACCGCCAGCAGCCCGCCGACAGGATCGTCAGCCAGCTCAGCCAACAGCTTGTCCAGGTCGTCACGGCTGAGGTTCGGCCGTGCGGCATCGTGAACCAGTACCCAATCCTCATCATCAGCGCCCTGCGCATGCAAGTGCAGCAAGGCGTTGAGCACCGACCCGGAACGTTCGGCGCCGCCCTCGACCCGGGCAATACGCGGATCACTGGCACACGCCAGGTTCGGCCAATAAGGATCGTCCACAGCAACACTGACCACCAAACCTTTCAGGCATGGATGATCAAGGAAACAGCCGAGGCTGTGTTCGAGAATAGTGCGCCCGCCCAGTTGCAGATACTGCTTGGGACGGTCCGCGGCCATACGGGCACCGACGCCCGCGGCAGGAATCACGGCCCAGAAGGCCGGTAACGAATTAATCATTGGGCCAACTGGTAAAGGGTTTCACCGTCCTTGACCATACCCAACTCATGACGAGCCCGTTCTTCGACGGTCTCCATGCCCTTTTTCAACTCACTGACTTCGGCGTCCATCACCCGGTTGCGTTCCAGCAATGCCTGGTTCTCAGCCTGCTGATCCGCAATCTGCTGAGTCAACTCGGCCACTTGCGCCAGACTGCCATTTCCCACCCACAGGCGGTACTGCAGGCCAGCCAGCAACAAAAGCAGGATGAGGAACAACCAATTGGGACTGCGCATCGAATATCAGGTATCCAGTGAAAAAAGACAGCCATGCCAAACGTGAAGCTTCTGATAGCACGAAGCCTGGAAGAACCAGGCTTGTGCATATAAGGCATCAGATTAGTGGCAAAAACGTCGCTGTTGCGATTTTTCCGACACAATCCGGTGTCTTTTTACCAGTTACCGCTTAACCGCGGAACTCGCCGCGACCGTTGTACTTGGCTTTGCCGTTCAACTGCTCTTCGATACGCAGCAGTTGGTTGTACTTGGAAACACGGTCGGAACGGCACAGGGAGCCGGTCTTGATCTGGCCAGCCGAGGTGCCCACCGCCAGGTCGGCAATGGTCGAATCTTCGGTTTCGCCGGAGCGGTGCGAGATCACGGCAGTGTAACCGGCGGCCTTGGCCATCTGGATGGCTTCCAGGGTTTCGGTCAGGGTGCCGATCTGGTTGAATTTGATCAGGATCGAGTTGGCGATCTTCTTGTCGATGCCTTCTTTCAGGATCTTGGTGTTGGTGACGAACAGGTCGTCGCCTACCAGCTGAGTCTTCTCGCCGATCTTGTCGGTGAGGATCTTCCAGCCAGCCCAGTCGGACTCGTCCAGGCCATCTTCGATGGAGATGATCGGGTAACGCTCGGTCAGGCCTTTGAGGTAGTCAGCGAAACCTTCGGCGGTGAACACCTGGCCTTCGCCGGACAGGTTGTACTTGCCGTCTTCGTAGAATTCGCTGGCTGCGCAGTCCAGGGCCAGGGTCACGTCGGTGCCCAGCTTGTAACCGGCGTTGGCCACGGCTTCGGAGATCACTTTCAAAGCGTCTTCGTTGGAGGCCAGGTTCGGCGCGAAACCACCTTCGTCACCGACGGCAGTGCTCAGGCCACGGGCCTTCAGCACGGCTTTGAGGTGGTGGAAAATCTCGGTGCCCATGCGCAGACCTTCCGAGAAAGACTTGGCGCCAACCGGCTGAACCATGAATTCCTGGATGTCGACGTTGTTATCGGCGTGCTCGCCGCCGTTGATGATGTTCATCATCGGAACCGGCATCGAGTAGACACCCGGGGTGCCGTTCAGGTTGGCGATGTGAGCGTACAGCGGCAGGTCCTGGTCCTGTGCTGCTGCCTTGGCCGCGGCCAGGGAAACGGCGAGGATTGCGTTGGCGCCCAGGGAACCTTTGTTTTCAGTACCGTCGAGCTTGATCATTGCCAGATCGAGCGCTTTCTGGTCGCTTGGGTCCATGCCTTTCAACAGGTCGCGGATCGGACCGTTGATGTTGGCAACGGCCTTCAGAACGCCCTTGCCCAGGTAACGGCTCTTGTCGCCATCGCGCAGCTCGAGCGCTTCACGCGAGCCAGTGGAAGCACCGGACGGCGCGCAGGCACTGCCGATGATGCCGTTGTCGAGAAGCACGTCCGCTTCCACGGTGGGATTGCCACGGGAGTCGAGAACTTCACGACCTTTGATGTCGACGATTTTAGCCATTGTTGTAAACACTCCAAAGTTGACGAAAACGACGCAGCTGTAGGAAATCTTTGATCGTCGGCAAGTGAGGTGCAGCGGGCAGTCTTGCAGACGACAAGGCTCAGGCCCGAGGGCCTGAGCGTTAAATCGTGCGGTACTTTACCGGAGAATTGAGGATTACGCGGTTTCTACCGTCGGAAAACTCTTCACCAGTTCGTCCAAAGCTTTGAGCTGGGCCAGGAATGGCTCCAGTTTGTCCAGGCGCAAGGCGCAAGGACCGTCGCACTTGGCGTTGTCCGGATCCGGGTGGGCTTCCAGGAACAGGCCGGCCAGCGACTGGCTCATACCGGCTTTTGCCAGGTCGGTGACCTGGGCGCGACGACCGCCGGCGGAATCGGAGCGACCACCAGGCATTTGCAGCGCGTGGGTCACATCGAAGAACACCGGGTATTCGAACTGCTTCATGATGCCGAAGCCGAGCATGTCGACGACGAGGTTGTTGTAGCCGAAGCTCGAACCACGCTCGCAGAGGATCAACTGATCGTTACCCGCTTCCACGCACTTGTTCAGGATGTGCTTCATTTCCTGGGGGGCGAGGAACTGGGCTTTCTTGATGTTGATCACGGCGCCCGTTTTGGCCATCGCGACCACGAGGTCGGTCTGGCGCGACAGGAATGCCGGCAACTGGATGATGTCGCAGACTTCAGCGACGACCGCGGCCTGGTCAGGCTCGTGGACGTCGGTGATGATCGGCACGCCGAAGGCTTGCTTGATGTCCTGGAAGATGCGCATGCCTTCTTCCAGGCCAGGACCACGATAGGAGGTCACAGAAGACCGGTTGGCCTTGTCGAAACTGGCCTTGAACACGTAAGGGATACCGAGCTTTTCGGTGACCTTCACATACTCTTCGCAAACCTGCATGGCCATGTCACGGCTTTCCAGCACGTTCATGCCGCCGAACAGCACCATGGGCTTGTCGTTGGCAATCTCGATGTCGCCGACGCGGATGATCTTCTGTGCCATCGGGGTTACGCCTTCTTCTGGTGTTGAGCCAACGCGGCCTTGACGAAGCCGCTGAACAGCGGGTGACCGTCGCGTGGCGTCGAGGTGAACTCAGGGTGGAACTGGCAAGCGACGAACCATGGGTGATCCGGAGCTTCAACCACTTCAACCAGTGCGCCATCACCGGAACGACCGGAGATTTTCAAACCGGCTTCCATGATTTGCGGCAGCAGGTTGTTGTTCACTTCGTAGCGATGACGATGACGTTCGACAATCACGTCCTTGCCGTAGCAACCGTGGACCAGGGAACCCGGCTCCAGCAGGCAATCCTGCGCGCCCAGGCGCATGGTGCCGCCCAGATCGGAGGTTTCGGTACGGGTTTCGACGGCGCCGGTGGCATCTTCCCACTCGGTGATCAGGCCCACGACCGGGTGGCCGCTTGCACGATCGAACTCGGTGGAGTTGGCGTCTTTCCAGCCCATCACGTTACGTGCGAACTCGATAACGGCCACTTGCATGCCCAGGCAGATACCCAGGTACGGAACCTTGTTTTCGCGAGCGTATTGAACGGCAGTGATCTTGCCTTCAACGCCACGCAGACCGAAGCCGCCCGGTACCAGGATGGCATCGACGCCTTCGAGCAGCGCGGTGCCCTGGTTCTCGATGTCTTCGGAATCGATGTAGCGCAGGTTGACCTTGGTACGGTTGCTGATGCCCGCGTGACTCATCGCTTCGATCAGCGACTTGTAGGCGTCCAGCAGCTCCATGTACTTGCCGACCATGGCGATGGTGACTTCGTGCTCAGGGTTGAGCTTGGCGTCGACCACGGCTTCCCACTCGGACAGATCGGCACCGCCGCATTGCAGGCCGAAACGCTCGACGACGAAATCGTCCAGGCCCTGGGAGTGCAGGATACCCGGGATCTTGTAGATGGTATCGGCGTCTTCCAGCGCGATCACCGCACGTTCTTCAACGTTGGTGAACTGCGCGATCTTGCGACGCGACGACACATCGATCGGGTGGTCGGAACGGCAGACCAGCACGTCTGGTTGCAGGCCGATGGAACGCAGTTCCTTCACCGAGTGCTGGGTAGGCTTGGTCTTGGTTTCGCCGGCAGTGGCGATGTACGGCACCAGTGTCAGGTGCATCAGCATCGCGCGCTTGGCGCCGACTTCGAAGCGCAGTTGGCGGATCGCCTCGAGGAACGGTTGCGACTCGATGTCACCCACGGTGCCACCGATTTCGACCATTGCCACGTCAGCGTCGCCGGCACCCTTGATGATGCGGCGCTTGATTTCGTCGGTGATGTGCGGGATCACCTGGATGGTTGCACCCAGGTAGTCACCACGGCGCTCCTTGCGCAGGACGTGTTCGTAGACACGGCCCGTGGTGAAGTTGTTGTTCTGGGTCATGGTCGTGCGGATGAACCGCTCGTAGTGACCCAGGTCCAGGTCGGTCTCGGCGCCGTCGTGAGTGACGAACACTTCACCGTGCTGGAACGGGCTCATCGTGCCCGGGTCGACGTTGATGTACGGGTCCAGCTTCAGCATGGTGACCTTAAGTCCCCGCGCCTCCAGGATGGCCGCCAATGATGCCGATGCAATGCCTTTCCCCAATGAAGAAACAACACCGCCCGTGACGAATATGTAGCGCGTCATGAAAAACCCTAGAAGTCTGCGTTAAAGCGGTCCGAGCCGCCGGGGAAAGCGAAGGAAGGCCGAAGCCCCCGATCACCTGCATTAATCACAGTGCACCTTTCGAAAAAACCGCCGCGTTGGGACAGACCGGAAAATGAAACACCGGTTCGTTGCTCGCTACACATTTTTTGGAATCGCCCAGCAAAGACTGCTTGGTAATCGGCAACTCCTGCAATTCAGGCGAATCCACAGAAGTTGTATCAAGAAGGGAGCGTAGTCTACCGGAAAGCCCCTTTCAGCTCAAACCTTGATCTTCGTTCAGTGGCTGCCAATGCAAATGCCAGTCGCCGAGTGCACCACCATCGAGCCCCTTGAGGTTCGCTACCGCCAGCAGTTGCCCGTCTTTGTAGAGCAGCGGCAATCTGCCGCGTACGAAGGACGGTACAGCGCTTTCATTGAGCAAACGTTTCAGGTCCCTATGGCCGCGGCCTGGCAATGCCATGACCTCTCCCCCTTCACGATAGCGGATATGCAGCGGGCCATCGGGGATTTGCCCGGTCAGCGAAAGCACGCCGTTGCCCGGGATAGCCAGCGGTGAAGCCGGATCCAGCCACACCCCGGCGCCGGGCAGAGGCCTCAGCCAGTGGCCGGACAGCCACCAGATCCGCCCGCCCGCCCGATGCAGTTCGCCATCGGCCAGCCGCCACACCGGGCAGGCATCGCCGGTGGCATCGCGCAAATCCTCCCAACCCGACCAATGGTCAGTGTCCGGCAAGCGGGTCAGCGGTTCGAGCCAATGACTCAAGGCATTGCGCTGCCGGGCATCAGACAAATGCGCAAGCGGCGCCAGCTCAAGCGACCGCAAGCCCAGCCAGGCAAACTCACTGGCAGAGCTGGCCTCACGCAAATCCATGTCCGCCAGTTCTTCGAGCAGTCCTTGCGCCTCATTCAAATGCGTCGCGCTGCGGGCCATGGTCGCCACCGCTTGCGGCCAGCGCTGGATCAGCACCGGCAAGACTTGATGCCTAAGGTAATTGCGCGAGTACTGCCGATCCTGGTTCGAGGGATCTTCGATCCAGCTCAAGTCATGCGCACTGGCATAAGCCTCCAACTCAGCCCGCGTGACATCAAGCATTGGCCGCAGCAAATGCCCCTTGCCCAAAGGGCGCTGACGCGGCATCCCGGACAATCCGCGCACGCCCGCTCCGCGCAACAAGCGAAACAGCAGCGTTTCCGCCTGATCGTCGCGATGCTGAGCCGTCAGCAGCACTTCGTTGGCCTGAAGGGCTTCAGTGAAGGCGTGATACCGCGCATCCCGAGCTGCTCGTTCAAGGCTGGCACCCGGTTGCACCTGCACGCGAACCACTTGCAGCGGCACGCCCAGCGCAGCGCACACGGCACGACAATGTTCCGGCCACGTATCGGCTACGGCTTGAAGGCCGTGATGAACATGGATGGCGTTGAGCGTCGGCAGGTATTCGGTTTTGGAGAGTGTTGCCAGAAGGTGCAGCAGGACAGTGGAGTCGAGGCCGCCGGAGAAGGCGATGCGCCAGGTCGCAGCATTGCGCCACGAGGCAAGATTCAACAAGAGTCTGGCGGGCAGATCAATATTGGACCGACTCATATCCATCACCTTGCATAAATCAAATGTGGGAGCGAGCTTGCTCGCGATAGCGGCCTGACATTCAACAGATTCGTCGACTGTCATACCCTCATCGCGAGCAAGCTCGCTCCCACATGGGCACTGCGTGTACGGCTTAGAGACCGTAGCTCATCAGTCGATCGTAGCGGCGCTTGAGCAGCGCGTCGTTATCGAACTTCTTCAGCATCGCCAGTTGCGAGCTCAGCTCGGCGCGGATCGATGCGGCTGCGGCGGCCGGATCGCGGTGCGCGCCGCCCAGTGGCTCGCCAATCACCTTGTCCACGATGCCCAGGCCTTTGAGGCGCTCGGCGGTGATGCCCATCGCTTCTGCGGCATCCGGTGCCTTCTCGGAGGTTTTCCACAGAATCGAAGCGCAACCTTCCGGCGAAATCACCGCGTAGGTGGAGTATTGCAGCATGTTCAACTGGTCGCAGACACCGATCGCCAGTGCACCACCGGAACCACCCTCACCGATCACGGTGGCGATGATTGGGGTTTTCAGGCGGGCCATGACACGCAGGTTCCAGGCAATCGCTTCGCTCTGGTTGCGTTCTTCAGCGTCAATGCCAGGGTAAGCGCCCGGAGTGTCGATGAAGGTCAGGATCGGCATTTTGAAACGTTCGGCCATTTCCATCAGGCGGCAAGCCTTGCGGTAGCCTTCCGGACGCGGCATGCCGAAATTGCGGCGAACTTTCTCGCGCACTTCACGGCCTTTCTGGTGACCGATGATCATCACCGGCTTGTCGTCCAGACGGGCAATACCGCCAACGATGGCAGCGTCGTCCGAGAAGTGACGGTCACCGTGCAGTTCGTCGAACTCGGTGAAGATGTGTTCGATGTAGTCCAGGGTATACGGACGTTTCGGGTGACGCGCCAGACGTGCGATCTGCCAGCTGGTCAGCTTGCCGAAGATGTCTTCGGTCAGCGTTTTGCTCTTGTCCTGCAGGCGGGAGATCTCATCGCCGATATTCAGCGAATTGTCATTACCGACCAAGCGCAACTCTTCGATCTTGGCTTGCAGGTCGGCGATCGGCTGTTCGAAATCTAGAAAATTCGGGTTCATAGGCGTCCGTCTTGGGTCGAGTCCCAAGGGTTCTTGGGCCGGCCGGTTGTCTATTCGCGCCCTACCTTAAGGGACAGGCGCGTTGAGGTCGAGATTAAAAATTCAGGTCAAGGTCAGGGCAATCTGATAGCACTGACCGTCAACGGTATTGGAGGAAGACGTTGTCTCGCCCGAACTGGTCACGCAGGGCTTGAATCAACGCATCCGCCGGATCGATTCGCCAGCCTTCGCCGAACTGCAACAAGGCCTTCGCATCGGGGCTGGTGTAGTCCAAGGTGATCGGGCACGCGCCGCGGTGACGCTTCAACAGTTCACCCAGCCAGCGTAGCTGATCGCCCTTGAGGTCCTTGGTATGCAACTTCAGGCGCAGGCTTTCAGCCAGATTGGTGCGCGCATCCTCCATGCTCATCACCCGCTTGACCCGCAATTTCAGGCCACCGGAGAAGTCGTCGTTGCTGACCTCGCCTTCAACCACCACCATCGCGTCGGTCTGCAACAGCGATTGCGCGGAATGGAACGCCTCGGAAAACAGCGAGGCCTCGATCCGTCCGGAGCGGTCGTCGAGGGTGATGAACCCCATCTTGTCGCCCTTTTTGTTCTTCATCACCCGCAAGGCGATGATCATCCCGGCAACGGTCTGGGTATCACGCGCCGGTTTCAGGTCGATGATGCGCTGGCGGGCGAAGCGACGGATTTCACCTTCGTACTCGTCGATCGGGTGACCGGTCAGGTACAGGCCGAGGGTATCTTTCTCCCCCTTCAGGCGCTCCTTGAGGGTCAGTTCCTTGGCCTTGCGGTGATTGGCGTAGACGTCGGCGTCTTCTTCGACAAACAGACCGCCAAACAGGTCGGAGTGACCGCTGTCCTGGGTGCGCGCGGTCTGTTCGGCCGCCTTGATCGCCTCTTCCATGGCGGTCAGCAGCACCGCGCGATTACGGTCGATGTTGGCCTGGTAGGCTTTCTGCTCGTCGTGGAAATACGGCCCGAGGCGATCCAGCGCACCGCTGCGGATCAAACCGTCGAGGGTGCGCTTGTTGATGCGCTTGAGATCGACCCGTGCGCAGAAATCGAACAGATCCTTGAACGGACCGGCCAGACGCGCTTCGGTGATCGCCTCGACCGGGCCTTCACCCACGCCCTTGATGGCGCCCAGGCCGTAAATGATCCGGCCTTCGTCGTTCACCGTGAACTTGAATTCGGAGGTGTTCACGTCCGGCGCGTCGAGACGCAGCTTCATCGTCCGCACTTCTTCGATCAAGGTCACGACCTTGTCGGTGTTGTGCATATCCGCAGAGAGTACCGCGGCCATGAACGGCGCCGGGTAGTGCGCCTTCAGCCATGCGGTCTGGTACGACACCAGGCCATAGGCGGCGGAGTGGGATTTGTTGAAGCCGTAACCGGCGAATTTTTCCACCAGGTCGAAAATGTTACCGGCGAGGTCCGCGTCGATGTTGTTGGTGGCGCAACCTTCAATGAAGCCACCGCGCTGCTTGGCCATTTCCTCGGGTTTTTTCTTACCCATGGCTCGACGCAGCATGTCCGCACCACCGAGGGTGTAACCGGCCATGACCTGGGCAATCTGCATCACCTGTTCCTGGTACAGGATGATGCCGTAAGTCGGTGCCAGTACCGGCTTGAGGCCTTCGTACTGGTAGTCCGAGTGCGGATACGCCAGCTCGGCGCGACCGTGCTTACGGTTGATGAAGTCGTCCACCATGCCCGATTGCAGCGGGCCCGGACGGAACAGTGCCACCAGTGCGATCAAGTCTTCCAGGCAGTCGGGCTTGAGCTTTTTGATCAGCTCCTTCATGCCCCGGGATTCAAGCTGGAACACCGCCGTGGTTTCGGCTTTTTGCAGCAAGGTGTAGGTCGGTTTGTCATCCAGCGGGATGAACGCGATATCCAGCGGCGGTTCGTTGACCTTGGCACGGTCGCGGTTGATGGTTTTCAGCGCCCAGTCGATGATCGTCAGGGTCCGCAGGCCGAGGAAGTCGAACTTCACCAGGCCGGCCGCCTCGACGTCATCCTTGTCGAACTGGGTTACCAGGCCATCACCGGCTTCGTCGCAATAGATCGGCGAGAAGTCGGTCAGCTTGGTCGGGGCGATTACCACACCACCGGCGTGCTTGCCGACGTTACGCACAACGCCTTCGAGCTTGCGGGCCATCTCCCAGATTTCCGCGGCCTCTTCATCGACCTTGATGAAATCGCGCAGGATCTCTTCCTGCTCATAGGCCTTTTCCAGGGTCATGCCGACTTCGAACGGAATCATCTTCGACAGACGATCCGCCAGGCCATAGGACTTGCCCTGCACCCGCGCCACGTCGCGGACCACGGCCTTTGCCGCCATGGAACCGAAGGTGATGATCTGGCTCACGGCGTTGCGGCCGTACTTCTCGGCTACGTAGTCGATTACCCGGTCGCGACCGTCCATGCAGAAGTCGACGTCGAAGTCGGGCATCGACACCCGTTCCGGGTTGAGGAATCGTTCGAACAGCAGGTCATATTCCAGCGGGTCGAGGTCGGTGATCTTCTGTACGTAGGCCACCAGCGACCCGGCACCCGATCCACGGCCAGGACCCACCGGCACGCCGTTATTCTTGGCCCACTGGATAAAGTCCATCACGATCAGGAAGTAACCGGGGAACCCCATCTGGATGATGATATCCAGCTCGAAATTCAGCCGGTCGACATAGACCTGGCGCTTGGCCTCGTAGTCTTCGGTGGTGTCCTTGGGCAGCAGAACGGCAAGGCGCTCTTCCAGGCCGTCGAAGGACACCTTGCGGAAGTACTCGTCGATGGTCATGCCATCAGGGATCGGGAAGTTGGGCAGGAAGTGCGTGCCCAGCTTCACTTCAATGTTGCAGCGCTTGGCGATCTCGACGGTGTTTTCCAGCGCTTCGGGAATGTCGCTGAACAGCTCGGCCATTTCCTCGGCGCTTTTGAGATACTGCTGATCGCTGTAATTCTTCGAGCGCCGCGGATCGTCGAGGGCGCGGCCTTCACCGATGCAGACGCGGGTTTCATGGGCAGCGAAGTCTTCCTGCTTGATGAAACGCACGTCGTTGGTCGCCACCAGCGGCGCACCGAGCTTCTCGGCCAGGGCCACGGCGCCGTGCAGTTGTTCTTCATCATTGGGGCGGTTGGTGCGCTGGATTTCCAGATAGAAACGATCCGGAAACACGTCCATCCACTCGCGGGCCAGGGTTTCGGCCTCGACGGGGTTGCCGCTGAGCATGGCCTGGCCGATCTCGCCTTCTTTGGCCGCCGACAGCATGATCAAGCCCGAGTTGGCTTCAGCAACCCATTCGCGCTCGATGATGATCGCGCCATTGCGCTGACCATCGATAAAGCCGCGGGAAATCAGTTCGGTGAGGTTGCGATAGCCTTCGGCGTTCATCACCAGCAGGCTGATCCGGCTCAGGGGGTTGTCCGGATCCTTGTTCGACAGCCACAGGTCGGCGCCGCAGATCGGCTTGATCCCGGCACCCATGGCGTTTTTATAGAATTTGACCAGGGAACACATGTTGTTCTGGTCGGTGACCGCCACGGCAGGCATGTTCATGCCCACCAGGGTCTTGACCAGCGGCTTGATCCGCACCAGACCGTCGACCAGGGAGTATTCAGTGTGCAGGCGTAGGTGAACGAATGAAGCCGGCATAGTGATCCTGCGTTAAGTCATGAAAACAACAAGGCCCGGATTGTACCGGGCCTTGAGTAAAACATCAGCCTCGCGACTAACTCTCGATGAGACCTTCCCGTGCCTCATACGCCAGCCGCACCGGGGCAAACGATCGCCGGTGAATCGGGGTCGGGCCAAGACGGGTGAGCGCTTCCAGATGAACGGGTGTCGGGTAGCCTTTGTGCCCGCCGATGCCGTAACCCGGGTAGATCAATTCGAACGCGGCCATTTCACGATCACGGCTGACCTTGGCCAGAATCGATGCGGCGGCGATGGCTGGAACCTTGCTATCGCCCTTGACCACGGCTTCGGAGCGCATCGGCAGTTTCGGGCAACGATTGCCGTCGATCATCGCCAGCTTCGGCTGAACGTGCAGCCCGGCGACCGCGCGCTGCATGGCCAACATGGTGGCGTGCAGGATATTCAGTTTGTCGATTTCTTCGACTTCGGCACGAGCGATGCACCAGCTCAGCGCTTTTTCGCAGATTTCGTCGTAGAGCTTTTCGCGACGGGCTTCGGTGAGTTTCTTCGAGTCATTCAGGCCGAGGATCGGGCGGTTCGGATCGAGGATCACCGCCGCTGTCACCACCGCACCACAGAGCGGACCGCGACCCACCTCATCGACACCGGCAACCAACTCTTCGATTTCAGCGACCAAGGTGAAATCCAGCCCCATCTGCATATTCGTTTTACTCATTTTACTTGGCCGATCAGGTTCAGCAGTGCGTCCGCAGCCTGGTTGGAGGCATCCAGACGCAGGGTCCGGTGAATCTCGTCAAAACCGCGGGTCTGCTCTTCCCCATCCTCGATCAGTGGCGACAAGGTCTGGGCCAGCGCTTCGACCGTGGCATCGTCCTGCAACAACTCGGGCACCAACAGACGTTGGGCCAACAGGTTCGGCAACGAAATGTAGGGGCTTTTCACCATGCGCTTGAGAATCCAGAACGTCAGCGGCGCCAGGCGATAGGCGACCACCATCGGTCGCTTGTACAGCAACGCTTCAAGCGTCGCGGTACCGGAGGCAATCAACACCGCATCACACGCTGCCAAGGCCAGATGAGATTGCCCGTCGAGCAGGGTCAGCGGCAGATCGCGACCGGCCAACAGTTCTTCGAGCTGTGCGCGACGTTGCGCACTGGCGCACGGCATGACAAACCGCACCCCCGGGCGCAACGCCCGCAGGCGTTGCGCCGTATCGAGAAACAATGAACCGAGCCGGCCAACTTCACCGCCACGGCTGCCTGGCATCAACGCCACCAGCGGCCCGTCAGGCAAACCGAGTTCGGCCCGCGCAGCAGCGCGATCGGCCTGCAGTGGAATGGCATCGGCCAGGGTATGGCCGACGAAACGCACCGGCACGCCTTTCTCTTCGTAGAATCTGGCTTCGAACGGGAACAGCGTGAGCATCAGGTCGCAGCCTTCGCGAATCTTCAGCACGCGTTTCTGCCGCCAGGCCCAGACCGACGGGCTGACGTAGTGCACGGTCTTGATCCCGGCCTGGCGCAGTTTGAGTTCGATATTGAGGTTGAAGTCCGGCGCGTCGATACCGATGAATACATCGGGTTTCGCGTCGATCAGGTCGGCGACCAGCTTCTTGCGCCGAGCCAGCAACTCGCGCAACCGCCCCAGCACTTCCACCAGGCCCATGACGGACAGACGCTCCATCGGGAAATACGAGGCCAGGCCTTCAGCCTGCATCAACGGACCACCGACACCGATGAACTCGACCGCCGGGTGGCGAGCCTTGAGCGCGCGCATGAGACCCGCACCCAGAATGTCACCGGAAGCCTCACCTGCTACCAGCGCAATACGCAGATTGGCCATGGTTAGCGAGTGATGCCGCGGGTCGAAGACTGGATGGAGTCACGGAACACCGCTACTTCCGGGAACTGCGCAGAAGGCTCCGCCAGTTCGGCGAGCGCCTGCTCCACGGTCAGGCCCTGGCGGTACACCACCTTGTAGGCACGACGCAGCGCGTGGATCGCATCTTCGCTGAAGCCACGACGGCGCATGCCCTCGAAGTTCATGCTCCGGGCTTCGGCAGGGTTGCCGAACACCGTGACATACGCAGGAACATCCTTGCCGATCGCTGTACCCATACCTGAAAAGCTGTGGGCGCCAATGTGGCAATACTGGTGAACCAGGGTAAAACCGGAAAGGATCGCCCAGTCTTCCACATGCACATGGCCCGCCAGTGCGGTGTTGTTCACCAGGATGCAATGGTTGCCGATAACGCTGTCGTGGCCTATGTGGGCATAGGCCATGATCAGGTTGTGGTCGCCCAGGGTCGTTTCCGAGCGGTCCTGGATGGTGCCACGGTGAATCGTCACGCCTTCACGGATGACGTTGTGATCACCGATCACCAGGCGGGTTTCCTCGCCCTTGTACTTCAGGTCGGGTGTGTCTTCGCCCACCGAGGAAAACTGGTAGATGCGATTGTGCTTACCGATTCGGGTCGGGCCCTTGAGAATCACGTGCGGCCCGATGACTGTCCCCTCGCCGATTTCCACACCTGCGCCGACGATCGACCACGGGCCGACCTCGACGCCGTCAGCCAGAACGGCTGTCGGATCGATGATTGCACGAGGGTCAATCAAACTCATAGCTTGCGTTCCGCACAGATGATTTCAGCCGAGCAGACAGGCTTGCCATCGACCGAAGCCTGGCACTCGAACTTCCAGATCTGACGCTTGCAGCTGATGAACTTGGCCTCAAGGATCAGCTGATCGCCCGGCAAAACCGGCTGGCGGAAGCGCAGCTTGTCGGACCCGACGAAGTAATAGAGCGTGCCGTCAGCCGGTTTCACGTCGAGCATTTTGAAACCAAGGATCCCGGCAGCCTGAGCCATTGCTTCGATGATCAATACGCCCGGCATGATTGGATGCGCAGGGAAGTGACCATTGAAGAACGGTTCATTGATGCTGACATTCTTGTAGGCGCGAATGCGCTTGCCTTCAACATCCAGCTCCACTACCCGGTCCACCAGCAGGAACGGGTAACGGTGAGGCAGGTATTCGCGAATCTCGTTGATGTCCATCATTTCGGGGGGAAGCCTATGTAAAGATTGGGAGCGCGCGACTGACACACGCCCCTCTAGCAAATCAAGCAGGCCGTCTAACGGCTGTGCACACTTGATATGGAAATGGTATCAGCCATCTGATGAAGCATTACCGTCAGGGGTCACTTCCCCTACACGCTTTTCCAGCTGTCGCAGGCGCCGCGCGATGTCATCGAGCTGACGGATGCGAGCCGCGCTTTTGCGCCATTCGGCTGCTGGCTGCATTGCCGTTCCGGAAGAATAGGAACCCTTTTCGGTAATCGAGTGGGTCACCATGGTCATCCCGGTGATGAAAACGTTGTCGCAAATTTCGATATGCCCCACCAGCCCTACACCGCCAGCGAGCATGCAATGCTTGCCGATTTTGGTGCTGCCGGAGATCCCGACGCAGGCGGCCATGGCGGTGTGATCACCGACCTGAACGTTGTGGGCGATCTGGATCTGGTTGTCGAGCTTCACACCATTACCGAGAACGGTATCGGCCAATGCGCCGCGGTCGATAGCGGTATTCACGCCAATCTCCACATCGTCACCGACCAACACACCACCGATCTGGGCGATTTTCTGCCAGATACCTTTCTCATTGGCGAAACCGAAACCTTCGCCGCCGAGCACGGCACCTGACTGAATGACCACACGCTTGCCGATACGCACGTCGTGGTACAGCGTGACCCGCGGGGCCAGCCAGCCGCCTTCGCCAATTTCGCAACGGGCACCGATGAAGCAATGCGCACCGATGGTCACACCCGCAGCAATACGTGCCGCGTTTTCGATCACCGCAAAGGCACCAATACTCGCAGCCGGGTCAACCACCGCGTCCTCGGCCACAACGGCTGTCGGGTGAATGCCGGCAGCCGCTTTCGGCTTTGGATCGAACAGGTGGGAAACACGCGCGTAGGCCAGATACGGATCAGGCACGATCAGCGCATTACCGGCAAAACCTTCGGCATCAGCAGCCTTCAGTAACAGAGCTGCGGCCTGGCTATCTGCCAGGTACTTACGGTATTGAGGGTTTGCGAGAAAGCTCAACTGAGCTGGGCCAGCCTCTTGCAAAGTGGCTAGCCCAGTAATTTCTTTCTCCGGGTCGCCACGTAGCGTGGCGCCGAGGAACTCGGCCAATTGGCCGAGCTTTATAGTCGCTGTCATAGTTACTTCAGCTGATTCATGCGCTCGATAACCTGGCGAGTGATGTCGTACTGAGGCTTGACATCAATCACTGCGCCACGCTCGAAGACCAGGTCAAAAGCACCTTTCTTGATGACTTCTTCCACAGCGCTGTCCAGTTTCGGCTTGAGCTGCTTCAGCATTTCACGGTCGGCAACGGCTTTGGCTTCGTTCAGTTCCTTGGACTGGAACTGGAAGTCACGGGCCTTTTGCTTGAATTCAAGCTCCAGACGCTCGCGCTCGCCCTGCTGCATTTTGTCGCCACCGGCCATCAGACGGTCCTGAATGCCCTTGGCGCTGCTTTCCAGCGTCTTGAGCTTCGTCAGCTGAGGACCGAACTTCTTCTCGGCATCCACGGCGTATTTCTTGGCCGCATCGGACTCCAGCAGAGCCATCTGATAGTTCAGAACAGCAATTTTCATGTCGGCGAACGCCGGACCAGCGACCAGTACGCTGGCCAGGAGAACCAATTGAGTCAACTTACGCACGATGCACCCCTACAAAATTCATTGTCGTTATCTTGGGTCAGACGCTTAGAACGTCTGGCCGAGAGAGAATTGGAACACTTGAGTTTCAGCGTCATCCGGTTTCTTGACTGGCATGGCCAAGGCGAAACTCAGAGGACCCAGTGCGGTGACCCAGGTCACACCCACACCGACGGAACTGGCCATGTTGCTCAGACTGATATCGTTGCACTTGGTGTTGGACTTCGAGCCATCCGCGTTTGTGGTATCCGAGCAAGATGAATCGAACACGTTACCCACATCCCAGAATACCGAGGTCCGCAGGGAGCGTTGATCCTTGATGAACGGCAGCGGGAACAGAACCTCCACACCACCCTGGATCAGGACGTTACCACCGAACGGCAGCGGATCCTGGTCCGGGTCGACCGCTGTACCAGGGTTCTTGCCGGTACTTGGTGTACTGCGAGGCCCCAGGGTGCTGTCCTTGAAGCCACGAACCGAGTTGAAACCACCAGCATAGTAGTTTTCATAGAATGGCAAGCCATCCGTCGACCCGTAGCCATCGCCATAACCCAGCTCGGTGTGCAGGCGCATGGTGTAGTTCTCGCTCAATGGCTGGAACAACTGGCCACGGTAGTCGAGCTTGAAGAACGACAGGTCGCTGCCTGGAATCGTGGATTCCAGCACCAGGCTCTGGGAATGACCACGGGTAGCGAGCACACCCTTGTTCAGGGTGGACTCGGACCAACCGGCCGAAGCCTTGAAGTTCAGGTACTTGTCGCCTTCCTTGTTAACGAAGTCGAAGATCTCGTCAACGGTGTACACACCTGTCTTGATCTCGTCCTGCTGAGCTGTCAGGCCAAAGGTCAGACGCGAAGTCTCGCTGATCGGGTAGCCAACGCTCACACCTGCACCCAGGCTGTCTACGGCGTAGCTGGCGATGTCAGTATCGAGCTCGTCATAGTCAGTCGTGCGGTAGAACGCGTTGTAACCCAGGCTCACGCCATCGGCGGTCCAGTAGGGGTCGACAAAGCCGAAGTTATAGCGGGTCTGGTATTCGCTTTTGGTCAAGCCGACGCTGACCTTGTTACCGGTACCCAGGAAGTTGTTCTGGGTGATCGAACCACCGAGGATCAGACCGGCGCTCTGGGCGAAACCGACGCTGGCGGTAATCGAACCGGAGGCTTGTTCTTCAACGCTGTAGTTGACGTCCACCTGGTCATCGACACCCGGCACGGCCGGAGTCTCAACGTTGACTTCCTTGAAGAAGCCCAGACGTTCAAGACGGGTCTTGGATTGGTCGATCAGGTAAGTGGAAGCCCAGCCGCCTTCCATCTGACGCATTTCACGACGCAGCACTTCGTCTTCGGACTTGGTGTTGCCACGGAAGTTGATGCGGTTCACGTAGGCACGTTTGCCCGGATCGACCGCGAACAGGATGTCTACGGTGTGATCTTCGTCGTGCGGTTGAGGCACACCGTTGACGTTGGCGAAGGTGTAACCCTCGTTACCCAGGCGACGGGTGATCAGTTCGGAGGTGGTGGTCATCAGCTTGCGCGAGAACACCTGGCCTTTTTGCACCAGCAACAGGGACTTGATCTGGTCTTCAGGGACTTTCAGGTCACCGCTGAGCTTGACGTCACGAACGGTGTACTTCTCGCCTTCGTTGACGTTGACGGTGATGTAGACGTGCTTCTTGTCTGGCGTAATGGAGACCTGAGTCGAAGCGATATCCATGTTGATGTAGCCACGGTCCAGATAGTAGGAACGCAGGCGTTCCAGGTCACCGGACAGCTTTTCACGAGCGTACTTGTCGTCGTTCTTGAAGAACGACAACCAGTTGGTGGTCTTGAGTTCGAACAGGTCGATCAGGTCTTCGTCAGGGAAGACCGTGTTGCCAACCACGTTGATGTGCTGGATAGCCGCAACGGTGCCTTCGTTGATGTTGACCTTCAGGCCGACGCGGTTACGCGGCTGCGGCACCACTTCGGTGTCGACGGTAGCCGAGTAGCGACCCTGGGCGACGTACTGACGTTGCAGCTCGTTACGCACACCTTCGAGGGTGGCACGCTGGAAGATCTCGCCTTCGGCCAGACCGGATTGCTTGAGGCCTTTCATCAGGTCTTCGGTAGAGATCGCCTTGTTGCCTTCGATCTCGATACTGGCGACCGACGGGCGCTCGACTACCGTGATGACCAGGACGTTGCCATCGCGGCCCAGCTGGATATCTTGAAAGAAACCGGTTTTGAACAACGCACGAGTGGATTCCACCAGGCGACGATCATCCGCCTGTTCACCGACGTTCAACGGCAAAGCACCAAAGACGCTACCCGCGGAGACCCGCTGGAGGCCATTGACGCGAATATCAGAGATAGTGAAGGACTCGGCGTGAACTTCGGCGATCATCAATACGGTGAGAACCGCAGTTAGCAGCAGACGTTTCATGAAGTCCTTTCTTATTCCAACTGGCAATAAACAAACTGCCGCAAAATGCGGCAGATTCGCAATTCAGCGAAGCGTTACAGTCGACCCAGATCATTAACCAGAGCAAGCAACATCACCCCGATCACCAAACTGATACCGATCTGTATCCCCCAACCTTGCACCCGATCTGACAAGGGACGACCACGCACCCACTCGATCAGATAAAACAACAAATGCCCCCCATCCAGTACCGGAATGGGCAACAAATTCAGAACGCCCAAGCTAATACTCAGATAAGCAAGGAAATTCAGGAAATCAGCAACACCCGACTGGGCCGAAGCGCCCGCCACTTTAGCAATGGTTATCGGTCCACTCAAGTTTTTTACCGAGAGCTCGCCGAACAACATTTTCTTCAGTGAATCGAGGGTCAGCACGCTCATGGTCCAGGTGCGTCGAGCCCCCTCGCCAATTGCTGCCAATGGCCCGTAGCTGACCTCGCGGATCATCTCCGGCGGCCAGTCGATCGCTTTCACCCCTGCCCCCAAATAACCGCTTGGCGACTTGCTCTCGCCGCGAGCGGCAAGCGTCACCGGGACGTCGATTTGAGCACCGTCGCGCTCAACCCGCAGCATGATTTTGGTATCAGGATGCATACGGACGGTATCGACAACCTGCTGCCAGTCATCGAGCGTACGACCATCGAGCGCAAGCAACCGGTCACCGGTCTTCAGGCCGGCAGCCTGGGCCGGCCCCTTTGGATCGAGCTCGGCCAGGACAGGCGGCAATGCCGGACGCCACGGACGAATCCCCAACGAATGAATAGGGTCGGGCTCGTCAGCCCCTTTGAGCCACTTGTCCAGCGCAAGTTCACGAGGAGAGTCGGCCGTGGAACCCTGTTCGCGCACTACTATCTGCAACGAACCGCTTTCGCCCAGGCGACGCACCAGTTGCAGGTTCACCGCCGCCCAGCCGGAAGTCGCCTCACCATCAATGGCCACGATTTCCTGGCCGGGGCTCAAACCTGCCTTGGCCGCAATACTCCCGGACTCGACAGCGCCGATGACCGGACGCACCTGCTCGCTGCCGAGCATTGCCAATACCCAGAAGAACGTAAATGCCAGCAGGAAGTTGGCAATCGGCCCCGCCGCTACGATGGCAATGCGCTGACGAACGGATTTACGATTGAAGGATTGATCAAGCTGATCGAGCGGTACTTCACCTTCGCGCTCGTCGAGCATTTTGACGTAGCCGCCCAACGGGATGGCGGCGACGACAAATTCGGTGCCCTGCTTGTCGTGCCACCGCAGCAAAGGCATGCCGAAGCCTACGGAGAAACGCAGCACTTTGACCCCACAGCGACGCGCGACCCAAAAATGGCCGAACTCGTGGAAGGTAACCAGCACACCCAGAGCGACCAGGGTGCCGACAATCATATAGAGCGCGCTCATCTACTTTCTCCGCATTCCTATCCGCTGCTGCCTGGGCCAACTATCCGCAGCATTTACCGCCCGTGACGGCTCAACCATTGTCCGGCCAGCAATCGGGCCTTCGCGTCTGCCGTGAACACTGCATCGAGATCATCCACCGCCACTACGGGCTCCAGATTCAGTACTTCCTCGATGATACTCGCGATTTCCGGGTAACGAACCCGTTCGTCGAGAAATGCCGCTACCGCCACTTCGTTCGCCGCATTGAGCATGGCTGGCGCGCTGTTACCCGCTTCAGCCGCCTGACGAGCCAGACGCAGGCACGGAAAACGTTCTTCATCGGGCGCCTGGAAGTCCAGCCGCGCAATGGCAAACAGGTCCAGCGGCGCAACACCCGAGTCAATCCGCTCCGGCCAGGCCAGGGCATTGGCGATGGGCGTGCGCATGTCCGGATTACCCAGCTGTGCCAGAACAGAACCATCGACGTAGTCGACCAGCGAATGGATCACACTTTGCGGGTGAATCACCACCTCCACCTGCGAAGGCTTGGCATCGAACAGCCAGCAGGCTTCGATCAACTCAAGCCCCTTGTTCATCATGCTGGCCGAGTCGACGGAGATTTTTCGCCCCATGGACCAGTTCGGATGAGCACACGCCTGATCGGGAGAAACATTCGCCAGCTCCGCCATGGGCGTCTGTCGAAACGGACCGCCGGAAGCCGTCAGCAGAATCCGACGTACGCCAACCACCTCAAGGCCACGGGCATAATCGAGCGGCATGCACTGGAAAATGGCGTTGTGCTCGCTATCGATCGGCAGCAACACCGAACCGCTCTTGCGCACGGCCTGCATGAACAGCGCGCCGGACATGACCAGCGCCTCTTTATTGGCCAGCAGAATTTTCTTGCCGGTCTCCACCGCCGCCAGTGTCGGGCGCAAACCCGCCGCACCGACGATGGCCGCCATGACCGTATCGACTTCCGGATCGGAAGCGACCTGACACAAACCTTCCTCACCCACCAGAACACGGGTCGAGAGACCCGCCGCGCGCAAATCATCTTGCAGGGTGCGGGCAGCTGCGATCTCAGGCACCACGGCAAATCGCGGGACATGGCGCACGCAGAGCGCCAGCAATTCACTCAAGCGGGTGAAGCCAGTCAAGGCAAAGACCTGATATCGATCAGGGTGACGAGCGATGACGTCGAGCGTGCTCAGGCCAATCGAGCCGGTCGCCCCCAGAACGGTAATCTGTTGTGGGCGGCTCATGGTGCAGCCATCCACAGCAGCACCGCAAACACCGGAATCGCTGCCGTCAGGCTGTCGATACGATCCAGCACACCGCCGTGACCCGGAAGCAGATTACTGCTGTCCTTGATCCCGGACTGACGCTTGAACATGCTTTCAGTGAGATCACCCACCACCGAAATGAACACGATCAGCGCGGCACCGATCAACCCTTTGAGCAGCTCGGCCACCGTCCAGTCGCGTACCAGACCAACGATTGTGGTAATCACCAGGCTCAGCGCCAGACCACCGTACACGCCCTCCCAGCTTTTGCCCGGACTGACCTGTGGTGCGAGCTTGCGTTTGCCGAAAGCGCGACCGGAGAAGTAGGCGCCAATATCGGCACCCCACACCAACACCATCACCGCCATGATCAGCCAGTTACCCAGCGGGTATTGCTTGATCTGCACCAGACCTTGCCAGGCCGGCAGAAGAATCAACAGGCCGATCACCAACTTGGTCGCCGCACTGGACCATTGCTCGCTCGAGCGCGGATAGGTCAGCACCAGATACGTCGCCACTGCCCACCACAGCACTGAAGCGCCCAATACCCAAGGCGCGAGGCCGGGCAGGATGTACATGAGGAACAGCACCAGAGCGACCACAGCGGCATAGCCAACGCGGTACGCTTGAGCGGCAAAACCCGCCAGACGCGCCCATTCCCAGGCACCAAGGGTCACGACCAGCCCGATGAACAGTGCAAAACCGGAACCTTCAAGCAGAAAGAATCCGCACAAGGCAATCGGCAGCAGGATCAGTGCGGTGATGATTCGTTGTTTAAGCATTAAACCCGGGCTCCAGCCTCGACCTGCTCGCTCGTTTTACCGAAGCGGCGCTGGCGGGAAGCGAAATCGGCCAGCGCATTGCGCATGGCATCGTGTTTGAAGTCCGGCCAGAACAGGTCGGAGAAATACAACTCGGCATAGGCCAGTTGCCAGAGCAGGAAGTTGCTGATGCGGTGCTCGCCACCGGTGCGGATGCACAGGTCCGGCAACGGCAGATCGCCCGTAACCAGGCAGGTCTGCAGCAGATCAGGCGTGATGTCTTCCGGACGCAAGTGCCCGGCCTGAACTTCTCGCGCCAGTCGTTGCGCAGCTTGCGCGATATCCCACTGACCGCCGTAATTGGCGGCGATCTGCAGGACAAAACGATTGGCACCAACCGTCATGGCCTCGGCTTCACGCATGGCAGCCTGCAGCTCTGGATGAAAACGCGAGCGGTCACCAATGATGCGCAGGCTGATGTTGTTGTCGTTGAGGCGCTTGGCCTCACGACGCAGCGCCTTGAAGAACAGATCCATCAAAGCGCTGACCTCATCGGCCGGACGTTGCCAGTTCTCACTGGAGAAGGCGAACAGGGTCAGCACTTCGACCTTGGCCTCGGCGCAGACTTCAATGACTGCACGTACCGCATCCACGCCCGCTTTATGCCCGGCGACACCTGGCATAAAGCGTTTTTTCGCCCAGCGATTGTTACCATCCATGATGATCGCGACATGGCGCGGCACCGCGGACGGTGCAGTCTGCTTAGTCTTTTCCATGAAAACGCGACCCTTATACGGCCATCAGGTCTTTTTCTTTCTCTGCCAGCTTCGCGTCGATTTCAGCCACGAATTTCTTGGTCAGGTCGTCGATCTCGCCAGTGGCGCGACGCTCTTCGTCTTCGCTGATCTCTTTTTCTTTGACCAGGTCTTTCAACGAGCTGTTGGCATCGCGACGGATGTTGCGCACGGCAACACGAGCGTCTTCAGCCACGTCACGGGCCTGCTTGGTGAAACCGCGGCGGGTTTCTTCGGTCAGGGCCGGCATGCTGATCAGCAGCAGCTCGCCGAGGTTGGTCGGGTTCAAGTTCAGACCTGCACTGCCGATAGCCTTGTCGACTGCGCCGAGCATGTTGCGCTCGAAGGCAACAACTTGCAGGGTGCGGGCGTCCTTGACGGTGATGTTGGCCACTTGCTTGATCGGGGTGTCAGCGCCGTAGTACGGCACCATCACGCCTTCCAGGATGCTCGGGTGCGCCTGGCCGGTACGGATGCGGCCGAAGTTGTGCGACAGGGACTCCACAGACTTCTGCATGCGCTCTTTAGCGTCTTTCTTGATTTCGTTGATCATTGTTCGCCTTCCTCGATCAGGGTCCCTTCAGCGCCGCCGTGTACGATATTCAGCAGGGCGCCGGGCTTGTTCATGTTAAATACGCGTAGTGGCATCTTGTGGTCGCGGCACAGGCAAATGGCCGTCAGATCCATCACACCCAGCTTGCGATCCAGCACTTCATCATAAGTCAGATGATCGAACTTCTCGGCATGCGGGTCTTTGAACGGGTCAGCGGTGTAGACACCATCGACCTTGGTCGCCTTGAGCACGACATCGGCATCGATTTCGATTGCACGCAGACAGGCTGCCGAATCCGTCGTAAAGAACGGGTTGCCGGTACCGGCCGCGAAAATCACCACGTCCTTGGAATTCAGGTGACGCATGGCCTTGCGACGATCGTAGTGATCGGTCACGCCAACCATGGAAATAGCGGACATCACGATGGCCGAGATGTTGGCGCGCTCAAGGGCGTCGCGCATCGCCAGGGCGTTCATCACAGTGGCCAGCATGCCCATGTGGTCGCCGGTGACCCGGTCCATGCCAGCCTTGCTCAGCGCCTCACCGCGGAACAGGTTGCCACCACCGATAACCAGACCAACCTGAACGCCGATGCCGACCAGTTGGCCAACTTCCAATGCCATGCGATCCAGAACTTTCGGATCGATCCCGAACTCTTCCGAGCCCATCAGGGCCTCGCCGCTAAGCTTGAGTAGAATGCGTTTATAGCGAGCCTGATAACCACTGCCCTGCTGAGCCATTGCGAATCTCTCCTGCGGCGTATTTAAAAAAAAATTCTTTGCGAGCTGTTTTACAGCTGACGCTCACTCTAGCTTGGCACTGCTTCAGCGCCATCGGAACATGGCTTTGTAAGCCAGTTCCAAAGGGAAACCAAATAAAAATTGATACCCCATCTGAAAAGAGGCTGCGCGCGTGAGCGGGCAGCCTCTTCTGGGCGACAGTTAAAAAACCGTCTTATTGCTTGGCGGCAGCCAGCTGGGCAGCAACTTCTTCTGCGAAGTTGTCCACTGGCTTCTCGATGCCTTCGCCTACTTTGAAGTAAGTGAAGGAAACGATTTCAGCGCCGGCTTTCTTGGCCAAGGCACCAACGGTGACTTCCGGGTTCATCACGAAAGCTTGCTCTACCAGGCTGGCTTCAGCCAGGAACTTGGTGATACGGCCGGCGATCATCTTCTCGACGATTTCAGCTGGCTTGCCTTTCATCTTGTCTTCGTTCAGGGTCAGGAAAACGCCCTTCTCGCGCTCGATGGCTTCTGGCGAGACCTGCGATGGCAGCAGGAACTCAGGGTTGCTTGCCGCCACGTGCATGGCGATCTCTTTGGCCAGCTGAACATCGCCGCCCTTGAGAACAACAGCAACACCGATCTTGTTACCGTGCAGGTAGGTGCCGACAACGTCGCCCTCTACGCGTACCAGGCGACGAATGTTGACGTTCTCGCCTACTTTGGCGACCAGAGCTTCACGAGCCGATTCCTGAGCGGCGATCAGCGGAGCTGCGTCGGTCAGTTTTTCGTCGAAGGCTTTTTCTACGCAGGCAGCAACGAAGTTCTTGAAGTCGTCTTGCAGGGCCAGGAAGTCGGTCTGCGAGTTAACTTCCAGCAGCACGGCTGCCTTGTCGTCAGCCTTGATGGCGATAGCGCCTTCAGCGGCAACGTTGCCGGCTTTCTTGGCAGCCTTGATGGCGCCCGAAGCACGCATGTCATCAATGGCTTTCTCGATGTCGCCGCCAGCCTTGGTCAAGGCCTTTTTGCAGTCCATCATGCCTTCGCCAGTACGCTCGCGCAGTTCTTTGACCAACGCTGCAGTAATCTCTGCCATTTCAAAATCCTCTTGGATAGGTTTTCAACCATTCCACCCGATCGAACGGGCGATCAATTCTTCCCGAACCACCCTTGTTAGCTGCCGCACGTTACAGATAGAGCAGTGGGCGCCGACAAATGGTTTTCGAGGTGGCAAAAAGGGGGCCAAGCCCCCTTTTTGCTTACTGAGTCAACGCCAAGGCGTCAATTACTCAGCTGCTGCTACCGGAGCTTCTTCAACGAAAACTTCGGTGCCGCCGGCAACATTGTTGCGACCGCGGATGACAGCGTCAGCCATCGAACCCATGTACAGCTGGATAGCGCGGATTGCGTCATCGTTGCCTGGGATGATGTAGTCAACGCCTTCCGGGCTGCTGTTGGTATCGACTACGCCGATAACCGGGATGCCCAGCTTGTTGGCTTCGGTGATCGCGATGCGCTCGTGATCAACGTCGATAACGAACAGAGCGTCTGGCAGACCGCCCATGTCCTTGATACCGCCCAGGGAACGATCCAGCTTTTCCAGGTCACGAGTGCGCATCAGCGCTTCTTTCTTGGTCAGCTTGGCGAAAGTACCGTCTTCGGCTTGTACTTCAAGGTCACGCAGACGCTTGATGGAAGCACGGATGGTCTTGAAGTTGGTCAGCATGCCGCCCAACCAGCGGTGATCGACGTACGGCGAACCGCAACGTGCTGCTTCTTCAGCAACGATCTTGCCAGCGGAACGCTTGGTGCCGACGAACAGAATCTTGTTTTTGCCCTGGGCCAGACGCTCTACGAAAGTCAGAGCTTCGTTGAACATTGGCAGGGTTTTTTCAAGGTTGATGATGTGGATCTTGTTACGCGCACCGAAAATGTACTTGCCCATTTTCGGGTTCCAGTAACGGGTCTGGTGACCGAAGTGCACACCGGCCTTCAGCATATCGCGCATGTTGACTTGGGACATGATAGTTCCTTAATAAGTCGGGTTTGGCCTCCACGTATCCCAATGACCAACCAGCAGCATCAGCTGAAGGCACCCAGGTCATCGTGTCGACACGTGTGTGGATTTAGGCTTCCCGGGACATCCCCGGAAAGCGGCGCATTTTATATCACAAGACAGGGCAAAACGGAACCCGGATTCTGAAATCCTGGCGAGCGTTTTGTTCCACCCCTTGGAATCCGCCAAGAATGCACCATTCTATAGAGAGAAGCGATGCACACAGCCGCAGATTTGCGCTGATCGTCTGGTAGAATCGTATTTTTCAGGGCCGCGAAGTTCGATCGCGCATTGCCCCTTCCGTCTAGAAAGCGCCGCCTGGCGCAGAGAGAGCCTGTATGACCGTCACCCTCAAAACTCCCGAGGATATCGCCAAGATGCGTATCGCCGGCAAACTGGCCGCCGATGTGCTGGAAATGATTGCCGAATACATCAAGCCAGGCGTTACCACCGATCAACTGAACCAGATCTGCCACGACTACATCGTCAATGAGCAGAAAGCCATCCCTGCCCCGCTCAATTACAAGGGCTATCCAAAGTCGATCTGCACGTCGATCAACCATGTGGTCTGCCATGGCATTCCAAACGACAAGCCGCTCAAAGATGGCGACACCCTGAACATCGACGTCACCGTCATCAAGGACGGTTTCCACGGCGATACCAGCCGGATGTTCCACGTCGGCAACGTACCGGTCTGGGCCGAGCGCCTGTCCCAGGTGACCCAGGAATGCATGTACAAGGCGATCGAGATCGTCAAACCCGGCTGCCGCCTGGGCGACATCGGCGAAATTATCCAGAAGCATGCGGAAAAGAACGGCTTCTCGGTGGTTCGCGAATTCTGCGGCCATGGTATCGGCAAGGTGTTCCACGAAGAGCCGCAGATCCTGCACTACGGCCGCGCCGGCACCGGCATGGAACTGAAGGCCGGCATGACCTTCACCATCGAGCCGATGATCAACCAGGGCCGCGCCGACACCAAGGTACTGGGCGACGGCTGGACCGCGATCACCAAGGACCGCAAGCTCTCGGCACAGTGGGAACACACCCTGCTGGTGACCGAAACCGGTTACGAGATCTTCACCCTGCGCAGTGATGACACCATCCCTCGCGTTTCGGCCTGATCCCGCTACCGTACATCGCCTATAGAAAGGAAAGCCAATCGATGCCGCAGGTGGATCCCGAACTCTTCGACCGCGGCCAGTTCCAGGCTGAACTGGCCCTGAAGGCAAGCCCGATCGCGGCCTTCAAGAAGGCGATCCGCCAGGCCCGCGAAGTGCTCGACACGCGTTTTCGCAATGGCCGGGACATTCGCCGGCTGATCGAGGATCGCGCCTGGTTCGTCGATAACATCCTGCAAAAGGCCTGGGAGCAGTTCAGCTGGAGCGAGGACGCCGACATCGCGCTGGTCGCGGTCGGCGGCTACGGCCGTGGCGAATTGCACCCTTATTCCGATATCGACTTGCTGATCCTTCTGGACAGCGCCGACCACGAGGTTTTCCGCGATTCCATCGAGCGTTTTCTGACGCTATTGTGGGACATCGGCCTGGAGGTCGGCCAGAGCGTTCGCTCGGTCGACGAATGCGCCGTCGAGGCCCGCGCCGACCTGACGGTCGTCACCAACCTGATGGAAAGCCGCACCATCGCCGGCCCCGAGCGTTTGCGCCAACGCATGCTGGACGTCACCAGCACCGGGCATATGTGGCCGAGCAAGGACTTCTTCCTGGCCAAGCATGCCGAACAAAAGGCTCGCCACCACAAGTACAACGACACCGAATACAACCTGGAACCCAACGTCAAAGGCTCACCCGGCGGCCTGCGGGATATCCAGACGATTCTGTGGGTGGCCCGTCGCGAGTACGGCACCCTGAACCTGCGGGCACTGGCAGGCGAAGGATTCCTGGTAGAGAGCGAAAACGCCCTGCTCGCCTCCTCCCAGGAGTTCCTGTGGAAGGTTCGCTATGCCCTGCACATGCTGGCCGGCCGCGCCGAAGACCGCCTGCTGTTCGATCACCAGCGCACCATTGCCGGGCTGCTGGGCTTCAAAGGCGACGACGCCAAGCAAGCCATCGAAAACTTCATGCAACAGTATTATCGGGTGGTCATGAGCATCGCCCAACTCAGCGACCTGATCATCCAGCACTTCGAGGAAGTCATCCTCGCACCGGAAGACGAAGCGCCACCGCAGCCGATCAACTCGCGTTTCCAGTTGCATGACGGCTACATCGAGGCACGCAACGACAACGTCTTTCGCCGCACGCCGTTCGCCATGCTCGAAATCTTCGTGCTGATGGCCCAGCAGCCCGAAATCAAGGGCGTACGCGCCGACACCATTCGCCTGCTGCGGGAACACCGCCACCTGATCGACGACGACTTCCGCAACGATATTCGCAACACCAGCCTGTTTATCGAATTGTTCAAATGCAAGATCGGCATCCACCGCAACCTGCGGCGAATGAACCGTTACGGCATCCTTGGGCGTTATCTGCCCGAATTCGGCTTTATCGTCGGGCAGATGCAACACGACCTGTTCCACATCTATACGGTCGATGCCCACACCCTGAACCTGATCAAACACCTGCGTAAGTTGCAGTACACCCAGGTGTCGGAAAAATTCCCGCTGGCCAGCAAAGTCATGGGCAAGCTGCCCAAGCCCGAGCTGATCTACATGGCCGGCCTGTACCACGACATCGGCAAAGGCCGGCATGGCGATCACTCGGACATCGGTGCCGTGGATGCCGAGGCCTTTTGCCAGCGTCATCAACTGCCCACGTGGGACAGTCGCCTGATCGTGTGGCTGGTGCAAAACCACCTGGTGATGTCGACCACCGCCCAGCGCAAGGACTTGTCCGACCCGCAGGTGATCCACGATTTCGCCCAGATCGTTGGCGACGAAACCCGCCTCGACTACCTGTATGTGCTGACTGTCGCCGACATCAACGCCACCAACCCGACCCTGTGGAACTCCTGGCGCGCCAGCCTGCTGCGCCAGCTCTACACCGAGACCAAGCGCGCCTTGCGCCGTGGCCTGGAGAACCCGGTGGATCGCGAAGAGCAGATCCGCCAGACCCAGAGCGCCGCCCTGGATATCCTGGTGCGCGGCGGCACCGACCCGGACGATGTCGAGCAATTGTGGGCGCAGCTGGGTGATGACTATTTCCTGCGCCACACCGCCGGCGACGTGGCCTGGCACAGCGACGCGATACTCCAGCAACCGGCCGACGGCGGACCACTGGTGCTGGTCAAGGAAACCACCCAGCGCGAGTTCGAAGGTGGCACGCAGATCTTCATCTATGCCCCGGACCAGCACGACTTCTTTGCCGTGACCGTGGCAACGATGGACCAGCTCAACCTGAACATTCACGACGCCCGGGTCATCACCTCCAGCAGCCAGTTCACCCTCGACACCTATATCGTGCTCGACACCGACGGCGACTCGATTGGCGATAATCCGGCGCGGGTCAAACAGATCCGCGAGGGCCTGACCGAAGCCCTGCGCAACCCGGACGACTACCCGACCATCATCCAGCGTCGGGTGCCACGTCAGCTCAAGCATTTCGCCTTTGCACCACAGGTGACGATCCACAACGACGCCCAGCGCCCGGTGACGGTGCTGGAACTCACTGCGCCCGACCGCCCGGGCCTGCTGGCGCGGATTGGCACGATCTTCCTGGAGTTCGATCTGTCGTTGCAGAACGCCAAGATCGCCACCCTCGGCGAACGCGTGGAAGACGTGTTCTTCATCACCGACGCCAACAATCAGCCGTTGTCCGACCCGCTGCTGTGCAGCCGCCTGCAGGATGCGATCGTCGAACAACTGAGCGTCAACCAGGAACCTGATATCAAACTGTCGCGCATCAGCATCTGACTTAACAACGGCCCGCCTTTTGTAGGAGCGAGCTTGCTCGCGATGAACTCAAATACGCCGCGTTATTCTGGCAAGAACGCGTTATCGTTGACGACCATCGCGAGCAAGCTCGCTCCTACAGGGACCAGCGCCGCTCCAACACCGAATGAGATTTATCGATGAACAACGCTCTGTCCCAGCTCCAGCCCTACCCGTTCGAGAAACTCCGCGCTCTGCTCGGCAGCGTGACGCCCAATCCGGACAAGCGTCCGATCGCGCTGTCCATCGGCGAGCCGAAACACCGTTCGCCAAGCTTTGTCGCCGAGGCCCTGGCCGGCAATCTGGAAAAAATGGCCGTGTACCCGACCACACTCGGTATCCCGGAGCTGCGTGAAGCCATCGCGGCATGGTGCGAGCGTCGCTTCGATGTGCCCAAGGGCTGGATCGACCCGGCGCGCAACGTGCTGCCGGTCAACGGTACCCGCGAAGCGCTGTTCGCCTTCACCCAGACCGTGGTCAACCGTGGCGATGACGCGCTGGTGGTCAGCCCGAACCCCTTCTACCAGATCTACGAAGGCGCGGCGTTCCTCGCCGGGGCCAAGCCGCATTACCTGCCATGCCTGGACGAAAACGGCTTCAACCCGGATTTCGACGCCGTATCGCCGGACATCTGGAAACGCTGCCAGATCCTGTTCCTGTGCTCGCCAGGCAACCCGACCGGCGCTTTGATTCCGGTGCAAACCCTGAAAAAGCTGATCGCCCTGGCCGACGAATACGACTTCGTGATTGCCGCCGATGAGTGCTACAGCGAGCTGTATTTCGACGAACAAACGCCGCCGCCAGGCCTGCTCAGCGCTTGCGCGGAACTGGGTCGCAAGGACTTCAAGCGTTGCGTGGTGTTCCACAGCCTGTCCAAGCGTTCGAACCTGCCAGGCCTGCGCTCGGGCTTTGTGGCCGGTGATGCCGACGTCCTCAAGGGCTTCCTGCTCTATCGCACCTACCATGGCTGTGCGATGCCGGTTCAAACCCAACTGGCCAGCGTTGCCGCGTGGAATGACGAAGTACACGTACGCGCCAACCGTGCGCTGTATCGCGAGAAGTTCGATGCGGTGCTGGAAATCCTCAGCCCGGTGCTGGACGTACAGCGTCCGGATGGCAGTTTCTACCTGTGGCCGAATGTCGCCGGTGACGACGCTGCGTTCTGCCGAGACCTGTTCGAGCAGGAGCACGTGACCGTGGTGCCGGGTTCTTACCTGTCGCGGGACGTCGATGGCGTCAATCCGGGGGCCGGGCGTGTGCGCATGGCGCTGGTTGCGCCGCTGGCAGAGTGTGTTGAAGCAGCCGAGCGGATTCGCGATTTCATCCAGCGCCGCAAATAACCCCCCCACGGGGGGGGGCAGGTGTTACTTCACCTGACCGAGTTTGGCCTCGCTCAGATCCAGTTCCCCCAACACCTCACGCAACACGTCATCACCAATCTGGTGATGACGACTGAGGCTGTACAACTCCAGGCGCTGCGCCCGTAGCGCCTTCAAGCGCAAACGCCGTTCCAGCAAGTCCATCTGAAACGCCAGGGCTTGCGCCTCAGCGGAGTCGTTGAACACCTCCAACTGATGTCGGTACTCGGACATGATCCGCGCCTTGAGCTCGACGGCCAGTGCGGACTGGGCGGCGTCCTGTGGATTGACCTCTTCTGCCTCAAGCGCATGAATGGCCGCCTCGGCGGTCTTGCGCCAGGCGTCGCGCACTTCGTTGCGCCGCTTGTCGTCCGGACTGGCTTCGATGCCACGCAACAACAGTGGCAGCGCGATGCAGGCCGCAATCAACGACAGCAGAATCACCCCGGCGGCGATGAAAATCAGCAGATCGCGCTCGGGAAATGCGCTCCCGCCCATGAGCATCGGCACCGACATCACACCCGCCAGCGTCACGGCCCCGCGCACGCCGCCCACGGTCAGCAACCAACAGGATCGCGCCGTCGGCACCCGGGTCACTTCACCCTTGCCGCGCAAGCGCCGCAGCAGTACCGACAATCGCCAGATGCTTTGCACCCAGACGAACCGCAGAACCAGCAGCACCAGGAAAATCGCCACCACGTCGAGCCCGCGATACAACAACGTCGGCCATAGCGAAGTTTCGTGACTGGCCACCGCCTTGATGATGTCCGGCAACTGCAAACCCAACAGCAGGAAGATCAAACCGTTGAACGCGAACTCCAGCAGCGACCAGACACTTCGGTTGAGCAAGCGCGTGTTGGTCTGGCGCGGCAACAGGTCGAGCCAGCTCTGCATCATTCCCGCCGCCACCGCCGAGAGGATGCCCGACACTTCCATGCGCTCGGCCAGCACGTAGGCCGCAAACGGCAGCAGCAACATGAACACCACATGCGTCGCCGGATCATCCCAGCCCCGCTCGATCATCCACGCCCGCAGACGGCCGACCAGCCAACTCAAAGCCACCCCGACCGCCAGGCCACCGACAGCGACCAGCACGAACGTCAGGCTGGCATTGGCCAGCGAGAACACACCGGTCACCGCCGCCACCAGGGCAAACTTGAATGTCACCAGGCCCGAGGCGTCGTTCATCAGCGCCTCGCCCTGCAAGATGTGCATCAAGGGGGTCGGCAGTCTGTTGCGGGAAATGGCCGACACCGCCACCGCATCCGTCGGTGACAGCACCGCTGCCAGGGCGAACGCCACCGGCAACGGCACACCGGGCAGCAACCAGTGAATGAAATACCCGGCGCCGACCACGGTGAACAGCACCAGGCCCACTGCCAGGGTCAGGATCGGGCCGCGCAAGTGCCAGAATTCGCGCTTGGGCATGCGCCAGCCGTCGGAGAACAACAGCGGCGGCAGGAACAGAAACAGGAACAGTTCGGGGTCGAGGGCCACGTGCAGGCCCAGGGTCGGCCAGGCGAGCAAAGCCCCAGCGGCAATCTGCACCAACGGCAACGGCAGCGGAACCACCCGTCCGATCAGGCGCGAAACGCCAACCAGCATCAACAGGATCAGGACGGTATAAGCGGTTTGCATAAAGCGTGGTTCCCGGACGATCAACAGCATTGAAGTGCCATATTAGCCGCTTAGACTGTCTACTGACCCTTGCACCAATGTCGCACGCCTGAACTACAACCCCCTGTAGGAGCAAGCTCGCTCGCGATGGTCGTTAACGATGACGCTGTATACCTGACACCCCGCGGCGTTCTCAGGTTCATCGCGAGCGAGCTCGCTCCTACAAAGGTTTTATGCCATGACTCAGAGACAAACCCGACCACAGCCGCCGCGAAACCGTCCGGCCATGGCATAATCCGTCACCTTTTATTTACGGCACCTGCAAAGGGGGCAATTCCTTGACCGTTTCAAGCAAAACGTTGCACCTTTTCGGCATCAAAGCCTGCGACACCATGAAAAAGGCGCGCACCTGGCTCGATGAACACGCTGTCAGCTATGACTTTCATGATTACAAGGCGGTCGGTATCGACCGTGAACACCTGACCCAATGGTGCAACGAGCACGGCTGGGAAGTGGTGTTGAACCGTGCAGGCACGACCTTTCGCAAGCTCGACGACGAATGCAAAGCCGATCTCGACCAGACGAAAGCCATCGAACTGATGCTCGCACAACCCTCGATGATCAAGCGTCCGGTGCTTGATCTCGGTGACCGAACCCTGATTGGCTTCAAGCCAGATATCTACGCGGCCGCGCTCAAGTAAGCAGCCCGTTTCAATTTGCTAGAGGTATCAACATGTCTACTACCCTGTTCAGCCTGGCCTTTGGTGTCGGCACTCAAAACCGTCAAGGCGCATGGCTGGAAGTGTTCTACGCCCAGCCACTGCTCAACCCGTCCGCCGAACTGGTCGCCGCCATTGCGCCGATCCTCGGTTACAGCGAAGGCAACCAGGCCATCACCTTCACCACCGCGCAGGCCGCGCAACTGGCTGAAGCCGTGAAAGGCATCGACGCGGTACAAGGCAAACTGCTGACCCGCCTGGCCGAGAGCCACAAGCCGCTGGTTGCCACCTTGCTGGCCGAAGACGCCCAGCTGTCGTCCACCCCTGAGGCCTACCTCAAGCTGCACCTGCTGAGCCATCGCCTGGTCAAGCCACACGGCCTGAACCTGGCCGGGATCTTCCCGCTGCTGCCGAACGTGGCCTGGACCAGCCAGGGCGCTGTCGACCTGAGCGAACTGGCCGAACTGCAACTCGAAGCCCGCCTGCGCGGCGAGCTGCTGGAAGTATTCTCGGTGGACAAGTTCCCGAAAATGACCGACTACGTGGTTCCGGCCGGCGTGCGTATCGCTGACGCCGCGCGTCTGCGCCTGGGCGCTTACGTGGGCGAAGGCACCACCGTGATGCACGAAGGTTTCATCAACTTCAACGCCGGCACCGAAGGCCCGGGCATGATCGAAGGCCGCGTATCCGCTGGCGTATTCGTCGGCAAGGGTTCGGACCTGGGCGGCGGCTGCTCGACCATGGGCACCCTGTCGGGCGGCGGCAACATCGTGATCAAGGTCGGCGAAGGCTGCCTGATCGGCGCCAACGCCGGTATCGGTATCCCGTTGGGCGACCGCAACACCGTCGAGTCGGGCCTGTACGTGACCGCCGGTACCAAAGTCGCGCTGCTGGACGAGAACAATCAACTGGTCAAAGTGGTCAAGGCCCGTGAACTGGCCGGCCAGCCGGACCTGCTGTTCCGTCGCAATTCGGAGACCGGTGCCGTGGAATGCAAAACCCACAAATCGGCCATCGAGCTGAACGAAGCGCTGCACGCTCACAACTAAGCCACACGACCACCCGCACCGCTGTAGGAGCGAGCTTGCTCGCGATGGACGATTAGACGACACGTGCTCGTTATCGTTGACGTCCATCGCGAGCAAGCTCGCTCCTACAGGGGGCAGGCGTACAGGCGAACAACATGATGATTCTCTCCCCCTGGCGTGCCGATTTTCCGGCCATCGCCGCCCTGCAACGGCAAGACCAGACCTATCTGGATAACGCCGCCACTACGCAAAAACCTCAAGCCCTGCTCGATGCCCTGGCGCACTACTACGCCAACGGCGCGGCCAACGTGCATCGGGCGCAGCATTTGCCCGGCGCCCACGCCACCCAGGCGTTCGAGGACAGCCGCCGCAAAGTCGCGCAATGGCTCAATACTGGCGATTGCGGGCAGATCATCTTTACCCACGGCGCGACGTCCGCGCTGAATCTCCTGGCCTATGGCCTGGAACATCTTTTCAATCCGGGCGACGAGATTGTCATCAGCGCCCTGGAGCATCACGCCAACCTGCTGCCGTGGCAGCAACTGACGCACCGTCGCGACCTGAAACTGGTGATCCTGCCGCTGGATGCCGACGGCGTGATCGACCTTGAAGCCGCCGCCGGTTTGATCGGCCCACGCACGCGTCTGTTGGCGGTCAGCCAGCTGTCCAACGTGATTGGCGCATGGCAGCCGCTGCCGCAATTGCTGGCACTGGCCAAGGCGCACAGCGCCCTGACCGTGATCGACGGCGCCCAGGGCGTGGTCCATGGTCGCCACGACGTGCAGGCGCTGGGCTGTGATTTCTATGTGTTCTCCAGCCACAAGCTCTACGGCCCCGATGGCCTGGGCGTGCTGTTCGGGCGCAATACAGCACTTCAACAACTGCGTCCCTGGCAGTTCGGTGGTGAAATGGTGCTCGATGCCAATTATCACGACGCACGCTTTCGCCCGGCACCGCTGGGTTTCGAGGCCGGGACGCCGCCGATTGCCAGCGTGATCGGCCTGGGAGCGACCCTGGACTACCTCGCCGGGCTCGATCAGGACGCCGTGTCTGCCCATGAAGCCGCGTTGCATGACTGTCTACTCAAGGGCCTGGAGGCGCGCAACGGCATTCGCCTGCTGGGCAAGCCGCAAGTGGCACTGGCCAGTTTCACCGTCGAGGGTGTGCATAACTCCGATCTCGCGCATTTGCTGACCGAACAAGGGATCGCGGTGCGTGCCGGCCACCACTGCGCGATGCCGCTGCTCAAACGCTTCGAACTGGCCGGAGCGATTCGGGTGTCGTTGGCGCTATACAACGATTCCGAAGACCTGGAGCGGTTCTTTGAAGCCCTGGATCAGGCGCTGGAGCTATTGCGATGAACCTGCCTGCCGATGCCGTGACGGCACTCGATATCTTTCAGAAAGCGGCAGGCTGGGAACAACGCGCACGCCTGCTGATGCAATGGGGCGAGCGCCTGCCCGCGTTGAGCGACACGCAAATGTGCGACGCTAATCGGGTACACGGCTGTGAAAGCCAGGTGTGGCTGGTGGGCGAGTTGCGCGACGGTCATTGGCAGTTCAGCGCCAACAGTGATGCACGGTTGATTCGCGGGTTGGTGGCGTTGCTGCTGGCGCGGGTCAACGGCTTGTCCGCGGCCGAGTTGCAGCAAGTGGATTTGCCGGACTGGTTCAATCAGCTGGGGTTGGGGCGGCAGTTGTCCGAGTCCCGCAGCAATGGCTTGAATGCGGTGCTTCAGCGGATGCGAGAGTTGGCTCGATAAGAGGGCTGCTTCGTAGCCCATCGCGGGCAAGCTCGCTCCTACAGGAGGAACGCATTCCAATGTGGGAGCGAGCTTGCTCGCGATGAGGCCTTCAGCCACACCGACTAAACCTGCGGTTTGACCCGCTCCGCCGGCCGCCGCACCCCTGCCACAATCTTGTCCACAGCCTTGGTCGCCGCGACCATGCCGAAGGTCGCCGTCACCATCATCACCGCGCCAAACCCGCCGGCGCAGTCGAGCTTCACCCCATCACCGACAAAACTCTTCTGCAGGCAAATGCTGCCGTCCGGTTTCGGGTAGCGCAGTTGCTCGGTGGAAAACACGCACGGCACGCTGTAGTGACGGGTCACGGTGCGTGAGAAGCCGTAGTCGCGGCGCAGCGTGGAGCGCACCTTCGACGCCAATGGATCATTGAACGTGCGATTGAGGTCGCAGACCTGGATCAACGTCGGGTCAATCTGCCCGCCCGCGCCGCCGGTGGTGATGATCTGGATCTTGCGCCGCTTGCACCAGGCGATCAGCGCGGCCTTGGCATTGACGCTGTCGATGCAGTCGATCACGCAGTCGATGTTCGGCGTGATGTACTCGGCCATGGTGTCGCGGGTAACGAAGTCAGGCACCGCATGCACCGTGCAGTCCGGGTTGATCCCGCGCAGACGCTCGGCCATCACCTCAACCTTGGGCTTGCCCACCGTGCTGTCCAGCGCGTGCAACTGGCGGTTGGCGTTGCTAACGCAGACGTCATCGAGGTCGAACAGCGAAATTTCGCCAACACCACAACGGGCCATGGCTTCCGCCGCCCAGGAACCGACGCCACCGACGCCCACGATCGCCACATGGGCCGCTTTCAGGCGCTCAAGGCCTTCAATGCCATACAAGCGGGCGATGCCAGCAAACCGCGGATCTTCTGTACTCATGACCATTACCCCAAAAACCGGCGCGCATTATAGGGCCGTCGGCGCCCAAGAGCATCATTGCGCTATGAACGGGCAACATCCACGAAAACTACATCGAACAAAGATTCGTCCTACACGCTCTAAAGAAAGAACTTAAACCGACTTGGATTGCCCAATGTCCGGCAATTCCCTGTCCGCTGTACGACCAGAGAATGCCCGGTGTAGGATGCGCGCCCCTTGGCGACCGCCAACCGTTCCTTCGTTCCACAGTCTTTGGAACCCGAAATAACTATGTCATCGCGTAAATTTGGACTCAACCTGGTCGTGGTGCTCGCCATCGCAGCCTTGTTTACCGGCTTCTGGGCGCTGATCAACCGCCCGGTCACCGCCCCCAACTGGCCTGAACAGATCTCCGGCTTCTCGTACTCGCCATTCCAGCAGGGCCAGTTCCCGCAGAAAGACCAGTACCCGACCGACGATCAAATGCGTCGCGACCTGGAGATCATGAGCAAGCTGACGGACAACATCCGCATCTACTCGGTCGATGGCACGCTGCAGAACATCCCGAAACTGGCGGAAGAGTTCGGCTTGCGGGTAACCCTGGGGATCTGGATCAGCCCGGACCTGGAACGCAACGAACGGGAAATCACCCGCGCCATTGAAATCGCCAACTCCTCGCGCAGCGTGGTTCGTGTGGTGGTCGGCAACGAGGCCATTTACCGCAAGGAAATCACCGCCCAGGAACTCAGCGTCATGCTCGATCGCGTGCGTGCCGCCGTGAAAGTGCCGGTGACTACGTCCGAACAGTGGCACGTGTGGGAAGAACACCCGGAACTGGCCAAGCACGTCGACCTGATTGCCGCGCACGTCCTGCCTTACTGGGAATTCGTCCCGATGGACAAGGCCGGGCAGTTCGTCCTCGACCGCGCCCGCGACCTGAAAAAGATGTTCCCGAAAAAACCACTGCTGCTGTCCGAGGTGGGCTGGCCGAGCAACGGCCGCATGCGTGGTGGCGCCGACGCCTCCCCCGCGGACCAGGCGATTTATCTGCGAACCCTGGTCAACAAGCTCAACCGCCAGGGCTTCAACTACTTCGTGATCGAAGCGTTTGACCAGCCGTGGAAAGCCAGCGACGAAGGTTCCGTCGGCGCCTACTGGGGCGTGTTCAACGCCGCGCGCCAGCAGAAGTTCAACTTCGAAGGCCCGGTGGTGGCGATTCCGCAATGGCGCGTGTTGGCCATTGGTTCGGTGGTATTGGCGCTGTTGTCGCTGACCCTGCTGATGATCGACGGCTCGGCCCTGCGCCAGCGTGGCCGTACCTTCCTGACCTTCATTGCGTTCCTGTGTGGTTCGGTGCTGGTGTGGATCGGTTACGACTACAGCCAGCAATACAGCACCTGGTTCAGCCTGACGGTGGGCTTCTTGCTCGCCCTCGGTGCGCTCGGGGTGTTTATCGTGCTGCTGACCGAAGCCCATGAACTGGCCGAAGCGGTGTGGGTGCACAAGCGCCGGCGCGAGTTCCTGCCGGTGGAAGGCGACTCCAGCTACCGCCCGAAAGTGTCGATTCACGTGCCCTGCTACAACGAGCCGCCGGAGATGGTCAAACAGACCCTCAACGCCCTGGCCAACCTCGACTATCCGGACTTCGAAGTCCTGATCATCGACAACAACACCAAGGACCCGGCGGTCTGGGAACCGGTGCGCGATTATTGCGAAACCCTCGGCCCGCGCTTCAAGTTCTTCCACGTGGCACCACTGGCCGGCTTCAAGGGCGGCGCGCTGAACTACCTGATCCCGCACACTGCCAAGGACGCCGAAGTGATCGCGGTGATCGACTCCGATTACTGCGTGCACCCGAACTGGCTCAAGCACATGGTGCCGCACTTCGCCGACCCGAAAATCGCCGTGGTGCAGTCGCCGCAGGATTACCGCGACCAGAACGAAAGCACCTTCAAGAAGCTCTGCTACGCGGAATACAAAGGCTTCTTCCACATCGGCATGGTCACCCGCAACGACCGCGACGCGATCATCCAGCACGGCACCATGACCATGACCCGTCGCTCGGTGCTCGAAGAGCTGGGCTGGGCCGACTGGTGCATCTGTGAAGACGCCGAACTGGGCCTGCGGGTATTCGAAAAAGGCCTGTCGGCAGCGTATTACCACACCAGCTACGGCAAGGGCCTGATGCCCGACACATTCATCGACTTCAAGAAACAGCGTTTCCGCTGGGCCTACGGAGCGATCCAGATCATCAAGCGCCACACCGCCAGCCTGCTGCGCGGCAAGGACACCGAGCTGACCCGTGGCCAGCGCTACCACTTCCTGGCGGGCTGGTTGCCGTGGGTGGCGGACGGCATGAACATCTTCTTCACCGTCGGCGCGCTATTGTGGTCGGCGGCGATGATCATCGTGCCGCAACGGGTCGATCCGCCGCTGCTGATCTTCGCAATCCCGCCATTGGCGTTGTTCGTGTTCAAGGTCGCCAAGATCATCTTCCTCTACCGTCGTGCGGTCGGGGTGAATCTGAAGGATGCCTTCTGCGCGGCGCTGGCCGGTCTGGCGTTGTCCCACACCATCGCCAAAGCGGTGCTGTACGGCTTCTTCACCAGCAGCATTCCGTTCTTCCGTACGCCGAAGAATGCCGACAACCACGGCTTCTGGGTGGCGATTTCCGAAGCCCGGGAAGAGATGTTCATCATGCTGCTGTTGTGGAGCGCGGCCCTGGGGATCTACCTGGTGAACGGCATGCCGAGCAACGACATGCGTTTCTGGGTCATCATGCTGCTGGTGCAGTCGCTGCCGTACGTCGCGGCGCTGATCATGGCGTTCCTGTCGTCGCTGCCGAAACCGGCCACCGAGCCTGAAACGGCACCTGTCGTCTAAATCTGCGCGGATGCACTAAACGGCGGCCAATGGTCGCCGTTTTGCTTTAAGATAAGCGCCATTTTGCGGGGCCTGGCGTGTCGGGGTTTACAGAACGAACCCGATACCTGTGGGAGCGAGCTTGCTCGCGATTGCGATGTAACAATCAAAGTTTATGTTGACTGACACAACGCCATCGCGAGCAAGCTCGCTCCCACATTTAGCCCGCGCCCACATTCATGATTTTCGGAGTTTTCCATGACGGCCCACGCCGACCTTTCGCCGACCCTCCAACTCGCCATCGACCTGATCCGCCGTCCGTCCGTGACGCCGATCGACGCCGATTGCCAGAAGCAGATGATGCAGCGCCTGGGCGATGCCGGTTTCACCCTGGAACCGATGCGCATCGAAGATGTGGATAACTTCTGGGCCACCCACGGCCAGGACGACGGTCCGGTGCTGTGCTTCGCCGGCCACACCGACGTGGTCCCGACCGGCCCGGTGGCGGCCTGGCAGATCGAACCGTTCAACGCGCTGATCGACGAACACGGCATGCTCTGCGGTCGTGGCGCCGCCGACATGAAAGGCAGCCTCGCCGCCATGACCGTCGCCTCCGAGCGTTTTGTCACCGACTACCCGAATCACAAAGGCAAAGTCGCGTTCCTGATCACCAGCGACGAAGAAGGCCCGGCGCACCACGGCACCAAGGCCGTGGTCGAACGCCTCGCCGCACGCAAGGAACGTCTGGACTGGTGCATCGTCGGCGAACCGTCGAGCACCACCCTGGTGGGTGACGTGGTCAAGAACGGTCGTCGCGGCTCCCTCGGCGCCAAGCTGACCGTGCGCGGTGTGCAAGGCCACGTGGCCTACCCGCACCTGGCCAAGAACCCGATCCACCTCGCCGCCCCGGCCCTGGCCGAACTGGCTGCCGAGCACTGGGACCACGGTAACGATTTCTTCCCGCCGACCAGTTTCCAGATCTCCAACGTCAACTCCGGCACCGGTGCGACCAACGTGATCCCGGGTGACCTGGTGGCGGTGTTCAACTTCCGTTTCTCCACCGAATCGACGGTCGAAGGCCTGCAAAAGCGCGTCGCCGACATCCTCGACAAGCATGGCCTGGACTGGCACATCGACTGGGCGCTGTCCGGCCTGCCGTTCCTCACCGAACCTGGCGCGCTACTCGACGCGGTGTCGGCGAGCATCAAGGACATCACCGGTCGTGAAACCAAGGCGTCCACCAGCGGTGGTACCTCCGATGGCCGTTTCATCGCGACCATGGGTACCCAGGTGGTTGAGCTGGGCCCGGTCAACGCGACCATCCACCAGGTCAACGAACGCGTGCTGGCAGCCGATCTCGACGTGCTGACCGAAATCTACTACCAGACCCTGATCAAGTTGCTCGCCTGATGCTTGCGTGCCCGATCTGCAGTGAGCCGCTCAATGCGGTGGACAACGGCGTGGCCTGCCCCGCCGGGCATCGTTTCGACCGTGCGCGCCAGGGTTACTTGAACCTGTTGCCGGTGCAGCACAAGAACAGCCGTGACCCTGGGGATAACCAGGCAATGGTCGAAGCCCGCCGCGACTTTTTGAATGCCGGGCACTACGCCCCGGTGGCCAAGCGTCTGGCGGAGCTGGTGACAGGTGTAGCACCACAGCACTGGCTGGACATCGGTTGTGGCGAGGGTTACTACACCGCGCAAATCGCCGAGGCACTGCCAGATGCCGAAGGTTATGCCCTGGATATCTCCCGCGAAGCAGTCAAACGCGCCTGCAAACGCAACCCGCAGCTGACCTGGTTGATCGCCAGCATGGCGCGGGTGCCGTTGGCTTCCGGCAGTTGCCAGTTCCTGGCCAGCGTCTTCAGCCCGCTGGATTGGGAAGAAGCCAAGCGCCTGCTCAGTGTTGGCGGTGGCCTGATGAAAGTCGGGCCGACCAGCGGCCACCTGATGGAACTGCGTGAGCGGCTGTACGACGAAGTTCGTGAATACACTGACGACAAGCACCTGGCCCTGGTGCCGGAAGGCATGGCGCTGGCCCACAGCGAAACCCTGGAATTCAAACTGACGCTGGAAAGCGGTCAGGACCGGGCGAACCTGCTGGCCATGACGCCCCACGGCTGGCGCGCCAGTGCCGAGCGCCGTGCTGCCGTTATCGAGCAGGCCGAGCCGTTCGAGGTCACCGTGTCGATGCGCTACGATTATTTCGTACTTCAATAACCTTAATTTTTGGTCTCGGGCAAATGCTCAAGACCGGCTAAATCCGCGAATGGATTTTTCAGACCCGCAGTGAGGACATCCATGCGCCAACCCGATATCGAGATTTACCTGAAAGACGCCGACGTCGACCACAAAGCCATTGCCGCCTGGCTCGGTGCGGCATTGGGTCCGTGCACCGATTGGGTCCAGAAGGGCCAGACCTACAAGTGCAAGGCTGGCAACGTGCCAGTGACCTGGCTGCCAAAAGCCGTCGGCAAATGGAACAGCCTGTATCTGGAAAGCGACCAGACCCCGTGGGACGACGACATCGCCTGCGCCCGCGCCGCGTTTGCCGCGCTCAACGTGGAAGTGCGTTGTGCACCGGGCACCTGGGTCGAGGAAGAAGGTGAAGAGACGGCGGACCGCTGGATTCGCATCAGCGCCGATGGTGAAGAAGAAATCACCTGGAAAACCGCGTAAAAACCTACACACCAAACCTGTGGGAGCGAGCTTGCTCGCGATGAGGCCCTTTCAGTCAACATCCATGTTGAATGTCAGACCGCTATCGCGAGCAAGCTCGCTCCCACAGTGTTTTTGGGCGTTCTGAAGATTCTGGTTACAGACCTACAACATCCTCAGCCTGCAACCCCTTCTGCCCTTCCACCACCGCATATTCAACCTGCTGGCCTTCGGTCAGCGAACGGTGGCCTTCACCGCGAATCGCGCGGTAATGCACGAACACGTCCACCCCGTCCTCGCGCTGAATGAAGCCGTAGCCCTTGGCGTCGTTGAACCACTTCACGTTGCCGGTTTCGCGTGTTGCCATTTGTTCATACTCCCTTTTTATTATTGGTCGGGCTTTTCGCAGGAAAGCCTCGGGAACGTCAGCCTGCGCATACCGGTCCCATGAGGGCAACGGCGACAGAGCGCCGAGTATATGACAGACGTTAAAACTCTCAACAGGAGTTTACTTCCACGCTTTTTTGCCGATTTTCGACGAATCCGGCACACTATCGGCCGCCCAAGCAATTGCTTGGTTTTTTTCACTCACGCAGAAGCCGTATGACCCGCTCCCCGTTCCGCCGTCTTGTGTTTGGCACCCTGCGCCGACTGTTGTACCTCTGGGTTCGCTCCGAGACGATCAACCAGTCGTCGTTCACCCTTGACCTCGACCGCAGTCGTCCGGTGTTCTACGTCCTGCAAAACCCTTCGCTGACCGACCTCGCCGTGGTCGACACCGAATGCAGCAAGGCCGGCCTGCCACGCCCGGTACTGCCGGTATCGGTGGGCAACCTGCTGGAACCTGCCGCGTTCTTCTACCTGACGCCGGACCCGGACTGGCTCGGCCGCCAGGACAAGCGCGGAGCGCCGCCGACACTGACCCGCCTGGTCAGCGCCCTGAGCCAGAACGCCGCCGAAGATGCGCAGATCATCCCGGTCAGCGTGTTCTGGGGGCAGTCGCCGGACAGCGAAAACAGCCCATGGAAACTCCTGTTCGCCGACAGCTGGGCCGTTACCGGGCGTCTGCGTCGGTTACTGAGCGTCATCGTCCTGGGACGCAAGACCCGCGTGCAGTTCTCCGCGCCGATCCACCTGCGCGAACTGATCGAGCACGACAAGGGCCACGAACGCACCGTGCGCATGGCCCAGCGCATCCTGCGGGTTCACTTTCGCAACCTGAAGGCTGCGGTAATCGGCCCGGACATTTCCCACCGCCGCAACCTGGTCAAAGGCTTGCTGAACCAGCCACAGGTCAAACAAGCGATCCTCGACGAAGCCGAGCGCGAGAACATCTCGCCGGAGAAAGCCAAAGCTCAAGCGCTACGCTACGGCAACGAAATCGCCTCGGACTACACCTACACTGCGATCCGTTTTATGGAAGTGGTGCTGAGCTGGTTCTGGAACAAGATCTACGACGGTATCAAGGTCAACCACATCGAAGGCGTGCAGAAGGTCGCCCAGGGTCACGAAGTGATCTACGTGCCGTGCCATCGCAGCCACATCGACTATCTTCTGCTGTCCTATCTATTGTTCCGCAACGGTTTGACCCCGCCGCACATTGCCGCGGGCATCAACCTGAACATGCCAGTGATCGGCGGCCTGCTGCGTCGCGGCGGTGCGTTCTTCATGCGTCGCACCTTCAAGGGCAACCCGCTGTACACCTCGGTGTTCAACGAATACCTGCACACCCTGTTCACCAAGGGTTTCCCGGTGGAGTATTTCGTCGAGGGTGGCCGTTCGCGCACCGGGCGCATGCTGCAACCGAAAACCGGAATGCTGGCGATCACCCTGCGCAGCTTCCTGCGCTCATCGCGCATGCCCATCGTCTTCGTGCCGGTGTACATCGGCTATGAGCGCGTGCTGGAAGGCCGGACCTACCTCGGCGAACTGCGCGGTGCGGCCAAGAAGAAAGAGTCGATCTTCGATATTTTCAAAGTCATTGGCGCACTCAAGCAGCGCTTCGGCCAGGTGGCGGTGAACTTCGGTGAGCCGATCAAACTGGCGGAATTCCTCGACAGCGAACAGCCGGACTGGCGCAAACAGGAACTTGGCCCGCAGTTCAGACCGGCCTGGCTCAACGAAACCACCAACCGCCTAGGCGAGAAAGTCGCACAACATCTCAACGAAGCGGCGGCGATCAACCCGGTCAACCTGGTGGCACTGGCGCTGCTGTCGACCACCCGACTGGCGCTGGATTACCGGGCCATGGCGCGTGTGCTGGATCTGTACCTGGCGCTGCTACGCAAGGTCCCCTATTCGCCACACACCACCTTGCCGGAAGGCGATGGCCGGGCGTTGATCGAGCATGTGAAGGACATGGACCTGCTGTCCGAGCAAAGCGATGCCCTGGGCAAGATTCTCTATCTGGACGAACAAAACGCCGTCCTGATGACCTACTACCGCAACAACGTACTGCACATCTTCGCGCTGCCGGCGTTGCTGGCGAGCTTCTTCCAGAGCGCCTCGCGCATGAGTCGCGAGCAGATCCTGCGCTACACCCGCGCGTTGTATCCCTACCTGCAAGCGGAGCTGTTCATTCGCTGGTCGCTGGACGAACTGGATGCGGTGATCGATCAATGGCTGGAGTCGTTCGTCGAGCAAGGCCTGCTGCGCTTCGAGAACGACGTGTACTTGCGCCCGGCGCCAAGCTCGCGGCATTTCGTGCTGCTGACCTTGCTGTCGAAAAGCATCGCCCAGACCTTGCAGCGCTTCTACATGACCGTGTCCCTGCTGCTCAACAGCGGCCAGAACAGCATCAGCGCCGAAGAACTGGAAGACCTGTGCACGGTCATGGCCCAACGCCTGTCGATCCTGCATGGCCTGAACGCCCCGGAATTCTTCGACAAGAGCCTGTTCCGCCACTTCATCCAGACGATGCTCGACCTTGACGTGCTCAAGCGCGATGAAGCGGGCAAGCTGAGCTATCACGAACTGCTCGGTGAACTGGCCGAAGGCGCGGCCAAGCGCGTATTGCCGGCGGAGATTCGTTTGTCGATCCGTCAGGTGGCGTTGCATCGCAGTGAAGATGCAGCCGACGCCACCCCACCTTTGTAAACCGTCTAGATTGATCAGGGCGCCAGTCGGTTCTGGCGCCCTCGATACGGAGATTGACCGATGAAAAAACTGCCACTGATCGCAGCCGCCATCCTGCTGACAGCCTGCCAGCACCCGACACCGGCGCCCAAGGCTTCCCTTGATGGAGAAGTCTTCTACCTGCAACGCATCGCCCTGCCACCGACGGCGGTCCTGAGTGTCAGCCTGCAGGACATTTCACTCGCCGATGCCCCGGCGAAGGTCATCGACGAACAGCGCGGCCAGATCAAAGGGCAGGTGCCGCTGGCCTTCCATCTCAGCTACGACCCGCTGAAGATAGAGCCCAACCACCGTTACTCGGTGAACGCGCGCATTGAAGTCGACGGCAAACTGATGTTCATCACCACCGAGAATCATGCCGTGCGCCTGGACGGCACCGATCCACAACTGCTGAAGGTCCGTGTCGACCCGGCCCGCTAAGTGTCTTTTTCGAAAAAGGAAGTTGCCATGTTCCGCCCTACCCTCCGCTTTGCCGGCCTGTGCGCAGGCTTGATGATCTGTGCCAACGCCCTGGCGCTGTCCCTCACCGACCTGTCGCAGAAAGACGCCACCGGCGGCCTCAAGGACGCACTGACCCAAGGCGCGCAACTGGCCGTCAAACAACTCGGCACCCCGGGTGGCTTCAGCAACAACCCCGATGTGAAAATTGAACTGCCGGGCAAGCTGGGCAAAGTCGCGAGCAAGATGAAACAGTTCGGCATGGGTGACCAGGTCGATGAGCTGGAAGCCAGCATGAACAAAGCGGCAGAAACCGCCGTGACCCAGGCCCAGCCAATCCTCGTCGATGCCGTGAAGAAAATGACCGTGGAAGATGCCAAGGGCATCCTCAGCGGCGGCAACGACTCGGCCACCCAATACCTGAACAAGACCAGCCGTGAACAGATCCGCGCCAAATTCCTGCCCATCGTCAAGCAAGCCACCGACAAGGTTGGCCTGGCCCAGCAGTACAACTCGTTCGCCGGACAAGCGGCGACAATGGGCGTAGTGGATGCGAAAAACGCCAACGTCGAAAACTACGTCACCGAGCAGGCGCTGAATGGCTTGTTCGAGATGATCGGCAAACAGGAAGAAACCATCCGCCAGAACCCGGCGGCTGCGGCGACCAGTTTGGCGAAGAAAGTGTTTGGCACGCTCTGAGCCGCTACACAAAACCTGTGGGAGCAGTCTTGCTCCCACAAAGGTTCAGGCCGCTGATACGGGTCTTAGAAAGAACACCCACTCGCGCCCCATCTTGCGTTTCTCGAACAACTTCAACGCGACCAGCCCATTTAACGTGGCTGATGCCGTGTTGTAAGAGCAACCCAGATTTTCCTTCACATTGACCGCCGTGAACTCCTTGGCCATTCCGCTCCTGGCTACCTGAAACAATGCCCGCTGTTTCTCGGTGAGCTGGTCGAGAAAACCACTTTCACGCAACCAGCAATCAAATTGCTCAGCATCGTCCAGACTTTTCCGATATGTCCCGGTAAAACTGCCCACAGCTCGCAACACCACCGAACACTGGAAATCGATGAAGTACGTCAGATCCAGCTCATCCGCCTCGGTATTCAAATACGACCGCCCGTACTTCAACGGCGCATTGCGCAACAAAACACTGATGGCGATGTAACGAAACGCCGAGAAGTCATTTTTGAACATGAACCAGTAAAACAACGCGCGCGCTACCCGACCGTTGCCGTCGCGAAAAGGATGCTCGTAACCCAAGACAAAATGCAGCGCGATGGCTTTGATCAATGGATGAAGGTAGTCCGCTTGATGAGGGTTGTTGTGGGGTTGATTGATCCACTTCGCCAGCCCCTGCAAACGTGACACGAGCCCTGTTGCAGGTGGTGGCGAATGCACGGTGTTGCCCTCGCCATCCTGGACTACGACGTCATCGTTGGTCCTGAATGCTCCAGGCGAGTACTGCGAATCGTCGATACCCTCGACGCCAACTCGATGCATGGCCGCAATCAGCTCAACGCTCAGTGGCTCGTAACGCTGCTCCCAGGCGAAGTTCATCATCTTGAAGTTACCGATGACCATTCGTTCATCCGGTGTGCGCGGCGAACGATGGCGCTTGAGCATGTCCTTGGCCACCCGCGTCGTGGTGGCCGCACCTTCGAGCTGGCTGCTGCTGATGGCCTCGTCTTCGATCAGATCATTGAGCAAATAGCTGAAATGAGCGCGCTCGCCAATCTGGCCGGTCATGTATTCCAGCACTGCGGTTGTCGCCTGACGATCCACTACGGAAATCGCTTTTTGCGCCTGCGGCGTCAGCATGAACTTCAGCCAGCACGCCGGTTCACCCAATGGCAAAAGGCTCGAATACTGTGCAGTCCGCGCGTTCTTGACCAAGGCCCAGCACAGGTTCGAATCCAGCCCGGGCGCCCAGCGATAGCGCAATGAATCGAACGGCAGGTAACGCCCCTGATCGTCCAGGGGCTTGAGCAAGGCGAGGTACTCCGAAAGGCGTTCCTTGTGGGGCGATCGCAACAGCCGATCAAACACCGGATCGGACCGGCCCCTCAATGTGGGTGGATTTTTCATGGCGCTGTCTCAAACATGCGTGAAACGGGGTTCTGAGTACAACACCTGAGTTTTTCAGCCTCAATATCAGACGGGTCCGAGATAGATGTAGGAACAATGAAAGCCCGTTGGTTGGTACAGGTTCAGCGGGCTTCTTCCTTTGGCTATTGCTGCGGATCCAGCTGATCGAGGACCCGGTTCACTGATAGCTGCGCGAGGACGATCATCTGCTGAATGCCGAGCGCCAGATTGCAGGTTGGGCCGCTCAGGATGGACGACAGTTCGGTTGCCATTACATTCGCAGAGGCAAGGGTTTCGTAGGCATGGACTAGCAGAGTTTCGGAATCGACGCCTTGGCGGATGGTGAAAATTGGGCAAGGACGGTGTGACACTTGTTTTTCGGATTCAGAGGCAGAGGGATCTGGACTGTCTTTGATCATTGCGAAGCTCCCAAAGTAGGCGCCTAACATTTTGGCGGGCTTGCAGTCCCGATCGCTGAATTGGCAGCGACAGGCAAAGGCTAGAGATCGTGCTTCTGACGGGCAAGCTGAAAGTCTTGTGGGAATGGTCTGAATGGTTGGCTTTGGCGATAAACATTGTCGACTGTAAGTCCGTCATCGCGAGCAGGCTCGCTCCTACAATTGGATCGGGTACATCTGTGAGGACTTGGTTGGCTGGCAGGCCGCCATCGCAG